>JASGFX010000061.1:0-2973 GCA_047605325.1 Solirubrobacterales bacterium | reverse complement strand
GACAAACCGGCAACCGCGCCGGCCGGCCAGAGCTCGCACGCTCCGGCCGCCGGCGCAGCGGCTGGAGCGCAGAAATCCTCGGCCAAGAAGTCTGCGAAGAAAAAGGCCGCAAAGAAGAAAGCCAAGGTCAAGAAAGCCGAAGCCGAGACGACGCCGGCGCCGACGACCGCACAACCTGCGCCTCAGGCGGTCGAACCGACCGAGCCGAGGGTCACGCCCGAGCATCCCTCGAGCGACAGCGGCGCCGAATTCGACATCCAATAGCTGGCACGCGGGCACTTGCATTGCGGTAACCCGTGAGTTACCTTTTCCCTACGCGTCGCCCGCAACTCGGCTTGGGCCTCGCACTCATAGGGGGAATATCAAGCAGTGTCAGAAGCTCGGCGAACAGCCAGCGCAGATCGACGCATCGCCGCACTCGTGGCGGCGGTCATCGTCGTGCTCTGCTGCGGATGGATCGCGCAGCCGGCCTCGGCGGGTACGTACAGCGTCTACAGCTGCTCGGGGCCGTCCGGCGAGTCGCTTCCGAACAGTGCCTGGATGCAGAAGCACTCGGCCGGGTCATTGCTCTCACTATTCAGTCTGGGCGGTTCGTGCCCATCGCTTACGGTGACGGCCCTGGGCCCGTTCCTCAACGCAGGTGAAAATGCCGGATTCGCATTTGATGCACCTGACGGAACTTCGATCACGGGTTACTCGGTCAAGCGATCGATCTCGATCTCATTCCTCAGCGTCGGATCAAAACCAGCTCTGAGTGCGGGTCTGCGACGAACGGTCGGCGGTGTCGACAGCTACTCCGGAGAGTGCGAGGCAGTCGTTTCGGCGTGCTCTGTCGCCACGTCGATCACCCAGGCGACGGGTATAAGCGCGAGCAGCCTTCAGCTCGGAGTGCAGTGCTCGCAGGGCTCGGGCTGCGGCAGTCTCGGTCTCAATGTCGCAAAGGCGACGTTGGCCTCGGCGCGCGTCGATCTCTCCGACAATGCGCCGCCGACGCTCTCGCTCTCGGGCGGGACACTGCCCGGTGCGCGCGCAGTCTCCGGAACGCGCGACCTCGACGTGTCGATCAATGACGAGGGCGGCGGGATAAAGAGCTACTGGATCACGATCGACGGAGTCAAGCGCGACGTGACCAATCTGGGAGGATCGTGCTCGGGGATCTTCAAGCAGCGTGTTCCCTGCCCACTTTCGCAGGACCCCACGTTTTCTGTGGATCTTGCCGCAGTCGGAGCCGGCTTCCACACCGTCGTCGTCTATGCGAGCGACGCCGCCGGCAACATCGGCAAGCTCGCTCCGATCACTTTCGGTTACTCCGGCCCGGTCTACACGAGCAACGGAACCCCGTCGGTCACGACGCCACTGGTGATCACGCGCTCGAAGGTGATCGAGGGCCGGGGTGGCAAGACAGTCGCGATTCGTGGCGATTTGAAGACGGCGGATGGCGCCCCGATCTCTGGCGCGCGACTCGAAGTCGTCGCTGTGAGCGTCGGTGGAAACGCTGCAATCAAGCCGCTCGGAATCACGAAGACATCTTCCAGGGGCACGTTCAAGTTCAACGTGAAGCCGAAGGGTGCGCGTCAGATCGTCTTTGAATACCACCCGTCGTCCACGTCAGAAACCACAGCCTCGGCATCCACCCTCGTGCGGCAGAAACTCTCGCTGATCGTGCATCGCTCAAAAGCACGTCTCGTGCGCGGACAGCAGCTCGTGATCTCGGGCAAGCTCTCGGGTACCGCGGGCGCCGCGGCCGGCGCGCCCGTTGAAATCGCTGTGCGCAATGGGCGGAAGTGGCAGAGAGTCGGGCTCGTCGCCGCCGACAAGAGCGGGCGATTTGTCTGGAAACACCGCTTCACCAAAGTCACGCGCCCGACACTTTTCACATTCCGCGCCGTCGTGCGCTCGAATGCGACGTGGCCTTGGAAGACCAAGACGAGCGGCGGCGTGAAAGTGCTGGTGCTCGGATGAGCGTGGTGTTCGATCCGCGCGCTGATGACGCCGTTGCCGAAGAGCACCTCCGGCTCAATGCCGAAGTCGTCTCCGCAGCGGCAGAACGCCTTGACGCGATCGGGATCCGGTTCGCGCTCTCGGAGATCGACGTCTTCTACGGGCAGGCGTGGCACGCGTTGATCTCGGCACATCAGGCGCGCGAACTTCCGGTCGACCGCGCGACCTTTCTGATCGACACGACGTTTCGTCGTGCGGTCGACGAATTCCGCACGGCCAACCCCGAGCGCGGGCTCGACCCTGAAGTGCTCGAAGCACTCGGTATCCAGAATCCGCTGGCCGAGACCGCAGAGCAGCAGAGGGAGCTCGCCGCAGCGGCCAAGATCCTGCGCTCCGACTTCAGCCAGCGCGAACTCCAGCCCGCGGCGCTCGCAGTCATCCATGGACTGCCTGCGCGCGAGATCGAGTCGGCGCTCGGTGTACCTGAGCAGCGGGTCGAGGTGGTCGTCGCTCAGGTCGAGGCCGAGCTTGGTGCGGCCTTCGAAGAGGACGAGGTGGTCGACGAGGCCGAGCGCTGCGCCGAACAGGCATCGTTGATCAATCGCTTCGCGCTCGGCGCGTTCGATCCGCGCTCGGATCAGTATCGCGATGCCGTCCGTCATCTCAAGGGGTGCGAGGCCTGCTGCGCTCACGCCGTCCGCGCTCGTGCGTTCGCCGCTGTCGTCATACCGAGCGGACAGTTGCTTGCTGCACTCACGGGCAGCTCGCAGCTCCCCGGCTCGAGCGGTCCGGCGCAGGGGGCTCCTCGCGCTGCCGCGCCGATCGCCACCTCGGCTGCCGCTCCCTCCGGTTGCAAGCCGCACAGGGACTCACGAAAGCTGATGATCGGGATCATCGTTGCGGCGCTGCTGTTCTTTGCCGGGCTCAGCCTGTTCGGATCGGATCGTGGTGACCAGCAGACCGCGAGCACCGCTGCCGTGAGCGGCAAGTCGGCTTCAGAGAAGTCAAAGGCTCGCGCGGCGCGTGCCCACC
>JASGFX010000060.1:0-3339 GCA_047605325.1 Solirubrobacterales bacterium | reverse complement strand
TACCTCCGAGCCGGAGCCGCTGGTGGTCGGAACCACGACAAGGCCCTCCGCCGCGCCGTAGCCGACCTTCGTCGCCGCCTGATGCATCGCCTTCGCCGCGTCGATCGGGGATCCGCCGCCCAGCGCGACGACCACCTCCGGCTCCGTCGCCAGATAGCACGCGGTGCCTTTACCGATCAGCGCGACGGTGGGGTTGGGCTCGACCTCGTCGAACACCGTCACCCGTGAGCCGAGGCGCCTCGTCACATCCCGGCAGAGGTCGGTGCGTGCCAGGAAGGCGCCGGTGACCAGGAGCACGCGCTTGTCGCGGAATCGCGTCAGCGCATCGAGTGCGCCTGCCCCGAATCGGATCTGCGTGTGCAGGGTGAAGGTGCTCATGATGCTCCTTTGGGCCGTCAGGCCGCGCTGCGCTGCTGGCGGTACTGGCTCGGGGTGAGGCCGACATGTTTCTTGAACGTGCGGGAGAAGTAGTTGAGCGGCTGGAAGTCGAGTTCGGTGGCGATCCGCAGCACCGGCTTGTCGGTGTGAGTCAGCATCAGCTTGGCCCGCTCGAGTCTCTTGTTCGTCACGAAGGTGATGTAGCTCTGCCCGGTGTGCTGCTTGAACAGTCGCGAGAAGTGCGACTCCGACAGCGCCAGATACGACGCGGCCTTCGCGACGCTGAGGAAGGCCGTCGGGTCCTTCTCGATCTCGTTGAGCAGGGTGGCGATCGAGCGGTCCTTGACGGCGAGTTTCGGCTCGACCAGGTCGTGCAGCCGGATCAGCAGCCGTTCGCAGTGCAGCTGGCATTCGTAGCGGTTCATCGCCGACCGCCGGTTGCCGCGGCGGCTCATCACCTCTACCGTCATCTCGCGCCCGTACTGGACGCCCTCGCTGGTCGCCACGCCGATCAGCACGTCCTCGAAGTCGTGCAGGTTCTCGCGCGGCATCTTCTGGCTCCACCGCGGCAGCAAGCGGTCGAGGTAGTCGCCGAGCAGCTCGAGGTTGCCCGCGATGTTGCGGCTGTGCAGGTTCGACGTGAACTCCGCGGCATCGAGTCTGGGCGCCGACTCGATCGGGATCAGGGGCAGCGGCTTCGACCGGCCATCCAGCAGGGGAGCGAGCACCGTCGAATCCCCGTTGCGCGGCGGATAGATCGGCAGCCGACCCAGGTAGGGGCCCGTCGACGCCCGCGCGGTCAGCAGCAGCGAACGCTTCCGCAGCGCATCGTTGGCCAGCGTGACGATCGCATCCGCGGCCCGGTGCAGCTTGTCCATGTCGACGGTCTTGATCCGGGTGGCGAGCTGCTCCAGCTCGGCGTCGCCGCGCCAGGCGTCGTTGACGGCGAACAGGCGCTGCAACTCGTCCTGCCCGTGCTTCAGCAGCACCTGCCCTGCCAGCACGGCGCCGAGGAACTGGTTGCCCATCGTGATCGATACGGAGAAGTCGACCAGACCGGCGTGGCATTGGTAGATGACCGGCTTGCCCTCCAGCGAACTCTGGAAACCGCCGTGCGCATCGCAGCCGTAGCAGAGCTTGCGGATCTTCGGATCGCGGCGCAGGAACTGGCAGAATTCACTGAATTGGGACGCCTCCGTCACGGGTGATCCGACGGAGTCCACCGTGATCATCGCCAGCCCGGTCTCCGAGGCGAAATCGTCCTGGATCTGCTGGAGCTGTTCGATGTCGACCAGTTCCCGCAGATCGAAGGTCCCGTAGGACTTGTCGCCCAGCGTTATGTTCGACACAGCTCCGCCGCCAGTTCCTCGATGCCGTCGCCGGTGACCGAGTCGACGCAGAACACTTTGCCCGCGCCGGCCAGCTTCAAATGCCCGATGGCGTCGTCGCGACGATTATCGGGGAGCCCGCACTTCGTGACGACGCCGATCACCTCGCGGTTGAACGCGGTGGAGAACCCGGGGGGGAAGCGGGTGCCCCGCAGGTCGGCGGCCTGCACGAGCACCACGGTGTCGACATCGTAGGACGCGTTGATGAGGGCGTTCTTGTAGAACCGCGACTCCAGGAATTCGCCGGGGGTGTCGACGACGCCGTCGTGGGTCTCGACGGCCTGGGTCTTGGCATAGTCGAGTTCCTCGCCGTGCAGCCGCTGCCGCAGCGTCGTCTTGCCGACGCCGACGCTCCCGACGAGCAGAACCGAACGCATGGTGGCTTAGGTCCTCGTGATGGGGCAGGGGGTGAAGCCGAGGACATCGACCAGGGTGTCGACGACGGCGCGGACGGCGGCCTCCACGTCGGCCAACTGCCCGACGAGCAACAGCGAGCCTGAGAACCGGTCGACGTAGGCGAGTTCGACATCGGAGGCCTTCGCGGCGATGTCGCCGCCGATGATGGCCGATTCGCCGGGGGTGAGCGTCATGACGGCGACCGAGCCGCGGTGCTTGTCCATCAGGCCGATCTTGGGGAACAACTGGGGATCCGCGTTGGCCATGATGTGCGCGAGCGTGACCTGCTTGCCAGGCACGAACTCCTGGATGATGCGCGCCTTGTCTTCGATGATCGGCATGGCCCTCCGCACCGTTGCTGTGATTCACATCGTAAGCAACCGGTTTTGCGTACTCAATGGCGCCCCCTCACTAAGCAGGATTGTGTAGAAACGCGCGCAGATCGTGTAGGTCGCTCGTACAAGACTCGTGTGAAGAGCTCTCTTGAGGGGCACGAAGAGACGAAGGAGTCCAACATGCAGGAAGCACTGGGCATGGTCGAGACCAAGGGATTCGTGGGCGCGGTCGAGGCCGCCGATGCGATGGTCAAATCCGCGAACGTACAGCTGATCGGCAGCGAGAAGATCGGCGCAGGGTTTGTGACCGTGATGGTCCGCGGCGACGTCGGTGCGGTGAAGGCCGCCACGGACGCCGGTGCGGCGGCCGCGTCGAAGGTGGGCGAGCTCGTCTCGGTCCACGTCATTCCGCGCCCGCACACCGACGTCGAGAAGCTCCTCCCCTCCGCGAAGTGAGCTGAGCGATGTCAGAGGAAATGATCAACAAGGTCATGGCCGAGGTCATGAAGAAGATGTCGCCGACCGCGGCCCCGGCCGCGCCCGTCGCTGGCGCGCGCCCGTCGGCGACCGAGTTCGTCGGCGTCAACCCGCTGGGCGACACCATCGGGCTCGTCATCGCCAACGTCGATCCGCAGCTGCACGAGATGATGAAGCTGGACAAGAAGTACAAGTCCATCGGCATCCTGGGCGCCCGCACCGGCGCCGGCCCGCACATCTTCGCCGCCGACGAGGCGGTCAAGGCCACCAACACCGAGATCCTGACCATCGAGCTGCCGCGCGATACCAAGGGCGGCGCCGGCCACGGCTCCCTCATCGTGTTCGGCGCGGAGGACGTCTCCGAT
>JASGFX010000059.1:0-4016 GCA_047605325.1 Solirubrobacterales bacterium | reverse complement strand
TGTTCGACAACGGCCGCCGCGGCCGCCCGGTGACCGGTCCCGGTAACCGTGCGCTCAAGTCGCTCTCCGACATGCTCAAGGGCAAGCAGGGCCGTTTCCGTCAGAACCTGCTCGGCAAGCGCGTCGACTACTCCGGCCGTTCCGTGATCGTGTCGGGCCCGTACCTGCGCCTGCACCAGTGCGGTCTGCCGAAGATCATGGCGCTCGAGCTGTTCAAGCCGTTCATCATGGCCCGACTGGTCGAGCGCAAGGTCGTCCAGAACATCAAGGCCGCCAAGAAGATGGTCGAGAGCGGCGTGCCCGAGGTCTGGGACGTGCTCGAAGAGGTCATCCACGAGCACCCGGTCCTGCTGAACCGCGCTCCGACCCTTCACCGCCTCGGCATCCAGGCCTTCGAGCCGATCCTCGTCGAGGGCAAGGCGATCCAGGTCCACCCGCTGGTCTGTCACGCCTTCAACGCCGACTTCGACGGCGACCAGATGGCGGTCCACCTTCCGCTGTCGGCCGAGGCGCAGGCCGAGGCCCGTCTGCTGATGCTCTCGAGCAACAACATCCTCAGCCCCGCGACCGGCCAGCCGCTGGCCACGCCGTCGCAGGACATGGTGCTGGGCACGTACTACCTGACGTACGGCCCGACCGAGGAGGAGCTCGAGACGAAGGAAGCCGAGCTGAAGAAGGGCGACGCGAAGGACCGCCCGAAGGTCTTCCGCAGCGCCCAGGAGGCCGAGCTCGCATACGAGCACCGCGCCGTCAAGCTGCAGGACCTCGCCGAGTACCGCCGTCCGGGCACCGACGACCACGTCCTCACGACGGTCGGTCGAATCATCTTCAACGAGACGATCGAGCGCGCGCTCGCTGAGACTCTTGGCGATGACTTCAACCCCAAGGAGTACGAGTTCGTCAACCAGTCGATGCGCAAGAAGGACATCAACGCGGTGATCGGCCGCCTGATCTACGCGCACGGCGCTTCGGCCGTCGCGATCGTCCTCGACGCCTTCAAAGACCTCGGCTTCAAGTACGCGACGCGCGCCGGCGTGACGTTTTCCAAGAACGACATCGTCGTCCCGCCGAGCAAGCAGGAGATCCTCAAGAAGTACGACGACCGTGTGGCCGAGATCTCGGACCAGTACGACATGGGCCTGATCTCGCAGGCCGAGCGTCACGACCTGGTCGTCGAGCAGTGGACCCAGGCCACCGAAGAGGTCGGCCAGGCCATGGAGGACAACCTCGAGGAACTCAACCCGATCTACATGATGGCCAACTCCGGAGCGCGTGGATCGTTCAAGCAGATCCGCCAGCTCGCCGGTATGCGTGGTCTGATGGCAAACCCGAAGGGTGAGATCATCGAGCGTCCGATCAAGGCGAACTTCGTCGAAGGTCTGACCGTTCAGGAGTACTTCATCTCCACCCACGGTGCCCGTAAGGGACTCGCCGACACCGCCCTGCGCACCGCGGACTCCGGTTACCTGACGCGTCGTCTCGTCGACGTCTCGCAGGACGTGATCATCCGTGAGAACGACTGCAAGACCAAGGATGACGTCGAGGTCGAGGTCTGGCGCGACGGAGCGATCAACGACATCATCGTCGGTCGCTACCCGTCAGAAGACTGGAAGACCAAGCGCGGCCGCGTGATCTGCTCGAGCAAGGAGATGATCTCCCCCGAGCACCTCGCCGACGCCGAAGAGACGTTCGTCGACGAGCCCGACGCCGTTGTGCGCCTGCGCTCGGTGCTCAAGTGCCGCGCCGAGACCGGCATCTGCCAGAAGTGCTTCGGCGCCTCGCTGGCTACGGGCCAGATCGCTGAGATCGGCGACGCCGTCGGCATCATCGCCGCCCAGTCGATCGGTGAGCCGGGTACCCAGCTGACCATGCGCACGTTCCACACCGGTGGTATCGCCGGTGCCGACATTACGCACGGTCTCCCGCGCATCGTCGAGCTGTTCGAGGCTCGCAAGCCGAAGGGTCTTGCGATGCTCGCCGAGCAGGCCGGAAAGGTCACCATCGAGGAGACCGAGAAGGCCCGCAAGGTCACGATCACGGACGAGGCGGGTGAGGAGCACCCCTATACGTTCCCGCGCCGCACGCGTCTGTTCGTCGAGCACGGCGAGAAGGTCGAAGCCGGCAAGCAGCTCAACGAGGGCTCGCTCTACCCGCACGACCTGCTGCGCATCAGCGGCCGCACCGCCACCGAGGTCTACCTGACCGCGGAGGTCCAGAAGGTGTACAAGTCGCAGGGCGTCGACATCAACGACAAGCACATCGAGATCATCGTCCGTCAAATGCTCAAGAAGGTGAAGGTCGAGCAGAAGGGCGACAGCGAGCTGCTGCCCGGTCAGTACATCGACATCAACGAGATCGAGGACCTCAACAAGGCACTCAAGAAGGAGAAGAAGGAGCAGGTCAGCTTCGAGGAAGTCATCCTCGGAATCACCAAGGCTTCTCTGGCGACCGAGAGCTTCCTCTCGGCGGCCTCCTTCCAGGAGACCACCAAGGTTCTCACCGACGCGGCGCTCGAGCGCAAGACCGACCGCCTCGTCGGACTCAAGGAGAACGTGATCATCGGCAAGCTGATCCCGGCGGCGACCGGTCTGAAGCGCTACCGCACGATCGAGATCGAGCCCACCGAGCCGCTCCCGGCTCCGGGCGACCTCGACTTCGGCCGTCTTTCGGCCGAAGAGCTGGCCGCGCTGGGCGACGGCGACGGCGGCCTCGGCGCTCTCACTGGAGAGGGCCTGGAAGCTGAGCTGGCACGCCTCTCCGAGCAGGGCGTCGGCGAGTAGTCAGTCGCTGACATTCGGTTCGAATGCTTCGAAGCCCGGCCCTTGCGGCCGGGCTTCTTGCGTTCTGGGGCGGGGTCGTCGGTCTGGCCCATAAAGTGTGTAAAATGCACACTATGGCTTCCGTGGTGAGCAACAGACGCGGCGGGTGGGAGATCCGCGAATCGCATTCCACACCGAGCGGCCCTCGCAGCCGCACGCTCGCATCGTTCCGCACGCTCGATGAGGCGGTGCTCAAGCACGCAGAGCGACGAGCGAAAAAGCCGTTCGACAGGGCAGCGGTCACGCGCAGCGCAAGGCGCGCCGGGGCGCAGGTGGCCACGTCGACGGTGGAGCAGGCCGCGAGAGATCTCGTCACCTCGCTCGCGCGCGGCGCGGAGCTATCGCCGGGGCTGGCCGGCGCGTTGGCCGGACAGCTCGAGAGGCTTGATCCGCCGAAACTCAGCGCGGAAGCCTTGCAGGCGTCGGAGTGGGCCGGAGCGACGATGCGCGAACGCGGGCGGGTCCTGTTCGATCTCCTCGAGTTCGCCGATGCGCTCCCGAACAAGCGCGCCGGAAAGCCGCTGAGGTTCCCCCGGATGATCGCGGCGTGATCCGTTGAGCGAACCGTCACTTCCGGACAAGCTGATCCTGATCGACGAAGCGCTAACGACGGCGAAAATCGGCCACGCCTTCGGCGGGGCGATCGCGCTTGCCTACTACGCAGAGCCCCGGGCCACCGCGGACATCGACGTGAATGTTTTCTGCGGCTCCGATCAGTATCGGCGCGTCGCCGAGGTGCTTTCCATGGTCGGGGTCGACGTGCTCACCGACCTCAACCGGCTCGCGCGCGACGAGCAGTGTCGCCTGAATTGGGGTCGCACGCCGATCGATCTCTTCTTCGCCTACGACCGCCTCCACGCCGAGATGGAGCGCAACATCCGGCGCGTCCCATTCGCCGAAGCTCAGATCCCGATCCTTTCCCCGGAGCACCTGATGATCTGCAAGGGGTACTTCGATCGCGCCAAGGACTGGATCGACATCGAACAGATGCTCGTTGTCACCGAGGTGGATATCGACAAGGTCGATCGCTGGCTCGTCGAAATCCTCGGTGAAGACCATCTCTCGCTCGCCCGTTTCAGGAAACTCGCGACCGAGCTGAGCGGTTGATCGCTATCGTCTCGAACCGAAATGGCGACCTTCGAAGAACTCAACGCACTCAGCTCCAAGGAGCTCCACGACCGCGCGGTCGCCCGCGCC
>JASGFX010000058.1:0-5202 GCA_047605325.1 Solirubrobacterales bacterium | reverse complement strand
TCAGACGTTTCATGTGACCTCTCACGGGATAGGAAACCTGCGGCCGTTTCTGGCAAATGTCGACAAGGGGGAGTTCCTGGATCGCTTTTCGCGGCATCTGTCGCCAGAGCCGATGCGAGACGCCAAGCGCCGCGCCTTTGAGAAGCTTTACGCGGATGTGGCGGTGCTCGCGTACTGCGTGCTCGACAACCACTTCCACCTGATCGTGCATCAATTCGCGGCGGATGGCATGGCGCGGTTGATGCGGCGCACACTTGCCTCGTATGCCAAGCATCACAACACCAAGCACGGTTGGTCGGGACCGATCTTCAATGCCCGCTACGCCGCCAAGCCGATGGGCGACCCCGACCACCTGAAGGAAATGCTCGGCTACACGATCCTCAATGATCCGATTGAGCAACTTTCCTACAAGTACTGCAGCAACGACGTGATGCTCGGCGAACGACGGATCGACTGGCTGCGGGACGATCTTGCGCTGGGCGTCTTCGGCGGAGTGGACGGCTATCGCGACTACATGAATCGGACTGGACCGAGGCGGGTCGCATCAAAGCTGAAGCGCTGGGGGATCGACCCGCAACTGCATCCGTACCGGCCGATCTGACGCGCGTTGCGAAACACAGACAAAAACGCCCCAACCTTCGTCTTTGGAAGGACCCCAAAGACGGAGGTTGAGGCGGAAAATGGCTTGCCGCGGCGATGGCGCCGCAAATCAACTACTTGTTGTAGTCGTAGAACCCCTGCTTGGTCTTGCGACCGAGCTTGCCCGCGGCCAGCAGGTCGCGGCAGTTCTGGGGGATGTCCACGCCGATCTGCTCACCGATCGCGATCGAGACATCCAGTCCCACATAGTCCAGAAGCGCGATCGGTCCCATCGGGAAGTTCGCGCCAAGCTTCATCGCGGTGTCGACGGCTTCGGGTTCGAGGCCGCTCGTCTCGAGGAAACGGGCGGCGTCGAAGAGGTACGGGAAGAGCAGGCGGTTGACGATGAAGCCCGGGGTGTCCGGCACCTCGACGCCGGTCTTGCCGATCGATTCGCAGAGCGAGCGCGAGCGGGCCTTCACCTCGTCGCCGACTTCATCCGCGTAGACAATCTCGATCAGCTTCATCACCGGCACCGGCGAGAAGACGTGGAAGCCGACGAAGCGCTCGGGGATGCCGGCGGCCGCGGCCAGCTTGTTCACCGAGAGCGAAGATGTCGTCGAAGCGAGCACTGCGCCCGGAGCGATCACTCCCGCGAGCTCGGCCAGCAGCGGGTTCTTGACCTCGTAGTCCTCGGACACGGCCTCGACCACATAGGTGCGATCGGCCAGATCGGCGAGCTCGGTCGTGTGCGTGATGCGCGCGAGCACCGACTCCGGGTCATCCAGGCGCGAGGTGGCTTTGTCGATCGCGGCCTTCGCCTTCTCGACCGACTCCTCCGAACGCGCACGGATCACGACGTCCCCGCCGGCCGAGGCCGATGCGACCGCAAGGCCGGTAGCGATCAGGCCGCTTCCGACGATTCCAAGCTTCTCACTCACGACAAGATTCCCCTCAAAGGTTGAAAGAATGTTCGACAACAAGTACCGATCGGTTCACAATCTGCGAACCGCGAGCGAAGGATAGGCAGCCAGAAGATGAGTATGCAGTCGGTGGACGGCAAGCGTGAGGTCACGATCGTCGAAGCGGTGCGCACCCCGATCGGTCGTGGGCACAAGGAGAAGGGCTACTTCAAGGACACGCACCCCAACGTCCTGCTCGGATCGGTGCAGAAGGCGGCGCTCGAGCGGGCCGGCCTCGACCCGCTGAAGGTCGACAACGTCATGGCAGGCTGCGTCCAGCAGATCGGCGAGCAGTCACTCAACATCGGCCGCGACGCATGGCTCCAGGCCGGCCTTCCGATCGACGTCCCCGCCACCACGATGGATCTTCAGTGTGGCTCGAGCCAGCACGCCACCAACCTCGGCGCCAGCCAGATCGCCAGCGGCGCAGACGACATCGTGCTCTCCTGCGGCGTCGAGCACCTCGGCCACGTGCCGATGGGCGTCGGCTTCAACCCGGCGATCAGCGAGCTCGTCGGCGTTCCATTCACCGAAGAGCTCTACGCCAAGTACCAGCTCGTCCCCCAGGGGATCAGCTCGGAGATGATCGCCGAGAAGTGGGAGATCCCGCGCTCAGAGCTCGACGAGCTCGGCCTGCGCAGCCAGCAGCTCGCGAAGGCAGCGACCGACGAGGGTCGCTTCGAGCGGGAGATCCTGCCAATGACTGTCAAGTTCGGCGACGAGGAGCAGACCTTCACGACCGACCAGGGCCTGCGCGAGACGACCCTCGAGGGCCTCGCGAGTCTCAACCCGTCGTTCAAGCCCGACGGCGTCACCACCGCCGGCAATTCCAGCCAGATCTCTGACGGCGCGGCGGCCGTGCTGCTCGCCGAGAAGAACAAGGCCGAAGAGCTCGGCCTCAAAGCCCGCGCGAAGATCGTCGACCAGGTCACGGTCGGCGTGGACCCGGTGATCATGCTGACCGGCCCGATCCCCGCCACGAAGAAGCTGCTCGAGCGCAACAACATGTCGATCAACGACATCGACATCATCGAGATCAACGAGGCCTTCGCATCGGTCGTCGCCGCCTGGCGCCGCGAACTCGACCCCGACTGGGACCGCGTCAACGTCAACGGCGGCGCGATCGCGATCGGTCATCCGCTCGGCGGCAGCGGCGCCCGTCTGATCACGACGGCCCTGCACGAGCTTGAGCGCGCCGACAAGGAGATCGCGCTCGTGACGATGTGCTGCGGTGGCGGAATCGGCACCGCCACGCTGATCCAGCGCGTCTGAGCCGAAATCGCCGTCTGAAATAACGCTTGCAGTTCTAAAGCGCGCGAGGCGGGTTTTCCGCCCGCGCGCAGAACTGACTTGGCAGTAACCGTGTGTGCCGCCGGCCTGGCACGCGACGGACATCATCGATACGTTGATTGACCACTTCGGAAACTCCGCTCCGTGGTGGACCGCCGAACGATTCACCGGCCGGGAGGCCTGCTCAGATGGCACAACAGTCAAACGACGCTGAATCCAGGATCAAGCACATCATCTCGGTGGGTGCGGCCTACCAGCCGCTACGCGACACACGCGAGATCCTCGGCTGGCTCTTCGCGATCGGGATGGGCCTCGGAAGCATCGCCGCGGCCGTCTACGCGACCCTGACCGATCGTTGGACGACCGGGGCGGTCGTACTCGTTGCCGGAACCGCCGTGGCGGCGATCGCCGGCGCGGCGGTTCCGTGGATGCGACTGCGTCGCGAGTGGCTGCTGACCCTCTACTGGGGCGCGCTGCTGACGATCGTCGGATCGGTCTACGTCTTCGACATCTCGACGCTCGCGATTCTTCTGCTGCTGCCGATGATGGCGCTGACCAGCTTCTTCTGGGACAGCCGCCGCGCGGTCGTTATCAACCTGCTTGGCGCGGCGCTGCTCTTTTCGGCCCCGATCATCACGGGCGACTCGACCGACGATCTGTCTGCGCTGATCATCACGCTTCCCGCATTGATGGCCGTCGCGCTGATCGCCGGCGTGCTCTCGGCGCGTTTCAACGCGATGCGCCACGCCGAGCGCGCCCGATACAAGGCGACGATCGAGGCACTCTCGACCGCGCTGACCGCGCGCGACGGCTACACCGGTTCACACTCGCAGGAGACGCTCTGGCTTGTCAACGCGATCAGCGACGAGCTGCGTCTCTCGACCAACCAGTGCGAGTACGTCGCCGACGTCGCGCTGCTGCACGACATCGGCAAGATCGGCATCCCCAACGAGATTCTTCACGAGCCCGGCAAGCTCAACGACGAGCAGTGGGAGATCATGAAGCAGCACCCGGTGATCGGCGAGCGCATCGTGGTCACCGTTCCGGGGCTCGAAGAGGTCGCACGCGCGATCCGTCACGAGCACGAGCGCTGGGATGGGGGCGGCTACCCCGACGGCCTCCAGGCCGGCGACATTCCGCTCGCCAGTCGCATCGTGCTCGTCTGCGACGCCTTCCACGCGATGACCAGCGACCGCCCCTACCGCAAGGCGATGTCGGTCGAAGACGCACGCCTCGAACTTTCGCGCAACGCCGGATCGCAGTTCGACCCGACCGTCGTCGGCGCCCTTCTGCACGTCCTCGATCGCCGCGAACCCTCCGAGAACGAGCGGCGCCAGAAGGTCGGAGCCAGCTCCGTCGGGCAGCACACGCGGATGGCCGCGGCCACCGTCTGAGCGCCACTACGCACAATCGTGGATTCTCCCAAATACCGCGTTTTCGGCTTGTTTTTGCTTGTGACAAATGACATACTTGCTCTCTCGGTTGACCTGAAACGTCACCCATGAGGGGGAGCTTCGGATGGCTCTGGGGAGACTCGTCCGAACTTTCGATTGAGGACCAGCAGTGAGTTATGACGTGTTGAACAACGGCCCGCTGGGCGGAGAAGACGCCGCCGGATGGCAGGGCCACCGCGCCGAAGCTGAGCAGACCTTCATCTGGGTCGGCCGCCTCGCCGCATTCGCGTGGGCGCTCGGCGCATTGCTCTCCTCGATCTACATGGTCTCGACCGACGACGTCTCCGGCAAGTCGATGGCGATGCTGGGGCTCTGCGGGATCGGCTTCGTCGCCTCGCTCGTGGTGCCGTGGCGCCGCGCCGAGCGCTGGTGGGTTCTGCCGATGATCGCCTATGCGACCGGCGTGATCGCGCTGGCCACTGTCGTGCTCGACAAGCCCGGGATCACGGCCTTCAACCTCTTCCCGCTGCTCTTCCTGGCGTTCTTCTACTGGGGGCGCTGGAGCGTGATGATCTCCGGTTATGTCGTCTGGAGCGCGATCTTCATCGTCGCCGAGGCGGCGCGGCCGGGCTCGATCAATCTCGAGCAGATCCTTGTGGCGATGCCCACGTACATCGCCACCTCTTCGATGGTGGGCATTCTCGCCCACCGCGTACGCGGGATCAGCCGCACCGAACGCCGCCGCTTCAAGGCGACAGTCGAGGCCCTCTGCGCCGCGCTCTCCGCGCGCGACGGCTACACCGGCGAGCATTCGGCCGAGACGCTCGAACTCGTCACCTCCGTGACCGACCAGCTCGACCTGCCGGCCGCAGAGGTTGAGACGATCGCCGACGTCGCGCTGCTGCACGACATCGGCAAGATCGGCATCCCCAACGAGGTGCTCCACGAGCCGGGCAAGCTCAACGACGAGCAGTGGG
>JASGFX010000057.1:0-5395 GCA_047605325.1 Solirubrobacterales bacterium | reverse complement strand
GCATCGACGGCGTGAGGCTGGGCGCCGAGGTTTTTGGCAAAGCGCATCAGACGCTCCAGCCCGGTGCCGGTGGTCTGCGGGGTCGGCGTCACGAACCAGGTCGAATCCTCGAACAGGTCTGCGCGGGCATGCTCGACGCCAGAAGTCTCCGCGCCGGCGATGGGGTGGCCGCCGATGAATCGCGGGTCATCGACTGCGGCGACGATCTCGCGCTTCGTCGACCCGACGTCAGTGACCACGGCATCCTCACCCGCCACCGCGAGGGCGCGACGCGCGTTTTCGGCCAGCGTGGCGACCGGACTGGCGAGCACCACGAGGTTCGCACCCTCCGCCGCCGCTTCCAGCGAATCGGCGGCAGAATCGATCACCCCCAGCTTCACCGCCTCGGCGAGCGCCGCAGAGTCAGGATCCCAGCCGACGATCCCACCGATGTCCTCGACGTGCGAACGCGCGGCGAGTCCAACCGATCCACCGATCAGGCCGACGCCGATGATCGCTATGCGTGAGCCTGCTTGGCGGTCCGGTGACATCGCTGGACAGCCTAGTGAGGCGCGACTACGTCAACGCGACGCCGAGATCCGGGTCGTCCGGTGGCGGGAGATCCGTCGTCACGGACTCCTCGGCGCGGGCGTTGGCAAGATCGGCCGAAATCCGCACCGCAGCCGAGAGCAGCGGGGCGCCGAGGATCAGTCCGATCGCGCCGAACAGGCAGCCGCCGCCGATCGTCGCGATCAGCGCCGCGAGCGGGTGGATGCCGAGCGCCGCGCCGTAGGCGATCGGCTGGACCATCTGCTGGAGCAGTCCGTTGGCGAGCAGCTGGATGATGATCATTCCGATCACGGCCGTGTGCGGGTCCTTGGCACCGAAAGCGATCAGCACCGAGAAGGCGCCGGCAGCCCAAGCCCCGAGAAACGGGATGTACGCGCCGATGAACGTGACGAGCACGATCGTCGCCACCAGCGGCACGCCGAGCGCGACCGCGCCGATTCCCACCACCAGGCCGTTGAAGATCGCGATGATCGTGACGCCGAAGAAGTAGCCGCGCAGCGAGCCGATCAGTCTGCCGGTGATGATGTGCGCGACTGGATCGGGCACGCCCATGTGCCGCTCGGCCCAGCCGCGGATCATCGGGCCGTCCTTGAGCAGGAAGATCAGGCTGATGAAGGTCATCGCAAGGAAGAACACGAGACCGGAGAGCCCGCCGATCAGCGACTTCATGCCGCTGAGCAGCGTCGAGGCCGACTTCGTCGTCGACTGCTCGACATCAGACTGCGACTGCTTGGCCTTCGACGGGTCGATGCCGTGCTGGGAGAGCCAACTGGTGATGCTGTCAGAGGCATGCCTCAGCTCATTGGACGATTGCTGCGACTGGCTGACGATGCCCGACATCACGGCCCAGGCGAAGAGCGCGGCGATCGCGAGCATCACGAGCACGAAAAGGATCGTGGCGATCCCGCGCGGGAGTCCGCGACGTTGCATGAAGGCGACCACCGGCGCGGCGACCGCAGCGACCACGGCCGCGAGGATCACCGGCACGACGATCGTCGCCGTCAGCGCGATCAGGCCGATCACCGCGCAGATCAGGATCGCGAAGCCGACCGCGAACCACGAGGTCAGGCCGACGTCGCGCAGCCACTTGGGCGCGATGAAGACGGTTTCGATCGCACCGGGATCCAAGCGAACGTAGGTCGTCGCGGGACTTCCGGGAGCATCTTCAGGTGGCCGGGCGAATGGATTGCGCACGGCCCAATTTGTACCGCCCGTGAGGGACGGCATCGTCACCCGAAACGGGCTATCCGCAGGCTACGCCGCGATGACTTCAGCCGTCTTGCCAACCATCTCGGCAATCCGGTTGACCTGCTCTGCGTACTCGCCGAACTCGCTGCCGACGATCGCCTGGGGGCCGTCGCAGACGGCGTTCTCGGGATCGGGGTGCGTCTCGACGATGATGCCGTCGGCGCCCGCCGCGGCAGCGGCCAGCGACATCGAGAGCACGAGATCGCGGCGGCCGGCGGCGTGCGACGGGTCGACCACGATCGGCAGGTGCGTGAGCTGCTGGAGCACCGGCACGGCCAGGAGGTCAAGCGTGAAGCGGTAGCCCGGCTCAAAGGTGCGGATGCCGCGCTCGCAGAGCATGACGTCCTGGTTGCCCTCCTTGAGGATGTACTCAGAGGCCATCAGCAGGTCTTCGATCGTGCCCGAGAGCCCGCGCTTGAGCAGCGCCGGCACGCCGGAGCGGCCGATCTCGGTCAGCAGGTTGTAGTTCTGCATGTTGCGTGCGCCGACCTGGATGACGTCGGCGTACTCGACGACGTGCTCGACGTCGCGGACGTCCATCAGCTCGGTGACGATCGGCATGCCGAACTCTTCCTTGGCCTCGCCGAGGATCTTCAGGCCCTCGACGCCGAGGCCCTGGAATGAGTACGGAGAGGTGCGCGGCTTGTATGCGCCGCCGCGGAAGAACGGAACGCCGGCGTCCTTGCACTGCTGCGCGGAGGTGAAGACCTGCTCGCGCGTCTCGACGGTGCAGGGGCCGGCGATCAGCGCGAAGGTGCCGCCGCCGATCTTGCGTCCCTCGATGTCGATCGTCGTGCGCTCGCCCTTCTTGAACTGCAGGCTGGAGAGCTTGTACGGCTTCATGATCGGCACGACGTGGTCGACGCCATCAGCCAGCTCGAGGCCGGCTTCATGGACGCGGCTGTCGGCGTCACCGACAGCGCCGATGACGGTCACAAACTGGCCGCGCGAGATGTGGGCGTTGGCGCCTGCCTTCTCAATGCGGTCGACGACGCCCTGGATCTGCTCCTCGGTCGCGCCTTCTGTCATGACGATCATCATTTTGGGTTGCCTGCGTTTCTCTCTGCGAGTGGTTTTGTGCTGCGTGATTCAGTTGTGGGAATGATTCCCGGCCGGGGCATCAGGGCCTCGGTCGCACCAAAGTTCTTGACTGCCAACGTCTTTGGTGTGGATACGTCGCCGACGGGCGATTTCCGCCTTTTGGGCGGTTTTGGAAGAGTAGGCGATTGATTGCGCAATTTGGGCGATGTGGATGATTGTCTGTCGCCCGCGGGGTGCCCCGCATAGGTAAGCCGGAATTCTGCCTTACCTCCGTCTTTAAGACGGGGGCGTGGAGGATTTTTCGCTTGCTTGTGCGGGCGCTGGCGAGCCGCGTTCCCCCGCGTTCCCCTCAAAACGCCGCGCGGACTCGAATTCGAAGCCCGCCTTTCACTTCCGCCAAGTCGAAATCTGGCTGCCCCAGAAAAGTGTCGCGACACCAACCAGCGCAAATGTTCCCGCCCACCACGTGTCGAAGGCCAGCGCAACAGCCGCCGAGACGAACGCAACCACACTCATCGCGTAGAGGGCTTTCCCAAGGCGCCCACTCGAAGTTTGAACACCCGCGAGGCGCCCGATAGCGCGTCGGGTACGCCCATCAGATTTCTGCCTCCCGTTCAATCCGATCGACTGTCTCTCGCGAGCTCAAATCCGCGGCGCTTGACGTACCACCAAAGCACTGGCGCAAACAGGCACACGATGTACGGCACTCTCACATGTACGGGCTCAATTTGGTCGGCCGGTGGGTCCTTTGAAGCGTCGTATTTCCACTTGATTCGCGTCACTGCCGATCAGCGATCGTGCTCGGGGATCGCCGCAACTAGTAGGCCCGGCTCCTCCAAACCGAGCCGAGCAAGCTCCGAAGCGGTGACAGTGAGCACTGCGTCGCGCTCATGGCTGATAGTTGAAAGCCACACCGTTCCATCGGATCGATATAGGCAAAGATCTTCGGGCAAGTCGGGACTAAGCCATCCAAAAAGTGCTGTGGTCGCTTCGCGTAGCGCCTCTAGGTGGGCGAGATCGCACGGAAAGCGGCGGAGCGTCGCCGTGTCGCCGCCGAGCAGTTTTGTACCAGGCCACTCGCTGACCGCCTGCTTCTCACACCCGAGGTCGTCCAGATGATCAGCGAAATCTTCGCCACCAGGCGCGATGGATTTGATCGTCCGTGAGACAAGAGATCCGCTGCCGCCGAGGTATTCGGCAAGCCGGAGGAGGCTTAAGTACGTCTCTGCGCTTGGCTCTCGCGCGAGCCAATACTCGACGGTTTCGTTGGCAGGGGTTGGGCTCATGGCGGAAAGAGGTAGGACGGGGTGCGGCGGGGTTTGGATCTGTTGTAAACGGAGGTCCTCTCCGATGAGTGTTTGGCGGCCCGTCCCTCTAATCCTCCGGGGTGATTGGTTTTTGGAAATCGTGCGGCCGTGTGGGCCTACCGCCTGTCCGGCTGAGATTGCATACGTCGCTTCGCCTCAGAGCTTGACTCGAACGCCAGTCCCTCTAGGAGCGCGCCGACGATGAGGCAGCCAAGCGCAACTTTGGCAACCCAGACTCTTTGTCGATCGTCGCGGGCGCGACTCTCCCCAGACGTGAGTTTGACTTTTTTCTATCAACCACGCCCAGATTCGTCTGAGCCTCGCGTGCCGGGTATGCCGGCTCCACCGACAAGCGGCGCAACCTGGTTTTGCAACATGTTTGTATAGAGCTTCCGCAACAAATCGCGAGAAACTCCATGCCTGACGATCTCGTTCGCCACGTCGCGAATCTCGTCGGCGAATTCTTTCGCTAGCCCGGGACCGCCACCAAATACTCGAACATATCCTTGTCAATCTTTGGCGGCACGGTCAAACGGGTCGTTGCAGTACTCAACGGTTGCGGTGCCCGCGACCTCGCCTGAGTGTCTGCTGCTAGTGGGAAGCGAGCCGTCAAAGGTGTCGGATTGATTTGTGCGCCGTGTTCACGAGTCGACGTTGGGTTCGGCATCGCTGAAATATTCGTCGTCGCCGCGTTGAGTGTTGGTGAACCAGTAGCGACGTTGAGGCTTGGACGGCGTTGACCAGTTATCAACCACGCGAACTGCGATCCGCGCCGCATCATTGGACAGTCGATCGGCTTCCCCTGGAGTGTCACCGGCAAAACAGATGCACACCAATCCGTCCGCCAAGAGTCGATCCATTGCGTGCATGAGAGCGCGCGTCCTATCGGATCGATTGACGCTCACTTCACTCCCTTGAAGTAGCTCAAATAGCTGATACCAATCTTCGCTTCCGAGATCGAGAATAAGCGCTTCCTCTGGCGTTCTGTCGCTCACGGGTGATACCTGATGCCCGGCATAGGGATTGGCTCTGACCGTCGGCCACCGAAGTGTGTGCGCATATACGGGCCTTGCTTGATTGGGTTTGGGTCGCGCGGGTTCCCGGGCATGATTCGCAGACCGTGGCCGGGCCTTTCCGGATCGAGGTATCGCGTCCCGCCGCTCCTCGCGGTGGGCTCAGCGCGCCAGGTCGCAGGCACCATCGAAGCCTCGCGAGCACCTACGCCGCCCGCCCGCACAGCCGATTCACCA
>JASGFX010000056.1:0-5530 GCA_047605325.1 Solirubrobacterales bacterium | reverse complement strand
ACTACATCGACGAGTCCGAGGTGCTGACCCCGGCCGACGAGGTCAACCACATCGACAAGTGGGCGTTCAAGGTTCCGTTCGTCTGCGGCGCGACCAATCTCGGTGAGGCCCTTCGTCGCATCGGTGAGGGCGCCGCGATGATCCGCTCGAAGGGCGAGGCCGGCACCGGAGACGTGGTCGAGGCCGTGCGTCACATCCGCCAGATACGCGGCGACATCAAGAAGCTTTCGGTGCTGGATGAGTCTGAGCTCGCCGCCGCCGCCAAGGAACACCGCGCTCCGTTGTCGGTCGTGCGCGACGTCGCCCTGAAGGGCTCGCTGCCGGTCGTGTTGTTCGTCGCCGGCGGCATCGCGACCCCGGCTGACGCTGCGCTGATGATGCAGCTCGGCGCCGAGGGCGTGTTCGTCGGTTCTGGCATCTTCAAGTCTTCCGACCCCGAGAAGCGCGCTCGCGCGATAGTCGACGCCACGACCCACTTCGCCGACCCCGAGCGTGTGCTCGCCGCTTCCGAGGGCCTCGGCCCGGCGATGGACTCGCTCGAAAGCCGCAAGCTCGAGGAGTCGCAACTGCTGGCCAACAGGGGCTGGTAGCGCTGGAACTGGTCGGCGTCCTCGCGCTTCAGGGGGGATTCTCGAATCACCTCGACGCGCTGACGGCGCTCGGCGTCACCGGCCGCGAGGTTCGCGTGCCGGCCGATCTCAGGGGGCTCGACGCGCTGGTGCTGCCGGGCGGCGAGTCGACAACGATGACGCTCGGGATCGAACGCGAGGGTCTAGCCGAGCCGATCGCCGAGTTTGTGCGCAGCGGCGCGCCGGTGCTGGCGACCTGCGCGGGCACGATCCTGCTCGACGATGCGCATCTCGGCCTGCTCGACATCTCGTGCGAGCGCAACGCCTACGGCCGTCAGACCCACAGCTTCGAGGGTCCGGTCACGCTGGCCGGCGGACGTGAGTTCCCCGGGGTCTTCATCCGTGCGCCGAGGATCGTGCGCGCGGGGGAGGGGGCCGAGGTCGTCGCCACGCTCGGCCACGAGCCTGTCGGAGTGCGCAGCGGCGCCGTCACTGCGTATACGTTTCACCCGGAATTGACCAACGACCTGACGATCCACCAGGAGTTCATCGCATGAGAGACCCACGTATCGACGCCCTCGCCCAGATTCTCGTGAACTACTCGACGGGCGTTGAGCCGGGTCAGACGTGCGTGATCCAGTCGGAGGTCGCCGCCGAGCCGCTCGTGCAGGCGGTCTATGAAGAGGTGCTCAAGGCCGGCGGACTGCCGATCGTGCAGCTCTCGCTGACCGAGGCCGCGCCGGCGTTCTACAAGTACGCCAACGAGCAGCAGCTCAAATGGATCGCCCCGACGCAGGAGTGGATCTACGAGAACATCGACAACCGCATCGTGATCATGGCCGATACGAACCCGCGTGCGCTGTCGAACGTCGACCCGATGAAGCAGTCGATGGTCAGCGCCGCGCGCAAGCCCCTGATGGACGCCTCGATGCAACGCAGCGCGAGCGGTGAGTACAACTGGTCACTGACGCTCTTCCCGACGCAGGCATACGCCGCCGAAGCCGGGCTCTCGCTGTCGGAGTACGAAGATTTCTTCTACGGCGCGTGTCTTGCGACCGACCCCGAGCCGCTGACGGCGTGGCAGCGCCAGAGCGAGATGGTCAAGCGTCTCGCCGCCTGGATGGAGGGCAAGCGCGAAGTGCGCATCACCGCGCCGGGCGGCACCGACATCACACTCGGCATCGAAGGACGCACGTTCATTCCCTGTGTCGGCACGCACAACATGCCCGACGGCGAGTTCTTCACCGGCCCGATCGAGGATTCGGTCAACGGCCATGTCGCGTTCAGCTTTCCGGCCACCTATGGAGGCCGCGAGGTCAGCGGGGTCGAGCTGGAGTTCAAGGACGGCAAGGTCGTCGAGGCCAAGGCTCAGCAGGGCGAGGACTTCCTGATCAAGATGCTCGACACCGACGAGGGCGCACGCCGTCTCGGCGAGCTCGGCATCGGCACCAACTACGGCATCACCACTGGCACCAAGGAGATTCTGCTCGACGAGAAGATCGGCGGCACGATCCACATGGCCGTCGGCATGAGCTACCCGGAGACCGGTGGCGTCAACGACTCCGCGATCCACTGGGACCTCGTCTGCGACCTCCGCCAGGGCGGCAAGATCGAGGTCGACGGCGAGGTGCTCTCGGAGAACGGCGAATTCAAGGTCTGACCCCACGTCTTGCAAGCCGTCGGCTTGCAAGAGAATTTCGCCGATCAGAACCCCTTGACCGTCAGGTTTTCCCTGCAAGCCGACGGCTTGCAGGGAAAACGCCTTGGGTATCAGGGGTTTTCGACGGCGATTTTGCTGCAAGCCGTCGGCTTGCAAGCTGGCGGGGCAGTTGGTACATCGGTGTACCAGCTGCGCTACTCTGCCCGCCCATGAGCTACGCAGAGACGTTCAACAACAAGATCGCGATCATCACCGGTGCTGCTTCCGGACTCGGGATGGGCTTCGCCGAGCAGATCGCGAAGGCCGGCGGCACCGTCGTCGCCGCGGACATCAACCTCGAGGGTCTCGAGGCCGTCGTGGCCAGGCTGGGGGACAAGGCCGAGGCGCATCGGCTCGACGTGACCGACAGCGCCGCGGTCACGAAGCTCGTAGACGACACCGTCGACAGGCACGGCCGCATCGACTTCATCTTCAACAACGCCGGCATCGCCGTCCAGGGCTACGTCGAGGAGATCCCCGTCGCCGACTGGGACGCGATCATCGACATCAACCTCAAGGGCGTCGCCTACGGCACGTCTGCCGCCTACAAGCACATGGTCAAGCAGGGCAGTGGCCACATCGTGAACACCGCTTCGCTTGCCGGCCTGACTCCGGCTCCACTGCTTGCGCCCTACAGCACGGTCAAGTTCGGCGTCGTCGGCATGTGCGATTCACTGCGCGTCGAGGCTCAGTCGAAGGGCGTCAGCGTCACGGCGCTCTGTCCAGGATTCATCGACACCGGCATCTACGAGAACGCTCGATCCACCGGATTCGACAACAAGAAGGCCAAGGACGCCATCCCGGGCGGAATCGTGCCGCTCGACAAGGGCGTGAGGAAGTTGCTCGACGGTGTCGTCAAGAAGAAGCGCGTCGTCACGCTGCCGTGGTTTGCACACCTCTTGATCTTCAGCTACAAGTTCACGCCGAACACCTCGATCAAGGTCAGTGGCAAGCTCGCAGCGATGCAGGCCAAAAAGGCACGCATTCGTTAGCTACTACACCAAATTGGCCATCTGATCGAAAATGCAGTATTGATTCGAACCATTACGTTTGAGTCACAAATCCCTGGGATACCTCGTTTGTAGGAAAATGCCCTTGGCGACGTGAGCAGTCGCCGGGGCGGAATCGCACAGGGAGGTGCCTCATGGTCACCGCATTCAACGCTCACCGCCGGGTTCTGCCCGGTTTCGTCCTCGCTGTAGTGGCAACCGTCGTCGTCTTCGGCGGATTCGCAAATAGCGCAAATGCCGAATCGCTGCTGCCCGCTCCGTCGATCGTCAGCGGGCCGGCCGACGGGTCGACGATCAACACCGACAGCACGCAGTTCGCCTTCGACTATCTCGACCCGATCACGGGCGGGTCGTTGCTCGGCTACGTGTGCACAATCGATGCCGGGGCTCCTGTCGCGTGCGACAGCGGCCTCGACATCGCCGACCTCTCGGCCGGCCTGCACACGATCGGCGTGAAGGCGACCCTCGCGCTGCTGGGCGGCCAGCCGCTCTGCGTTCTCACCATCTGTGTGGATCCCGGACCGGTGTCGGTCGACACCGATCTGCTCACGCGTACGTTCAACGTCGATCTCGGCGGCGGGTCGGTCGGCACCGGTGGTTCGAGCGGGACCAATGGGTCCAACGGGAGTGTCGGCGCAAACGGCAGTTCGGCGGCGTCCGATCGCACGGCCGCGTTTCTGCTGGCCTGGATGAAGTACAAGAACCAGCGCGCGCTCTGCACCCGCATGAAGTCACGGATCCACCACTACAAGACGCACCGCAACCGCATGAGCGCGGCCCGGCGCCACAAGACTTGCGTCAAGCGTCAGAACAAGCTGCGCGCGGCCGCAATCGCGATCAGGTGATCCGCCGCCACGTACCTCGGGGCGCCGTCACTCAGCGGCGAGCGCGTCGAGGGCTGCGTCGGACACGTCGAAATTCGCGGCGACCTCATTGACGTCGTCGTTCTCCTCGAGCAGGTCGATCACGCGGAAGACCTTCGCCGCGTCGGCATCCTCGACCGGCACGCGATTTTTCGGACGTTGCTGGACGTCGGCGTTCTCGACCGCGATCCCAGCTGCTTCGATCGCCTCGCGCACCGCGACGAAATCAGTCGGTTCGGTGACGACCTCGAAGATGTCGTCGTCGAGGGCGATGTCCTCGGCCCCGGCGTCGATCGCGACCATCAGATCGTCTTCGCTTGCGTTGGAGGCAGCGACGATTATCGAGCCCTTCTTTTCGAAGTTGTAGGCGACTGAGCCGGGCTCGCCGAGTGAGCCACCGTTCTTCGAGAGGATGCTGCGCACGTCGGCGCCGGTGCGGTTGCGGTTGTCGGTGAAGCAGTGGATCAGCAGTGCGACTCCGGCCGGGCCATAGCCCTCGTAGACGACCTCTTCGATCTGCGCGGCGTCCTTGTCGAGTCCGGCGCCCTTGGCGATCGCGCGCTCGATGTTGTCCTTGGGCATTGAGGCGTCCTTCGCCTTCTGGATCGCGAGCGCAAGCGCTGCGTTGCCCTTCGGGTCCGCGCCGTCACGCGCCGCGATCTGAATGCCGCGTGCGAGCTTCGTGAACATTGCGCCGCGTTTCTTGTCGGCGGCGCCCTTCTTGTGTTTGATCGATGACCACTTTGAATGTCCAGACATAGCGCGGGTAGTTTACGACCGATGACCCGCTTCGGGCTGTGCGACAACTGCGTTCATCTCAAACTCAATCGCAACACGCGCGGTTCGGTCTTCTTGTTCTGCAAGCTTTCACGCTCCGACAAGAGCTTCCCGAAATACCCGCGCGTGCCGGTCGAGAAGTGTGCCGGACACAAGCCATCCGACCGCTGACGCAGAATCATCCGGTAGGAACATGCGTTCGTGTCGGGAATACATCTGAATGGTCGTGCTCGGAATCGATCCAGGAGTGGCAAACACCGGCTTCGGTGTCGTCGAGAGCCGTGGCAGTTCGCTGCTCGCGCTCGACGGCGGCGTGATCGAAACGCCTGCTGGCCTGCCGCTGGAGCGCAGGCTCGCGGCGATCGCCGACCGTATCGACGACCTGATCGCAACACACGATCCGCGGGCGATGGCGATCGAATCGATCTACTTCGGGCGGAACGCCGAGTCGGCTTTTTCGGTCGGTCAGGCGCGCGGCGCGGTGATCTGCCAGGCCGGCCGGGCCCAGCTGCCGGTTGCGTCGTACACGCCGCAACAGATCAAGCTGGCCGTCTGCGGCAGTGGAGGCGCGGAGAAGCTTAGGTTCAGCAGATGGTCTGCGCGCTGCTCGAC
>JASGFX010000055.1:0-6740 GCA_047605325.1 Solirubrobacterales bacterium | reverse complement strand
CTGTCGCGATCAGCGTCGACCGAGACCGTCGCGCGACCGCGCGCGAGCCGCCTTCCGTCGGCGAGTCGCGCCGTCGTGGTGAGCTTGCGCCCGGGTCGGAGGATCACGTATCTGGTCGCAGCAGTGAAATTCGATTGAGTGATGCGGACGAGCGCGAGCGCCCAGCCCGACGAACGCAGCCCGAGCTTGCTCGCGGCCGCCCCAACACGCAGTTTTGCGGGGTGGATGGCTGTGAGCTTCGGCTGCTTCGCGCCGCGCGCGGCGCCGCAGTCGGCCGTGCCGCTCGCGGGGACAGCGTTCGCGTCGGCCACGGCTCTACCGGATCTCGACGTGACAAGCGATGCGGTGACGCTCGATCGTGCGCCGGCACGCGAGACGATCGAGATCCGCGCGGTCAGGGTCTTCCTTGCGGCAGGGGTGCGCCGCAGCTTGACCTTGTACGTGCGCAGTCCTGCCCGACCGAGGCCGGCGAAGGCGCCGAGCGTATGGCCACCGGCGGTGACTGCTCCGCCCGCGAGCGCGGCGCGATCACTGCTGACACGAACTCGCAGTGTGCGTTTCGAGAGGCGCGCGTCGAGCAAGACGATCTGCGGAGCGGCGGTCTGGGAGCCGTTGAGGCCGGTGCACATCACCGGCGCATCTCCGTTTGCCGGCGGGTCGGTGATGGCGCCTCCGCCGCGTGTCACAGCGGTGACCTCGAACGAAATCGCGGTCGTCCCGATATTGCCGGCGGCGTCGGTCCCGCGCACGGCCAGGATGTGTTCGCCGGCCGGGAGCGTCGGGGCCTGAAAGGGAGAGCCACAACTCGCGCTGGCGCCGCCGTCGATCTGGCACTCGTATGTGGTGAGCGGCTCGCTCGATCCGAACGTGAAGGTCGGGCTGACGCCGGCGGGCGGGGCGCTTTTGGCGACGGTGATCAACGGGGGTGTCGTGTCGACCACCAGAGAGCGCGTGCTTCCGGATGGTCCCGTGAGTCCGTAGTAGGACGCCCGGATCGAATAAGTGTGCGGGCCCTCGGCCAGCGGCGCACCCGGTGAGAAGCTCCAGCTGCCGTCAGGGTCGGTGGTGACGCTCTGCTCGACTCCATCGTCGAGTGAGATCAGCACGGTGCCCGACGACATCGCGGAGGTGCCGCTGATCGTCGGAATGGTGGCGGCGACTCGGCGGCCGTCGGCGGGCGAGACGACCGCGGCGGATGGTTGGCTGAGGCCCCCACCGCCCGGAAAGCTCTCCGAGGAGCCGATCGAGGTCGGATCGTTAGGGCTCGCGGGTCCTGCGCCACGGCTGCCGTCGACTCCGTGCGGCGTCGTGCCCGCGACGCCGGCCTGCAGATCGACGGGACAGTCGCCGCCGCCGGCCTGGACCAGAACCCGTCCTCCGCCTCCGCCGCCGCCCGGGCCGTGGACTCCTGAATTCGAAAGCTCGTCGCCGCCCGTTCCGCCGGTCGCGCTCGCGGACGTGCAGTCGGCGTCGCCGGCGAAGCGCGCGTAGACCGTGCCGCCGGCGCCGCCACCGCCGGCGCCGTCACCGGCGTCGACGTTCGCGGAGAACCCGCCGCCCGCGCCGCTGGCGGAGACGCGCCCGTCGCCAGAGAGCGATCTCGCGCGAATCAGCACGATTCCGCCGCCGGCCCCGCCAACCCCTCCGTTGTCGTTGTTCTCGTCGCCGGCCCCGCCGCCGCCGCCGAAGATCGACCGATCGAATGCGGAGAATTCGGTGCTCGCTCCGCCGAGCCCACCGACGTCGCGCGAGCCGTCGTAGCTCTGGCCGCCGACACCGCCACGTCCGCCGTTGCCGCCGCCGCCTCCGCCGGCGTTGGAGCAGTCACCGCCTCCGCCGCCGGTGGCGATGTTCCCACGAGACGAAAATGTCGCGAGGTCGCCGGGGTAGAGATCACCGACGAAGCTCTCTCCCTTGCCACCGCCGAGGCCGCTGTCGAGCTGCTGGCAGCCGGATCCGTCGCCGTTGTGCAGGATGCCCCCACGGAACCCGGCGCCGTCGGCGTCGATCGAGCTCGACGGGTCGGCGAGCGCGATCGTTCCGGTCGCGAGCAGCGCGGTGACCCCGCCGCTCGCGCCATCCCACGGATTCGCGGTCCAGGCGGCGCCGGGTCCGACCTCCACCGAGGTGAACTCCGGAACCGCGACGATCTGAGCGCCCGGCGCGACGAAGCCGGTTGCGAGAGGCGCGGTGAAACCAATCGTCATGGAGGTTGCGAGTGCGCCCGAGACCGAGCCGATGCGGGCCAACTCCCAGCGTCCGATCGTGCCGGACGAGAGATCGATTGCGGTCTGGTCTCCGCTCGTGTGGCCCACCGATCCACTCGACTGGATGATCAGTGCGAGGCGCCCGGGCTCGAACTGTGTCTGGTCGGCGCGGCCGGCGTCGCCAACTTGCCCGGGGCCGGTCGTGATCGATATGTCGCCCTGCGCGGCGCTTGTCGCGAGCGGGGCCGAGTAGTTGAGCGCAGTGCTCGAGCTGAGGGTCGCCGCACCTTCATGGCCGTCGCCGATGAAGTACGTGTCAACCGACGCGGCGGCCTGCCCGGTGAGGGCGAGCGTGAACAGCGCGGCGAGCAACGCGGCGATCCGTGCGGAGTTGATGGCCATCGGGAGTAGAAACATCGCAGATTTTTCAGAGTTGCCGTGCGGGCTCCAGAAGGGAATATCGGCACAAACGCGAAAAACCGCTCCATGAGCAAAGCCGCCCTCGCAGACAAGCCCGCCTCGCGCGCTGTCGCCAAGACCTCAGCCGCCGAGAACAAGACCGCCGCGAAGGCCGATTCGCCGATCAAGGCATCGCGCGGCGCAAAGCCTTCCGCAGCCGAGCCGCTCACGCTGAGCGAGCTGATCCGCGGAAAACTTGACGGTTGCTCGCGCGCCCAGCGCGACGTTGCGCTCTACATCATCGACCACCTCGAAGAGTCGGCCTTCCAGACGGCCGAGCAGCTCGCCGCGCAGGTTCAGACTTCTTCCTCGACCGTCGTGCGCTTCAGCCAGGCGCTGGGCTTTGAGGGCTTTCCCGAGCTTCAGACCGCGGCGCGCGAGGAGTACCGCGCGACCCGTCGCGAACAGGAGACCGGTTCTGCCGGCACCCTCTTCGGAATGAACCCGACAGCGGCCGAATCGGTCGTCGCGGCCGATCAGATCAACATCGAGGAGACTGCGCGCCGAATGGACCGCGCGACCTTCGAGGCAGCGATCGATGCGATCACCAGCTCGCGTCAGATTCTCGTTGTCGGCACCGACCAGATGGCCTTCTTCGCGTCGTACATGCGTCACATGTTGATGCTGCTCGAGCATCGCTGCGAGCTCGTCGCGAGCCCGTCGCAGGACAGCATCAATCGCGTCGCGCGGATCGATGAGGACACTCTCGTGATCGCGTTCTGCGCCGGTCGACCGCACACGATCGTGACCCGCGCGATGCGCCTCGCCAACACGCGTGGAGCTCGCTCGATCAGCATCACCGACGCTTCGATGAGCGAAATCGCCAAGCTTTCGACGCACCACATCTACTACTCGTCGACCAGCCCGTCGTTCGTGCGCTCACACACCGGGCTGCTTTCGGTGGTGCAGGGCCTCGTCAATGGTCTCTACGCGAGCAATCAGGACGTCTACGGCGGCCGGATCCGCGCCTTCCGCGGCAAGTAGAACCGCGTAAGCTGGGCGACGATGATCGAGATCGCGCCCGACGTCCGTCAGCTCAAGGGCTCGCCGCAAGGCGTGATCAACAAGTACGTCATCGGCGACGTTCTGATCGACGCCGGCTACGCGCTCGAGCACAAGAGCATCGTCGCGCAGGCCCGCGCGGCGGGCGTCAAGGCGCACGCGATCACACACGCCCACATCGACCACTACGGCTCGAGTTCGCACGTCCTGAGTGAGCTCGGAATTCCGATGTGGGTCGGCGAAATGGACGCCCCGGCCGTGAAGATCGGCAAACAGGTCGGTGACATCCCCGGACTCGGCGAGCGGATGGTCTGGGCAGGCTGCAAACCGTGCGCCGTCGAGCGTGAGCTCAAGGAGGGCGACGAGGTCGCAGGCTTCGAAGTTCTCTTCACCCCGGGTCACTCTCCGGGCCACATCTCGTTCTGGCGCGAGAGTGATCGCGTTCTGATCTGCGGCGATGTGATGTGGGGTTACAACCCGTTCCTGATGCGCGGCGGGCCGCGCGAGCCGTTTCCGGTGCTCAGCCCCGACCCGATCGCGAATCGTCGATCTGCGCGCCGCCTGGCTGAGCTGAGGCCAGAAGTCGTCTGCTTCGGTCACGGGCCTGTGCTGCGCGATCCCGACAGGTTCTCGGCCGCCGTGGCCAAGCTCACCTGACGGGGCCGTGGCGTGAGTCTCATGGGGAAGGGAGCGAAGGCCCTGCTTGTCGTCTGCGCGGCCGGGGTCGTCTGCGCTGGGGTCGCGCTCGCCTCGGGAGGAGGCGACGCGCCGACCGCGCCGAAACTCTCCGCCGCGGCGAGCACCGCGGCGAAGATGTCAACGACCGAGTTGATCGGTCAGCGCATCACCACCGGCTATGTGGGCGCGACTCCGCCGAAATCGGTCCTGCGCGCCGTCCGTGCCGGACGCGTCGGGGGCGTGATCCTCTTCAGCAACAACATGCCTACGCCCGGAGTGGCGAAGAAGGCGATCACGCGATTGCAGGCCTGGGCCAAGGCCGGCGGCATGCCACGGTTGCTGGTGATGATCGATCAGGAGGGTGGGATCGTTCAGCGACTCCCGCAACTCCCGCCAACGCGCTCTCCGGCCTCGATCGGACGTTCTGGCGATCCCGCCCGCGTCGCCCGTTCTCAGGGTCTCGCGACCGGACGATCGCTGAAGAAGTATGGCTTCAACGTCAATCTGGCGCCGGTCGTCGACGTGGTGAAGGTCAAACACTCGTTCCTCGGCAACCGCGCCTACTCGAGCAGCTCGCGGATCGTCGCCGATGCCGGTTGTGCCTTTGCGGGCGGCAACGAAACCGGCGGTGTCGCGGCGACGTTCAAGCACTACCCGGGCCTCGGCCGCGCCGGCGCGGACACCGATTTCAACGACGTCTCGATTGGCGCGACATCCGCACAGATCGAGGCCGAAACGCGCGCCTACCGCCAGTGTCCCGACACGCCGAGCCTCGTGATGGTCTCAAGCGCCCGCTATCCGAAACTCGGGATCCATCGCCCGTCGTCACTTGTCAAGAAGACCTATTCGATGCTCGCCGGGACCGGTTTCACGGGTTTGACGATCACCGACGCGCTCGAGACTCCGCAGTTCGGTCCCGGCGCGAACACGGCGCGCTCGGCGATCGCGGCCGGCGCCGACGTGTTGCTCTGGGGTCAGGCGTGGGGCGTGGCTATGCGCGCGCGGACCCGCCTGCTCGCGGATGTGCGCGCCGGCCGCATCACGCGTGATCAGCTCGAGGGAGATGCCGCGCGCATCATCGAGCTCAAGAATTCGCTGAACTGATCCTGCGCTGCGCGAGGCCGGTGAGGATCTCGCGCACGATGCGGTCGCCCGCGAGCGCGGTGATGTCGGCGGAGCCGACCATCGTCGGAATGATCTCGACGAGATCCGCTCCGACCAGCGCGGCGCCGGCAGCGACCGCTCGGCAGGCGCTCATCAGCTCGGAGGTCGTCATGCCGCCCGGTTCGGGTGTGCCTGTTCCGGGCGCGAAGGCCGGATCGAGCACATCGATGTCGACGCTCAAGAAGCTGGGGCCGCCACCGACGATCTCGAGGGTCCGGGCGACAGCTGCCTCGATGCCGCCCGCGGCGACCTCGTGCATCGGGATCGCGGTGATCCCATGCTCGGACTGCCAGTCAAACTCCTTCTCGCCCGGCCAGTAGCCGCGCAGGCCGATCTGCACATAGCGCGAGCCGTCGATCACGCCGTCTTCGACGAGGCGGTACATCGGGGTACCGTGGCTGACCTTCACGCCGAAGACCTCCTCGCCGGTGTCGGCGTGGGTGTCGAAGTGGATCAGGCCCAGCGGACCATGGACCTTCGCGCACGCCCGCATGTCGGGCTCTGCGATCCCGTGATCGCCGCCGAGGATCATCGGAAACGCACCAGCCGCCAGCACCTCGGAGACGGTCTGCTCGATCGCGGCGTGCGAACCGGCCGGGTCGGCGGGGAGCACTGCGGCGTCTCCGTAGTCGACGATCTCGAGCGTCTCGAACGCGTCGACGCGGGTCTCCATGTGCGGCCCCGGCGGGCAGCTGGCAGCGCGAATCGCGCGTGGGGCGAAGCGGGCGCCGGGGCGGTCGGATACGAGATCGTCAGTGGGCGCGCCGACGATCGCGACATCGAATCCGTCGAGTTCTGCGGGGTCTTGCGTGTAGGGAACGCCGCCGTAGGTCAAGAGGCCCGCGAAGTCGGGTTTTTCGCCGTACTGGCGCCAGCGTTCGAGCGGATCGATCATTTCCGCATCATACGGGCGACGGGGCCTGCGAACTAACATCACTCATATGACTGACGAACTCACCCGGGAAGCAACTTTCAGCGTCAAGACAGGTATGGCGGAGATGCTCCGCGGCGGCGTGATCATGGATGTGGTCGACGCCGAACAGGCGAAGATCGCCGAAGCCGCAGGAGCCGCCGCAGTGATGGCGCTCGAGCGTGTCCCGAGTGACATCCGCCGTGATGGCGGCGTCGCGCGCATGAGCGACCCCGAGATGATCCGCGGCATCCAGGAAGCCGTGACGATCCCGGTGATGGCCAAGGCCCGCATCGGCCACTTCGCCGAGGCGCAGGTGC
>JASGFX010000054.1:0-7636 GCA_047605325.1 Solirubrobacterales bacterium | reverse complement strand
GATCGCCGAGAACGAGATCCCGGTGAAGATCTTCCTGATGAACAACGGCTTCCTGGGCATGGTCCGCCAGTGGCAGGAACTCTTCTGGGACGGCCGCTACAGCCACGTCGACACAGGCAATCACCCCGACTGGCTCAAGCTCGCCGACGCCTACGGAATCTGGGCCCGCCAGGAGACCGACAAGTCGAATCTGGTCAACACCTTCAAGGAGGCGATCGCACACGAGGGCCCGGCCTTCGTAGACGTGCGCGTCACCAAGGAGGAGAACACGTATCCGATGATCCCGGCCGGTGAACCGGCCCGAAACATGGTGGGCTGATCAATGGGTGAACCAGGAACCAAAGAACTCTTCGCCCTGTCGGATCTGCAGGCCACCGGCCAGCGCATGATGGGCCGAAAGCACGTGCTCTCGATCCTCGTCGAGAACGAGCCCGGTGTGCTGGCGCGCATCAGCGGCCTGTTCGCGCGGCGCGGATACAACATCAACACACTCGCCGTCGGTCCGACCGACGACGACATGGTGTCGCGCATAACGATGACGATCGACGGGGCCGAGCATCCGATCGACCAGGTCACCAAGCAGCTGCACAAGCTGGTGAACGTTCTGAAGATCCGCGACCTCGAGCCGTCCGACACGGTCGCTCGCGAGCTCGCGCTGTTCAAGATCGACGCCGACGCACACACGCGTTCGGAGCTGACGCAACTCGCGGACATCTTCCACGGTCGCGTGGTCGACGTGGCGCGCAAGTCGGTGACGATCGAGGTCACCGGCAGCGACGAGAAGATTGAGGCCTTCGAAGCGCTGGTGCGCCCGTTCGGCCTGATCGAGATGGTTCGCACCGGTGAGATCGCCGTTCAGCGCGGGCGCCACGAGACCTGATCTCATTCTGAGCATGGCCTTCTGGGGAAAAGCGCGGCGGGCGAGCGACCCGTCCGCGTCCCCCGAGGCAGGCTTCGGCGCGGCCGCATACGCGCGTCTCGCAGGTCGGATCGAACGGGCGCTGGGGATCGCCGAATCACGTCAGACCGCTGTGATCGCCTCGGTCACCGTCCCCGTCCCGCGATCGATCCGCTTTCGCACCTGAGAGCGGCGGCCGGCGACACGGGCTCTTGGACGGCGCTCGCTCAGCCGGCGCGCGACGACTTCGTTCTGGTCTCGCTCGGCGAGGCCTTTCGCATCGATTCGGGCGGAGACGATCGCTTCGACGGCGTGGCGCGCGCAGGCGGGAAGCGCACTCGAGGCCGCGCTCGTCGACGACCTGTTCGACGACCCGCGCTCGCCTTCGGGATCGGGTGTGGTCTGGGTCGGCGGCTTCGCGTTTCTCGATGCGCCGACCTACGGCGACGTCTGGCGCGACTTTCCCTCGACCAGCTTCTCGCTTCCGCGCGCGTCGATCGCGCGAGTGCTCGGTGAGGATCCGCAGTCGCGGCTCACCCTGAACGTCTCGGTCGCACCGGATTCGACGGTCGCGGGCGAGATGGCCGGGGTCGAACAGTTGGTCGATCGACTCCGCCTCGATGATCCGCCGGAAGCTGAAGACTTCTCGCCGCGCGCGGGAGGGGCGGCGGTCACGAGTGTCGCTCCGCCGCAGCACTTCGAGCACGCCGTCGCCGAGGCCGCGCGAGAGATCCGCGGCGGCGCCTACGAGAAGATCGTGCTTGCGCGTGAGGTCACGCTGCGCCGCGAGTCTCCGATCGACCCGTTCGCAGCCGCGCGCGGACTGATCGAACGCTTCCCCGAATGCACGACCTTCGCCGTTTCCCGTGGCGCCACCACATTCATCGGTGCCTCGCCCGAATTGCTCGTACGGCGTGAAGGCCGCCGCGCATCGACGATGGCCCTGGCCGGCTCGATGCGGCGCGGCACCGACCCTGAAACCGACGCGCACCTCGCCACCCAGCTTTTCACCAGCGAGAAGAACCGCGTCGAACACGACATCGTCGTCAAACGCATCGAGCGCGCGCTCGGCCGCTATTCAGCGTGGATTTCCGCACCGGAGGCGCCAGAGGTGATCAAGGTCAAGAACATCCAGCACCTCGCGACGCCGATCCGCGCGCAGCTCACGGAGCCGCAACCGGTGATAGAGCTGGCCGGTGCGCTGCACCCGACTCCGGCCGTCGGCGGCGAGCCGTGGGGCGCGGCGCGAGAGCGGGTGCGAGCGCTCGAGGGATTCGACCGTGGTTGGTACACCGGCGGCGTGGGGTGGATGGACCTCTTCGAGGACGGCGAGTTCCACGTGGCGCTGCGCAGCGCCGTGATCGACGGGCCTCAGGCCAGGTTGTTCGCCGGCTGCGGCATCGTGGGTGATTCGGATCCGGCCGCGGAGCTGGCCGAAACTGAGACGAAACTTCAGGCGCTTCTGCCTGTTCTCAGCCGAAGCTGACCAATGCGCACAGATTTCGGCCTGGTTCGATCGGGCCGAGGCCGAGTCCCTCGCCCGACTGTTCGGCGATCAGTGAAAAGCGCCAGATTCGGTCAGCGCCGCTGCGACTGACTCGAGCACATGCGATGCGACGCGGTCGTGCTGCGTCTTGTTCTCGGTGCGATCGGTCTTGACGTGCACGAGGCCGGGTCGGGAGGCCGCCTCGATCAGAGCGTCGCTGGCCTGAGGCGCCGAGTAGTCCATTCCATAGGCGCGGGCGACCGCCTCGATGTCGACACCCGGCGGCGTCGCGATCAGCTCTTCGAAGTGCTGCTCGTGCGCGGCCACGGGCAGGAACGAGAAGATTCCGCCGCCGCCGTTGTCGACGCAGACGATCGTGATCGGCAGCTCGTGCCGCTTGGCGATCGCAAGAGCGCTCGCGTCGTAGAGAAAAGCGAGATCGCCCGTCAGCAGCACGACACGGTCGCAGTCAAACGGCGCGCGCACTCCCAACGCCGTGCTCAGGACACCGTCGATCCCGTTCGTGCCGCGGTTGGAGAGGAAGCGCAGATCGTCGGCCCCGATCGGGCCATATGTTTCGACGTCGCGAATCGGCATCGAGGATGAGACGAAGACGGTCGCCGCAGACAGCTTGGAGAGCAGTTCCCGGTAGACGGCCGGCTCGAACGGGAAGGACTCTTCGCCGAGCGCGTGGTCGATCGCCGACTGGGCGGCGCGCTCGAGACGACTCCAGGCGGCGGTCCAAGGCGGGGCGGCGGTGACGGAGTCGGCGTCGGCTGATGCGCGCGCAATCGTCGCGAGCGGGTCCACCTGCCAGAGGTCGCTCGCCCTGCGAGTCGGGTCCTGCCAGCGACCGCGTGGGTCGAGCACGATCTGTCGCGCCGACGTCTCGGAGAGCCATGCCCGCAGCGGTTTGGAGGTGGGGAGCTCGCCGACGCGGACGATCAAATCCGGAATGAGCTCGTGTTTCACTGGCTCTGAGCGAAGGATCAGGTCATATGACGCAATCACGTGCGAGCCTTGGGCGAGGTGCGCGCGCCGCAGCTGAGAGAGCGAGTCGGCGAAGACCGGAATTCCGGCCGCAGCCGAGTATTCAGCGATGGCGGCAGCAAGCTCTGGGGTGTGCTGATCGCCCGCGACAATCACAGGATGGCTCGCCTTCGCGACTGCGCTGTGGAGGTCTGGAGCGACTGGAGCCGGGATGCGCGCGGCGCTCCACGGCTCGCCGCCCGGACGGCCAGTGGCGCCGTCCTGCGAGCCGAGGTCACCGAGGTCGTGAAGTACCGGCTGCAATGGCTCTCGAAGTGGGAGATTGATGTGGACCGGCCCGGGGTTCGCGCCGCCGGCTTCGCCGAGCGCGCGACCGGCGAGGGCGCGAAAATGACGTAGTGTGTTGTTGGTCACCGGATGGTTTCCAGCCTCGACAAACCAGCGCACGGACGCGCCATAGATGCCGAGCTGATCGATTGCCTGTCCCGCGCCGACGTCGCGCAGTTCCGGCGGACGGTCGGCGGTCAGCACGATCAGCGGCACGCCTGCGTGCGACGCCTCGATCACAGCGGAGTGCAGATTTGCCGCTGCGCTGCCCGACGTGCAGGTGACGATCACGGGTTTGCCGGTGCTCTTGGCGATTCCGAGAGCGAAAAATCCCGCCTGGCGCTCGTCGAGCACGCTCCACTTTTTGAGCTCTTCGCGGTCTCCGAGTGCGTACGCGATCGGCGCATTGCGAGAGCCCGGCGCTACCACGGCGTGCTCGACACCGGCGCGCACGAACTCGTCGATCATCACCCGCAGAGGCGCGAAGGTCTGATTCGTCAACTCCATCGGGGGAGATTGTGACGGAGGGCGCGGCACCTTTGGTCCTGTTGCATGGATTCGCGCAGTTGCCGGCCTCGTGGCGTGAAGTCCGCGAGCTGCTTCCGACCGGGCGGATCGTGCTCGCGCCGGAACTTCCCGGACATGGCAACACGGCGCTCTCGCTCGGCGAGCCGACGCCTGAGCTTGCGCGCGAGACCGTTGCCGCCGCGATTCGCGCGGCGGGCGGTTCAGCGGTCGTGTGGGGCTATTCGCAAGGCGCCCGCGTGGCGCTCGATCTGGTCCTGAATGAACCCGAGCTCGTCTCGGCGCTGATCCTCGAGAGCGGCACCGCCGGCATCGAGGACCCGGCCGCGCGCGCCGAGCGCAGCAAGCGCGACGATCAGCTGAGCGAGCGCATCGAGAGCCGGCCGATCAAAGATTTCGTCGACGACTGGGAACGCGTCCCCGCGCTGGGCGAGCAGTCGATCGACGTGATCGAGAAACAGCGCCCGATCCGTCTCTCGCACGATCCCGTTGCGCTCGCCGCCGCACTGCGCGGGATGGGCCAAGCCGCCTACGAGCCGATGTGGGACAGCGTGGCCGAGATCGCGGTGCCCGTCCTGCTGTTGACCGGTGCACAGGATCCCGCCTATGAAGACCACGCCGAGCGACTTGCCGATCTGATCCCGAATGCCCGGCGCAGCTCGATCGCGGGCGCCGGTCACGCCGCACACATCTCCGACCCAGCCGCGGCGACAAAGGCGGTCGTGGAGTTCCTCGAGGGCCTCTAGGAGATCGCCAGATCGACGAGCGCGTCCTCGTCGAGTTCGATCCCGAGTCCGGGCGCGTCGGTCATCTGCAGGGCACCGTCGATTACGTCGGGTAGGCCGAACGCGTAGGAATCCTCGAACAGCCCGCCAGTCGCAAGCCCGTTGGCGAGCGCGAAATCGGAGCGCGCCGCAGCGAAGTGCAGGCCGGCCGCAAGCCCGACCGGCCCGTCGAGCGTGCTCGTCACGAACGTCAGCAGCCCAGCCTTCGAGGCGTTGCTCGCCAGCACCGAAGCGGCGGTGATCCCGCTCACCTGTGAGAGCTTGATCGCGACGCCGTCGCAGGCCCCGTTGGCCACATGGAGATCGAGATCGGAGACCGTTCGGATCCCCTCGTCGGCGACGATCGGCACCATCGAAGCGTCGCGTACACGGTGCATCGACGCGAGATCCTCCGGGGCGACGGGCTGTTCGACGAACTCGAGCCCGTACTCCTGCAGCGCAGCGATTTCCTCGATCGCCTCATTCGTGAACCAGCCGCCGTTCACGTCGAGGCGGATCAGCGTCTGAAAGCCCACTGCGTCGCGCAGCGCGGCGAGCCGCTCGCGGTCGTGGCGGGTGAAACCGACCTTCAGCTTGATCGTCTCGAACCCGGCGCTGAGCGCCTCCTTGCCGAGCTCGCCGACCTCGTCGGGATCGACGGCTGTGATCGTGGCGTTCACCGGCACGCGCTCCTGGGCCTCGGTGCCGATCAGATCGGCCACCCGGATCCCGTCGCGGCGTGCCAGGAGGTCGAGCAGCGCGATGTCGATGGCCGATTCGACAGCGGGCGGGAGCGGGCGCTCGAGCGTGAGCCCCTTGTCGAAGATCTCGGCTTCGCGCAGTTGCGTGCGAGCTCCGTCTTCGAAAGCGGCGAGAAGATCCGAGAGCGGCGCGGCCGCCGGATCGGGATACGGAGTGATCTCGCCGAGACCGGTCAGACCGTCTTCGTCGGTCAGGCGCAGGACCCCGAGATCGCGCACGGCCGTGCTTCCGCCGGCAGAGTTGAAGGGCGCCCGGAGCGGGAGCCTGATCGCGAAGAGCTCAACCCGATCGATCTTCATGGGTCAAGCGTAAAGCGCTCGGGCTAGCCCAGGAGCAATCCGACGGAAAGAAGCACGCAGAAGAACAGCTCGAGGCGAGCGGTATCGCCGAGTGCCTTGTTCAGCGCGGCGCCGTCGGTGCGCTCGCGAACCGTGCGGGCGAGCGACGGTACGAGCGGCAGTGCGAGCAGCGCGAGGTTGATCCAGGGGGTCAGGCCGGTGACCAGCCAGATGATCGGGATCAGGATGAATGAGAGCAGCAGCGTGAGGCTGTAGGTCGTGCGCATGCGGTCGCGCCCGAGCCGGACGGCCAGCGTGTTCTTGCCGGCGCGGCGGTCGGTGTCCATGTCTCGCGTGTTGTTGACCATCAGCACCGCACAGGCGAGCAGGCCGACTGGCACCGACAGCGCCACCGCCTTCCAGCTGAACTCGGTCGTCTGCACGAAGTAGGAGCCGGTCACGGCGACAACGCCGAAGAACAGGAATACAAACACTTCACCGAGACCGGCATAGCCATAGGGGCGGGGCCCTCCGGTGTAGAGCACGCCGGCGATGATCGAGGCGACGCCGATCAGGATCAGCTCCCAGCCGGCCTCGTAGATCAGGTAGACGCCGGCGAGAGCCGCGATGCCGAAGGCGATCCAGGTCGCGTAGAGCACGTGCTTGGGCGGCACGAGGCCACCGGCCGTCACGCGCACCGGTCCGAGGCGCTCCTCGGTGTCGGCGCCGCGACGGGCGTCCGAGTAGTCGTTCGAGAGGTTCGTCCCGATCTGGATGAACAGCGCGCCGACGATCGTCGCGATCAGGACCAGCGGCTTGAAGGTGTCGGCAGGGCCCGCAGCGAGGCAGGTGCCGACAGCCACCGGAGCGAGCGCAGCCGGCAGTGTTCGCGGACGGGCCGCCTTGACCCAGACGTCGAGCGCGCCCATGCGACTACGGCCGCTTCGGGAACTGCGCGAAGTCGGGCTTGCGCTTCTCGACGTAGGCGTTGCGGCCTTCCTGGCCTTCCTCGGTCATGTAGAAGAGCAGCGTCGCGTCGCCCGCGAGGTGCTGAACGCCGGCCATGCCGTCGGTCGCCGCGTTGAACGAGGCTTTGAGAAGGCGCAGCGCGAGGGGGGAGAGGGCGAGCATCTCCTTGCACCACTTGACGGTCTCGTCTTCAAGCTGGTCGAGCGGCACGACAGTGTTGACGAGACCCATGTCAAGGGCCTCCTGCGCGTCGTACTGGCGGCAGAGGAACCAGATCTCCTTGGCCTTCTTCTGGCCGACGATCGAACCGAGGTAGCCGGCGCCGAAGCCGCCGTCGAACGAGCCGACGCGCGGGCCGGTCTGACCGAAGCGCGCGTTGTCAGCGGCGATTGTGAGGTCGCAGACGATGTGCAGCACGTGACCGCCACCGATCGCGTAACCCGCGACCTGCGCCACGACGGGCTTGGGGCAGCGGCGGATCTGGATCTGCAGGTCGAGCACGTTGAGGCGTCCGACGCCCTGCTGGGCGACCTCGTCGTCGCCGATGTAGCCGTCGTTGCCGCGGATGCGCTGGTCGCCGCCGCTGCAGAACGCGTCGGGGCCCTCACCGGTGAGGATGATCACGCCGACAGAGGTG
>JASGFX010000053.1:0-9226 GCA_047605325.1 Solirubrobacterales bacterium | reverse complement strand
AACCACGAGTCGAGCCGCCGCCGAGCCTGCTCGCGCGGACCGTCGACATCGGAGAAGACGTACTTCAGCCGTGAACTCAGTGCCGGAGCGACGATGATCACGCGGCCACCGTCTGCGGTGAGCTCGCGGATGTGGTCGTGGAGGGCGGCTCCGGCGATCGTCTCGTTGGCGATCACGAGCAGTCGTTTGAAGGCCATGCTCAGCTCCTCTCGAGGGGGATTGACGAAGGATCCCCTCTTTCCAGTCATTGTGCCGGAAAGAGGGTGATCCATGCGTCACAGGCCTAGATCGGAGACTGCTCGGACGGAGCGGGAGACTCCTCGACCTCGCCGCGCTCGGCCGGCTTGATGTAGAGCGCGTTGTAGAGCGTCGCGGCGAGCACCCCGGCGGCGATCGGCGCGATCAGATAGACGAGGAAGAAGTCGGAGATCGATCCGAATCCGCCCTTGCCGAAGAGCGCGTTTGTGAGGTCGGGAGCGAACGCGCGGGCCGGGTTCAGGGCGGCGCCGGTCCACTGACCGATCAGCAGAACACCGAGCGCCAGCGATGTTGAGATCGCGATCGGCGCCCACTCCTTCGGGCCATCCGGGTTGACCGCGGTCGCCACGATCGTCCAGACGAGGAAGAACACGAACAGCGCCTCGAGCACGATGCCGGCGCCGGTCGAAATCCCGGCGGCGAGGCTCGGTGAGCCGAACTTCACGAGCTCGCCCTGGTCGTGCAGCACGAGCGCCAGCAGGAACGTCGCGACAAGCGCGCCGACGACCTGAGCGACGATGTAGAGCACCGCGTTCGATGCGCTGATCTTTTTGATCGAGAGCAGGCCGACTGTGACTGCTGGGTTGAAGTGGCCTCCGGAGATCGCGCCGAGCGTCTGGATGCCGATGAACAGCGCGAATCCGTGGGCGAACGCCACGAACGGAATCACGATGTTCGGAAGCGGCGTCTGGCCTGCTCCGGCGAGCGTGCCGCCATAGAGCGTGACCGCGGCGACGATCGAGAAGACGAGCAGAAAGGTTCCGACGGCCTCGGCGAGATACGCCTTGCCTGGATGTGTGTTTTCCATTACCGAGCTCCTTGGATGAAGGGGGAGATTTGCCTACCCATATTCCCAATAGCTCAGGAAAGAAAAAACGCCGTTCAGGTACCGGCCAGTTCTGCGATCAGTTCCGGCCCCTCGCGCATCATTCGCGAGCGCGGGACAATCTTGTCGATGCCCGCGGCGATCGCCGCGGTGCGAACCTCGTCGTTGGTGTGCGCGTAATACGCGAGCACGGGTGCCCCGGCGCGCTGGGCGAATTCCGCAGCCACCGCGACATCGGTGTCGCCATCGGTCAGATCGAGGATCGTCAAGGCGAGGTCACCGTCTTCAGCGGTCGGGGTGCCGCCGGCCTCGCGGATCATCGCCTCGACCTTCGAACCGAACAACAGGTCGTCCGTGATCAGGCGGACGTTCACGGCAGCCGGCGTCAGATCCCGCGGCGCTGGCGGAACTCGCGACGAACGGCTTCGGGCCGGCCCCACATCTGGACTGTCTCGGCTCGGCCTTCGCGAATCTGACGAACCTTCAGCTCGCCGCCGATGCCGTTGGTGTCGAGCAGACCGAGCGTGGCATGGACGGCCTCGGGAGCGGCGCCGTGGCCGAATTTGTTGGCCACGAGGACATTGAAGTGCCAGTCGGCGCGCGAGTACGGACGCGCGTTGCACTGCGTCAGCAGCGTCGCGGCGTCGACGTAGGCGTCCTCGTCGAAGATCCGCAGGTCGAATTCAAGGTCGGTCCAGTCGCTGGGAAGCGAGTCGACGATCTCTTGGAATTCCGCTGCGAGAGCCATTGCCAGCGATGTTACCCCGCGCGCTCAGCCGTCGATCTGCAGAAGCTGCTCGGCCGAGACCTGGAGCGTCGTGTGCTCGAGCGCGAAACGCTCGCGCAACATCTCCTCGATCGCGTGCCGCGTGTCGTCGAGCTGACAGGTCGCGTCGACGGTGACATGCGCGGCGAGTGCCGGAAAACCCGAGGTGATCGACCAGATGTGCAGGTCGTGGACTTCGCGCACGCCCGGCAGCGCAGCGATCGCCATGCCGACCTCTTCGACGTCGAGCCCCTCCGGTGCGCGCTCGAGCAACACCTCGACCGGCTCACGGATCAGCCTCCACGACGATCCGAGGATCAACAGCGAAATCATCAGGCCGATGATCGGGTCGAGCACCTCGTAGCCCGTCAGCATGATTCCGACGCCCGCGAGCACGACTCCGAACGAGCCGAGCGCGTCGGCGAGCGAGTGGCGCATGACGCCCTCGAGATTGATGTCACTGCGGTCGCCACGGATCAGAACCCAAGTGGCGAGAACGTTGCCGAGCAGCCCGATCACTCCGAAGACGAGCACGCCGGCCCCGTCGATCTCGGGTGGATTGCTGAACCGACCGATCGCCTCGATCGCTACGAACACGGCGACAACGACAAGCGCAAGCCCGTTGATCAGCGCGGCGAGGATCTCCACCCTGCCGAAACCGAAAGTGCCACGGCCGCGGGCAGGACGCGCCGCGACCTTCGCCGCCGCTATTCCAAGAGCGATCGCGAGCACGTCGGAGAGCACGTGGCCGGCATCGGCGAGCAGTGCGAGCGAACCCGTGATCACGGCGCCGATCACGCCGATCACCATCATCGCGAGATTGATCAGCAGCGCCTGGATCATCCGGCGCGTATTGCCTTCGCGCGAGCCATGGTCGTGGCCGTGCGAATGGGAGTGGCCGTGTCCGTGAGGCCCATGCATGCCAACCAAATTACCCGCCGGGGCTACGATGCTTGTTCGATGAACGGCGAACCAACAACGGGATTCCTGCGCGCGCCCGATCCAGCCGTGCTGGTGCTGCGCGGCGACGATGCAGGCGAATTCCTCAACGGCCAGGTGAGCAACGACGTCGCCGCGCTCGCCGACGGCGAATCCAAGTACGCACTGCTGCTGACCCCCAAGGGGAAGCTTCGCGCCGACATGGTGATCGCGAAGGACGGTGACGAGACGCTCGTTGTCACGACCGCCGAACACCTCCCCGCGATCGCGCACACGATCGACACCTACATGATCGGATACTTCTTCTCGACCGAGGACGGCACCGGCGAGTGGGCGTTGATCCACTTGGTCGGCGAGCACGACCTCGGACCGCTCGCGATCCCGGTGGTGGAGCTGACAAGCCCGCTCGGCGTCGACCTGCTCGTCGAGGCCACGGACGCCGACGCGCTCATCCGCGAGCTGAAGACCAAGGGCATCCCCGAACTTTCGGAGCAGGAGCACGCCGCAGCCCGCATCGCCAATCGCGTTCCCACCTTCGGCGCAGAACTGAACCAAGACACTTTTCCCGCCGAAGCCGGCCTCGAGCAGCGCGCCGTCAGCTTCGAGAAGGGTTGCTACGTGGGCCAGGAGACGGTCGCCCGCATGCACTACAAGGGCAAGCCAAACCGGCACCTGCGCGTCCTCGCCGCCGAGCAACCGCTGACCAGCGGCGCGATCGTGACGGCCGCCGACGGCCGCGAACTCGGAAGCGTGGGAACGACGGTCACAGGCGAGGACGGCACCACGACGGCACTTGCAATTCTGCGCCGGGAGGGCGAAACTGGAGACGTGGTCGAAGCAGGCGGAGTGCCTGCGACGATCGTCCAGACTGAGCCGTCCGAGATGGGCTGAGAGCGCAACCTGCGTCCGGCCCGATGTGTTTCATCTAGGTACGCTGTAAGTCATCCCAGAACGGAGGTCCGACATGGCAGCAGTCAGCCAACAGCCAGCAGGAGCTGAACTCGCCCGACTCGAAGAGTCCGAGGCAAAGGCATGGCGCATCTACTCCAAGAGCCTCGAAGGTCTTGCGGGATCCGCGTACGACGAGGCCGAGGGGCGCTCATGGGACCGCCTCCAGCACAAGCTCGGACAGATCAACTCGCGCCGCGCTGAGCTGGGAGCATCGGGCGAGTCGCACAACAGCACGGGCGGAGCGTCCTGAGGCACCGCGCATTGCCGGCCGCCGCGGTAGTCGCGGCGGCTTCGTTGACGCTGGCCGGCTGCGGAGGCCCCGCCTCCACCTCGACCGACGGCAAGACGATCTTCTCCGACGCGGGCTGCGGCAGTTGCCACTCGCTTGACGCCGCAGGCAGCGACGGTGGCAGCGGCCCGGACCTCACCAACCTCAAGGTCAGTGCCGACGTGGTCGCGGAACAGGTCACCAACGGCGGTGGCGGGATGCCCTCATTCAAGGGCCGCCTGACCGACGAGCAGATCCAGGCCGTCGCAAAGTTCGTCGCGGCCAACGACGGCTCCTAGCGCCCTCTGACCTAGAGTTCTCGCCGCGATGCTCCACTCGCTGCGCCAGAAGACCAACGGCTTCACGCTGACCCCGAAGCAGTTCACGGTGGTCGCGATCACGTCTGTTTCGCTGCTGACCTTGATCATCGCCACCGGAGCCGGGGTTCGCCTGACCGACTCCGGCCTCGGCTGTGAGTCCTGGCCGACCTGCCGGCCGGGGCAACTCGCCGTGCCGACGGATCTGCACTCGCTGATCGAATTCGGCAACCGCATGATCTCCGGGTTGATCACCTTCGTCGTGCTGTTCGCCGCGATCGCCGCAATGCGCCGCAGGCCGCGTCGCAGGGATCTTGTCTGGCTCGCGTGGGCACTGCCCGCCGGCGCCTTCACGCAGGCCGCGCTCGGCGCGCTGTCCGTGAAGAGCGACCTCGGCTACGGCTGGGTCGCCGCCCACTTCGCCACCTCGATGATCATCACGATCTTCGGGATCCTGCTCATCTGGCGTTCGATGCACGCCCCGGGCGAGCGGCCCCGCAGTTCCGATCGCACGACGGTCTGGTCGATCCGCGGGCTTCTGGTGCTGACGGCCGCGGCGTGGATCAGCGGCATGGGTGCGACGGCCGCAGGCCCCCACGCCGGAGGCCACGCGGGCCAGGAAGTCTCGCCGCGCTGGGAGCCGAGGAGCAGCGGATCGCTCGAGTGGGTGGTGCATCGCCACGGCCGCGTCGCAGACCTCCTTGGGCTGCTCGCGATCGGCGTCTGGGTGCTGCTCTGGCGCAAGAAGGCCTCGCGCGAGCTGCGCGTCAACTCGACCGTCTTCGTGGTGCTGGTCGGGATCCAGGGGCTGATCGGATCGATCCAGTGGCACGACCAGCTCCCGGCTGAACTCGTCTGGCTGCACGTGGTGTGCGCGACGCTCTGCTGGATCAGTGCGCTGTGGTTCTGCTTCACCGCCGGGCGTCTTGAACCGCGCGAGCAGCAGGCCCCCGCCCGTTCCTACGAGAACGCGCCGCTGAACGCGTCGTAGAGCAGATAGATGTTCAACGCCGAGATGATCACGGCGATCACGCTCACGGCGAATGTCATCGGCGTGCTGTTGACCATCCCGCCCATGATCTTGCGGTCTCGGGTCACAAGGATGAGCGGCACCAGCGCGAACGGGATACCGAAGCTCAGCACGATCTGAGAGAGCACGAGCGCGTCCGTGGTGTTGACACCGAGCGCCAGCACGATCAGCGCCGGGGCCATCGTGATCGATCGACGCAGCACCAACGGGATGCGCCAGCCCATGAAGCCACTCATCACGACCTGCCCGGCGTAGGTGCCGACGCTCGAGCTCGAGAAACCCGAGGCCATCAGCGCCACGCCGAAAGCCAGCGCGGCACCGCCCGAGACCAGCGTGCCGAGCTCGCCGTGGATCTGAATCAGGTCGTCGATGTTCGAGAGGCCCGGCACGTTGAAGAGCGCGGCGGCGATGCAGAGCATCGAGAGGTTGACGACGCCGGCGATGCCGAGGCCGATGATGCAGTCGAGCCGGTTGTACCTCAGCAGCGTGCGCATCTCGTGCTGGTTCTGCGGGCGGATGCGGTTCTTCTGGAGCGCCGAGTGCAGGTAGACGACGTGCGGCATCACGGTGGCGCCGATGATGCCGACCGCCAGCGCGAGCGAGCCCTGCCCGGAGAGGTTCGGGATCACGCCCTCGGCCATCGCTTTGTAGTCCTGGTCGCCGACGGCGAAGAAGGTGTAGAGGAAGCCGATCGCGATCAGTGAGAGCAGCGCGATGATCGCCAGCTCGAACTTGCGGTGGCCGCGCTGCTCGAGCGCGAGGATTCCGAAGGCGACGAAGGCCGTGATGATGCCGGCCGGAAAGAGATCGATCCCGAAGACGAGATAGAGGCCGACCGCCGCGCCGACGAACTCGGCGAGGTCGGTCGCCATCGCCACCACCTCGGCCTGGATCCAGAGCACGGTGTTGGTCTTGCGGCCGAAGCGGCCAGCGCAGATCTCCGGGAGGCTGCGACCGGTGTAGAGACCGGCCTTGGAGGTCAGGTACTGGACGATGATCGCCATCAGGTTGGCCATCAGGATCACCCAGACGAGCTGGTAGCCGTGCTGGGCGCCAGCAGCGAAGTTGGTGGCGAAGTTGCCCGGGTCGACGTAGGCGACCGACGCGACGAAGGCCGGGCCGAGGATCGCCAGCGCGCCGCGGAAGCGGCCGTGCGACATCGCGCGATCGAGCGAGCTGCCGGGCACCATGCGGCGCGATTCAGGCAGCGTCAAGCCGGGCGCTACCGGCGGCTCTGTCTCTTCACGCAGGTTCATGGTCGTTACAAACGTAACAGAAATTCTTGGCTTGCCAAGAAATTTGTTTGTTGCGAGTGTATGATCGGCTCCATGGCACCCGAGATCCAGCAGCGCTCGCCGGCAGTCGAGGATTACCTGAAGGCGATCTATTCGTTGACCGTGACCGATGAGACTGCCTCGACCAACGATCTCGCTGCGCGTCTCGGCGTATCGACAGGCTCGGTCTCGGCAATGATCGGCAAGCTCGCCGAGGAGGGGCTCGTCACCCACGAGCCATATCGCGGAGCCGGACTGACCGATGAGGGCAGGTCGGTTGCGCTGCACGTGGTGCGCCGCCATCGCCTGATCGAACTGTTCCTCGCCCGCTCGCTGGACATGCCATGGGAGGACCTCCACGACGAAGCCGAAATCCTCGAGCACGCCGTATCCGATCGCCTGATCGACTTGATCGCCGAGAAGCTCGGCGATCCCCAGTTCGATCCTCACGGAGATCCGATTCCGTCGCGCGATCTGACAATCGAGTCACGCCCGACGATCGGCCTCGCCGCGCTCGAGCCCGGCGAAGTCGGAATCTTCGTGCGCGTCTCGGATTCGAATCCGGAGATGCTGCGCTTTCTGACCGACCAGGGAATTGGAATCGGCGACCGCGTCGAGATGGTCGGCCGACAGCCGTTTGACGGGCCGGTCGTGGTGCGGATCGACGGCCGCGACCACGCGCTCGGGCTGATGCTCGCTGCTGCGATGCGCGTCTCGAAACAGGACTGATGGAAGCCGGCCAGCACCACCATCACCACGAGCCGCACGCGGATTTTGTGCCGGCTGCCGGCGACGCGCGCCTGACCGGGATGTACGACGCCGTGATCGCGCTCACCGTGCGCGAGGGCAAACTGCGCGGCGGCGTGATCGAGGCGGTCGTGGCGGCCACCGCAGGAATCGCCGAGCCACGGATCCTCGAGCTCGGCTGCGGCACCGGCTCACTTTCGCTCGCGCTCGACCGGGGCGTTCCCGGAGCGCGGATCACCGGAATCGACATCGACCCGAAAGCGCTCGGCTACGCCCGGGTCAAGTCGGGGGCCGAGCGAGTGACCTGGCTGCAGGGCAGCATCACTGACCCGCCGCCTGAGCCGGGCAGCTGGGACGTGGTGGTCGTATCACTCGTGCTCCACCACCTGACACCCGAACAGCAGCCGCTGGCACTGCAGCGCGCCCGCGAGGCGCTCGCTCCGGCCGGCACACTCCACGTGGTCGACTTCGGCCCGCCCCACGGACCACTCCCCCGTTTCGGCTTCCCCCACATGCTCCAACGCATCGACGGCCGCCGAAACACCGCCCCGATGGGCGACGGTGAGCTACCTGGGATGATCGCCTCAGCCGGCTTCAGCGACGTAGTGTTGCGCCAACGCTTCGGCACCATCTGGGGCACACACGAGCGGTTCTCTGCTTCGCGCTGATCCGCGCGGCCGGTCTTGCGTGCTTCGGGCATGCAAGAGAATCGAACTCGGAGGATCCTGATTCCCAAGCCTTTTTCTTTGCATGCTTCGAGCATGCAAGAGATTCCGCTTGAACAAGCCGCCCGCCGGCCCGATCCCCGACTGCATGCCCGGAGCATGCAAAGCCATTTGGGAGGCAGCAAGTTCGCACCCTCGGGCGTATGGCGCCGAACGGGCTAAGGCTGATTCAAATCCTGCTGAGCACTCTCGCGCTCGGGCCCGACTTCGATCTCTTTGGTGTCTGCCGCGGTGTTGTCGGCGGAGATCGAGAGGGTGCCCTGCTGGACCGTCTGCTTGAAGTTGGCGGTCTGGCCGCTGCCGACGAGGGTCTCGCGGTCGAACTGGTCGGTCGAGAGCAGGACCTTCTGCTTGGTGCCGGTCTGGTTGGTGATGATGAAGCGAGTCGGGCCGGCGCCGAAAGGCTCAGGCGAGACCGCGATGTCGTCTTCGCCGATGAACACCGAGACAGTCAGCGTTGCCGGCGGCTTCGGGTTGTTCGGGTAGCTCTCGTTTCCGGCACAGCCGGACGCCAGCGCCGCAACGAGCAGCACGCAGGCCGCGCACAGAATTGAACTCAGCTTCCCTCTCACCGCGTGAGAGGTTACCCGCGCGCGCAGAGCGATACGATTCGCCGCGAGTTTTCGACCCGTAATCGACCCAACGAAAGCACCATGCCCGTACTTGAAGTGAACGACACCGACCTCGCGTCACGCCTCGCAGACGACAGCCAGCCGCTCGGCGAGCTGCCGGCAACGATGCTGGCCTGGGTCATCCGTGAGGACCGCTTCGGCGAGCCCGAGGACGCCATCAAGCTTGAAGAGATCGAGTGCCCGGAGCCGGGACCGTTCGAGGTCGTCGTCAAGACGATGGCCGCCGGCGTCAACTTCAACAACGTCTGGGCCTCCCGCGGTGAACCGGTCAGCCCCTTCCGCTACCACCCGGAGGACCACCACATCGGTGGATCCGACGCGTCGGGAATCGTCTGGAAGGTCGGCGAGGGCGTGACGCGCTGGAAGCCGGGCGACGAGGTCGTCGTGCACTGCAATCAGGCCAGCTACGAAGATGTCGAGGTCCACGGCCTCGACCCGCTGGCCGCACCGAGCCAGCAGATCTGGGCCTACGAGACGACCTGGGGATCCTTCG
>JASGFX010000052.1:0-9227 GCA_047605325.1 Solirubrobacterales bacterium | reverse complement strand
GGCCACGACCAAGCAGTCCCTTTTCGACGCAGTCGAGCAGTGCCGCCCGGGCAACCACCTCGGAGATGTCGGTCACGCGGTCGAGACCACAGTCGAAGCCGCCGGCTTCTCCGTGATCCGCGAGCTGATCGGGCACGGGGTCGGGCGGCAGATGCACGAAGAGCCCCAGGTGCCCAACTATGGGATCCCCGGCAGCGGCCCTGAACTGCAGCCCGGCATGGTCATCGCGATCGAGCCGATGGTCAACGCCGGCGCGCCCGAGATCTTCGTCGGCGACGACAACTGGTCGGTCTATTCCGCCGACGCCTCGCTCACGGCGCACTTCGAGTTCACGGTGGCGATCACCGAGGATGGTCCGAGAATCCTCACCCCGTGGCACGAAATCGTCGACGTCTGGTCCTGACTTTCAACGCCCCCACGAGCAACCGGACGGGCGTCCAGTCGTGCTAACATTCTGCGTCGCGCCTCAGGGCCCGATCGGATGCCCGTGCTTGAAGCATGACTTCCGGCGTCCGAGTGACCGGTCCCAACGGCGTTTCTGGCTGTTCTAAATCTATTTTTTCCGCCTTGTGAGAGGGCATGTGACGTGAAGGTTCGAGCTTCAGTAAAACCGATCTGCGAAAAGTGCCGCGTGATCAGGCGCCGCGGGACGGTGCACGTGATCTGCACGAACAAGCGCCACAAGCAGCGCCAGGGCTAGGCACACACCACTTATGGCACGTATTTCAGGAGTAAACATTCCGCTCAACAAGCGGGTCGAGATCGGTCTCACGTACATCTACGGGATCGGCCAGTCGACTTCGCAGAAGCTGCTCGACGACGCCGGCATCAGCCGCGACACGTTCGTCCGCGACCTCACCGAAGACGAGGTCATCAAGCTGCGTGACGCGATCGACCAGACCCTCACCGTCGAGGGTGACCTCCGCCGTGAGCGTTCGCAGGACGTCAAGCGTCTGATGGAGATCGGCACCTACCGTGGCCTCCGTCACCGCCGTGGGCTGACGGTCCGCGGTCAGCGCACGAAAACCAACGCGCGCACGCGCAAGGGTCCGCGCAAGGCGCAGATCGCCAACAAGAAGAAGGTTTCGAAGTAGTTCATGGCTGACGCAAAGAAGGGCCGCTCCGGCCGCCGCAAAGTCAAGAAGAACGTCCCGTTCGGCCAGGCCCACATCAAGGCCAGCTTCAACAACACGATCGTGTCACTGACCGATCGTTCGGGCAACGTCATCGCCTGGGAGTCCGCCGGAACCGTCGGTTTCAAGGGTTCCCGCAAGTCCACGCCGTTCGCCGCGCAGGTCACTGCTGAGTCGGCCGCGCGCAAGGGCATGGAACACGGCCTCGCAAAGGTCGAAGTCTTCGTAAAGGGTCCCGGCTCCGGCCGCGAGACCGCGATTCGCTCGCTGCAGAGCGCTGGTCTTGAGGTCGTCGGCGTCCGTGACGTCACCCCGCAGGCCCACAACGGCTGCCGCCCGCGCAAGCGCCGTCGCCTCTAAGGCGACAAGCAGTACAACCGAGATTTTCTCGAAGTAACAAAATCCCCCAACGCGCCGCCGCGACCAAGCGTGGACGGCTGCCGACCAAGAACTAGACAAAGGGTCCCGATGCTTGAATTCCAGACGCCTCGCATTTCCGCCCAGCAGATCGAAGGCAACCGTGGTGTCTTCACGATCGAACCGCTGGACCGTGGATTTGGCTACACCTTCGGAAGCGCGCTCCGCCGCGTGATGCTCTCCTCGCTCGCCGGCGCCGCCGTGACGAGCCTGCGCATCGAGGGCGTCGCACACGAGTTCTCCACCATCCAGGGTGTCAAGGAAGACGTCACCGACATCGTCCTGAACCTCAAGACGCTCGTCGCCAAGGTCCACTCCGACGCGACCGAGGTCGAGGCCCCGCTGGTCTTCACCGGCCCGGGTGAGGTCAAGGCCAAGGACATCGACCTGCCCGCCGGCATCGAGATCCTCAACCCGAACGCCCACATCGCCACGCTCGAGAAGAAGTCCAAGCTCGAGATGTACCTGACGATCGGCCGTGGCCGCGGTTACGCGCCTGCCGACGAGAACAAGACGGCCGACCAGCCGATCGGCGTGATTCCGATCGACTCGATCTTCTCACCCGTCAAGCGCGTCAGCTACAGCGTCGAGGGCGCCCGCGTCGGTCAGCGCACCGACTACGACAAGCTCACGATCGAGGTCGAGACCGACAGCTCGGTCGAGCCCGATGCGGCGCTGCGCGAGGCTTCCGAGATTCTGATCAAGACGCTCGCGATCTTCACCGACGAGATGACCGTCGCAGCCCTGCGCGGTGAACTCGAAGAGGCCGAGGAGATCGGCGGCGGACTGCCCGAGGCCGGCGGTCCCGACGACATCCTCATCGAAGAGCTCGACCTCGGCGTCCGCTCGTACAACTGCCTCAAGCGCGGCGGCATCCAGACCGTCGGTCAGCTGCTCGAGCGCAGCGAGGCTGAGCTCGCCGCGATCCCGAACTTCGGCCGCAAGAGCATCCAGGAGGTCGTCGACGTGCTCGCCGACCGCGGACTCGCTCTCAAGGGCTAGTCAACTACCTTCTCCACCAGAAACACCATGCGCCACAACAAGAAACGCAACAAGCTCTCGCGCGACGCAGCGCACCGCAAGGCTCTCTTTGCCAATCTGATCAAGGAGACGATCGACCACGAGCGCATCAAGACGACCGAGGCCAAGGCCAAGGCAGTCAAGCCCGAGCTCGAGAAGATCATCACGCTGGCCAAGCAGGGCGATTTGCACGCCCGCCGTCAGGCTCTTGCGGCGCTGAACAACGACAAGTTCATCGTGCACAAGTTGTTCGAAGAAGTGGCTCCGCGCTATGCCGACCGCCCCGGCGGTTACTCACGCATCCTCAAACTCGGTCCGCGTCGCAGCGACTCGACCGAGATGGTTTACCTCGAACTCGTCTAGTGGTCGGCGGCTCGGGCCGCCCTGCTGTCACCTGTCGCAATCGGCTCCCTACTTGGGGAGCCACTTTGCGTACACAGACGGTTGCGCGTTGTTCTTGGTGTCGATGAAGCTGTAGCCACCCTGCGCGGCAAATGCGATCAGGTTCGCGCGGGCGCTTGAGGCGATCTCAGTGATCGGCTGGCGGGCGTAGGCGAGGTCGTCGCTGTTCCCGGTATGACGATTCAGGTAGAAGAGCGCGCTGCGGCGCGCCCAGACGACGATTCCGCGATGCGCGGCCCGTGATGTGACGCCGCCGACGATCGCGCGGCGCACGGCGGTCTGAACCGACTTGTGGCCGCGATTGATCAGCCCGAGCTTGACGTTGCCGCCCGAGTTGTAGACGACCGCCCAGCCATGACCGGTCGAGTAGTCGGAGACGCGCGGCCTGGTGCCGTTGCTGAGCACCGCCTTGAAGCCGCCGTGGCGAAAGACGATGCGACCGCCGCTGCGCCGGAAGACGATCGATTTACCGTCGCGCGCGTATGCGGGCTGTGTCCCGTTGCCCAGCGAGCGCGGTTTGCCCGCGCCGACGCGCGACCAGTAGACCTTGCCGCCCGCCTCGAAGACTGCCTTCTTGCAGTTGCCCGCGATCGAGACGTCGGTTGCGTCGGCCGTGATGCCGTTGGAGACCAGCACTGTGCGGCCCCGGCGCAGGTCACGCACATAGATGTCCGAATCGGGCAGAGCGTCCTTGGGGGAGAGGTTGGTCGCCGTTGACTGGAACGCGACGCAGTGGGGCCGGTTGACCATCGATCCGTCGACCGACGGGTTGGCCGACGCGCCGTTGGCCTGTCGGCGTCCGGGGCCGACGCTGATGCGAAGCAGTTTGCCCTGACCGACCGAGTGGGGGAAACCACCTCGCGGTCGGCGCCAGACGAAGATGTCGCTCACGCCGTTGGTGTCGCCGGAGACGAGATTCGAGGCGAGCGAGGAATAGGCCACGTAGCGGACGCTGCGGTTGTCGCCCGAGACGGCTGGCTCGCCGGAGGCGCCGTTGGCGGGAGTACCGCCACGGCCGGGCGAAATGTTCACCGGCGTGGAACCATAGGTTCCCGCCGTGGCCGTGCAGGCGGCCAGCGCGAGCAGGACGGCGGCGAGCGGGAAGGATGCGGCGAGTTGAGCGCGGAGGCGCTTGTTGCTGGGAGACTGGGGCATTTCTGGGAGTGTTGTCGCGATACGCCGGTCGGTCTGAGCACGCGGCCGGCGTTCACTCTCGGTTTTCGACGCCTGGGGCGGGCGTCCTTGAAGGTTTAATACCCGCGATCCGCCAGAATCTTCGCTCCGATGAGCACAAGACTCACAATTGAGTACGACGGAACTCGCTTCCGCGGATGGGCCAAACAGCCCGGTCAGCGGACGGTCCAGGCCGAACTCGAGCGGGCACTGAAGATCGTGCGCCGCGAGGAGACTCGGCTCACCGTCGCGGGCCGCACCGACGCCGGGGTTCATGCCCTGGGCCAGGTCGCTTCGCACGAGGGACACCCGGCGGATGCTCGCTCGTTGAACGCCGTGCTGCCCGACGACGTCGCGGTGCTTGCCAGCGAAGCTGCACGCGACGGCTTCGACGCGCGCATGCACGCGACCAGTCGCACCTATTGCTACCGCGTCTGGAACAACCGCTCGCGCAGCGCCATGCTGCGTGGTCGGGCATGGTGGTGCAGTTACGTGCTCGATCATTCTTTGCTCGATGCCGCCTCTGCCGTGCTGCTGGGCGAGCATGACTTTGAGGCCTTCACGCTCTCGCAGCAGCCTTACGAGCATTACCGGCGCCGCGTACTCACCTCCGAGTGGCGCGAGCGCGACGGGGTGCTCGAGTATTGGGTCACCGGCGACACCTTCACCCGTCGGATGGTGCGGTCCATCACGGCATTTCAGATCGAGATCGCGCGCGGCGCTCGCAGCCTCGACGACCTTGTCCGTCTGCTCGAAGGCGCGCCGCGCGCGCAGGGCGGGGGGACCGCGCCGGCAGACGGTCTGTACCTCGCCTCGGTCAGTTTCGGACCCGATCACGCGGCCGAGTCATAGGATCAGGTCAAGCGATGAAAGTTCTCCTCACAAACGACGACGGCATCCAGGCATCCGGCCTACACGCCTTCCGCCACGCCCTGCTGAACGTCCCCGGCATCGAGCTTGCAGTGATCGCCCCCGACTCCAATCGCAGCGCGATCGGCCGCGGGATCACGACGCGGGCGCCGCTCTACGTCGAGGAGGTCGACTTCGGCGACGGCACAAAGGGTTTCCAGACCGATGGAACGCCGGTCGACTGCGTCCGCTTCGCCACGCTCGGCCTGCTCGAGTGGCAACCCGAGCTGATCGTCTCCGGAATCAATCACGGCGCCAATCTCGGCGACGACATCACCTACAGCGGTACCGTCGCCGCTGCATTCGAAGGCGTGATACTCGGTGTCCCGGCGATCGCCGTCAGCCAGCAGGCGCGTCGCGGGCAGATGGGCTGGAGCTTCGGCGAGGAGATGGATTTCGCCAACGCCGCCGCCTTCGCCGCCGGCCTCGTCGAGCGGATCGACGAGCTTCCGATCATGCCCGGCACCCTGCTCAACGTCAACGTCCCCGCAGGCCCGATTGACGGCGCCCGAGTCTGCCGCCTGGGCAAGCGCATCTACCGGGACAAGCTCGAGCTCCAGAGTGAAGAGGGCGCGCGCCGTCGCTACCGCATCTACGGAGACGATCCGTCTTACGTCGATGAGGACGGCACCGATTTCGAGGCGATCGCCGAGCACTGCGTCGCGGTCACACCAGTGCACTTCGATCTCACGAGCCGCGGCTCGCTCGCCGCACTGGGTGAGTTCGATCTCGAGGCGCTCGTGCCCGACCAGGCGGCCGAAACGCCGCCGGCCGAGGCCACGCTGCTCGACTGATTCCGACCCGGAATGAGCTGCTGCGAACGTTTGCGTTCGCGAGACATTTCCATTATCCTGAGGCCAGTGTTGATTTACCGCCGGGTAAGAAATCCGGCCAAGGTTTCTCAGCTCTCAGCATGGATGCTCCTGAGTCTGGGCGTCGCATTCGCTGCGCTGACCTGGGTGGCAGACCCCGCCGGCGCGACATCTGAATCGAAGATTTCGGCTGGGTCGGCGTTCACTTGCGCGATTGCCCCCAGCGGCGATCCGGCATGCTGGGGATTGAACGACCAAGGCCAAGCTTTGCCGCCGACCGTTGCGGGCGGCGTGACTTCCGTGTCTGCGGGCACCGATCACGCCTGTGCGGTCGAGGTCGGCGGCGACGCTGTGTGTTGGGGGGCCGACGCGAGCGGCCAGATCGATGTGCCGACGGGGCTCGGCGCAATCTCGGCCATCTCCGCAGGCGACGCCTTCACCTGCGCGATCCAGACCGACGGAACTCCGGTCTGCTGGGGCGCTGACGCCAGCGGAGAGACAGACATCCCGAGTGGGATCGGCTCGGTCGATGCGATCTCTGCCGGCGGCGGCCACGCCTGCGCGATCCAGACCGACGGAACTCCGGTCTGCTGGGGCGACGACTCCCAGGGCGAGGCGAGCGTGCCGGGCGGCATCGGCAGCGTTACGGATATTTCCGCCGGCACAGACCACACCTGCGCGATCGACAGCGCTGCGGTGGTCAGCTGTTGGGGCAATGACGCCTCCGGCCAGTCGACTCCGCCGGCGGGGGAGCGCTTCTCGGCGATCTCTTCTGGAGACCAACAGACCTGCGCCGTCACGACCTCCGGCGCGCCGATCTGCTGGGGAGGGGGCGCAGACGGCGAGGGCGCGGTTCCATCTGGTCTCACCGAGGTGGACGCGATCGCTGCCGGCGCCACCCACAGCTGCGCGCTCGAAGCAGACAGGCTCGCTGTCTGCTGGGGAGCCAGCGCCGACGGAGAGCTCGGCGGCGCACCGACCTTCACCAGCTCAGCGCCGAGCGGCCTGCTCGGGCCAGGCACGTTCATCCATACGTTCTTTGCGGACTCGCACGGCGGGCCGCCGCCGCGATTCTTCGTCAGCGCAGGACAGCTGCCGCCCGGGGTGCTGCTCGACGGGGCGACCGGTGTGCTGAGCGGGACGCCGACCGTTTCTGGGCACTATTCGGCGACGGTCACTGTGACGAACGACTTTTTCACCCCGGACGACGAGCAGAGCTTCGCGCTCGATGTCGACCTCGATGCACCGCCGACGTTGGTGCTGTCGATCTCCCCGAGTTCTCCGGGTCAGGCGTCGGACGTAACGATCAGCGCTGCAGGCGAGACCGGCTCTGTGATCAGCCTCTATTCGACGCCCGACTGCAGTGGCACGCCGGACCGCTTCGACGCGGACGAACTCACGGCCGGCCATGTTGTCTCGGTCGGAGCGGATTCGGTCAACGTCTTCTCCGCGACCGCGACCGACGCGGCGGGGAACGTCTCGAACTGCTCGGCCTCAATCTCGTACACCGCCGACAACACCGCTCCGACGGCTCCGACGCTGACCCTCGCCACGACCTCGCCTGGCAAGTCGACCACGCCGACGATCACCGGCACGGCTGAGGCCGGCGCGACGATCACGCTCTACAAGACAGCAGCTTGCACCAGCACCGGCACTACTTACACGCAGGCGCAACTCGCCGCCGGAGTCACACCGACGGTCACCGACAACGCGACGACGGCCTTTTCGGTGACGGCCACCGACGCCGCCGGCAACGTCTCCGGCTGCTCGAACTCGGTCTCCTACACCGCTGACAACACCAAGCCCGCGACCCCATCGATCACTCTCACGACCGCCTCGCCCGGCAAGTCGACCACGCCGACGATCACCGGTACGGCTGAGACCGGCGCCACGGTCACGCTCTACAAAGCCGCCAACTGCACGAGCACCGGGACCACCTACACCCAGGCCCAGCTCGCAGCGGGCATCGCGCCGAGCGTGACCGACAACACCACGACGACGTTTTCGATCACTGCGACCGACGCCGCCGGAAATGTCTCGGACTGCTCGGCCTCAATCTCGTACACCGCCGACAACACTGCGCCGCTCGCGCCGAGCATCACGCTTGTGACGACGTCGCCCGGAAAAACGCTCACTCCGACGATCGTCGGCACCGCCGAGGTCGGTTCAACGATCGCGCTCTACAAAACCGCCAACTGCACGAACACCGGGACCACCTACACCCAGGCCCAGCTCGCATCGGGCATTGCGCCGACCGTCGCGGACAACTCCACGACGAGCTTTTCGATCACCGCCACCGACGCCGCGGGGAACGTCTCGAACTGCTCGGCCTCAATCTCGTACACCGCCGACAACACGGCACCGGCCGCCCCGGCGATCACGTTGCAGACGGCTTCGCCCGGAAAAACGCTCACGCCGACGATCACCGGCACGGCCGAGACCGGCTCCACGATCACGCTCTACAAGACCGCCAACTGCACGAGCACCAGCACGACTTACACCCAAGCCCAGTTCGCCGCAGGAATCGCAGCTTCGGTGACCGACAACGCGACGACCTCGATCAGCGTCACCGCGACCGACGCTGCCGGCAACGTCTCGGCTTGCTCGAACGCCGTCTCCTACACCGCCGATAACACGAAGCCGGCAACACCGACGTTGACGCTCGCAACCGCCTCACCCGGAAAGACGCTCACCCCGGCGCTGACGGGATCGGCCGAGACGAACTCGACGATCACGCTCTACAAGACCTCAAACTGCACGAGTACCGGCACGACCTACACCCAGGCCCAGCTTGCGGCCGGCATCGCGCCGAGCGTGACCGACAACACCACGACGACGTTTTCGATCACCGCGACCGACGCCGCCGGAAATGTCTCGGACTGCTCGACCTCGGTCTCTTACACGGCCGACAACACCGCGCCGACTGCGCCGACGATCACGATGGCAACCGCCTCGCCGGGGAAGACTTTGACCCCCACCGTGACGGGATCGGCCGAGGCGGGGTCGACCATCACGCTCTACAAGACCGCCAACTGCACGAGCACCGGCACGACCTACACACAGGCGCAGCTGACCGCCGGTGTGACGCCGACCGTGGCCAACAACGCGACGACTTCGATCACGGCCACGGCAACCGATGCGGCGGGCAACATCTCCGGCTGCTCGAACGTGGTCACCTACACCGCCGACAACACCGCTCCGACGGCTCCGACGCTGACCCTCATCACAACCTCGCCCGGCAAGTCGACTACGCCGACGATCACCGGCACGGCTGAAGCCGGCGCCACGATCACGCTCTACAAGACCGCCAACTGCACCAGCACCGGCACGACCTACACACAGGCTCAGCTTGCTGCCGGAA
>JASGFX010000051.1:0-9856 GCA_047605325.1 Solirubrobacterales bacterium | reverse complement strand
GTCGTCGGCATTCACATCGCTCAAGGACCGCGGGTGATCGAGCTGACCCTGGATCGAGGCGAGGTATTTCTCGATGCCCTTCACCTTCCAGGGCGCGCTGCCGCCGGCCAGGCTCAGGCTCAGTCTGTCGAGCGTCGGAGCCTTGCCGCCGGGCGTCGCGATCGTGATCCCGAAGCCGGCTCCGCTGAAGATCTCGTGTGGCACTGCGACCTCCTCGGCCCAGAACCCCGAAGGATGGATCTCGCCATCATAGAGCGTCCAACGATCTGCCGCCGAGACGACCATCAACACGCTCTTCGCCATCAGATGACCTCGATCTTGATGCCCGCCGCCGGCAGGCGCTCGAGCAGCGCGTCGCCCGCGGCCGCGACCGGGGTGATCTGGCCGACGCGGTCGGGAACGTCATCGAGCACCAGCGCCATCGAAACCTCGGCAAGCATCTTCGAGGTCTCGTCGTAGCCGGCATCGCCGCCGGACACCGCGGTGCGGACCGTCTTGCCGCCGCCCTCGCCGACGAACTCGACGCGGAACCAGCTCTTGGCGCGCCGCTCCTCGCTCGGACCGGTCCCGGGCGGGATCAACTTGCCCAGCAGGCGGCGCAGCGGCGGAATCTGCGCGAGCAGGAAGACCGTCCCGACGAAAAGCGATCCGACGATCACGGTCAGCAGCCGCTTGGCCGCGTAGTTGTGGCCGTAGCGGAAGTCTGGGCCGTAGCGATCGATCGCCATCGCCGAGCGCAGAACGACGAAGAGGTCGATCGTCGGCAGCGGGGCGACCCACTTCTTCATCGTCCTGTCGCGATGGGGTGGGCGGTTCAGCGGCTTGACCGTTCGGCCCTCGGGCGGGCGATCGAGCTTCATGCGGGCGCGAGCCGCGTCGATCGTCTGTTTGGCGGACGCAAAGCCACCCAGCGCCGAGTGGAACGTGCCGCCCGAGATCATCCCTGAGGCGCGCACGCGGCTCTCGACCTTGATCGGAACTCCCTCCGGGAGCTGCAGCACCGTGAAGTAGGCGCCGAGGTCATGGGGGATCGAGTCGAACCCGCAGGTGTGGACGATCTTCGCTCCGCTCTTCACGGCGGCGGGGTGGTACTTGACGTACATCTCGTCGACGAAGCCGGGCTCGCCGGTCAGGTCGGTGTAGTGGGTGCCGTTTTCGGCGCACGCCTTGACCAGCGGCTCGCCGTAGAGTGCGTAGGGGCCGACCGTGGTGATCAGCAGGCGGGTTTGCCTGACCATCGCGACGATCGAGGCCTCGTCACTCGAGTCGGCCTCGATCAGCGGCAGCTCTGCAAGTGCGGGATTGAGCTTCGCGAGGTCGTCGCGGACGGCCACGAGTTTGGCCCGGTTGCGGCCGGCGAGGGCCCAGCGGAGCTGGTCGGGAGCGTGCCGGGCGAGATACTCGGCGGTGAGCTTTCCCGCAAAGCCCGTGGCGCCGTAGAGGACGATGTCGAATTCGCGATCTGTCATGGTCTGGATCCTAGGCAGAAACGCCAGGATCTACCTCATATTCAGGCACTTGCTGCGACTTTGTGCATCTGTGAGCAATCTCACACACACATCACACATCGATCCGTATCTTTGATTCCAGATACGGAAGTCGCCTCCAAGTTTGACCGGACGCAACTTCTCCAGGATCGGCTCACTCCCCCAATCCCGAGCCCGGTCCAGAGACACAGCAGTATCCTCCCCAGAGACAGACCTCGCCAAACGCGGGGTCTTTCTCTTTAAGCGATGGCGGCGAAGAAACAACGGATCGACGTTCTGCTCGTGGACCGTGGGTTCTTCGAATCCAGGGCGAAGGCCGCTGCCGCGATCATCGCCGGCGACGTCCAACTGAAGGACGGTGGACGGCGGATCGACAAGCCCGGGCAGACGATCCCCGAGGACGCCGAGCTGATCGTCGCCGCGCGCAATCGCTACGTCAGTCGCGGAGGCATCAAACTCGAAAACGCTCTGGCCGCGTTCCCGGCGGTGCAGATCCCGGGCCGCCGCGCGCTCGACGCCGGCGCGAGCACCGGGGGCTTCACCGACTGCCTGCTCCAGCGCGGCGCCGAGCATGTGATCGCCGTCGACGTCGCCTACGGCGAGCTGCACATGACGCTCCGAAACGATCCTCGCGTGACTGTCGTTGAACGGACGAACGTGCGCGATCTGAAGCCGGGCGAGCTCGCGTACGCGCCAGATCTGCTTGTTGGCGACCTCTCGTTCATCGCCCTCGAGAAGGTGCTGCCGGCACTGCTCGGAATCGCGGCGCCGGCTTTCGATTTCCTCGCGCTCGTCAAACCGCAGTTCGAGGTCGGCCGCGAGAAGATCGGCAAGGGGGGAGTGGTGCGCTCTGCCGGGGATCGGATCGATGCGATCGAGGCGGCCGCGCTGTCGGCGCAGCGGCTCGGATTCAGCGTGCAGGGCGCCTGCTCGAGCGGGCTGCCCGGTCCGGCCGGAAACCGCGAAGCCTTCCTTTGGCTCGCCGAGGGTGGGCGCGCGGGGGTCGCAGATCTGCGTGCGGCGGCTGAGGCTGTCGAAGCGGGCGCGCGATAATCACTTCGAGAGCGATGCGCGCAGCGGTCATCACACATCATTTTCCGAACGACAACGTCGATCCGGCGCTGGAGCGGCTGCGCGCGCTCGCGACCGAACTCGACGGCGAATTGTTCTTCGACACGCCTGACAGCGGCCAGCACGAAGGCCTTGAGAACCTCACGAATCCGGCGCTGCGCGAGGTCGATCCCGACGTCGCCATCGTGCTCGGCGGAGATGGTTCGATCCTGCGTTCATTGCGTACATTCGCCGGCACGCGGACCCCGACCTTCGGGTTCAACTTCGGGACGATCGGATTCCTCACCACGGTCGAACGTGAGGATCTGCCCGAGGGCCTGAAGCTCGCGCTCGCGGGCGAGTTCGACGTGCTCAAGCTCCCCGCCCTGCGCCTGAGGTACGGCGAGATCGATGTGTTGGGTCTCAACGACATCTCGTTCCACCGCGCACGCGACGCCCGCGTAGCGGAGGTCGCCTATTCGCTGGCCGGTGAACAGGTCGGGCGCGTGCGCTGCGACGGAGTCGTTGCGGCGACGCCTGCGGGGTCGACCGGTTACAACCTCGCCAACAACGGCCCGATTCTCGCCTGGGGCGTGGAGGGCTTCGTGGTCAGCTTCATCGCGCCGCACACGCTGACGGCCCGGGCGCTCGTCGCCGCTCCGAGCGACGTGCTCGGAGTGACCAACTCCGGCCGGCGTGACGAACTCGAAATCCTCGTTGATGGCCTGATGGTCGGGTCGCTCCCGGTCGGGGCGACGGCGGAACTCACCTTTGAGGACGATGTCGCATGCCTGGCCCAGCTGCCCGGCACGAACTTCTACGACCGATTCCGCGAGAAGTTCGGCAAGCTCGCAAGCTGATCCGCAAGCGAACAGGTGTTCGTCCGAGGCGGTCTGTAGAAAGATCGCATGCTGACCGAACTCCGCATCGAAAACCTTCTCCTGATTGAACGCGCCGAGCTGTCGCTCGATCGCGGCCTGAATGCATTCACCGGCGAGACGGGCGCCGGCAAGACGATGCTCGCGCATGCGATCGATCTGCTGCTCGGCGGCAAATCCAAACGGGGCATCGTGCGACCAGGCGCGGGCGAGGCCTACGTCGAGGGTCTGTTCGCGCTGCCGAAGGGACTTCTCGCCAAACCCGAGTTCGCCGAATTGCGGGATCGCCTCGCCGATCCAGACGCCGAGGAGATCGCCGTCGGCCGTCGCGTCACGCCCGAGGGCGCACGCGTGCGTACATCGAAGGCCGTTCGGCGACTGCTGCCGATCTTCAGCTGCTCGGCGGTGCACTGGTCGCTTTCTATGTACAGCACGAGCACCGCAAGCTGACGCTCGCCGGGGCGCAGCTCGCGACGCTTGACGCGTTCGCAGCGGTAATCGCCGGGGCGAAGCACACCGAGCGATTGCGCGAGCTGATCGCGCTCCACGGCGAAGCGTCCGAGCTGACCGCCACACTCGCCGAGCTCGAGCTCGTCGATGGTCGGCGTGAGCGCGAGCTCGGACTGATCGAGTTCGAGCTGGCCGAGATTGAAGAGCTCGCGCCGGATCCAGCCGAGGAGGCGGATCTCTCGGCAGAACGTGATCGCCTTCGGGCGGTCGACGAGCTGCGTTTGGCAGGAGAGGGGGCGCTGGCCGCCCTCGAAGACGAAGACGCCGCGACGCCCGGGGGGGCCGGCGCTTCGTCTCTCCTTGCCAGTGCGGTCGGCCTGCTCCAAGGCCCGGTCGGAGCCGACGCCGAACTCGACTCGCTCGCCTTGCGCGCCGAGGCGCTGATGATCGAGCTTCAGGATGTCGCGGGCGACCTGCGTGCCTATTCGTCGGGTCTCGCGGCAGATCCCGAGCGGCTCGCATTTCTCGACGGGCGTCTCGACGGCTACGAGCGGCTCAAGCGTAAGCACGGCGGCAGCGTCGAGGCAGTGCTCCTCCACGCCGAACATTGCCGCGTCGATCGCGACCGGCTCTCGGGAGCCGGAGACCGCATCGAAGCCGCCGCGGCGCAACTCGAATCGGTGAGGGAACGTCAGAAGGCGCTCGCCTCCGAGATCTCCAAAGCGCGTAGGAAGGCGGCGCCGAAGCTGGCGGTCGCCGTCCGTGAGCGGCTCGCGAAGCTCGCGCTTGAGGGCGCATCGTTCGAGGTCGAGATCCGACCGGTCGAGGGCGATGTCAGGCCGACCGGAGCCGACGCAGTCGAATTCATGATCGCTCCCAACCCCGGAATCGCGCCGGCGCCCCTGCGCGAGACGGCTTCGGGTGGCGAGCTCTCACGCGTGATGCTCGCTCTGCTGACTGCCGGCACGGGCTCACCAGCGGCCGGAGCCACCGACCAAACCTTCGTGTTCGACGAGATCGACGCCGGGATCGGCGGCCACACTGCTCGTGCCGTCGGCGAGCAGCTGCGCGAACTCGGGCGCACGCGACAGGTCATCTGCATCACTCACCTTCCGCAGGTGGCGGCGGCCGCTGATCGCCACTTCCAGATCGCCAAGTCGTCCGCGGGTGGCGAGGCGATCACCCATGTGCATGCGCTCGGTCAGAAGGACGTCGTCGAGGAGCTCTGCCGAATGCTCGGCGCGGATGCCGACGACAGCGGCGCACGCAGGCATGCGAAGGAGTTGTTGGCGGCAGCTTGAGCTTGCCGTCGGGGCCGCTCGTGCCCACGTTGTTGATCTAAAGTCCATCAGATGCAGCGGGATCTTGCCGGGACGACGGCGAATGAGGCCGCGTCCGCCCCGCGCGGGCCGGTGGTGAACGGGACGATTCGTCCCGGCAGGCGCACGAAGCTGCTCACCAAGACACTCGAGCCGGGGCAGATCGCCCTGATCGACCACAAGGACATCGACCGCGTCTCGGGCGAGGAGCTCGTGCGCAAGGGCGTCTCCTGCGTCATCAACGTCGCCGACTCTTCAACCGGCGAGTACCCGAACACCGGCCCATCGATCATCGCTGACGCCGGCGTCCATCTGGTCGACGCCGTCGGCAGCGACCTCTTCGAACAGGTCAAGGACGGCGATCAGGTCTCAGTCCGCGGCGGCGAAGTCGTGCTCGCCGGAGAGGTGATCGCGCGCGGAGAGGTGCAATCGCGCGAAATCGTCGCCGAGAAGTACGAGCAGGCCAAGCGGCAGGTCGGCCACGCGATCGAGCGCTTCGCCGAGAACACGATGCAGTACATCCGCCAGGAGAGCGAGTTGCTTTCCGGCAAGCTCGACCTGCCAGAGCTCGACACCGTCTTCCGCGATCGTCCCGTGCTCGTCGTCGTGCGCGGCGTCGATCACCAGCGTGACCTCCAGGCCCTGCGCAGCTATATCCGCGACGAAAAACCGATCCTGATCGGCGTCGACGGGGGCGGCGACGCGCTGATGGAGGAGGGCCACAAACCCGACATGATCGTCGGCGACATGGACTCTGCCGCGGATTCGGTGCTGACCAGCGGGGCCGAGTTGATCGTCCACGGCTACACCGACGGCCGCGCCCCGGGTCGCGAGCGCCTGCAGAAGCTCGGCGTGCCGCACAAGGTCGTGGCGGCGACCGGCACGAGCGAGGACATCGCGATGCTGATGGCCGCCGAAGAGGGGGCGAGCCTGATCGTCACGGTCGGCGCGCACTTCAATCTTGTCGAGTTCCTCGACAAGAATCGCAAAGGCATGGCATCGACGTTTCTCACGCGTGTTCGGATCGGTGAGATCCTGATCGACGCCAAGGGTGTGAGCAAGCTATACCGCCCGCGTCCGTCTTCGCGCGCGCTCTACGCGGTGCTGGCCGCCGGCGCGTTCGCCCTGGCCGTGGCGATCTTCGCCTCACCGTCGCTCAGCAACCTCGTCGATCTGCTCTGGCTGAAGTTCAAGGTCACGTTCGGAATCGGCTGAGCCTCCGCCCATCTGATTGGATTGCACGCCGCATGATCGACTTTCGCTACCACGCCCTCTCCATCGCAGCCGTATTCGTCGCGCTCGCGCTCGGGCTGTTGCTCGGCGTGACGCTCGGCGACACGAACCTGATCTCCGACGCACGCGGCGGACTCGAGGACTCGCTGAAGCAGGATCTCACCGAAGCGCGCCAGCAGTCGAGTGACCGCAAGGATCAGCTCGAACGCCAGAACGAGTTCATCGGCGCGGCCTATCCGCAGCTCGTCAGCGGCAAGCTCGAAGGCGAACGCGTCGCCACGATCGGATCCGCCAGCGTCGCCCAGAGCACGCTGAAGTCGGCGACGCGCGCCGTCGAGCCGGCCGGCGCCGAACAGACTTACATCGCTCAGCTGCTCGCCAAGCCGCAATACGGGAAGATCGCCGCCGCGCTCGGCGTCTCGGGCCTGATCAAGGGCGACGAGCCGACTCCGGCCGAGGCCGATCAGCTCGGGCGCGCTGTCGGGCGGCGGCTCGCGCGCGGCAGGAACAGCACGACGATGCGCAGGCTCGTCTTCAGCCGCCTCTCGGGCGACCTCAAACGTTCTCGCTTCTTCGCCTACGCCCGCCAGAAGCCGAGCGATGCCGACACGGCTTCGGGCAAGGTCTTCGACGGCTTCGAGCGCGGTGTGGTCGCCGGGCTCTCGCAGCAGGCCGATCGCGTCGCCGGTATCGAGAACACCTCGACCTCGCCGAGCAATATCAAGTGGTACAACTCACTCGGCCTCTCGACGGTCGACGACATCCAGGACTACGCCGGCTACTACGCGCTCGTGGCGATCTTCAACGGTGCCAAGGGCGACTACGGCACCAAGGACTCCGCCGACTCGCTCGTCCCGCAGGTCGGCCCGTAGGCGTGCAGGCCCTGCCGCTGATCCTTGCGCTGATCCTCGCGGTGCTGGCCGCGCCGGTCGTGGTGCGCGGACTGTTCGAGGCCGGATTCGTGCGCACCAACTACGCCGGGCGTGAAGTTCCGGTGCCGACCGGCATCCTGATCCCGATCGCCGGATTCGTCGCGCTCGGGATCGCTGCGCCACTCGACAGGCTCGTCGACGATCGCATCCTCGGAGGGATCGGACTCGCCGGTGTGATGATCTACATCATCGGTGTCTGCCTGCTCGGCGCGCTCGACGACCTGCTGGGCACGCCCGTAATCGAGTCCGGAGGGCGCAAGGATCCGCGCGGTGTGCGGGGCCATGCCAAAGCCACGTTCGGTGGCGGTTTCTCGACCGGCGCGGTCAAGGCCGTCGGCTCGCTCGGCCTCGCCGCCTTCGCGATCGGCCTGGTCGTGCCCGGAGACTGGGAGTACCTGCTCGCGATCGCGCTCGTCGTCGTGACCACCAATCTCTTCAATCTGCTGGATCTGCGCCCGGGCCGCGCGCTCAAAGTCTTCTTCCTGCTCGGCATCGGACTCTCGCTAGGCGCGTGGACGCTCGAGCCGGTCTGGGAGATGGGCGTCTTCCTCGGCCCGCTGCCCGTACTGCTGATCTACGACCTGCGCGAGCGCGGGATGCTTGGCGACACCGGCAGCAACGCGATCGGCGCGATGGCGGGACTGTGGATGGTGCTTGTGCTGGGCACGACCGGCCAAGTGGTCGCTCTGGCGGTCGTGGTTTTAATCACGCTATATGGGGAATTCAGGTCTATCTCCCAATTGATCGATCGGACGCCCGTGTTACGGTTCCTCGACCACTTGGGAAGGACGCCAGTTGCCAAATCAGACACGTGACACACGCTTCATCTTCATCACCGGAGGCGTCGTCTCGTCCCTCGGAAAAGGCATCGCCGCCGCTGCCATCGGGCGCCTGCTCGTCGCGCGCGGGTTGAGCGTCCAGATCCAGAAGTTCGACCCCTACATCAACGTCGATCCGGGCACGATGAGCCCGTTTCAGCATGGTGAGGTCTTCGTCACCGAAGACGGCGCCGAGACCGATCTCGACCTCGGTCACTACGAGCGCTTCACCGGCGCCAACACCTCGCGCGGCAGCAACATCACGACCGGCGCGGTCTACAACCAGGTGATCCGCAAGGAGCGCCGCGGCGACTACCTCGGCGGAACGGTGCAGGTGATCCCGCACATCACCGACGAGATCAAGGCCCGCATCGACCTGATCGCCGAGACCGAAGACGTCGACATCGTGATCACCGAGATTGGCGGCACGGTCGGCGACATCGAGAGTCTTCCGTTTCTCGAGTCGATCCGTCAGTTCCACCAGGAGCATGGCCGCGAGAAGTGCATCTTCGTGCACCTCACGCTCGTGCCATACATCGCGCACGCAGACGAGCTCAAGACCAAGCCGACGCAGCACAGCGTCAACGAACTCCGCCGCATCGGCATTCAGCCCGACATGCTGATCTGTCGCTCCGAAGAGCCGCTGCCGCAGGAGATGCGCGACAAGATCGCGCTCTTCACCAGTGTGCCCAAGGGAAGCGTGATCAGCGGTCAGAACGTCAGCGACATCTATGAGGTGCCGCTCGTCTACCGCGAGCAGGGCGTCGATGACGCGATCCTCAAGCACTTCGGTATCGAGGCCGGTCCGCCGAACCTCGACGAGTGGGAGTCACTGGTCTCCCGGGCGGCCGTCGCCAAGGAAGCCGAGCCCGTGCGCATCGCACTGGTCGGCAAGTACATGGGCCTCCAGGACGCCTACCTCTCGGTCACCGAGGCACTGCGCCACGCGGCGATCCACCATGGTCGCAAGATGGAAGTCGTCTGGATGAACTCCGAGAAGCTCACGCACGATGAGATCGAGGCCCAGCTGCAGAGTTGCCACGGCGTCCTGATCCCCGGCGGCTTCGGCATCCGTGGTGTGGAGGGCAAGATCCACGCCGCTCGCGTCGCCCGTGAGCAGGGCATCCCGTTCCTCGGAATCTGTCTCGGAATGCAGATGGCGGTCGTCGAATTCGCCCGCACCGTCGCCGGCCTCGAGGGCGCGAACTCCACCGAGTTCGACCCCGAGACCCCGTATCCGGTGGTCGATCTCCTGCCCGACCAGAAAGAGGTCGCCGACATGGGCGGCACCATGCGTCTGGGCGCGGATCCAGTGAAGCTGCACGACGGCACACGTGCCCGCGAGGTCTACGGCGAGGCCGTGATCTACGAGCGTCACCGCCACCGCTTCGAGGTCAACAACCACCTGCGCAAGCGCCTCGAGGCCCAGGGTCTCGTCTTCTCCGGCACCTCGCCCGACGAGCGTCTCGTCGAGGTCATCGAAGTGCCCGAGCACCCGTTCTTCGTCGCTTCGCAGTATCACCCAGAGTTCAAGTCGCGCCCGCTGCGTCCGCAGCCGCTGTTCCGTGATTTCGTCGGCGCCGCGACCGAGCATGTGCCGACGCGCACTCCCGAAGAGGCAGATGCCGCCCTGACCGGCGGTGCCGTCGACACCGGCGAGATCGAGGCCGTCGACGCAGACGGCGCGAA
>JASGFX010000050.1:0-10879 GCA_047605325.1 Solirubrobacterales bacterium | reverse complement strand
GCGTCGGTCTCGGGTGACCGCAACCCGATCCACATGCACGACCTCACGGCCAAGGCCTTCGGTTTTCCGAAGGCGATCGCCCACGGCATGTGGACCAAGGCGCGCGCGCTCGCCGCGATCGACAACAAGCTGCCCGAGCAGTTCACGGTCGAAGTCGCCTTCAAGCGCCCGATCCTGCTGCCCTCGAAGGTCGGCTTCCACGTCGCCGAGACCGGCGACGGCCTGAACTTCACCGTGCGCAACGCCAAGAAGGGCACCCCGCACGTCGACGGCACAACGCGCGGCTAGCTCGCGCAGCGGTAGATTTCCGGGAATGCGAGTAGGCATTTTCGGAACGGGGATGGTCGCGCAGACGATTGCGCCCCGGCTGTTCGCCGTCGAACATGAGGTCTGCGTCGGTGCGCGCTCGAACCAGTCAGAGTCGCTCGAACCGTTCGCGGCTCAAGAACTGCTCACCGGCAGTTTCGCCGAGGCCGCCGCAACGTCGGACCTCGTGATCAACGCGACCAACGGCAATCACTCGGTTGAGGCGGTGTCCTCGGCTGCCGAGCAGCTCGCCGGCAAGACTCTGATCGATCTTGCGAACAGGCTTGATCCGTCGCGCGGGATGGCGAGCGCCGCACTCGCGACGCCGGACTCATCGCTCGCGGCAGACCTTCAGGCGATGGCGCCCGAGGCGAATGTCGTCAAGGCGCTGAACACGATGAACTGCGATGTGATGGTCGATCCATCGCTGGTCCCCGGCGATCACGTCGTTTTCATGAGCGGTGACTCCGATCGGGCCAAAGCCGAAGTGCGGGGATTGCTCACGGACGTCGGCTGGCGCGAGCAGCAGATCGTCGACCTCGGCGGCCTCGAGACCGCGACGGGCCCGGAGATGATGATGCAGATCTGGCTCGATGTGGCGATCGCGCGTGGTGGCTTCGGTGCCGGCCCGTTCAACTGGGCGATCAACAGCTAGACCATCTAGAGCGCGACGACGAAGCTGCTGACCCGGTTCGGATCGCGACCTGCGGTCTTCGCCGCGGTCAGCGCGACATCCGCTGCGGTCACGAGCTGGTCCGTTGTGCGCCCGTGCATGCCGTAGAGCGCGAACCCCGCGCCCGGGCGGATCTGGTCGTTGGAGGGCAAATCGCTCTCCGAGAGCTGGTCGCGGACGGCGTCGACCAATCGTTCGGCAAGCGCGCGAGCGGACGCCGCATCGACCCCCGGCGCGACCACGGCGAACTCGTCGCCGCCCAACCGTGCAACGCAGTCTTCTTCGCGGGAGGCGGACGCGAGCGCTTCTGCGACTTCGGTCAGCAGGCGATCACCGACGCTGCGGCCATAGTTGGCCGAGACTGATTTGAAGTTCCCGAGGTCGACCATCACAACGGCGAGCGCATCGCGGTCGCCGTAGGAGAGCACGTCGAGTTCGTCCTGCATGCGGTCCTCGAATGCACGGCGGTTGTACGCGCCGGTGCGGGGGTCGAGCGCCGCGAGCTGGGTCGTGAGGACCTCGGCGCGCTCGAGGTAATAGTGGTTGTAATAGAGCATCGCCAGGAGTGCGACCGCGATCACCGCGCCGCCGAACAGCGTGACCGCGTCGAAGATGTAGAACTTCGATCCGGGGTCGAGCAGGACCGGGATCAGCACGACCGCGATGAAGACGATGCTCGTGGGGATCACCCAGCGCAGCTGCATGAACCAACCGATGTAGACGATCACGAGCAGTGCCAACGCCGTCGTCGGACTCGCCGAGCGACCCGAGGCGTCGACGATCAAGGTCAGGGCGACCGTGGCGATCCCGACGTCGACCAGGCTCTGCCAGAGCTTGAGCGCGGCCGGCAGGAAGTACCGCACGGTGGCCATGAGCGCGGCGAAGATGACGATCAGCCAGACCTCGGTCGTGATCCCGCTCGGCGAGTCGGGCATCGACAGTGAGACGACGATGATGATCGCGGAGATCATCCAGTAGCCGGAAGTGATGCGTACGGACACAGGCCGGCGTGACCACCGGAATGGCGCCCAACGTGAAATCGGTATCGGGCGATGGGCGGTCGACTCTGCTCGCGCCGGGACGGCCAGCTCTTCTGGGTCAGGGGTCCTCGGGCGGCGAGTGCCATGGCGCTCGTGCGCCGTCTTGTTCAGGTAGAGCGCGTGGTCGGCTGCGCGCAGGAGCGACTCGATGCTGCCGCCGTCCTCACCGGAGATTGCGGTGCCGATGCTGGCATCCACCGGTACACGTTTGACGTTGCTCGCGTCGATCGCCGCGAGCACCTCCTGACGCACGCGTTCGCCGAGCGTCTCGAGTGATCCGCGCGAGGTGCCGGGGACCAGCAAGGCGAATTCATCGCTGCCAGTTCGCGCGACGAACGCCTCTGCGGGCGCTGTCTCGCGCACGGAGTCTGCGACGGCTCGAAGCAGGCTGTCGCCGTCGCGATGGCCACCGAGCATGTTCGCGGCACGGAATCCGTCGAGGTCGATCAGCAGCAGCCCGATCAAGCCGTGCAGCCGCTCATTGCGCTGGTCGAGCAGCACCTCGGCGCGGCGGCGAAGCATGCGGGTGTTCGGAAGGCCGGTGAGGGGGTCGCTGAAGGCGACGCGTTCGGCTTCAGCCAGGGCGGCGGTGCGCTCAAGCTTGAAGAGATAGAGCGAGTAGGCGACGGTCCAGTACATCGTCACGAGCAGGACGGTCTGCGCGAGCAGGTGGGGGGTGTAGACGCTCTCGTAGTTCTGCTGGACGCCGATGAACGCCAGCGCCGTGATCAGCAGCATCGTGCCGAGCAACATGCGCGATCCGAAGAACTGTGCGACATAGAACGAGACCGCCATCTGTGTCACATACATCGCCCCGAGTGCGCCCGGCCCGAACGTGCCGAGCCAGTAGTCCATGAACAGCGTGGCGATCGCCATCGCGCCGATCACCTGGAGCGTGCGCTCGTCGTCGAGCTTGCGCACGAACGTCAGAAGCAGCACGGCGGCGAGCGACGAGAGGAGGGCGATCGCGACGCGCCCGAACGTCTGCACCGTGCTCGTGTCGCGGTCGACGAACTGACCCGCCGTCAGCGCGAAGATGATGTTGAGGAACCAGAGGATCGCGCCGAGGTCGAGCATCAGGTCGCGCTGCGAGAAGCGGCCGATCGTGTATTCGCGCTCGAACGTCGCGAGGTCCTCGCGCGCGAACTCGGGAAGCGGCGCAGGGGCGCTGTGTGCCCCGCCCTGGTCTCGTCGGCTCTCGGTCATCAGAGCCCGAACTTCGAGCGCATGTCCTCGGGCACGAGGTCGCGGTATTCGTCGTGGCTCTTGATGAAGTGGTTGACGAACGGACAGAAGGGGAGGACGTCATCGCCCGCGGCGCGCGCGTCATCGAGCGCCTGCGCGATCAGCTTCCCGCCGAGGCCCTGCCCTTCGAATTCGGGATCGATCTCGGTGTGCACGAAGGCTTTGATCCCGGGACGTCTGCGGTAGACCGTGAAGCCGGCGAGTTCGCCGTCGACATGGATCTCGATGCGTTCCTGATCGGGATTGTCACGAATTTCGATAGCCATCGCTGCCCACGATACCGGCGGGCGACATGGGCGGGTAACCTCTTGCCTGCTCTGGACAGGTGGCGGAGCGGTTGAACGCGCACGCTTGGAAAGCGTGTAATCGGGGTTGACTCGGTTCGAGGGTTCGAATCCCTCCCTGTCCGCTTCCCGAACGCGGCGCATTGCGGCGCGTTCGGGTCGTCGTCGTTCGGTCACGGACGGGAGTCCGCTCCCTCGCTTCTCCTCGCCGAACCCACCGCACTGCTTGGTTCGGGAAGCGGACAGCAGGGCCGTGTTGGCTGTCGGTAGCTTTGTCTGAGATGACTCGCGTGGTTATTGCCTCTTTGGTCGTCTCGCTGGCGCTCGTCGGTTGTGGCGGGCCTGAGGTGAAGACCGACTTGACCGTTTCGATTGCGATCTCTGGCGGGGCTGCGACTGGCTCCGGTCAGTTCGGCGCCGGCACCGTGCGCATCAAAGGCGAGGGGCATGATGAATCGCTGAAGGTCTCGCCCTCGGTGCCCTACGCCACGATCCCGCTGCCGCAGGGCACGTACAAGCTCACGGCGCACTCGGGCGATGCGCAGTGCATTCCCACCGAGGTCGAGCTGAAGGCCGACTCGATCTCCAAGCCCGTCACCTGCAGCGTCAGGTAGCCGAGCGTCAGTGGGCGAGTTCGACGCCCAGAAAGACGATCGCCAGGCTGAGCAGGAAGACCAGCCCTTCGAGCCAGTGCCACTCCGGCCTGCGGCTGTGGAAGGCGATCAGGGCGATCACCAGCACCACGAGACCGAGCTTGAGGTGGAGCTTGGCGTCGCTCCAGAGTGCGTAGTGCCCGGCCATCATCGATCCCGTGACGAGCAGCACGAGAAACGCGATCCCGGAGCCGACACCGAACCTCCGTGCCGCCGCGCGGAGCTTTTCGCGATTCTCCTCGCCGCGCATCACCGGCACGACGACCGCCGCCAGCATCAGTTGACCCCCGACGAAGAAGGCCATCGCGAGCAGGTGCAGCCAGGTGACGAGGTTCCAGCCGGTCATGAGGCTCCTCCGATTCCGTCATCGAGCATCTCGGCCGTCGGCACGAAGAAAAGACCTCCGGTCTGGGCGGTGGAGAAGTCGAGAATGCGGTCGGTGTTGCCGGGAGGGTCGCCGATGAACATGTGCCGCAGCATCGTCTCGGTCACGTCAGGGTCGCTTGCGTAGCCGATGAAGTAAGTGCCGAATTCCTCGGCGCCGATCTCGCCGAACGGCATGTTGAGACGGAAGATCTCGCGCTCGTCTCCGTTTTCGTCCTCGATCACGTTGAGTGCCAGGTGCGAGTCCGGCGCCTTCTCGTCGTCGGGGATCTCGATGTCGTCAAGCTTGCTGCGGCCGATCGCGGCCTCCTGTTGCTCCACCGGCAGAGCGTTCCAAGCTTTCAAGTCGTGGAAGTACTTCTGCACGATCACGTAGCTGCCGCCGACGAACTGCGGGTCCTCGTTGCCGATCAGCACCACCTCGGCCGCCGCGTCCGGCAGTTCCGGATTCTCGGTGCCGTCGACGAAGCCGAGCAGGTCGCGCTCGTCGAACGATCGAAATCCATGGACTTCGTCGACAACCTTTGCCGCGCCCTCGAGGCTCCAGGTGATCCGCTTTGCCAGCTCGAAGCACAGATCCATGCGATGCGCACGCACGTGGAAGAGCAGGTCGCCGGGGGTCGCGGGCGCGGTGTGGCGCTCGCCCTTCAGCTCTTTGAACGGATGCAGGGCCGCCGGCTTGGGCGCTCCATAGAGGCGGTCCCAGCAGTCAGAACCGATTCCGACGACCACGCTCAGTTCACCTTCGGGAATCCGGAAGCCGACCGACCGCTTGAGCGCGCTGACCTCTTCAAGGGCATCGCGCACGGCGGCTTCGCCTCCGGGCTCGACCGTCATCACGAGAAACAGCGCGGCTTCGGAGATCGGGTGAAGAATCGGCTGGGGCAGATCGTTCATGGTGTGGCCTTTCGTGTCGACGCGGCAAGGAACGCGTGCAGCCGATCCTATTGTCCGGCCACGATCTACCCCTATGCTCTCGATGACTGCGCGCTGGGGGGCTCGTGGATTCTCTCATGCTTGATCTGATTCTCTACGCCATCCCCTTCTTCGTGGTGCTCTTGATCACGGAGATGATCCTGCTGCGTCACGTCCACCACCACCCGGAGGACGAGGACGAGGCGATCGACCTCGCGCTGGGCGTCGATGGTCCGATCGGCTACGAGTACCGCGACACGCGCACCTCGCTCGCGATGGGTCTGGGCAATGTGATCATCAATGCGTTCTGGAAGCTCGCGCAGATCGCGATCCTTGCCGCGATCTACGAATACCTGGCACCGTTTCACTTCCCGGCCGACCAGCCCTACACATATCTCGTCCTCTTTCTGGCCGACGACTTCGCCTTCTACTGGTACCACCGCATCCATCACGAGGTGCGTCTCTTCTGGGCTCAGCACGTCGTGCACCACTCGAGTCAGCACTTCAATCTCTCGACTGCGCTGCGCCAACAGTGGGTGCTGATGACCGAACTGCCCTTCTGGGCCCCGCTCGCGCTGCTCGGCTTCTCACCGGCGATGATCGTCGGTATGCACGCGGTCTCACTGATGTATCAGTACTGGATCCACACCGAGGCGATCGGCAAGCTCCCGCGTTGGTACGAGTTCGTCTTCAACACACCGTCGCACCACCGCGTCCACCACGGCAGCAACCCGCAGTACCTCGACCGCAATTACGGCGGCATACTGATCATCTGGGACCGCATGTTCGGCTCGTTCGAGCCGGAGGGCGAGCGTGTTCGCTACGGCCTGACCAAGAACATCCACACTTTCAACCCGTTCAAGGTCTTCGCCCACGAATGGATGGCGATCTGGCGCGACGTTCGCGCCGCGGGCAGTTGGCGCGATCGCTTCGGCTACATGTTTCGCGGACCCGGTTGGCAGCCGGACTCAGCCGAGGACAAGCGCGAAACCGAACGCGAGCACCACGATCCGCCATCCTCGGCGGCTGCGGCCTGAGTCGAAGCTCAGCCCTGCGCGGGCGGCGCGACGATCGGCCACTCGCGCTCGACGGTTTCGTTCTTCCCCTGTGAGTTGAACCATTCCTGCAGCGACTGGGCCTGTTCATCTGCCCAGAGGATCTGCGAGGCGTGCAGCTCTTTCAGGCCGACCTGGAGTTCGGGGTATTTCTCGCCCATCCGCCAGGCCACCCGCGCGGCTGCGATTGCGTCGGCATCGGCGGCGTGAGCGTCGTCCTCGGAGAGTTCGACGTTGTAGACCTCGCAGACCGAGGTCAGCGTGCGCTTGCCCTTGCGATATTTCCAGAGTTGTTTGTCGATCACGTACGGATCGACAACGAGGACTTCGGCGCCGCGCTCGGCGAGCGGGACGATCCCGTGCCGGCGTGCCTCGCGGTCGAGCATCGTCATGTCGTAGCGCGCGTTGAAGGCCACGACCGGGACGCCTTTCTCGACTTCGGCGGCGAGTGTCTCGACGATCTCGCGCACGACCTCTTCAGCGGGCCGCCCTTCGGCGCGGGCCTGCTCGGTTGTGATCCCGTGCACGTTCGCCGCGCCGGCGGGAATCTCGATGCCGGGATCGGCCAACCAGGAGGTGCTGACTGCTGGCTGTCCGCCGCCGACCACGCTTACGGTCGCTGTGACGATCCGGTCCGACTGGGGATTGATCCCCGTCGACTCGATGTCGAAGGCGGCGAGACGCCCGTGGTGCCAGTTGCCCGAATTCATGCGACCAACCTAGTCGTGGGCGTGGACAGGGCTCTGACGTGAGAGGATGCCCACATGACGCCCGAAATCACACCCTTCATCTGGTACGACGCCGACGCCCGCGAGGTCCGCGACTTCTACGCTTCGATCTTCGACGACCTCGAGACCGTCTTTGAAATGCCCGGCGAGGGCGAGGAGCCGATGGGCATCGCGGTCAGCATCGGCGGGAAGCCCTATGTGCTCTTCAACGGCGGCCCGGCGCAGACGCAGAGTCAGGCCTTCTCACTGGCGATCAGCGCCGACGGTCAGGAAGAGATCGATCGCTACTGGGATGCCCTCACAGCCGATGGCGGCACCCCGAACGTCTGTGGCTGGCTCCAGGACAAGTACGGCGTCTCGTGGCAGATCTGGCCGAGCAGCCTGCCCGAACTGCTCGGCAGCCCCGACAAGGAGGCCGGTCGCCGCGTGCATGAGGCGGTGCTCGGGATGACCAAGCTGATCGTCGCCGACCTCCAGGCTGCGCACGACGGGGTCAGCGCGACAGAGTGATCGTGCCGCTCCAGCTGTAGCTCTGGGTGCACGAGGCTCCGCAGGTTGCCTAGGCGTGAGAGTTCTGCCCTGAGCCGTCGTTGAAGTCGCTCTTGAAGGAGCCGCTGCCTTTGAACGTCGTCGTGAAGACTTTCGCTCTGCCTGCTGACGCGGAGGTGGGCAGCGTCGCGGCGAGCGCGAGGATCAGCAGCGGAGCGAGCACGCGAGACCGGGTCATGTCTTCAACCTACCGGCGGACATGAGAGACTCGGCCCATGAACCCAAAGATCACTCCCTACCTCTGGTACGACGCCGACCCTCGCGAAGTCATCGCGCACTACTCATCGATCTTCGACAACTTCGAAGTCGTCAGCGAAATGCCTGGGCTGGACGGACGCCCGATCGGCGCCACGGTACGCCTGGACGGCGTGGAGTACGTGCTCTTCCAGGGTGGCCCGGGTTTCCCCCAGACCGAAGCGTTCTCACTGATGATCCACACCGACGATCAGGAACAGACCGACCGATACTGGGATGCTCTGATCGCAGACGGAGGCCAACCGAGCCAATGCGGCTGGCTCAAGGACAAGTTCGGGGTCAGTTGGCAGGTGACGCCGAGACTGCTGCTCGACTACCTCTCGAGCGAAGACTCAGCGGCCCAGAAGAGAGCCGTGGACGCGATGATGAAGATGCAGAAGATCGATATTGCCGAACTGCAGGCCGCCTACGAAGCCAACGGATAAAAACTCGTCAAACCGATCTACCGAGCGGGACGTCAAATGGGGCAAGCCCAATTGACAAATCAACGGGGCGGTCGGGACAAAGTGCGAACCTCGCCCGACAGGTTGACAAGTTACTCAACGCCTTAGTCGGTGCAGAAGGTCGCCATCTGAGGCGGAGCGCTCTACTCGCCGTCAAAGCCGACCAATAGAGCGGTGCGACCAAGCAGGGATGGGTTCGACGAATCTCGGGAACCAACTGCCTAGTGCAAAGCCTTTTTTGCCGCCAGCAAGTAGCCTGCGGCACATGGGTGTTGAGGAGCCGGTCCGCTACTCGGACAAGCAACCCCGCTATTCAGTTGAACGTCGTCGATTCGCCGACGCCACCCAGCTAAGTGCCGAAATCACTAACCGTCTGATCTCCGACGGGTATTGCGTCGTCACTGGCAACTCGACAGCGACCGAGCACGATCTGACCGAAATGGTTACCGCCCTTGGTGGACCGGTCCATGACTTGGATGCTGAACTCGCGGGGCCGCCAGTCATGGACCTGCGACACGACGCCTCGCGGCTTGCCGATCGGCAGCGCCCCGCGTATTTCACGGCTGATGACTTCGCTTTGCATACAGATATGAGTTACGTCGAGTTTCCACCACGATTGCTTCTGACTCAGTGCGTCAATCCTGCCAGTTCGGGTGGGGTTACGGTCGTCTCCAAGTGCGAGGAGGCGTGGTCATCGCTCAACGCACGGCATTGTCGCGAATTGGCCCAGCCAGTTTTCGAATTCGAGTACCCCCCGGGATGCGAGCCAGGCGAGAGCAACGGTGCGCCCGTGTTTTCACCGGCGCGCACGATCTGGCGATTTCGGCGTGACTTGATTCGCGCTCCTGGAACCGCCTTAGAGGCGCTCGACGCGTTCGAGCGCGCCTTGATCGGGGTGGCAAATCACGTGCGGCTTCTGAGCGGAGACCTGCTTGTCGCCGACAACTGGCGCGTTGCCCATGGGCGAACATCGTTTGTGAACGAAGCTGGAGCGCCCCCTCGATTCCTGCGGCGGGCGTACTCTGCGGGGCCTAACCTTCCGTAGAAATGGACAACGCTCAAAACGCGCAATCGCCGTCGCCGCAAGAGACTCCCGATCTTCCCATTCAATTGCGCGTTCAGCTCATTGAGCTAGCTGCATCACTCGGCGAACAGGAGGCCGATCGGACGTGGATTCGATTTGGCATTTCGCTCCCCATTCAGACTGGACTCATCGCGATCGTCGCGTACGCATTAGCGAGCGGGCTCTACGGCTTGACGCTTCTCATCGCGATTCTTGGGTGCACGCTCTCGGTCGTCTCATATCGAATCCTGATCTTCTCGCAGTTCGCTGAGGAGCGGTGGCGCCTTGACATGGCTGCCCTGGTGGATGAGGAGCCCGCGATCGCCGCGCGGCTTCGAGCAAGATCAAAAAGCGGTCCCAGGGTGCCTCGTCCTACGCCGTCCGCAACCGACGCCGCAAAATATGTGCTCGCCACGGTCTTCGCGCTTTGGATAGCCATCGGCGTGTACAGCGTTGCCGTGCTGAATATCTGAAAGCTCTGTGCGTCGAGTACGACGACCAGTTGTAGTCGAATCGCGCCTAGCAGCGATTCTATTTCTGAACGTTGGCGAGTAGATCGCTCGCGGTAACTCCAAGGCCCTCCGCGAGCCGGACGATTGTCGCCAGTCGCGGATCGCGCTCTGCACGCTCGAGAAGCGAGATCTCGGTGCGATGAAGGTCCGTCGCTTCACCTAGCGCCTCTTGAGAGAGGCCAGCTCGAGTGCGCGCCGCCCTCAAATTTGAAGCGAATTGTTCTCGGGGTTCCACCCAGAACATGCTGCATTTGCGCAGACAAAAAGTCTACAGACAAAACCTCTCACTCGCTGTATAGTCCAGATCGGCTGTAGACAAAACCTCTCGGCTCGCACACACGCTCTTTCTTGAGGTTTCGGCCACAGCGTCTACCGCCGCTACTCGGCAACTCGAACTCAGGAGCAAACATGGACTCCATCCGCAAGCACGCACTTCCACGCAAGCAACTCTGTTGGCTGGGGGTGGCGTCGGTCCTTGTTCTCTTTGCGACCACGGGAGTAGTGCCGGGCGCACAGGGCGCGCCGGTCGGCGCGGAATCGGTCTCGGCGGGCGGTTCGCACACTTGCGCGGTCTCGTCCGGAGCCGCCCTTTGTTGGGGTGCAAACCAGTCTGGGCAGTTGGGCGACGGTTCCAACGACGACTCGTCGATCCCCGTCCAGGTATCTGGACTTGCAACGGGGGTCACAGCGATCTCTGCTGGCAACGGCGCTGTCGAGGGCACCGGCTCCACCTGCGCAGTCGTCAGCGGCGCGGCGCAGTGCTGGGGCGACAAC
>JASGFX010000049.1:0-11611 GCA_047605325.1 Solirubrobacterales bacterium | reverse complement strand
CGTCTTGCGCTCGAGACCGCCGGCGTATCCGACCAGCTTCCCACCCGATCCGATCACCCGATGGCACGGCACGATCACCGCGATCGGATTTCTGTTGTTCGCGCCGCCCACGGCGCGCGCGGCGGTCGGGCTGCCGATCGCAGCGGCGATCTCCCCGTAGCTGCGCGTCTCCCCATAGGGGATCTCGCGCAGCGCCAGCCAGACCCGCTTCTGGAAGTCGGTGCCATCGGGATCGAGCGGAAGATCAAAGCTGTCGCGCTCGCCGGAGAAGTAATCGGCAAGCTGTCGCTCGGCCGCTGCGAACGCCGACCGGTCTTCGGTCAGCCCGGCCTTGCGGCGGTCCGATTCGCCATCACCGTCGAAGCGCAGCGCCGTGATCGACCTGCCGTCCCCGAGCAGCAGAAGCTCGCCGACCGGCGACTCGATCGTCGCGTAGATCGTCGCCGCGCTCACGACGCACTCCGGACCGCACGGGCCAGCGCGAGCGGAGCACTGCCGTAAGCGTCGATCATCAGACGGCGCAGCTGCCGCTCGCTGTAGCCGAGCCCGGCGGCGAGCCCGGAGACGCCGATGCGATCGATCTCGCCGTCCTCGATCAGCGCCATCGCGCGCTCGGCCGCGACGCGCGCCGGTTCGGCACCAACCGCCGAGTCGGGATGGCAGCGCTTGCAGGCACGAAAGCCTTCGGCGCGCGCCCGGCTGATCGTGGTGAAGTAGCGCGTGTTCTCGGGCTTCGGCACCCGCGACGGACAGCTCGGCCGGCAGTAGATGCCGGTCGAGGTCACCCCGAAGACGAATTTCCCATCGAACGACGTGTCGCTCTCTTCGAGCGCACGCCTGCAGATCGCGATGTCGAGCTCTGGTGCCACGCGATCATCCTTGCATGGCGAGCCCGCGATCGGCCGGGATTTCGGACATCGCGGTGGGATCACCCGGATAGGTGGAGTCATGTCGCCGGAAAGCAGACATATGATTGGCGCCGTAGTACTTCCACCTCACCTGAAACGAGAAACAATGAACGCAATTCTCGCCGCGACGGACAGCTGGTCACTCGGTGACGCGCTGCTCCTGACCATTGAGATCTTCCTCTTCGTCATCTGGATCTGGATCTTCATCTCGATCGTCGTTGACCTGTTCCGCGACCACGAGCTGGGCGGCTGGGGCAAGGCGATCTGGCTGTTCTTCCTGATCATCGCCCCGTTCATCTCGGCGCTGGTCTACCTGATCGCCCGCGGCAGCGGCATGCGCGACCGCGCGATCAAGGAAGCGGTCGACATCCAGAAGGCGCAGAACGAATACATCCGCCAGGTCTCCGCTTCGCCGGTCGACGACCTCACCAAGCTCCAGGAGCTCAAGGAGAAGGGCGTCCTCTCGCAGGAGGAGTTCGAGAAGGCGAAGGCCAAGGCGCTCGCCGATCACCAGGGCGAGTAAGCACCTGCTGCGGCGAGTTCGGGGGGCTACTTGCCCTTGAAGTTCGCCTCACGCCGTTCGACGAACGAGAGGACGCCCTCCTGGGCGTCCTCCGTTCCGAACAGCGTTCCGATCTCGGTCAGGTAGCCCGCGACCGAAGCGTCGTGCCCCTCATCGATCGCCTTGTGTGCGGTGCGAAGCGCGCCCTGCACTGCCAGCGGCGCCGACTTCGTCGCGATGTAGTCGGCGATCTCGAGCGCGCGATCCAGTTCCGCGCCGGGTTCGGTGATCTCTTGGATCAGCCCGATCCGCAACGCCTCCTCGGCGCCGAAGTCTTCGCCGGTGAGGATCCAGCGCATCGCGTTGCCCCAGCCGGCCTCGCGCACAAAACGCGTCATCGCGCCGCCGAACGGGAAGATTCCGCGCTGCACCTCGAACTGGAGGAACTTGCTGTCCGATGCGGCGATGCGGATGTCGGCGGCGAGCATCAGCTCGATCCCAGCCGTGTAGTTCATGCCGCGCGCGGCGACGATCACCGGGGTCGTCCAGCGTGTTCCGTCGTTGCGCCACGGGTCGAGTCCACCCTCGGGCACGACCTCGGAGAAATCTCCGAACTTGCCGGCGACGTCGGCGAGGTCGAGTCCGCCGGTGAAGTGCTCGCCATGGGCGAAGACGACACCGACCCACACTTCGGGGTCGTGCTCGATGATCCCGTAGGCCGATCCGAGATCACGGATCAGCTGCAGGTTGAAGGCGTTGCGTTTTTCGGGGCGATTCAGGCCGACGAGCAGCACGTGCCCGCGGCGCTCGATCGTCAACGTCTCGAATTCAGTCATTTCCAATTCCTTCCAGAAGGATGCGGATGCCCCGCTTGATCGCTTCGTCGGACATGTCGTTGTTGGTCAGACGCTTGAACATGAAGCCGTCGATGGCGGCCTGCATCACACTCGAATCGCGCAGCGGGTCCTTCGACCCACAGGCGATCGCGATCGGCTCACACATCTGACGAAAGACGTCGCAGGTGTCGGTCATCAACTGCTTCATCTCCTCGTCGCGCGCACCGGTGACCTGCAGCTCGTAGCGGGCGAGCTCCATCTGGGCCGAGACGTCGATCCAGGCGATCAGCCCATCGGCAATGTTGTCGATGTCGAGCTCTTTGCTGCGGTCGGCGAGCGTGAGTGTGAGCTGGCGCGCGATCGGCTCCATCGCAGCGCGACCCTTTTCCGCGACGTGACGCATCAGCGCCACGACCAGATCATGGCGCGTGCCGAAGTAGTAGGTCGTCGATCCGTGCGGCAGGCCGGCCTCGGTCTCGACGCCGCGATGCGTGAGCCCGCGCATTCCCTGACTCGCGATCACCATGATCGCGGCCTCGAGCAGCGCCTCACGCTTGTCCAATTTGACTGCGGCTTCCATGTGGGATTTATTATCGCCTATCTACGGGATGGAGGAAAGAATTTGCATTGTGCAGAAGTTTATGCTACAACTGTAGAAACTATCCCGGCACTTGTCAAGGAGCCTCATCCCATGCAAACGCTCGAAACCCCAAACAACACCGCAGTGAGGAGCGCGATCGCCGTGCTCGTCGTCGTCTGCACCGCTCAGTTCATGCTCCTGATCGACGACACGATCGTCAACGTCGCGCTCCCCTCGATCGCCCAGGACATGAAGCTCACCGAGTCGGCGCTCTCCTGGATCCCCAACGCCTACCTACTGATGTTCGGCGGGTTCCTGCTGATCGGAGGTCGCATGGCCGACCTGCTCGGCAGGCGCCGGGTGTTCATGGTTTCGATGGGCGCGTTCGTCACCGCGTCGGTCGTCGCCGGTCTCTCCCAGGATCCGACGATGCTCTCGATCTCGCGCGGCGCGCAAGGTCTTGCGGGTGCGTTCATGTCGCCCGCCGCGCTGTCGATTCTGCTGGCCACGTTCACCGAGGACAAAGAGCGCACGCGCGCGCTGGCGGCGTGGAGCTCACTCACCGCACTCGGCGCGGCGACGGGTGTACTGCTCGGCGGCGCGCTGACCCAGCTGATCAGCTGGCACTGGATCTTCTGGATCAACCTGCCGATCGGTCTGGTCACGATGGCTGCTGCCGCTCGGCTCGTCCCGGCCGGTGAGCGCCACGAGGCGACGCAGGCTCCGGGCCTCTCGAGCGCCGTGCTCGGAACGGCAGCGCTGCTTTCGTTCGTCTACACGATCGTCGAGACCGGCACGCAGGGCTGGACCGGCGGCCGTACGCTCGGCGGCTTCGCGATCACGGCGCTGTTCGCGGTCGGTTTCGTCATCAGCGAGCGTCGCAGCGATTCGCCGCTGGTGCCGAGCGCTGTCGTCCGCCGTCCGAACATCGCGCTTGGCAACCTCTACATGTTCCTGGCGGCAGCCGGCCTGATCGCGATGTTCTTCTTCGTCACGCTCTACCTGCAGATCGTCAAGGGCATGTCACCGTTCGAAGCAGGCGCGGCGTGGATTCCGTTCTCGCTCACGCTCGGAGTGTTCAGCGGCGTGACCGCGAAGCTGATCGAGCGGTTCTCGGCGATTCCGTTCCTGGTCGCAGGCGCGCTCGTGGCCGCAGTCGGAACCTTCGCGATGGCGCAGATCGGCCCCGAGACCGCATACTGGTCCGGCGTCATGCCGAGCATGATGCTGATCGCCGGTGGCTTCGGCCTCGCGTTCGTGCCGCTGCTCGGCGTCGCGACCAGTGGAGTCGAGGAGCGCAACGCCGGCATCGCCTCTGGTCTGCTGACGAGCAATCAGCAGATCGGCGGCGCCGTGGGCATCGCCGCACTGGTGACGATCGCCTCGAGCGTGACCGACGGCCGCGTTGCCGATGGCGTGACCCGCTCGCTCGCACTGATCGACGGGTTCCAGACTGCGCTGTACGTGCAGGCCGGTGTGCTCGTGGTCGCCGCGGTGGTCGGAGTCCTGATCGGAGCCGTCGCCCGCGAATCCGGCCACATCGAAGCCCTCCCCGTCCCCGCCTGAGCCAAGCCCCACTTCCCTCCAAGCCTGCGCGCAAAGTGCAGACTTGGAGGGATCCCCCCTTGTTCATGCGGTCGACTGTTCAAACCTCTCCCTGAGAGGTTTGAACAGATCGCGCCCATTCGTCGCTCCCGCGTCACGCCCTCGTCACGAACAAGCGCCCGCCGTCACATCAACCCGATCGCCGTGGGTCGCGAAGTTGCCCCAGCCCTTAACCTCAATTCAACATATCTCGATGCATTACGATATATCTTTGACACATCGTGATAGTCAAAGATTCAAGGAATACAGATATGCATCACTCACACGAACACACAAACCACCCCCACTCTCATCAACGCCCGGGCCGTCCGCGCCACCGGCGCGACGACTTCGGATTCGGTCCCGGCTTCGGCGGCGGACCTGGCGGTTCGGCCCCGGCCGTGGTCGCGGCGGACGCCGCCGCATGAAGCGCGGCGACGTCCGCGCGGCGATCCTCGTGCTGCTCAGCGAAGAGGCCCGCAACGGCTACCAGCTGATGCAGGAAATAGAGGAGCGCAGCGACGGCGCCTGGCGACCGAGCCCCGGCTCGGTCTACCCGGCGCTCCAGCAGCTCGAGGACGAGGGCCTTGTGAGGCCCGAAGAGACCGACGGCCGCAAGGCCTTCGCGCTCACCGATGAGGGCATCGCTCACGTCGAGGGGAACCGCGAAAAGCTCGGCGAGCCGTGGAAAGGCCTCGGCCCCGATTTCAAGGGCGCTAGCGGCGACTACTGGAAGCAGCTCAAACCGCTCTTCGAAGCGATCAAGCAGGTCGGCCAGGTCGGCGACGACGACGCCGTCAAGCGCGGCGCCGAGGTGCTCGCCGAAACTCGCCGCAAGCTCTACGCGATCCTCGCGGAGGACCGCAGCGACGCCTGACACGGCACCGCAAAGGCAACCGGAAGGGCCGGCGCGTCCAGTACGTGCCGGCCCTTTTTCTGCCAACTCTCGTAACCTAACCACCCAGCTAAATCTCAGCTTCCCACCTGTAGGAGTCCCCCCTTCTCATGCGCTCATACGCAACCTGGATCACCAAACACCGCAAGGCCGTCATCTGGGCCTGGATCGCCATCGTGATTGGCGCCGGTTTCGCGGCCGGCAAGGTCGGAGCCGACTTCAAGGAAGACTTCAAGCTTCCGGCATCTGACTCCCAGAAGGCCGTCACGATGCTGACCGACAACTTCCCCGCGCAGTCGGGCGACTCAGGACAGTTCGTCTTCAAGGCCCAGGACGGCGTCAAGAGCGCCGCGGTCGAGAAGCAGATCAATGCCGCCTTTGCCCAGATCAAGAAGGTCACCGGAGTCGTCTCGATCGACTCGCCCTACGACCCGGCACACTCCCAGCAGATCTCGCCCGACGGCAAGATCGCCTTCGCGACGATCAACTGGGACAAGCCGATCGGCACCGGCGACATCAAGACCAAAGTCGATCCGATCATCGACATCATCAACGACACCCGCACCAGCACGCTTGATGTGCAGGGCGGCGGCAATGCATTCCAGGCTGCCGAGCAGTCGGACAGCGGCGGCAGCGAAGGCGTCGGTGTGATGGCCGCGATGATCGTTCTGTTCATCATGTTCGGCACGTTCCTCGCGATGGGCATGCCGATCATCACCGCGCTGGTCGCCGTCGGCACCGCCGAATCGGTCATCACGCTGGCGACGCACGTGTTCTCGACGGCCGAATTCGCAACCTTCCTCGCGGCGATGATCGGACTCGGTGTCGGAATCGACTACGCGCTGTTCATAGTCACGCGCTTCCGCCAGGGGTTGCGCCAGGGCGACGATCCACGCGACGCGGTGATCACTGCCATGGACACCGCAGGCCGCGCGGTGTTGTTCGCCGGCATCACCGTGATGATCGCCCTGCTCGGACTCTTCGTCGTCGGAATCTCGTTCCTCTACGGACCGGCCGTCGCGTCGTCTGTGACCGTGCTGCTGACGATGACCGCCGCGCTGACGTTGCTGCCGGCGCTGCTGACGATCGCCGGGCACAAGCTCAACGATCCCTTCTTCGCCACGCTGCTCGCCGCGATCAAGCGCAACGCCGGCAAGTTCAAGACGAACATCGGCGGGGCGATCCTCTCGCTTCCGCTGCTGATTCTGCAGTGCGCCCTGCTGCCGCTGTCCTACATCTTCTACGGCATCCTGATCTGGTTGCCGTCAACGATCCTGCGCCTCCTCCACATCCCCGTCCCCTCGCGCAAGCGTGAAGTCCTCAAAGAAGGCGAACTCGCCCACCCGCGCTGGCACGCGTGGGCCGCAAGCGTCCAGCGCCACCCGTGGTTCGTCGCGTTCGTCGCCACAGCGATCCTGATCGTGCTCGCGATCCCAGCGTTCTCACTCGAGCTCGGCGTCGCCGATGCCGGCACCGGAGCCAAGGAGCTCTCCAGTCGCAAGGCCTACGACCTGCTCGCCCAGGGCTTCGGTCCCGGCTTCAACGGACCGCTCACCGTCGTCGTCTCGACGAGCGCGGGCAAAGCAGGCCTCGCGAAGCTCAGCGATCAGCTGAAGGACGACGAGAACATCGCGGCGGTGGCCCCGGTCATCCCGAGCCCGAACGGCAAGATCGCGATCATCACCGCATATCCGAAGAGTTCTCCGCAGAGCAGATACACCAACGAGTTGGTCGAGCGCATCCGCACCGACTACCTAGCACCGCTCAACGCCAAGGGCGTGCAGGCGCACATCGCCGGCATCACCGCGATCTTCGACGATTTCTCGACCCTGATCTCGAAGAAGCTGCCGTATTTCATCGGCGCCGTCGTCCTGCTCTCCGCACTGCTGCTGCTGGCAGTCTTCCGATCGATCGCGATCCCGATCAAGGCGATCGTGATGAACCTGATCGGAATCCTCGCCGCCTTCGGCGTCACCGTGGCGATCTTCCAATGGGGCTGGGGCGCGAGCCTGATCGGAGTCGACCACACGGCGCCGATCATCGCCTTCCTACCGGTGATGATGTTCGCGATCGTCTTCGGCCTCTCGATGGACTACGAGGTCTTTCTGATGAGCCGCGTCCACGAGGAGTGGGAGCGCCGCAAGGACGCCGACGCCGCCGTGCTCGAGGGCCTCGCGTCGACCGGCGGGGTGATCACCGCCGCGGCGATCATCATGGTCATGCTGTTCGCCTCGTTCGCCGCGCTCAGCAACGACCTCACGACGAAGCTCTTCGGAGTCTCGCTGGCGACGACGATCTTCCTCGACGCCTTCATCATCCGCTCGGCGCTGGTGCCGGCGGTGATGGCGATCCTCGGCGAGAAGGCCTGGTACATACCTGCCTGGCTCGACCGCATCGTCCCCAAGCTCAACGTCGAGCCACCGGAGACGCTGCACACCGACGTCGAGACCGGCGAGACCACGCACGTCTGACCGCCGAGCGGACGTAACAAAAATCAAGTAGGCTGCGGCGCATGGACGTCGCAGCCTTCAAAGAGGGTCAGAAGACGATCTGGTCCCTCGGGGAGTTCGCGGACATCGCAGCGATGATCCGCGGCGCCTCCGAGACGATCCTCGACAAAGCGGCCGTGTCGGCCGGCGACACCGTGCTCGACGTCGCCTGCGGCACCGGCAACCTCGCAATCCCCGCCGCCCAGCGCGGTGCGATCGTCACCGCTATCGACATCACTCCGAAGCTCGTCGAGATCTGCCGCGCCGAGGCAGCCGCCAAAGGTCTCGACATCACGATCGAAGAGGGTGACGCCGAGGCGCTCGAGCCTGCAGACGCCTCGTTCGACAAGGTGATCTCGGTCTTCGGAATGATTTTCGCTCCCCAGCACGAGCTTGCCGCGGCCGAGATGGTGCGCGTCGCGAAGCCGGGTGGGACTGTCGCGATCACGTCGTGGGCACTCGACGGAATGAACGGCGAGATGTTCAAGGTGATCGGCCAGCACATGCCGCCTCCACCTTCAGACATGAAAACGCCAGCCATGTGGGGCGAAGAGTCCTACATCGAAGAAGCCTTCGGAGGAGAAATCGACTGGAGCTTCAGCCGCGAGACCGTCACCTTCCACGCTCAGTCGGCAGCCGAATGGACCGCCTTCATGGAGGAGAAGCTCGGTCCGCTGGTGCTCGCGAAATCGATGCTCGAACCCGAGGGCAGGTTTGACGCCCTGCGCGACGACCTCACCGCGCACTACGAGAAACACAATGTCGCCGACGACGGTACGTTCGCTGGCGAGGCAAGCTACATCCTCGCGGTCGGCGTCACGCCCCGCTGAGCACGTCGTCCCTCGATCCGCGCGGCCAGCCCTGCGATCGCCAACGCCGCCCCCGTCCAGATCAACGGCAGCACGGGCACCACGTAGCGGTAGTTGTACATGTTCACGAGCAGAGGGAAGATCAGCAGGATCAACACGCTCGTGAGCAACATCAAGGCTCCGCGCCGATGTGCACCGGCGGCGACCAGCCATGGCGCAAGCAGACAGAGGATCAGCGGGATCGCCAACCGCACTCCGCTGAAGCGGGCGACGCTCTCGTACGCGTTGAAGCCGTCGAGCGAGCGGTAACTGCCGTACTGCGAGGCTGAACTCCCGACCATCAACATCAGCGAGCGGTCCGACCAGACTGGATCGACAAGCTCGGTGCGCATCTGATCGGGACCCGGTCCGGCCTCGGAGTTGCCGACGGCCGGATTCGGATTCAGCGGGAAGCTCGGATCGAACATGCGCCACGCGTCACGGGCAACAGCGCTGAGGTATGCGCCCGGCTGATGGAAGGCGGCAGCGCGCGCGAACCGCTTTACAGCGCGCCGCTCGCTCGGAAGTGCCGGCGAGCTGAAGCTGTCGCCGAAGTTCTCGACCAGCGGGCTCTGCGCGTCGAAGTCCCAGTAACGCTGGCCCTTGCGCGCGGCCGGCGCCTGGCTCGGGCAGAGCAGCGCCGTTCCGGCGGGCGGAGTGAACTTCGTGCAGTCGGCAAATGTCGCGACTCGGCCGTAGTAGTTGTAGAAGGCGTTCGGCGCGATACCGGAGCGGCCGGTCTCCGAAGGGCTAGCCACGATGACCGCCAGCGCGATGGCGATCACCGGCAGCGTCAGTGCCGCGGCGCCGACAAGCGATGGACGCAGCCGCGGCTCGGAGGCGACGACGTGCGCGAGAAGGGGCACGATGACGAGCACGGCGTAGGTGCGCATGATCACCGCCAGCCCGAGCGACGACCCGGCGAGCACGAACAGCCCGAACCGCGCCCGGACGCGCTCGTCGGGCAGCCGGGCAGCGGCGCACGTCGCGACCATCCCCAGCAACAACAGGAACGTGAACGGTCCGATCGAGAGGAACGAATGCTCGAGCATGACCTGCGCGCCGCCGAGCGACACTGCAGCCGCCGGAATCAGCGCGGCCCAACGTGGCGCCGCAAGCATGCGCGCCAGCAGGTACGCCAGAACGATCGAGGCCAGCCCGAGGAGATGCTGAATCAGGATCACCGCCTCGATCCGCGGGACGGACTGCCACAGCAACTTGACCGCCAGTGGATATCCCGGGGGCCGCGCGAGATCGGCGAAGGGGTGCTGGACCGACGCGAAGTACGCGCTCGAATCGGGAAAGCCCAAGAATCCCGGCCGCCACAGCAGCTCGATCCACAGACGCAGCAGCGCGCCCACGACGACGATCGCCGTCAGCGCCCAAACTTCCCAGGGTTGTCGCTTGAGCGCCCCGGTCAAGCGTTGTTGATCATCACGTGCTTGACCTCGGTGTAATCCTCGAGTGAGTACATCGAGAGGTCCTTGCCGTAGCCCGACTGCTTGAACCCGCCGTGCGGCATCTCCGAGACGAGCGGCATGTGATCGTTGACCCACACGCAGCCGAACTCGAGTGCCTTGGCGGCGCGCATCGCGCGGCCGACGTCGCGCGTCCATACCGAAGCGGCGAGGCCGTACTCGACGCCGTTGGCCCAGGCATAGGCCTGTTCCTCGTCGTCGAAGCGCTGCACCGTGACGACCGGTCCGAAGATCTCCTTCTGCACCATCTCGTCGTCCTGGGTGACGCCGGCGACCACGGTCGGTTCGAGGAAGAAGCCTTCACTGCCGATCTCTTTGCCACCCGTGACGATCTCGGCGTTGCCGGGGGCGCGCTCGAGAAAGCCCTCGACCCGCTCGCGCTGGACGCCCGAGACGAGCGGGCCCATCTCGGTGTCCTCGGCCTGCGGATCGCCGACCTTCACGGCCTTGGCCGCATCGGCCAGCGCGGCGACGAAGTCATCGTGGATCTTCGGGCCGGCGAGCACGCGCGAGGCCGCGGTGCAGTCCTGGCCCGTGTTGTAGTAGCCGCCGATCTGCACACCTTCGACGACGGCTTCGAGGTCTGCGTCGTCGAACACAACGACCGGCGCTTTGCCGCCGAGCTCGAGGTGTACACGCTTCAGCGATTCGGACGCGGCTCTGGCGATCCATTTGCCGGTCCCAACCGATCCCGTGAGCGAGACCATCGAGACGTCGGGATGCGTGACGAGGTGCTGGCCGACGGGATCGCCATGACCGAAGACGACGTTGAAGACGCCGGCCGGCACGTGCTCGGAGACGACCTGCGCGAGCAACTGCGAGGTGACCGGCGTGTACTCGGAAGGCTTCAGCACGATCGTGTTTCCGCCTGCCAGCGCGGGGCCGATCTTCCATGCCGCCATCAGCAGCGGGTAGTTCCACGGGGCGATCTGACCGACCACGCCGACCGGCTCGCGGCGGATCATCGAGGTGTAGCCCTCCATGTACTCGCCCGCAGCCTTGCCCTCCATGTTGCGGCAGGCGCCGGCGAAGTAGCGCAGGCAGTCGACGACCTGAGGGATCTCCTCCTTCGCGTACTCGATCGGCTTGCCGACGTTCTCACTCTCGAGCGCGGCGAATTCACCGGCGCGCTGCTCGATCGCGTCGGCGATCTTCAACATCGCCAGCGAGCGGTCCTGCGGCGTCGCGTGCGACCACTTCTCGAAGGCCTTCTTCGCGGCTGCCACAGCAGCGTCGACCTCAGCCGTCTCCGACAGGGGTGCCGTGGCGATCACCGCCCCGGTCGCGGGGTTGACGACCTCTTCGGTCGCATTGGCGGCCTTGCCCGAGCCGCCGATGAAGTTCTCGATCGTGGTGGTCATTGCGCTCCCTTTCTAGAGGAGGTCGAGCGGCGGGACGTACTCCGCGCCGACGGCCTCTGCGACAGGCTGGTTGGTGATCTTGCCCTTTGCGACGTTGACGCCCGGCACGAGGCCCGGGTCGCGCTCGCAG
>JASGFX010000048.1:0-13409 GCA_047605325.1 Solirubrobacterales bacterium | reverse complement strand
ACTCCGAGGTCGCCGACCAGGGGGCGAAGCTCGACGAGATCCGCGAGCGTTATTCCGACGGTGAGATCGCCGAGCTCGACGGCGTCTCGGTCGACTACGAGGACTGGCACTTCAACGTGCGGCCGTCGAACACCGAGCCGCTGCTGCGCCTGAACCTCGAGGCCTTCGACCAGGCGACGATGGAAGCGCGCCGTGACGAGCTGCTCGAGCTGATCCGCGCATGATCGAGCGAGGCACGCCTGAGAACGCGCCGCTGTTCGCGCGGATGGAGAGCGAAGGGATCCGCCTGATGGAGATCCCCACCCCATTCGCCGTCGGCCCGGTCAATTGCTATCTGCTCGAGGACGACCCACTGACGATCTTCGATCCCGGACCCAACTCCGGCGAGGCGATCGAGGCGTTGGTCGTCAACCTGCGCAAGTACGGACACGAGCTGGCAGACATCGAACGCATCGTCGTGACCCACCAGCACATCGACCACCTCGGACTCGTCGAGGTCGTCCAGCACGCCTCCGGCGCCGAGGTCGTATGCCTCGACAAGTGCAAGCCGTGGATGGAGAACTTCCATGAAGAATCCAGCGCGACCGACCGTTGGGCCTCGAAAATGCTCGTCCAGCACGGCGTCGGCGAGGAAGTGGCAGTCGCCCTGCGCGCGGTGGCCAAGGCGTTCCGAGGCTGGGGATCGGAGTGCAAGGTCGACCGCACGGTCTCCGAAGGCGACCTTCTCGAGTTTCGCGACCGCAAGCTCGAGATCTTCCACAGACCCGGCCACTCCAGCACCGACACCGTCTTCTGGAACAGCGAGAGCCAGACGTTGATCGCCGCGGACCACCTGATCAAGCACATCTCGTCGAACCCGCTGCTCGAGCGCCCTGAAACCGAGGGCGCCGCAAGGCCTCAAGAACTCGTGCTCTACCAGCAGTCACAGGCCAAGACGCGCGAGATGCCGGCGACGCTGACGCTCTCGGGCCACGGCGAGCCGATCGTCGACCACGCGACGCTGATCGACGAGCGCTTCGCCTCCACGAACAAGCGGGTTGAGAAGCTCTACTCGATGCTCGTCGAAGGCGGCCCCCAGACCGCGCACGAACTCGCCCGCGGCACCTGGGGCAACATCGCTGTGACGCAGGCGTTTCTGACGCTTTCCGAGGTGCTCGGAAACCTCGACATCCTCGAGAATGCTGGGCGCGTCGCCCCGACCGAAGAAGACGGCGTCGTCAAGTATGCGATCAGCGCGTAACCGGCTGCGGCCGCTCGTGTCTTAGACGCCGATGGCGCTCTTCTCCCGTAGACGCAAGAAGGATCTGACCCAGCTCCCGGTCGACAAACCAGGGGCGAAGCTGCGCATGCTCCTCGTGGTCAATCCGTACGCCTCAACCGTCTCCGGTCGGATCAAGAATGTCGTCGTCTACGCGCTCCAATCGCGCTATGACCTCGAGGTGATCGACACGCGCGAGCGGGGCCACGCCACCGAGATCGTCGCCGACGCGCTCGGGCGGGCAAAGTACGACGTCGTCTGCTCGTTCGGGGGCGACGGCACCGCCAACGAAGTGATCAACGGGATGATCGGCTCCGAAGTGCCGTTCACGTTCCTGCCGGGCGGAATGACCAACGTGATCGGCCGCGTGCTCGGGATTCCGAACGACATCGTCGACGCGACCGAGCACCTGCTGACGATGGCAGACCACTTCGAGCCGCGCAGGATCGATCTCGGCGATGCCAACGGCCGCAAATTCATCTTCGCAGCCGGCGCCGGGCTCGACGCCGCGATCGTCGAGGCCTGTGAGTCCAAGCCGGCGCTCAAGCGACGCTTCGGCCAGAACTACTACGCGGCCTCGGCCGTGCGTGTGTTCGGCAAGCACATCTTCCAGCGCTCACGGCTGCAGGTCAGCACCGACGAGGTCGAAACGCGCGGAATCGTCGCGATCGCACAGAACACGCGCCCGTTCACTTTCTTCGGCGACCGCGAGATCGACCTCTGCGAGACCGCCGGGCTCGAGAACCGCTCGCTCTCCCTGACCGTGCTCGACCGCGCCAATCCGCTCGACTTCGCGCCGCTGGCGACGCGTCTGCTGACCCCGAACACGGACCTCGCAGACAACCGCCACATCAAGATTGATCCCGAATTTCAGCGCGCAGTGATCACCAAGCGCAGGCCCGACGGACCGAAGATCCCGCTCCAGGCCGACGGCGACTACATCGGCCACTTCGACGAGATCGTCTTCACCGCGCTGCCGAGCGCGATCAACGTGATCGCTTGACGCGGTAGCGCGTCTGCGCGAAATCCGCTGGAAGCTCTTTCGCTTCGAGCAGCTCAAGCTCGATGTCTGCCGGGACCGCCCCGAACAGCCGAGCTCCCTCCCCAATCAGCACGGGCGCGTATGAAAGTGTGATCGTGTCGATCAATCCGGCCGCGAGGAAACTCTGGATCGTCACGCCACCGTCGACGTAGGCGTCGGTGTGGCCGTCGCCCGTGAAGGCGGCGATCGCCGATTCGACGTCCGGATGGACCGAGACGTCCTCCCGCCCGCTCTCGCTCAGGGTCGAGCTGATCACGTACAGCGGTTTTTCGTACGGCCACTCGTCGAACTCGAGCACCGTCTCGTAGGTGGTGCGACCCATGATCAGACCGTCGACGCCGGCGAAGAACTCGGGATAGCCGCTGTCGTTCATGTCAAGCTCGCGACCGGTCAGCCACTCGAGAGCGCCGTCGGGCCTCGCAATGAAACCGTCGGCGCTGACGCCGATGAACACATGTCCGCGAAACTCCGCCATCACACCGCCGCCGAGTCCTTGGGCTTGATCTCAGGAACCGTCGCCTCCGACTTCGAGGATTTGATCACCCACTTACCGGAGTCATCCCGCTTCATCGTCACCTCGATCAGCGTGTAGGAACCACTGCCGTTGCCACGGATCTCCCAGACACGCGCGGTCTCGCCTTCAACCCTGCTCCAGAGGACCTCTGGGCTCTCGGCCTTCAGTGCCGCGCGGTAGTCGCGAACCGGCGCCTGTGGGCCGGTGGCGTCGAGCGAGCGGTCGCTGACGAGGATCATCTTTCCATCGCGCTCCTGGAAGTCGAAACGCGTGCGCGCGTCGCCGTCTTTCAGGCGGGCGTTGACGATCACCGACTCGGTGCGGGCCGGCCCCTTGGCCGGTTTGACCCATAGGTTCTTCGTGGCGTCCGGGCCGCTCAGCTGCTTGTAGATCTCGAAGACGGCCGCCTGGCAATCGTCGCTGATCAGCAGCGAGGCCATCACTTTGTGCTGGTAGCTCTGGCTCATCGCCTTGCAGGCGGAGTTGCCGTCGTTGGTCTTCCACATCCGGAAGATCCTGTTGTAGGCGTCGGTTGCGTTCTGAGGCGCGTCCCCACTCGAACCGCAGCCGCTCAGGGCGAGCGTCAGCACGCAGGCCGCCAGAAGCGCGCGCACGACTAGTTGCCCGGCGTGACGCGGTAGGCGTCGAAGACCTTCTCGACCTGGCGCACCCTCTGGACGCAGGCCTTCAAGGTCCCGGCATCCGGGACTTCCACGACGAAGCGGTCCCGCACCATCGGCGGGTTCGTCACACAACGTGCCTCGATGATGTTTACGCCTGCTTCAGAGAAGGCACGTGAGAGATCCTCAAGCAGGCGGGGTCGGTCCCAGGCTGATACCTCGAGCTCCGCGCGGAAGGAGGCGCTGTTGGCGCCTTCCCACTCGACCTTCACGAAACGCTCGGGGTTCTTTGCCAGCTGGAGCGCGTTGGGACAGTCCTCGCGATGGACGGTGATCCCGCGACCCAGCGACACATACCCGACGATCGGGTCGCCGGCGACCGGGCGGCAGCACTTGGCCATGCGCACCATGACGTCGCGCGCGCCGTCGACCGTGATACCGAACTTGCCGCTGGTCTGGACGGTCTTCGGAGCGGTGGGCTCTTTGCGCTCGGAGATCGGGGCGTCGTCGACCGCGGCCTCGCCTGCCTTCAGGCGATTCATGATCTTGTCGATCACCATCTCCGGGCGGATCTTGCCCTGGCCGATGGCGATGTAGAACTCTTCCGATTTGCGGAAGCCGACCTCGCGCATGACCTCGGCGAGCATCGCGCTGCCGCTGATCTTCTGGGCCGGCAGGCCCTTCTTGCGCATGCCCTCCTGGAGCAGGTCGCGCCCGCGATGCTCGGAGCCCTCGCGCTGCTCGCGCTTGAGGAAGGCGCGGATCTTGTTGCGGGCGCGCGTCGTCTTGACCAACGCGAGCCAGTCACGCGACGGGCCGCGCTCCTGCTTGGAGGTGAGGATCTCGACGATGTCGCCGGACTTCAGCTTGTAGTGCAGCGGAACTATCTTGCCGTTGACCTTGGCGCCGACCGTGCGGTGACCGACGTCGGTGTGGACCTCGTATGCGAAGTCGAGCGGCGTCGCGCCGGTCGCAAGCGACTTGACCTCACCCTTCGGCGTGAAGACGAAGACGTCGTCGTCGAAGAGATCGATCTTGAGGTTCTTGACGAACTCGGCGGAGCCGTCGCCCTCCGTGTCGGGGCTGCCGACGAGGCGCTGGACCCAGTCCTGATTGGCCTCGCTGCCGAACTTGGCCGCGGTCTCGCTGCCGTAGCCGCGCTGCTTGTAGACCCAGTGGGCCGCGACTCCGTACTCGGCGATGTCGTGCATCTCACGGGTGCGGATCTGAATCTCGAGCGGACGTCCTTCGGGCCCGATCACCGTGGTGTGCAGCGCCTGGTACATGTTTGATTTGGGCATCGCGATGAAGTCCTTGAAGCGCCCGGGCAGGGGTTTCCAGATGCTGTGGACGATGCCGACAGCGCCGTAGCAATCCTTCACGTCGTTGACGATCACGCGCATCGCGGTGAGATCGAAGATCTCGTTGAACTCGCGCCCCTTCTTGGTCATCTTCACGTAGATCGAATAGAAGTGCTTCGCACGACCGGTGATCATCGAGCTGATCCCCGAATCGGCGAGCTGTCCGGCGAGGTATTCGCCGGCCTCTTCGACGTAGTTCTCGCGCTCGTCGCGCTGCTGGCTCACCAGGGCCTTGATCTCGGCGTACTTGCGTGGGTGCAATGTCGCGAACGCGAGGTCCTCGAGTTCCCACTTGATCGCATGGATACCCAGACGGTGAGCGAGCGGGGCGAAGATGTCGAGCGTCTCGCGGCTCTTTTCAATCTGCTTCTGCTTGGGCATCGCCCCGATCGTGCGCATGTTGTGCAGGCGATCTGCGAGCTTGATCAGGATGACGCGGATGTCGTCGGCCATCGCGACCATCATCTTGCGGTAGTTCTCGGCCTGCGCTTCGTCACGACTGGTGAAGGTGATGCCGGTCAGCTTGGTGACGCCGTCGACCAGGCCGGCGATTTCGGCCCCGAAGTGATCGCGGATCTCGGCCAGCGTCGTCGAGGTGTCCTCGACGGTGTCGTGAAGGATCGCGGCGCAGAGCGTCGCCGTGTCCAGACGCATACCGACGCAGATCTTCGCCACCTCGACCGGGTGGACGACGAAGTCCTCGCCAGTGCGGCGCAACTGGTTCTTGTGCCGACCGGCGGCGAACTCGAAGGCTGCGTCGACCATCTCGATGTCGATCTGCTCGATGCTCTCTTCGGCGTGCTCCTCGATGACCGCCAGCAACTCGTCGAATTTGGCGCGTGTGGCGGCGCGGATTTCGACAGCATCAGGCCCAGCGCCGCTGACGGTGCCGTTTGCGCCGGGCTGGGCCAGTGCTAGGTCTGTTGTGCGGTCAGTTGGCGTAGCCATTGCTGAGATTCCTCTACGTATTCACTATACGAGCGGAACGTCACGGACTGTTCGAGTGCCCTTTTCGGCCCCTCGTGTACAACAAAGGCTTCGGCAGAATCGTCACGGCGCTCGACCGAGATGACCTCGATCTCCTCCAGAGCGCGCACCGCCCGACCGGCGATCCGCGCGCTCGGCAGCTCCGCGCGCAGGCGTGAGTGGGCGGCGGGCGCATCAGCGCCGCACTCGCGAACGATCCGGAAGACGTCGACCATGTGCTCGCGGGCGAGCAGCAGATCGCCACAGCGCTCGGCGACCGACTCGGCGTCGGCGGCGCTCCAGGCCAACACGACGCCTGCGTCGCCAAACGCGCAGAAGCCGGGCGCAGGCGGCGGTTCTGCCATCACGACGACTTCGAACTCGCCGTCCCCGAGTCGCGGGTCGTCATAGGCCAGCACCGGGGCTGATGATTCGTCGATCAAGCCGCGCCAGCGGACCGGGTCGTTGACCGCTACGGCGGCGCGACCGGAGAACTCGAGCAGTGTGGCCGCAAGTGGAACGTCCCGGCGGTCGAGACTGCGGGATTCATCGAGCCCGTCGCCGGCGCTGACGAACGGCGGGTCGAGCAGCGCGCGGCGGAATTCGTCGGCCCAGTGGTCGCGCTGGCTCGGCGGGTGTTCGATCAGTGCGGCGAGCACGGCCTGCGCCTCGACGCGACCGTTGAATTCGTTGCGCTGCAGCTCTACGACGACATCCACGGGCGTTGGATCCTCGACCTGCGCGATCGCCCGCTCCTGACGAAATGCGACCACTGCGGCGCGTGTCCCTGCGCCGCGAACTGCCAGCTTGAAGTGCTGTCCCGTCTTGCCGAGCCTGGACACGGCGAGAAGCTCCACACCGCCCATCAGCACGCGTGGGACGGGATTCTCCGAGCCGAACGGACCCAGCGCGTCCAGCGCCTCGACGGCTCCGAGATTGACATCGGCCGGCACTCCGATTGCGTCGACCCTGATGTGCGGGCGCAGATCGTCCGGGGTCAGCGCATCAGTGGCATGAGCAATCAGGGCAGAGCGGAAGGCAGCGAGGTTCGCGACATCGAGTTCGAGCCCCGCTGCGGCGCGGTGGCCTCCCCAGCGCACGAGAAGGTCGGAGCAAGCAGCGAGACCACCGTGAAGGTCGTAGCTACCGCCACTCCTGCCAGAGCCGGCGGCGACACCATTCTCGATGCCCAGCGCAATCGCCGGGCGGTGATAGCGCTCGGCGAGACGCCCGGCGACGATGCCGAGCACACCCGGATGCCACCCCTCGCCCGCGACCACGATCGCGAACTTGTCGCGCTGCTCACGCGCCTGGGACTCGGCATCGAAGAGAATCTCCTGCTCTGTCTCGCGCCGACGCTGGTTTGCCGCGGCAAGGCCCGAGGCGAGCTCGGCCGCCCGCGATTCACTCGATGTCAGCAGCATTTCGACGGCCGGTTCCGCCGAGTGCATACGGCCGGCGGCGTTGATCCGGGGACCGAGCGCAAACCCGAACGTGGTCGCAGAAATCTTCAGCTGATCGATGCCGGCGACGCGCATGAGTTCTCGCAGGCCGGGATTCTGAGTGCCGCGCATCCTCACGAGCCCTTCGCGCACGAGCACACGATTCTCGCCGCGCAGCGGCACGACGTCACAGACGGTCGCAAGGGCGACAAGCGCGAGGTCGTCATCGATGCTCGCCGGGTCGGTGCCGGCGCGGGCGGTCACGAGCTGGGCGAGCTTGAAAGTCGCCGCCGACGCGCAGAGCTGGGGATCGGGATAGTCGCCGAGCGCCGGGTGCACGACCGCCGCGTCGGGAAGCACATCGCCGATCGTATGGTGGTCGCAGATCACCATGTCGAGCCCGAGGGAGCGCGCGTGGGCCGCCTCGTCGATCGCCCCGATGCCACAGTCGACAGCGATGATCAAGCCAACCCCGTCTGCGCAGAGACGGTCGATCGCCGAGCGTGAGAGGCCGTAGCCCTCGCCGAAACGGCTCGGCACATGCCAGGTCACGTCGGCGCCGAGCTTCGCCAGCGCGCGCACCATGATCGCCGTCGAGCTCACGCCGTCGACGTCATAGTCGCCATGAACCGCGATGCGTGTGCCTGCGCGCAGGTGGTCGGCGATCAGCCCAGCCGCCGCCGGCGCGCCAGGAAGGTCTGCGGGATCGTTGATCGATCCGCCGTCACGCCATTCGACGGCTTCATCGATACTCGTGATCCCGCGACTGACGAGCGTCTGCGCGGCCAGTGGGTGAAGATCGAGAGCATCCTGGAGCGCGCGGACAGCAGAGAAATCGAACTCCGGGAGCTCGATCAACGGGTGCGTGGGCGCGATGTCTTCCGGCGGCTCGTTGAGCCGGGACGCCCCGATTTCGTCAACTTCCGCCCGCGGTGCCTCCGTGCTCATGGAGACAGCCTACGAAGTCGACCGGGCGGCGCTGGTGCGGCTATTCGGTCGCTTCGGACGGCTCGCGGCGCGTGCCGACGAAATAGCAGATACCGAGGCCGATCAGAGTGCCGGGTACGGCTTCGATCGCCTGGATCAGGTGCGTGTCATCGCGACCGGGGACCGAAAGGCCGTTGATCAGGAAGCCGAAGACGAGGGCGCCGAGGATCGCGGCGACGAACGCTCCGACGATGCCACCCCAGAACCTGTCCGGTACAAAGACCGTGAAGTGCCAGAGCGCAATCGCCATCATCACCCATGCAAGTGCGGCCATCTCAAACTCCTCCTAGCGCCCGTGCTTCCGCTTGGCGCGCGCGGCACGGCGCTCGTCTTTGGTCTGCGGCCGCTTGACGGCCCCGGCGGGGGCACCCGAGGTGGCCGGAATCATCGGCTCGTCAGTCGCGGGCTCGTCAGCGACGACCTCGTCATCGACCTCAGCGACTTCGTCGTCCAGCGCGCGATTGGTCTGCGCGTTTACGGCCACGCCGCCGATCGTCTCGGTCGCGAAGGCGGGCACAACACCGCCGTTGTCCTCGGCGATGCGCGCGTGGCGCTGCTTGAAGATCGGCTCGCGCTCCTTCCAGTGCGAGAGCACCGGCGCGGCGATGAAGATCGAGGAATAGGTGCCGGAGATGGTTCCGATCAGCAGCGCGAGCGCGAAGTCCTTCAGCGTCTCGCCACCGAGAATCAGCAGCGCGAGCACCGGCAGGGCGGTGCACAGCGAGGTGGCGAGCGAGCGGGTCAGGACCTCGCTCATCGAACGGTTGACGATCTGGCTGAACGCGGCGCGCGGCATGCGCGGCATGTTCTCGCGGATGCGGTCGAACACGATGATCGTGTCGTAGAGCGAGAATCCCAAAATGGTCAGCAACGCCGCGACCGTCGCGCTCGAGACCTCCTGGCCGAGCAATGCATAGACGCCGAGCGTGATCAGAATGTCGTGCGAGAGCGCGATCAGCAGTGGCATCGCGAACTTGTAGCCGAATCGCAGCGTCACGTATCCACCGATCACGAGCAGCGAGAAGATGATCGCGGTGATCGCGCTCTTGGCGATGACGGCGCCGAACGTGGGACCGACGGAATTGACTGCGAACTGCGTGTCGGCGTTGCTCGCGGCGCGGATGCCGAACGCGGTCTGGAAAGCCTTCTGCAGGCCGTCGACCTCGGGACCCTCGGTGATCTTGTCGCTGGAGATCTGGAAGGCGTACGGACCCAGCGCCTTGTCGTTGGTGATGCGCTGGATCTTGGCGTCGGAGGCGTCTGCCTTCGCGACGATCGCACGCACCTGCGCCTCGGTCGCCGGCTTCTCGAGGCCGACGATGATCTTCGTACCGCCGGTGAAGTCGATGCCGAGGTTCAGGCCCATTCCGGCCACTGCCAGAGCGCCTGCGGCGAGGATCACACCAGAAATCGAGAAGAAGATCTTCGACTTGCCCATGAAGTCGAAACGCCAGCGCTGGCGGTGCTCCTCGGCGTCGTTGACGCCCAATGCCGACGGGCGGTCCAGACCCTTCCAGCCCGAGAGCATCCCGAGGATCGCCGAGGTCACGACGACTGCCGTGAACAGCGAGACGATCGTTCCGAGGCCGAGCGAGGCGGCGAATCCGCGGACGCCCGCGGTCGCAAGGACGAACAGGATGAAAGCCGTGATCAGGGTGACGATGTTCGCGTCGACGATCGTCGAGAAACCCTTCGAGTAACCGGTCGAAATCGCCGTCTTCATGGACTTCCCGGCACGTACCTCTTCCTTGATGCGCTCGAAGATGACGATGTTCGCGTCGGCCGCGACCGACAGTGTCAGCACGAGGCCGGCGATGCCCGGAAGGGTGAACGTGAAACCGACGACCTTCGTCACGGCGAAGAAGAAGATCGCATAGATCGCGAGCGCGAGTCCGGCGATGATGCCGAGGATCCGGTAGAAGGCCAGCAGGAAGAAGAAAACGACGAGGAAGCCGGCGAGCGCAGCGATCAGCGCCTGATCGAGAGCGGCCTTGCCGAGCGATGCGGAGACGGTGGTCTGGGACTGCAGCTCCAGCTGGACCGGAAGCGCTCCGAGGTCGATCTGCTTGGCGACGCGGGACGCCTCGGCCTGGCTGAGACCGGTGATCTGGGCGCGACCGCCGGCGATGCCCTGTGAAAGTGACGCGTCCTTCGGATCGATGCTGGCGAGCGAGACGACCTTGCCGTCGAGCACGATCGCGAAGTTGTGACCGTTCGGGTTGGTCAGTAGGTCGGCCTGACCCTCCTGATAAAGCTGCTGCGTGATCTTCTTGAAGATCGCGCCGCCCGTGCTGGTGAAAGCGAGATCGACGGCCGGTCCCCCACCCTGGCTGTTCGTGCCGGCCGATGCGCTCTTGACCTCGTCGCCGGTCAGCGCGACGTTGTCCTTGAGGACGAAGTACTGAACGCTCTTTCCGTCGTTGTTCGAATCGAGCGAGACAACGACGTAACCCTTCGGGACGACGAGGATCTCGGAATCCTTGGGCTGCTGGCCGTCGAGCGGCTTCTTGGTGATCGCGTTCTCGCCGGCGAGCAGGTCTTCTTTGGAGAGCTCGGGGCCGGCGATCAGCTTGTTGCCCTTGTCGGTCGAGAAGAGGTAGTACTTGTCGCGGCCCTTGGCGTCTTCGGGCGATTTCTGTTCGGACGCGAGCTTGACGGCGTCGTACTGCTTTGTGAATCCGGTGTTGGCGGCCTCGGCGTCGGTCTTGCCCTTGCCGGCGACGATGTTGTCCTGCCACTTGTAGAAGTACATCTGGGCGGTCGAACCGACGAGCGCCTTGGCGGCCTCCGGGTCGTCGACCGCCGGGAGCGAGACGGTGATCAACTCGTTGCCTGTGGCCTGAACCTCGGCCTCGGTGACGCCGAGCGAGTTGACGCGCTCGTTGATGACCTTGATCGCGTTCTGCAGTTCGCGGTCGGTCGGCGCGCGATCGGCGTTGGTCGGCGACGCCTTGTAGGTCAGCTCGATACCACCGGCGAGGTCGAGGCCGAGCTTCGTCGGCTTCAGCGCGATGACCGCCGCCGATGCGGCGAGCAGCGCGAAGACGAGCCCGAGGACGATGAGGTTTCTTTTGCGCGAGGCCATGAAAAAATTGCGTGCGAAGAGGTTCTCGCCGGCGAGTCAGTTCTCCGGCGTGAGTACGAGCAGCATTCCCCCGTCCTCGTCGTACGCGGGAAATATATCGGCAACGGCGCGGGCCGCAAGATCGCCTTCAGCATTGACCGTCACGTCGTTGCCGATCGAGCGCACTCCCCACTCGAGCGTCGTGCCGATCGGATCCCCCTCCGCGAGGAACTCGAGGCCGAGCACATCGCGCACCGGGCGGCCGAAAACGTCGACGTCGGTCAGGCCCGTGAGCTCATACGAGCCGCGGCCACAACCGATGATCCTGGCTTCTTGATCGCAGACGAAGAATGCCGCCCCGTTGGACGGGTAGTAGTCATCGAGCAGTTCGAAGATGAATCCGTAGCCACACTTCTCGCAGCCGCGCGGGCGAGTCGAGAATCCGGCGTTGCGGTCACCATGGTTCGACCGCTTGCCGCACTGCGGGCAGATGAAAATCGGCATCGTTCGGCCAGATTAGACAACCACGTGGACTCCCCTCCCCGACATCGCAAGCTCAATACGGCCGCAATCGGAGCCGGGCCGATCATCCACTGGATGAGTCGCGAGCAGCGCGTGCGCGACAACGCCGGCCTGACGTTCGCGGCGGCGCTCGCCGCCGAGTTCGGCCGCCAGCTCGAAGTGACGTTCTGCCTGTTGCCGCATTGCGGCGCCGCAGCGCGGCGGCACTACGACTTCATGCTCACGGGTCTGCGCGAGGTCGAATCGGAGCTCGCCCAGCGCGGGATCGGATTCAATCTGTTGCTCGGGGACCCTCGGGCGCAGCTCGAACACTTCGCCCGCGCCGGAGCGTTGGTCTGCGATTTCTCGCCGCTGACAAATGCGCGAGCGAGGATCGATGCCGTCGCGACTGCAGTATCCGGCGCGGTCTACGAAGTGGACTCACGAAACATCGTTCCTGCCTGGACCGCAGCCGACAAACATGTCTACGCCGCTCACAATCTTCGACGTCGACACGCGCGGATGCTCGCCGATCATCTCGTCGAACCCGGCGCGCCGCCCGAGTTGCCGCCAAGCGCAGTCGAAGCGGTCGACTGGGCGGCGGCGGCGCGGTTCGTCGAGGCAGCGAGTCACGGCGAAGCGCTGACGACCCCGAGCGGCGAGACGGCGGCCGCGGCGGCGCTCGAAGAATTCATCGCCGAACGGCTGACGGGATACGCCGAGCTGCGCGGTAGGCCCGAGGCCGACCATCAATCCCGGCTCTCTCCCTACCTGCACTTCGGGCAGCTAGCGGCGCTGCGCGTCGCCCTCGAGGTCCGCGCCTCGGGGGCACCGGTCGAGGACGTCGACGCCTTTCTCGACGAGCTGATCACGTGGCGCGAGCTCTCGGACAACTTCTGTCTGCACAATTCGGGCTACTCGAGGGTGAGCGGTTTCCCCGACTGGTCGAGAGCGACGCTGCGCGAGCACGCGCAGGATCCTCGAATTCCGACCTACGACCTCGAAGTCTTCGAGCAGGCCGAGACCCACGACACACTCTGGAATGCGGCCCAACTCGAGATGGTCAAGACCGGAAAGATGCACAACCACATGCGGATGTATTGGGCTAAGAAGATCCTCGAGTGGAGCGCGTCACCGAGCGAAGCGATGCGGATCGCTGTGCTGCTGAACGACCGATACGAGCTCGACGGGCGGGACTCGAACGGCTACGCCGGGATCGCCTGGGCGATCGGCGGAGTGCACGATCGTCCCTGGGCCGAACGCGCGATCTTCGGCAAGGTCCGCTACATGAACGAAGCAGGAGCGCGCCGGCGCTTCGACGTCGACGCGTACATCACGAGGGTCGCCCCGGAGCTGCTCGAACAACGACTCTTCTGACGGTCAGAAGAGACCGGCGCCGTCTGGCGGCGTGAGACCCAAGTGCTCAAACGCTGACTTCGTCGCGACTCGCCCACGCGGCGTGCGTTGCAGCAATCCCCGTCCGAGCAGGTACGGCTCGATCACGTCCTCGATCGTGTCCTCGGCCTCACCCAGCGCGGCCGAAAGCGTGGAGAGACCGACGGGTCCGCCGCCGAACTTGACGCAGATCGTCTCGAGCAGTACGCGGTCGAGACGATCGAGACCTTCGTGGTCGACCTCGAACATGTTCAGTGCG
>JASGFX010000047.1:0-13759 GCA_047605325.1 Solirubrobacterales bacterium | reverse complement strand
CTCGATCCTGCGGAAGATGTCGTTGGCCTTCAGTACGGCGTTGTCGCCGAGCCACGGGGTCGAGCCGTGCGCGGCGGTGCCGCTGACGGTGATGCGCAGCGCCAGCACGCCCTTGGCCTGCACGCCGACGTGGAGGTTGGTCGGCTCGCCGGTGATTGCGAAGTCGCCGCCGAAGCCGCGCTCGACGAGCACCTCTGTGCCGCGGATCCCCATCGACTCCGACTCTTCGTCGGCGACGCAGAGCAGGCGCACCTGCACGCCCGGCTCTTCGCGCAGGTCACGCATCGCGCACAGCATCGCGGCGAGCGCAGCCTTCATGTCATAGGCGCCGCGCCCGATCAGGTCGTCGCCGTCGACGCGCGGCTTGAACTGCCCCGGCTTGCCGGGCACGACGTCGATGTGGCCGTGGAAGACGATCACCGGGCCGCTGCCTTTGGTGCTGGTGATGATCACCGGCAACCCCGCGACCTCCATCTCCTCGATCTCGAAGCCGTTCGATTCCAGCCAGCCCTTGATGAAGCTGACCCCGGTCGTGATCCCCTCCGGAGTGGAGGTGTCGTACGCCATCAGGCGCTTGGCGAGGTCGTGCTCGTCCATGAGCAGAGCCTACGGGATCAGCACGATCTTGCCAGTCGTGCGGTGCGTCTCGATCAGCTCGTGGGCCTTGTCTGCGGCTTCGAGCGGCAGCACTGCGGCAAGCTCGATCTTGAACTTGTGCTCGCCGATCAGCTTGACGATCTCAAAAAGATCATCGGCGCTGGGCTCGACAAGCACCGGGTGATACTCGAGCTCGTTTTCGGCCGCAAGCTTCGGCAGTTCCTCATCGCGGTATTCGACGATCGTGACCAGGCGGCCGCCCTCTTTGAGCGTCGGGATCGAGGCCTTCGCGGCGCCCGCCCCGACCGTGTCGAACACCACGTCGAGCGAGCCGGCCAGCAGCTCGGCGAAGTTCATCTCTTGGTAGTCGATCACTTCGTCGGCGCCGAGCTTGGTCAGGAACTCGTGCTTGGCCTCACTGGCGGTGGTGACCACGTGGGCGCCGCGCGCCTTGGCGATCTGGATCGCCACATGGCCGACGCCACCGGCACCCGCATGGATCAGCACGCGGTCGCCCTCGCCCACCTCCGCTGCGTGCACCAGCGCCTGCCAAGCCGTCTCGGCGACCAGCGGGGTCGCCGCGGCCTCCTCGTGGGTGATCGTCGGCGGCTTGGGCAGCAGCTGATCCGGCGGCGCGGAGACGTATTCGGCGTAACAACCGGCCTCCCCGGGGAAGCGGATCAGGCCGAAGACTTCGTCGCCGGGTTCGAACCCTTCGCCGGAAACGACCACTCCGCTGACATCCCAGCCGAGCGTGAACGGCGGGTCGCCGAGCAGGCCACTGCCCGCGCGAACCTTGGTGTCGACTGGATTCACCCCGATCGCCTTGACCTCGATCAGCACCTCGCCGGCTGAGGTCTCCGGCATCGGCGCGTCGACTTCGAGCTCAAGCACATCGGGACCGCCGACCTCAGCCTGCGTGACGCGGCGCATCAGACGTTGTCCGTCTGGAAGGTGTCGCACTGCGCTGGCTCGCCCGACTCGTAGCCGGTCTTGAACCACTTGGCGCGCTGCGCGCTCGTGCCATGCGTGAAGGATTCAGGATGAACGCCTTGGCCGGAGTTCCGCTGGAGCGTGTCGTCACCGACGGCCTGCGCCGCGCCGATCGCCTCGTCGATGTCGCCGTCTTCGAGGTCGCCCTGCTGGAACACGCGGTGGGCCCAGATGCCGGCGTAGCAATCGGCCTGGAGCTCCATGCGCACCGAGAGCTCATTGGCCTCGCTCGGATTCTGCTGCTGGAGCTTGCGCACCTGCGCCTCGGTGCCGAGCTGCTGCTGAACGTGGTGTCCGAGTTCGTGAGCGATCACGTAGCCCCACGCCACGTCGCCGCTGGCACCGAGCTGCTGCTGCATCAATTTGTAGAACGAAAGATCGATGTAGACGCGCTGATCGCCCGGGCAGTAGAACGGCCCGACGGCGCTCGAAGCGCTGCCGCAACCGCCGGTGTTCACACCGTTTCGGTAGATGTAGAGCTTCGCCTTGTCGTACTGCTTGCCCGATTGCGCGAAGGCCTGTTGCCAGCCCTGCTGAGCGGTGACGAAGACGTAGGAAGAAAAGTCTTTGAAGTCCTTTTCGGGATCCTGATCCTCGGGAATGCCCTCGGCCCGACTGTCGCTCACGGCCGTGCTGCTCGGAAACGCCTGGCTGACGTCAAAGCCTGAGCCTGAGCCGCTTCCCAGCAACTGCATTCCGATCACGATGATCGCGATTATCAGTCCGAGCCCGCCACCGGCCTTGCCGATCGGGATCGGAATCCCGCCCATGCCCGGTCCGCTCGCGGTCGGTGATGAACCGCGCGCGTCGATCACGTCGTCGCCGCCGTCGACCTTCTTCCAACGCATATGGCGATCCTACGCGCCGCGCCCGCCCACAGGAGCCAGGCGCGGGCGGGAGAAACTAAGCGCCTTCGGCGATCTCGACGTAGCGAGTCCAGCGCTTGACATCTCGCTGAGCGCGCTCCTGGTCGGCGGTTCCGTCCTCGGCGCCGTCGAGACGGCCCTGCGCCTCCTCGAGACGCGTGCGCAGCTCAGCAACATCCAGCTCTTCGACCGGGATCGCCTCTTCGACCAGCATGAGCAGAGCGTTGTCCGCCATCTGGAGGAAGCCGTCGCCTTGGGCGAAGCGCTTGATCTCGCTCTCGCTCTCGTAGATGCGCAGCTCGGTCGGGTCGAGCATCGCCATCAACGGAGAGTGGTTGGCGCGAATACCGATCGAACCGGTCTGTGTGCGAGTGGACACCATCTCGGCGGTGCCTTCATAGGCAGCGCCTTCCGGAGTCATGATCTGTACTGGAAAAGTGTTCGCCATGATGCGAGCTACTTCTTCGCCGCCTCGATGACCTCGTCGATCGAGCCCTTCATGTAGAAGGCACGCTCGGGCAGGTCGTCGTGCTTGCCCTCGACGATCTCCTTGAAGCCGCGCACGGTGTCCTCGACCTTGACGTACTTGCCGGGCGAGCCGGTGAACGACTCGGCGACGTGGAACGGCTGCGAGAGGAACTGCTGGATGCGGCGGGCGCGGCCGACCGTGACCTTGTCCTCGTCGGAGAGCTCGTCGATTCCGAGAATCGCGATGATGTCCTGAAGCTCCTTGTAGCGCTGGAGCGTCTCCTGGACCTCGGTCGCCACGGCGAAGTGCTCCTCGCCGACGACGTCGGGCTTGAGGATCGTGGAGGTCGAGTCGAGCGGGTCGACGGCCGGGTAGATGCCCATCTCGGAGATCGCACGCGAAAGCGTGGTGGTCGCGTTGAGGTGGGCGAACACCGACGCCGGCGCCGGGTCGGTGAGGTCGTCGGCCGGGACGTAAATCGCCTGCACCGAGGTGACCGAGCCCTTGCGCGTCGAGGTGATGCGCTCCTGCAGCTGGCCCATCTCGGTTTCGAGCGTCGGCTGGTAACCGACCTGCGAAGGCATGCGGCCCATCAGAGCCGACACTTCAGAACCGGCCTGCACGAAGCGGAAGATGTTGTCGACGAACAGCAGCACGTCGCGGTTCTCGACGTCACGGAAGTACTCGGCCATCGTGAGGCCGGTCAGGGCGACGCGAAGACGGGCTCCCGGCGGCTCGTTCATCTGGCCGAAGACCATCATCGTCTTGTCGATGACGCCTGCGTCGGTCATTTCGTGGTAGAGGTCGTTGCCCTCACGAGTGCGCTCACCGACGCCGCAGAAGGCGGAGAGTCCGCCGTGCTCCTGGGCGAGGTTGTTGATCAGCTCCTGGATCAGGACGGTCTTGCCGACTCCCGCTCCGCCGAACAGGCCGATCTTGCCGCCCTTGGCGTAGGGGGCGAGCAGGTCGATCACCTTGATGCCGGTCTCGAACATCTCGCGGGTCGGCGAGAGTTCCTCGACCGACGGGGCGAGGGCGTGAATCGGACGACGCTCGCCGGTGACGTCCGGCTTCTCGTCGATCGCTTCGCCGAGGACGTTGAAGATGCGGCCGAGCGTGTCGGTACCGACGGGAACGCTGATCGGACCACCGGTGTCGCGCACCTCGGTGCCGCGGGGCAGACCGTCGGTTGCGTCCATGGCGATCGTGCGGACGCGGTCGTCGCCGAGATGCTGCTGGACCTCGAGGGTCAGCGTGAAGCCCTCGCGACCCTCGCTCGACGGGACGTCGACCTCGAGGGCGTTGTAGATCGCCGGAAGACCATCGGGGAAGTGGACGTCGATGACGACTCCCTGGATCTCCTCAACGATTCCGGGCTTGATTGCTGTTGCGGTGTCAGACATGACTTGGGTTGTGCTCCTGGTTGAGGGGGCGGCTTCGATTTACGGGCTAGACGCCTTCGGCGCCGCCGACGACTTCCAAAATTTCCTGCGTGATGGCAGCCTGACGCTGCCGGTTCATTTCCAAAGTGAGGTTCTTGATCATCTCCGAGGCGTTGTCGGAGGCAGACTGCATCGCGGTCATCTTCGCGCCCATTTCACTGGCCGCGCTCTCGAGCAGCGCGCGGAAGATCGTGATCTCGACGAAGTCGGGGATCAAGCGCTTGAGCAGTTCTTCCGGCTCGGGCTCGTAGATCCAGAGCGCGTGTCCCGGCTTCTCGTCGTCACCGTCGGTCGCGGGTGAACCCGCGTCGTCACCGGCGAGCCCGCCCTCGAGCACCTGCGCCTGCTGAAGCGGCAGGATGCGCTGGCTCGTGACCACCTGAGAGAGCGGCGAGACGTAGCTGTTGTAGACGATGTTGACCGAGTCGATCTTGCCGTCGACGTAGTCGGCCATCAGCTCTTCAGCGATGTGACGAGCGTCGGCGAAGGCCGGGCGATCGGTGAAGCCGGTGTGCGCCGACTTGACCGGAAGGTTGCGGAAGTTCAGCGAGCTGTCGATGCGGCGACCGACGGCGTAGAGCGTGACGTCCTTGCCCTCCTCCTGGATCTCCTCGTAGCGGGAGATGCCGCGACGGATGATCTGGGAGTTGAACGAGCCGGCGAGTCCGCGGTCACCCGCGATCAGCACCAGGCCGACGTTCTTCTCTTCTTCGCGCTCCTGGAGGATCGGCAGCTGCGGAACGTTGCCCGCGGCCTCTGCGGCCTGCCGCGTCATCTTCGTGAGCACGTCCGCGTACGGACGCAGCGCCTGGATGCGCTGCTCGGCGCGGCGCAGGCGGGCAGCCGCGACCATCTGCATCGCAGAAGTGATCTTCTGGATGTTCTTGACCGAACCGATGCGGTTCGCGGTGTCGCGCTGGGACGCCATTACGCGGTGACCGCCTCCGCTGCTTCGGTGGCCTCGGCCGCTGCGGCGCCAGACTCGATGACGCGCTCGGACTCGCCCTCTTCAAGCGGCAGGCCCTCTTCGTCGAAGTCGGGACCGAAGTCGTCGATCGCCTCGGAGAGCGTCTTCTTGAGCTGCTCCTCGATCTCGTCGCCCCAGTCGCCACCGTCGAGCTTGGCCAGCAGGTCGGCCTGCTCGGCGTGGAAGCGGGCGATCGCGAACTCGAGGAACTCGCGGACGCGGTCGGCGTTGATGCGGTCGAGCGATCCGCCGGTACCGGCGTACACGGAGACGACCTGCTCAGAGACGGACAGCGGCTTGAGCTCACCCTGGTTGAGCGCCTGAACGAGGCGCGTGCCACGGGCCAGGGTCTTCTGCGTGTCGGCATCGAGGTCCGAGCCGAACTGCGCGAAGGCTTCGAGCGAACGGAACTGCGAGAGCTCCAGGCGCAGACCACCGGCGACCTTCTTCATCGGCTTGGTCTGGGCCGAACCACCGACTCGCGAGACCGAGATGCCGACGTTGATCGCCGGGCGGACGCCCGAGAGGAACAGCTTCGGCTCGAGGAAGATCTGACCGTCGGTGATCGAGATGACGTTGGTCGGGATGTATGCGGAGACGTCGCCGGCCTGGGTCTCGATGATCGGCAGCGCGGTCAGCGAGCCCCCACCGTAGGCCTCGGACATCTTGACGCCGCGCTCGAGCAGCCTGGAGTGCAGGTAGAAGACGTCGCCCGGGTAGGCCTCACGTCCCGGCGGACGGCGAAGCAGCAGCGACATCTGGCGGTACGCGTATGCGTGCTTGGTGAGGTCGTCGTAGACGACCAGCGAGTGCTCACCCTTGTAGGTGAAGTACTCGGCCATCGCGGTACCGGCGTAAGGCGCCATGAACTTGATCGGCGCGGCCTCGTCGGCCGGGGCGGCGACGATGATCGTGTTGTCGAGCGCGCCGGCCGCACGCAGCGTCTCGGCGAACTGGACGACGGTGGCCATACGCTGGCCGATCGCCACATAGACGCAGACGAGGTCGGAGTCTTTGTTGTTGATGAAGGTGTCCAGCGCGATCGCGGTCTTACCGGTCTGGCGGTCGCCGATGATCAGCTCGCGCTGACCACGGCCGATCGGCACCATCGCGTCGATCGCCTTGATGCCGGTCTGCATCGGCTCTTCGACCGGCTGACGCGAGATGACGCCCGGGGCCTTGAACTCGGCCGGACGCGTCTCGGTGGTGTTGATCTCACCCTTGCCGTCGAGCGGGCGGCCCAGCGGGTCGACGATGCGCCCCTTGAGCGCCTCACCAACGGGGACCTGGAAGAGCTTGCCCGTGCGCTTGACGGTGTCGCCCTCCTCGATCTTGTCCCACTCACCGAAGAGCACGGCGCCGACGTTGTCGGACTCGAGGTTCAGCGCCAGGCCGATGACGTCACCCGGCAGCTCGAGCATTTCGAGCGCCATGACGTTGTCGAGGCCGTGGATGCGCGCGATGCCGTCGGCGACCGAGAGGACGGTTCCGACCTCGGAGAGGTCGGCCTCGCCGGCCTCGAGGCCTTCGATGCGGCTGCGCAGAATGCTTGTGATTTCGTCGGGCTTGATCTCCACTTTGAAGACTCCTGAAGGGGTTTTGATTAGGCGGCCGCGGCCGAGACTTGTTTACGGAGGCGCTCGAGGCGTCCCTTGATGGACGCGTCGAGAACCATGTTTCCTACCTGAAGGACGAGGCCGCCGATGATGTCGTCGTCGACCTTGCCAGTCAGTTCGACCTTGCGGCCGGTCTGCTGCTCGACGCTCGAGCCGATCTTGGCGATCGTCTCCTGCGGAAGGTCGACGGCACTGGTGACCGTGACCGGGAGCAGCTTGTTGTGCTCGGCCCAGAGGGCCTGGTACTGAGTGCGGATGCGCTGGATCGCCGGGAGGCGGTGGCGCTCTGCTAGGAGCTTGAGGAAGTTCACGAATTCCGGCTCGGCTCCGTCGAGGATGCGCTCGATGCCCGCCGCCTTCTCCTCGCCGGAGAAGTACGGCGAGAACAGGAAGAGGCGCAGGTCGGGGTCGCTGTCGAGCGCGTCAGAGAACTGCTCGAGCTGCGACTTGATCGAATCGATCTTGCCGCGGCCCTCTGCCGCCTCGAACAGCGATGTCGCGTAGATGCGTGCGATTTCTTCCATCTTGCTGCGCCCTGCTCCCTAGTTGTTTGACGCGTTGCCGCTCAGGGCCGAGAAGTCGACCTCGCTCAGCGCCTCTTCGACCAGACGCTGCTGGTCGTCGGTGGTCAGCGACTTGCGCGTGACGCGCTCGGTTGCCTCGACGGTCATCGCGGCGACTTCGCGGCGCAGGTCCTGCAGCGCCTTCTGCGTCTCGAGCTGGATCTCGTGGCGGGTCTGCTTGAGCAGTTCCTCGCGCTCTTCCGCCGCCTTCTTCTGCGCGTCAGCCTCGCGCTGATCGGCGGCGGTACGGGCGCGGGCGACGATCTCGTCGGCCTGCGTACGCGCCTCGGAGAGGCGCTGGCGGTAGTCGGCGAGCAGCTCGTCGGCCTCCTTGCGGGAGTCCTCCGCGTACTTGATCGAGTCGGCAATCAGGTTCTGTCGGCGCTCAAGTGCCTCGGTGATGCGACCAAAACCGAAGCTCTTGGCCGACTTCAGCACCAGGAACGTGATGCCGACGGTCAGCAGCACCCAGATCATCAGGCCGATGCCCGGCATGACCAGGAAGTTGCCGCTTTCTTCTTCCGCTCCGAGCGGAATTGATGTAACCAGTGCGTGAATCACGGTTCGTCCTTACGTTGGTTTGTCGTCCTCTAGGCGATGAAGAAGGCGACGAACGACATGACGAGCGCGTAGAACACGATCGCCTCGGTGAGGGCGAATCCGATCCACATGGTGCCCATGATCTCGTCCTTCATCTCCGGCTGGCGGGTGATCGATTCGATCGTCTTACCGAAGATGTAGCCGACGCCGACACCCGGGCCGATGGCTCCGAGGCCGGTGCCGAGGCCGAGGGCCAGGGCCTTCGCTGCGTCAACGCTTTCGGCGGCGAGGATGATGTTGCTCATTGCTGGAACTGCTCCTTAGTGATGGTCGGAGACTGCGTCACCGATGTAGATGGCTGAGAGAGTGGCGAAAATGAAAGCCTGAAGCGTGGTGACGAGCATCACGTCCAGGAAGTAGATGAAGACGGCGAGCGGCGCGGTCGCGGCGAACAGCAGCGGCGCAGCCAGCATCGAGACTCCGAGCAGCACGACCATGCCACCACCCATGATCAGGATGATCATGTGGCCGGCGAGCATGTTCGCGAACAGTCGGGCCGTCAGCGAGACGAGCTGGAGGAACTTTGCGAGCGCCTCGACCGGGAAGATCAGCGGCAGCAGGATCTTGGGGGTGTCGCCCGGGACCCAACCCTTGACGTAGCCGATCGGGCCCTTGGCCTTGACACCCTCGACCTGCACTCCGATCCAGACGATCAGAGCAAGTGTCAGCGGGATCGTGATGTTCGCGGTGGCCGCGTAGAGCGCGAAGGTCGGGAAGTTGACGCCGAAGATCTCGACTGTGTGCTCAGTGTTCAGGGGCATCGGGATGAAACCGAGCGCGTTGCAGAACCAGATGAACAGGAACATCGTCGCGAGGAACGGAAACCAGCGCTCGGCAACCGACTTGGTGTGGATGTTGCGGTCGGTGACGGTGTTGCGCGCGACGTCATAGAAAATCTCGACGGCGGCCTGGATCTTGCCCGGCTTGTCGCGGGTCTCCGGGTCGGACATCTTGCGCGAGACGAACCAGATCGTGAAGAAGGTGAGCGCTCCGGCCAGCAGGACCATGAAGACGGCCTTGTTGATCGACATGTCGATCCCGAAGACGTGGATGTTGATCCAGGGATCGAGCTTGAACTCGTTCTGCGGCTTGAACTCCTCGCTGGAGTCGGCGAGCGCGGTCGCGGGGACCGCGAGCACGGCGCCGAGGGCGAGCACGGCGGCGGAGAGTTGGAGGCGAATGCGTGAGAACGAATCGATCATTTCGGTGTTCTAGGCCTTGTCTGCAGGACGGATTAGGTGGATGAACATCTTGTTCAGGAAGTAGATCGAGAAGAGAGCGATCATCAGCAGCGCGCACGAAAGCCCGGCGTCGTCGCCGCCGATCAAGTACGCGACAAGAATTGCGGCTGCGGCGAGCCATGCGCGGGCGAGCGATCCGCCGACGACGAAACCGACCTGGTGGCGCGGCTCAGTGGCGGTTACGGCGCGCTGCTCCATGTAACCGATCACGAGGGCCTGGACGAACCAGCCGATCGCCGCGACGATCCAACCGGTGATCGGGAGGTCTGTAAGCAAGAAGATGGGAAGGGCGATGCCCAGAAGGATGAAGTCGGGGAACTTCAGCAGCGTGCGCATGGCGCTCGGTCCGGTGGGAGTGCCTTCAGCTACGACTGCGGATGACATGAGCCGGTGCCACGGCGTTCGAATCCAAGAAGCGCGCGGCCGGCGGGGCGGCGCTCCGAGCGAGTCTCACCACAACGGGGACGGTGTACGCGGGCTGCGCGGTCGCGGCGCTGAGCGAGTGCGAAGCAGTCCGCGAAACTGCGCGCCGATGATCCATCGTTGTGGGAAGAGAAGTTCATTGGGGATGTCTGAGGCGGGTTAGAGCCGATCTGTGAAATCAGCCGCGGCAGGGCGGTCAGGCCACTTGCCTCATCAAGCCTCGATGAGAAAGATACAACATCGCACAAAGTCTTCTAGTGCGCTTTGCAACGCGGTTTTTCGAGGTGTTGTGACGGGAACTGAGCAAGACTCCCCAGTGATGCACTTTCTCTGGCCGCCGGTCCCGGCCCGCCCTACGGGCAAGATCAACCACAGGCCGTCCCCGGGGGTGGGCCGTGGTTGACCTCGCCCCCTTGGAATCAGGTGACTCAGGGTGTCGTGATGTCTCACGGGTGTGCTGTAGATTCACAGGCGATGGCCACCGCGGTGACATACGAGACGCGCAAGAACCCCGGGATGTTCGTCCGCATCCTCGCCACTGCAGTCGTCTGCTTTGTCGGACTCTGGATCGCTTCGCTACTCGACCTCGTGACCTACGGCGACCACATCCTCAACCTCGTGATCGCCGCGCTCGTACTGGCCGCCGCGAACCTCTTGATCCGGCCATTCTTCATGATCCTTTCGATCCCGTTCATCGTCTTCACGCTCGGCCTGTTCATCTGGCTGATCAACGCGCTGATGCTCTGGGTCACGTCGTTCCTCGTCCCGCCGTTCGACCTCTACGGCTTCTGGAAGACGATCGGCGCCGCGTTCATCCTCTGGCTCGCCAACCTGGCGCTCGGCGGATTCATGCGTGACTTCATCGAGAAGCCCGAACAGCAGACCTACCTCGTCGACTGATCGTCGAAGTATTGGCCGCGGAATTCTCCGCGTCCGGACGACTGCGGCGCGTTGAACTGACCTTGGCCCCGGTTCTGTTGGAGGCCTGACCCGCCCGTACGTCCGCCGACGTCGTTCCCGAATGCGGCTTCCGCGCCAGCGTGACCGGTCGCGTACGTGAGTCCACCTCCAAGCAGCGCTAGCGCCGTGATCGAGCCGGTCAGCACCAAGGCACCGACGTCTGCGGGGTCTTCAAAGAGCTTGTTGAGTTGCTCGAACGCACCAAGGTCGGCGAGTACCTGCACCAGAACGAGTGCGGTGAACACGATCACGACGATCCGAAGGTTGCCGCCGAGGCTCGCGTGGTGTTGGAGTTCGCTGTCGGCGAATCGCCCGCGCTGCTCCTTCCAGGCCTCGCCAGCGCCGACTGCCAGAGCGGTGCCGGCCATCGTGACCACCGCACCGATTCCATAGGGGATCGCGTAGCGCTTGCGCCACTCGGGCTTGAGTGCGAACACGACTGCCGCGATCGTCAGAGAGGGGATGAAGATCACCGGCATGTGCAGCAGCAGCGGGTGCGCCGGCAACCCGGTGATTGTCTTGAGTTCGACGAGATTCAGCAGCAATGCGGCGACCCACGCGGCGGCGAGCCCGATCGACCAGTTCTTGTTCATGCTGCGAGATCCTGACGCGAGATCCTGAGCGCAGCCTGAGAGTTGTCAGTCGCGATCGAGCGCCGGGAATTCTCCGGTCGCGAGTTCCTCGGCAACTTCGGCGTCGACTTCCGCTGGCGTCGCGTTGCGCCCGCGACGCAGCGAGCGACCCGTGAAGCGACGCAGCTTGAGGATCTCAAGCACGACTACGAGATAGAAGCTCGCGACAAGCACAAGTACCGCCACGCCTGCGAGCACGAAGGTCCACCCCGTGTCGAGGTTGCCGTGGCCGTCGGTGTACGGGATGAAGCGCAGCGCCAACGCCATCGCCGCGAGACAGAGGGTCCAGGCGTACAGATAGAGAACCGTGCGCCGCTGCGAGAACCCGATGTTGACGAATCGGTGATGGAAGTGCCAACGATCTGCGTGGTAGATCGGCACGCCGTACTTGATCCGCTTGGCGACGACGAAGCCGGTGTCGAGGATCGGCACGGCAAGGATCACGAGCGGGAAAAACAGCGCCACGGCCGCGGCGGTCTTCAGCACGCCCTGGATCGCGATGCAGGCCAGCAGGTATCCCAGCAGATTCGATCCGGCGTCGCCCATGAAGATCGTCGCCGGATAGAAGTTGTGGAAGAGAAAGCCGAGCGACGCGCCGGCCGTGCAGGCGGCGAGGATGCCGGCCGAGTCGCGGCCCAGCGAGAGCGTGATGATCGCGAAGGTCGCCGCGCCGATGAAACAGACCCCGGCAGCGAGGCCATCGGCGCCGTCGGTGAGGTTGACGACGTTGATCACCGCAACGATGCCGAGCATCGTCAGGGGTTCGGCGAGCCGGCCGAGATCGACGGGGTCGATGAACGGAAGCGTGAAGTGATCTACGACGACCCCGGAGAAGACCGGGATCGCAGCCCCGCAGAACTGCCCGATCAGCTTGACCAGCGGCGGAAGCTCGAAGATGTCGTCGAGCGTGCCGACCAGCGCGATCACCAGCGCGCCGGCGATGATCCCCTCCGACTCGGTGCTGTCGGGCAGGAAGATCAGGCTCGCTACGAGCAGGCCCGAGAGGATCGCCAGGCCGCCGAGACTGGGCATGTCGTGGTCGTGCAGCGAGCGCTCCGAGACGTGCGCGACCGCACCGACGCGAAAGGCCAGTTTGGCCGCCAGCGGCGTGAGCGCGAACGAAACGATCGCGGCGACCGCGAAGGCGGTCAGGGCTTGGAGCTCTGGGGACACAGCGCTGCGCCCCATTGTGGCGGGTGATGCGGTTCGATCGCCTCCGCCGATTCGCCGACTACGCGCAACGAAGCGGAAAGGCGCCCCAAGGAACCTTCCATGGGGCGCCCCAAGGAAGGTTCCTTGGGGCGGAAAACCCGATCAACCAGCGGATCCGATCGACGCTAGACGGCCGCCTGCGCGCTCAAGAAGTCGTACAGCGGGAACTTCTCGGCAAGCGCGCCGACGCGCGAGCGCAGCTCGCTGCGCTGAGCGTCGCCCCATTCCTCGGCCGCCAGTGCCGTGGCGATCACGTCGCCGACCTCGGCGAAGTCGTCGTCCTGGAAGCCGCGGGTTGCGAGCGCCGGCGTGCCGATGCGCAGACCCGACGAGACGGCCGGCGGGAGCGGGTCGAACGGGATCGAGTTGCGATTGACGGTGATGTCGATCTCGTGCAAGCGGTCCTCGGCCTCCTGGCCGTTGAGGCCCGAACCCTGCAGGTCGACGAGCACGAGGTGAACATCGGTCCCGCCGGTGAGCACGTTGATGCCTTTGCCGAGCAACTTGTCGGCGAGGATCGCGGCGCCACGGCGGGTGCGCTGCTGGCGCTCCTTGAAGGCATCGGATGCGGCGATCTTGAACGCCACTGCTTTGCCGGCGATGATGTGCATCAGCGGTCCGCCCTGCTGTCCGGGGAAGACAGCCGAGTTGATCGCCTTGCCGTGCTCTTCCTTGGCGAGAATCATGCCCGAGCGTCCGCCACCGATCGTCTTGTGGATCGTGGTCGTGACCACGTCCGCGTAAGGCACCGGCGAGGGGTGCTCACCCGCGGCGACGAGACCCGCGAAGTGCGCCATGTCGACCATCAGGAGAGCGCCGACGGAATCGGCGATCTCACGGAAGGCCGCAAAATCGAGCTGGCGTGGGTAGGCGCTCCAGCCGGCGACGATCAACTTGGGCTTTCGCTCCTCAGCGATCTTCGCCACATCATCCATGTGGATCAGGTAGTCGTCTTTGCGCACGCCGTAGGCCGCGATGTCGTAGAGGCGGCCCGAGACGTTGATCTTCATGCCGTGCGAGAGGTGGCCGCCGTGGGCCAGCTCAAGGCCGAGCAGCGTGTCGCCCGGCTGCAGCAGCGCGTGGTAGACGGCCGTGTTGGCCTGCGCGCCCGAGTGCGGCTGGACGTTCGCGAACTCGGCCCCGAACAACGACTTGGCGCGGTCGATCGCAAGCTGCAC
>JASGFX010000046.1:0-14925 GCA_047605325.1 Solirubrobacterales bacterium | reverse complement strand
CGACCGGCCGACGCGTCAAAAGCTTCGGCAAACGCGGCTACGCCTCGATCGATCTCCAGACGCTCGGCGCAAAGACGTACCTCGCCAAGCTCACCGCGCTGCCCAAGCACGAGGTGCAGTTGATCGCCGAGTCGCCGACCAGGCAGTACGTACTGCGTTTCACCAAGTCAGGCAAGCTCGACCCTACCTGGGGCAGGTCCGGCGTCGTGACGCTCGACCTTCCGGCCAACTATGCGGGCGTGTTCTTCGACTCCGCCGAGGGTTCGAGCATCACCGCCGAGGGCGGGCTGCTGATCCCGGCAAATCACGCACCCGGAAAGGCCTCTGCCGAAAAACTCGGCGTACTCAAGCTGACCGCCGCCGGCAACGTCGCGACGAGCTGGGCCGACGATGGCTTCTGGACTCCCCCGGCACCGAAAGCAGGAAACCCATACAGCGTGACCGGCCAGACACTGCTCACCGCCGTGCGCAAGGGTGGCGGCTACGCCATGCTCTACGCCGACGGCACCCCGGGTGCGCTCGACGTCGGTCTCACCTCCACCCTGAAGCTCGCCTACGTCGACAAGTCGTCGGGCGTGACCACGCTCTTCAACGACAAGGCCGGCAGCTACTACAACGGAGGCGACACCGGCTTCCCCGACACCGACCTCTGGACCCTCGGCCGCAGCAGTTCAGGAATGATCTTCGGGCGCGCGCAGGGGCATTACGAGAGCCCCGGCGGCACCTACCAGGGCAGGGCGATCCGCTTCTCCGCAGATGCTGATCAGCCCGTCGCCGACCAGGCGATCAGCAACTCCGGCTTCGCGGCCGGCGCCCTGGCGATCGACCCCGAGGCGAAGTATCTCTATCTCTGCGGCTCATACGGGGTCACCTCGTCGAAGGCCAAGGACAAGGCCAGGCGCGAGCAGCGCAAGGCCGTCGCGATCAAGCGCATCGCGCTTTAGCGCTCAGCGCACCGGCAGCACATCGGCCATCGCAAGCGGACTGACCCCGAGGAAGTCGAGGTCGCCGGTGCCGCGCGGGCTGAGGATCGAATGTTGCAGCAGCGCCACCTGATCCCAAGTGGCGAGTGCTGCGGCACCGGCGCGTTTCTCGGCCCAATCGATCATCCGGCGAGAAGGGCCGAGCGGAAGGTGCAGCAGCGGCTTGCTCGATCCGAAGTGGCGCATCACGAGTTTGAGGATCTGGTTCTGGGAAAGCGTGTCGGGACCGGCGAGCGCGATCGGAGCACCCGGCGTCTTGACCTCCTTGAGCAGCGCAGAGGTGATCGCGTCAGCGGCGTCTTCGGCCCAGATCGGCTGGAACGCCGCCCTGCCCTTGCCGATCACCGGCATGACCGGGAGCTTTGCGAGCTCAGACATCAGACGGATCCACGGGTCGTCGGGCGCGTAGATCACCCCGGCCTCGAAGATCACCGGTTCCAGCTGCGAAGCGCGTATCGCCGCCGTGACGTGCGACTGCATCCGGATGTAGCGACTCGGGGATGCCTCGCTCGCGCCGAACGAGCTGATGTAGACAAAGCGGCGTACTCCGGCGCGCTCCGCGGCCCGGAGCAGGCGAAGCGTGGCCAGACCGCCGAGTTCTTCGATCGTCCCGCGTGATTGGTCGCGTGTGGACGCGGCAAGGTGGATGACCGTGTCGACCCCGCGCATCGCGCGGTCGTAGCCGTGAGGCGAAGAGAGGTCGCCGATCGCGATCTGCACCTGTACGCGGCTCGGTCCGAGCCGGCGCGGCTCGCGCACGAAGCAGCGGACCTGCTCTCCGGCGCCGAGCAGCCGAGCGAGCAGCGGCTTCCCGACGGTTCCTGTTGCTCCTGTCATGAGGATCATCGGCACGAGGATATGGAATCGCCATGCGGCGGCTGTCGGCTCACGTGATGTCCTTGATCATCTGGATCAGCTCACTGTCGCTGTACCCGCTGTTGCGCGATAGCTCGACAATGCGGCTGACTGCGTCGCCGAGCGGCGGTCGGCGGTCTGCGGTCGGAGCGACGCGCACACTGCGACCGCGGCGGAACTCGAGGTCGCGCGAGTCGCGCAGCTTGCGGTAGGCGGCGAGGACGGTGTTGCGGTCGACCCCGACCTCCTCGGCGAGTTCGACCGCCGGGGGAAGACGATCACCCGGTCCGAGCTGCCCTTCGGCGATCGCGCGACGCACACAACCGACCAGCTGCTGTTGAAGCGGGATCGGGATCGAAGGATCGATGTGCCACTCCATAGTGCTGATGATGCTAGTACCAAAATCGGATAATTTCCCGCTAGTCCAAGCCAGTATTGAGGAAATCGCCCTCCGTTGCCGAAAAAGAAACCATCAATTGATCACCTTGGCCTGATCGGCTCGTCTAAAATGAGCGACCAAGCCTTTTCCCCGTCATCAAGGAGCGACCCTTGGCCTACGTAATTGCAGAGCCGTGCATCGGCACCAAAGACAACTCCTGCGTCGAAGTGTGCCCCGTCGACTGCATCCACCCGTCCCCGGACGAGCCCGGATACGACGAGGTCGACCAGCTTTTCATCAACCCTGATGAGTGCATCGACTGCGATGCCTGCGTCGAAGCCTGCCCGGTCGACGCGTGCTTCGCGGAAGACCAGCTTCCGGACGAGTGGAAGAAGTTCGCCGGCGTCAACGCCGAGTACTTCGCCGCCTAGTCACGAGCACTTCAGATCGATCAGGAAAGCCTCGGCGTCCTTGCGCCGGGGCTTTTTTGTGCCCGAAAAGGAGAGAGCCCCGGCTGGGGGGCCGGGGCTCTCTATGCATCCCTTGGGGAGAGGGATTATGGGGAGGATGCTGATCGCTTTGGAGAGTGATCAGCGGTGGCAGCGCCGCACGCCGAGATGCGCGGGCCGCCGGTGTTAGCTGTTAGAAAGTCGGGATGACCTTCTCGACCTGGGCCTGAGCGTCCTTGATGCGGGCCTCGACCTCGTCGCTGAGGCTCGAGAGGCGGTCCTCGATCTCAGTGCGCTGCTTGGTGATCGTGTCTTCGATCTCCTTGCGCTGCGACTTGACGGTCTTCTCGATCTCCTTGCGCTGCTTGCGGAACTCACGCTCAGCGCGGGTGCGCTGCTTCTTGAGGTCACGCTCGATGCGGTTGGAGAAGGTCTTGCCGCGCTTCTCGAACTTGTTCAGCTGCTTCTCGACGGAGTCGAGCGAGCTGTACTTGTCGACGAAGTCGACGACACCGTCGCGGACCTCGAGGAAGACGCCGACCGGAACGAGGGCAGCCTTCTCGGCGTATGCCCTGGCGTCGTCGGTGTAGCCCTCGAAGGTCGACTTGGCCTCAGCCTCGGCCTTCTTGGCGGTGGTCTTCGCGCTGGTCGCTGTGGCCTTGGCCTGCGTGCGGGCGCTGGTGGTCTTGCGGGCAGTGGTCTTGCGAGCGGCCGGCTTCTTGGCGGCCGGCTTCTTTGCAGTGGTGGTGGCAGCCATGATTAGAGCCGTCCCTCCGTAAGTTTGTTAGAAGTAACTATGTACGAACTATACAACGGTTCGGGGCGGGATGCGTTACACACCCGGTGGAGTTTTTTTGACGGCCCGTTTGGCGCCAGGCGCAAATAAGCGGAAAATCCTCCAAGGTCTCTCCTTCCGGGAGAGACCTTGGAGGATTCATCGCTTGAATAGGCCCCAATCCAACTCACCCATCGCCGCCGGCGGCGAAGCCCCCGGCACTCAACCGGCAAAAGCCCAGAACCCGCCGCCCACGACGGCAGTCAACCCAGCCAGCCCTGAGCCAGCCCTAGGCCAGCGAAGAAATCAAGAACCGAGCCCGCTCGGCATCCCGCCCAGCAGCGATCGGCTTGTACGGCTCAAGATCCAGCGGGGCGACGAGCCCTTCGTCGTCGCCGTACACCACCGCTGCCCCGGCCTCGCGCGCAATCAACTGAGCTGCCGCCGCGTCGACCGACCGACACGCGCGCAGAGAGAGCATCCCGTCATACCGCGCCGCAGCCACCTGGCAAAGCGTCAGAGCGATCGATCCGATCGAGCGGATCCGCGAGACCTCGCCGTCGAACCGAGCAAGCAGCTCCGGCGTCATGAAAGCCGGCTTGGTCGATTCCAAACCGACCACCTCGAGCCCGTTTCCATCCTGGAAGGGATCCAGGCGCGCACCGTTCAGAGTCGCTCCGCGTCCCACGCGCGCGATCCACTCCTCGTCGGCGCCGAAGTCATAGACATAGCCGTAGATGACGTCTTCCATCTTTTCCCCGACCGCGACGGCGACCGAGAGGCTCCACGATTGGGCGACGCGCTTGGCGTTCAGCGATCCATCGATCGGATCGACGACGACCTTCACCGCATGTGAGCCGAACTCCACCACGCCGCGTTCTTCGGAGATCGCGTAGAACGCGGCCCCGGTCTCGGCAAGGGCGGCAAGCTCGGCGAAAACCGCATCCTCAGCGACCTCATCGATCACGAGCGTGAAGTCGCCGCCGGCGCCCTGCCCGGTGCCGACGCTGCGCTCGGCGTAGGTCGGGTACCTCTGCATCTCGCGCTTGATCGTCTCGACCATGCGCCTGCAGGCACCGTCCCAGTCCGCAGCGATCGTCAGATTTTCGGCTTCCGTGCGGCTGGTTTCCATAAGCGCACCGTATCCTAGGAAGGGATGAGCGACCCCCTCGATCAGACCACAGTGGCACCGGGACTGCCGCTGCCGGACCAGATTCTCGAGGGTCTCAACGACGAGCAGAAGGCCGCTGTCAGCCACCGCGGCGGGCCGCTGATGATCGTCGCCGGTGCCGGCTCCGGCAAGACCCGTACGCTCACGCGCCGCTTCCAGTGGCTCGTCGCCGACGGCGTACCGGTCGATCGCATCCTCGCACTGACCTACACGAACGAGGCCGCCGGCGAGCTAGCCGAACGCATCGAGCAGGCGCTCGGCGACCTCCCCGACGAGATCCACGCCACCACGTTCCATTCGCTTTGCATGGAGGTTCTGCGCGACGAGTCGGGCGCCGCCGGCCTGAATCCCTTCTTCTCGGTGGCGCGCGACGCAGACCGCGTGGCGATCATGATGAACCGCCTCTCCGAGATGACCTTCGAGCAGATCTCGCTGCGCGGCAATCCCGCCGCCGCGCTCGGCGATCTCTGCGGCGTGATCGACCGGCTCAAAGAAGAGTGCGTCTCGCCGCAACAACTCGCCGACTATGCCGCCGCCGCACGCGCCGACGCCATCGACGAAGACGCCCGCGAGAAGGCCGCGCTGATCGCCGAGCGAGCGCGTCTCTACGCCCAGCACGACGAGTTCCTGCGCGACGCCGCTGCGCTCGACTTCGGCGGCATGCAGTACGAACTCTGGAAGTTGCTCAGCACCAACGAAGAGGTGCGCAAGCGTGTCGCCAAGCGCTTCGATCACGTGCTCGTCGATGAATTCCAGGACACCACCTACGTCCAGCTCGAACTCCTGCGCCTGCTCTCGTTGGATCACGGCAACCTCGCCGCGGTCGGCGACGACGACCAGTCGATCTACGGCTTCCGCGGCGCCTCGGCAGGCAGCATTCTTCACTTCGAGCGCCGCTTCGGCCCGGCCACGCGCGTCGAACTCGAGCTGAACTACCGCTCGGCCGCGCCGATCATCGACGCTGCGCGCGCGATCGTGCGGATGATCCCCGACGAGCGCCGCGTCCCGAAGGAGCTGCGCGCCGCCGACGACAAACAGGGCGAGGTGCTTTTCTGGAAGGGCGAGAGCGAGGTCGCCGAGGTGCAGGCGATCGTCACCGAGATCGAGCGACTGATCGCCGACATGAAGGTCGATCCGAAGCAGATCTGCGTGCTCGCCCGTGCGCGCTCGCACATGCAACTGCTGGCCGATCGCCTCGGCGCTCACGGAATTCCGTACCAACTCGCCGAGCGCGACTTCTTCAAGCGCTTCGAGATCCGTGTGCCGCTCTCGTGGCTCAAGGTGCTCGCCAACCCGACGCTCAACGAAGACGCCTGGCGCATGCTCACCGCCCACCCGATCAACCTCGACTCGGCCGACTATGCCGGCGTGATGCGCTGGATGCGCCGCGACAAGCATCCGCACGTCGTCGACGCGATGCGCACCGCCGCGCGCAGCAAGCAGTTCTCGCCCGAGACACTCGACAAGATCCGCCAGTTCGTCACGACCTTCGACGCCTTGAACGCACAGCTTGACCAGATCGGTCCCGGCGAGTTCACGATCCGCCTGATCAATGAAATCGCGATCAAGGGCTCGGTGCTGCTCGAAGGCGGCAAGGACGCACCGGACCGACTCGCCAACCTCAGCAAGTTCCAGCGCCTCGCCGAGGAGTACGAGAGCCGCTCGCCCGGAGCGAGCGCGCGCGAGTTCGCGGGCTACATCACCGGTATGGCCGAAGCCGGCTTCTCCGAGGAGAGCGAGTCGGCCGTGCGCGAGCCCGACGCGGTGCGCCTGATGACCGCCCACGGGTCAAAGGGCCGCGAGTTCGACTACGTCTTCGTTCCGGGGATGACCAGTAGGCGCTGGCCCGGCAACGCCTCGTCCTCGAAAGACGTGCCCGACGCGCTTGTGCACGATCCGCTCTTCCGCCCCGACACCAAGGAGGAGGTGCGCGAGGCTCACGTGGAGGAGATCCGTCGCCTTGCCCACGTCGCAATGACCCGCGCGCGCAAGCAGCTCGTGCTGAGCTGGTTCGACTCGGACAAGCGCGGCCACAAGGTCAGCGAATTCTTCTCCGAGGCGATGCTCGCCGTCGGCGGCGAAGAGCAGGGGTTCCCCGAGCGCGATTTCGAGACGGCCGACTTCGTCTACGCCGAGATGGAGGCGCTGCGCGACCGGTTGCTGGCCTCGATCACCGAGGCCGGTCAGGACCTCGGAGAGATGCGCCTCGACGCGCACGCCGGAACACCCGCCGACTTCGCCCGCTTCGCTGAACTGATCAAGCTCTCAGCGCTGACCAATCGTCTGCGGCACGGTCAGACGATCGCCGGAGCGCTGCCGGAGGTCAACGCGATGCTCGCCGGTCAGATGTCCCCCGCACAACGCGCCGAGTTCGAGGCGTCGGAGCTCGATGACCGGCTGCGGATCAGCGAGCAGCGAGTCGAGGAGCTCGGTCGCGCACTCGATGCGGTGACGCCGCAGCTCTCGAACTACCTACCGACGATCGGCAACCGCCTGCGTCTCTCGGCCAGCGCGATCGGCAGCTACCAGCGCTGCCCGAAGCAGTACGAGTACGAGAACGTGATCAAGATCCCGACGCCGGATCAGTCGCACCTGCGTCTCGGCATCACGGTGCACAACGTGCTCGAGCGATTCCACAAGGACCTCGACGGCCCAGTCTCACCAGAGGAGGCGCGGTCGCGGCTCGAGAAGCTTCTTGGCCAGGCGGTGATCACCGGCGGCTGGGGCAGAACCGACGACGAACGCCAACTGCTCGCGCGCGCGAAGGCGATGCTCGATCGCTATGCGGACTCTGAGTTCGCCCGCGTCGACGGCGAAGTCCGAACCGAAGTGGGCTTCACCTTGAAGCTCCCTCCGACCGAGCTGATGCAGCAGACGAAGGTCGGTGGAAAGATCCTCGACGGCATCCAGATCGGCGGAAAGATCGACCGCATCGACACGCTGGCAGACGGAACGCAACGGGTCGTCGACTACAAGACCGGTCACGACAAGGGTGGCGCGGTCGCGCTGAAGAACTTTGTCGCCAAGGAGATCCAGCTGGCGATCTACAAGTTCGCCGGCCAGTCCGAACTCGGCGTAGACGCCGATCAGCTCACGTACTACTTCCTCGAGAACGAACCCGGTGTCGAGGCCTCAGCGACCGACGAGCACGTCGCGAGGTGCGCGCGCAGATCAACGAAGTCGCCGACAAGATCATCTCGCTCGACTTACCCCGAGCCGAAACCAGAAGTGCCTCTGTGCGCTTCCGGCATGTCTGCCGGCCCGAGGCTAAGAGTCGCCTAGCGGAACCCCATCGGCTACGCTTGCGGGTACGATCCCGCGATCAGCACGAGTCTAATGGAACGGATCTGATCAAGACCGGGTGGCAGACGCGGCCTCTGTCGTCACGCAGTGTTGCCAACAACAGCGGTCCGGCCCAATCCGGTACGGAAACGGTGGCGTGTCGCTGGCGCCGCTCCTACACGAGCAGAGAGTGACTCAATACCAGTTGCTTCGTAATCGCGGGAACTCACACTCAAGCTCAGCGATGCACACACTGCCCTCTGGGACCCATCGTGGGCAGAGGATCATGTCTGATGGAGGCCGCCTGTGGTCTCGATCACCCGTTCGACCGCACTAGGCAGGAACCTCTGGGTCCGGGAACACTGCTCCTTGGCTCTCAGGACGCTTCTCAGTCCAGACAATGGCGCATCTTCGACCCCCTTCCAGCGCCGCACGAAACCAAGCGGTATCCAGCTAAGATTCAACCGAAGGTCGAAACCGACGCGCATCATGGCTCGGTCAAATCGAAATCTTGACGCGATTGTCTGGTGAAGTGCGCCCGTCATCTCCCCACCAAGCCAACAAGAAATGCCCCGCTCGGAGTCCTTCCTCGCTCAAATCGCCGGCACGCGCTCGGAACATGCGGCCTGAGGCTTGATGTAGCGCGATCGTTACCGAGTGCCGAACGAGTTCCGCACACCTGCCTCAGCCGCCGTCTGCTGCCGCAGGTACCGCTGAATCTCCTTGGCGATCGCGTCGCCTGAGGGGATCGGGTTCGCGCTCTCGTCGTCGGCGTCTGCGTCGAGGTTCTCTTCGAGCGTGCGGACGTATCCCGAGATCTCTTCGTCCTGCGCGACAGCGGCGCTGACCTGATCGCGGAAGCGATCGGCCGCCGATTCGAGCTCGGCGGCGTCGACGATCGCTCCGGTCACGGCTTCGAACGCGCGCACGAGCGCGAGCGCGGCCGGCGGATTCGGTGTGGCCGCGACGTAGTGCGGCACCGATGCCCACAGCGAAACTGTCTTGAGGCCCGCCCGCGTGCAGACGTGCTGGAGAACGCCGGTGATCCCGGTCGGCCCCTCATACTCGGCGACGCGGAATCCCAGGCCGTCGGTCATCTCGGAGTCGGTCGCGATCGCGTTGATCGCGGCGCTGCGGGTGTGCGGCACGTCGGCAAGCAGCGAACCGAGCATCACGACGGTGTCGACATCGCACTCCTGCGCGACGTGCACGATCGCATCGCAGAAGGCCTGCCAGTGCATCGAAGGCTCCTCGCCTTCGAGCAGCAGCACACCGCCGGGCAGCCCCTCGACCTCTGACGAGAAGAACGCGTTGCGGGGCCACTCGACGAAGCGGACCTCGCCTCCGCGCACGCTGATCTGCGGGCGGTGCGACTGGAAGTCGAAGTAGTGGTCGGGATCGATCTCGGCAATCTTTCGGCGCTCGCCGGTCTGTCCCAGATACGACACCGCGGCACTCGCTGAGTTGCCCGCGTCGTTCCATCCCTGGAAACTGACGACGAGCACCGGTCCACGGGGGATCTCGGTGTCCGACCAGATGACGCTGTCCTTTGCTGCCTCTCTCATCTACCGACCAACGCTACTCGGTCGGCGCGGAAAGGGCAATCGGTCAGAGTCGGCTAGTCGTCCGCCTTCGGGTTCGACGCCTTGAGATAGAACGCCGCCATCAACATGAACAGCTCTGCGGCCACTGCGGCGATCGGGAGATAGGTGAGGATCGGCGTCACCTGATCGTCGCCCTCGGTCCAGCCGTTGAGAAAGATCGCCGTCAGAAGCCCGACCGCGATCAGCACCATCAGCGCAAGCGTGATCGCGGCGACGACCTCGTTGCGATCCCGCGCCTCCTCGGCCGAGTTGCTCGGCACAAGCCACGCTATGTCGAGGCGCGAGTCGAAGGCCAGCGCGACCAGCAGGGTCGCGATGATCTGGGCGTATCCGTCTGCGTCGGCGTAAGGCTCGCGCAACGGATTGAGCGTCTGGATCGGGATCGTCAGCAGGGCGAATCCGACGAACATCACCCAGATGACCGGGTTGTCTCGCAGCTGTCGGCGGAAGGCCGCGCCGGCCGATAGTGGCGCTGCTGCAGGCTGCTCGTCCACGACTCCAAACTACTCGCGCCGCTGGACATAGACTGGCCCCGTGACCACGATCGCTGAGCTCCTGCCCGACACCGACGTCGACGGCGTCTACGCCTGCACGAAGAAGCAGAAGCTGACCACGCGGGGCGGCTCGCCCTACCTCTCGGTTGAGTTGCGCGACGCGACTGGGAAGATCCCCGGGCGCGCCTTCCGTGACGCGAGCTTCCTCGACGCCCAGTTCGACCGCGGCGACATCGTCCGCGTGGCCGGACGCGTCGAGTCGTTCCAGGACCAGCACCAGATCAATCTGCGTTCGATCAAACGCGCCGAGGAGAACGAGGCCGGCGATCCGTCGGACTACCTGCCGAGCGCCTACCGAGACATCGACGAACTCGAGGGATTCTTCGAGCATCTGGCTGGCGAGGTCCATGACGAAGGCTACCGCCGGGTGCTCAGGGCGTTCTGGGGCGACAAGCCGCTGCGCCAGGCGTTCCGCACAGCGCCGTGCACGATCGGCGGTCATCACGCCTACCTCGGCGGGCTGCTCGAGCACACAGTGGCCGTGGCGACCTTGGCGCGCGAGACGCAGGATCTCCACCGCCGACTCGACTCCGACCTGCTGATCGCCGCCGCGCTCGTGCACGACATCGGCAAGGTCCGCGAGTTCTCCTACGGCGCTGAGATCTCCCAGACCGAAGAGGGACGGCTGCTCGGCCACGTCGAACTCGGCGCGCAGATCATCCGCGACCTCGTGCGCGCCGCCGGGGGGATCGAGCCAGAGCGCGAGCTCGCGCTGCTCAACTGCGTGCTCAGTCACCACGGCGTACCCGGCGGCGGGAACAACTTCGCCTCGGCCGAGGCGCTTGCGCTCTACCGAATCAACTCTCTCGACGCGAACGTGAAGGGGTACCTCGAATGAAGACCGTGCTGGTGACTGGAGCGGGCCGCGGGATCGGCCGCGCCACCGCGTTGCGACTGGCCGGCGCGGGCTGGCATGTGTTTGCCGGCGTGCGCAAGATCGAGGACGGCGAGGCGCTTGCGGCCGAGTTCGGCGGCGGGACGGGGAAGATCGAGCCGATTGCACTCGACATCACCGACGACGCGGCGATCGCGTCGCTTCCAGACCTCCTGCCGCAGAAGCTCGATGCGGTGGTCAACAACGCCGGGATCGTGATCGACGGACCCGTCGAATCGCTGACCAGCGAGCGGCTGCGTGAACAGTTCAACGTCAATGTCGTCGGCCAGTCGGCCGTGACGCGGGCAGTGCTGCCGCTGATCCGCGCGGCCGGCGGCCGGATCGTTTTCGTCTCGTCGGTCAGCGGCCGGATCTCGACTCCATGGACCGGCGCCTACAACTCCTCGAAGTTCGCGATCGAGGGCCTCGCCGACGCGCTGCGCATCGAGCTGCGCCCGTGGAAGATCCCGGTCTCGCTGATCGAGCCGGCCAACACCCAGACCGACATGTGGGGCGGCGCGCAAGCGATGTTCGATGCCGGCGTCGAATCGATGACCGACGATGAGCGCGCGCTCTACGCCGGCCACATGAAAGGCATGCGCCGCACGCTCGGCCTAATGCAGAAGACCGCCTCGCCGGTAGATGGCGTGACATCGGCGATCGAAAAGGCCCTGACCGCCAATCGCCCGCGCGCCCGGTACGTGATCGGCGTTCCGGCAAAGCTGCAGGTGCTCTCCGCCGCGCTGACCCCGCGCCCGGTGCTCGACCTGGTGTTGGCGAAGGCCACCGGAGTCCCGCGCAAGGCCAAGTAGGCAACAGGAGTCTTTGGACACACCTGTCCCCGCGGGAGAGGAGTGTCCAAGATCGCCGCTTGGCTCCGCTGGGCTAGCCGGCTGCCGGTGCCGGCTTCAGGGCGCGGCGGCCCATTCGGTAGGCCACGTAGAGCGCCAGACCCATGAAGAGGATCTGCAGCACGCGGTCGGGGAGCTGGTTGGCGACAAACGCAGCAAGCACCGCTGCGGGTAGCGAGACCAGGCCGATCCAGATGCCCTCGCGCACCGCCACGTTGCCATAGCCGCGCTGGCGCCAGCTGCCCACCAGCGCGACCGGGATGATCGCGAGCAGCGAAGTGGCGTTGGCCTCGGCCTGGGTCAGGCCGAAGATGAACACGAGCGACGGCACGAAGATCACGCCGCCGCCGACTCCGAAGAGGCCCGAGACGGTGCCGGCCGCAAAGCCGACCGCGATGACTTCAAGCACCTCGGTCATTTCACGAGATAGAGGACGATCACGAGGATCATCAGGACGGAGAACATTCCGGAAAGCGCGCGATCCGAGAGCCGCTGCTGCAGCCACGTTCCGAACACCACGCCGCCGACGGCGGGGATCCCGATCAGCACGCCTTTGGCCACATCGACATGGCCGAAGATGCCATAGCTGATCGCCGCGTAGGTCGCGATGATCACGATCGCGAGCAGAGAGGTGCCGGTGGCGCGCTTTTCGTTGAAGCCGCGCCAGAGCACCAGCAGCGGAACCATCACGGTGCCGCCGCCGACGCCGAACATCGAACTGAAGACGCCGGCGGCCGTGCCGATCCCGACGAGCTGCGCCTTGTCGCGGCGCGAACCCGGGCTTGCGGTGGGCGGTTTCTGATCGGGCTCAGGCATTGGTCCGCGATACTAACCCGATGCCCGACAACCACCCAGAGGCACGCGAGCAGTGGCTCGCAGCGGCGCATGCCGACCCGAAGAGCTGCGCTCTGTTCCTCGATGTCGACGGCACGCTCGCTCCCGTCGTCGAACGCGCGGACGACGCGCGCGTACCGACCGAGGTCAGCCGCCTGCTCGGGAATCTCTCGTCACGACTTGGCCTCGTAGCCTGCGTCTCCGGGCGGGCGGCGGCCGACGCCAAGCGACTCGTCGGGGTCGGTGGGGTCGTCTATGCGGGTGCGCACGGCGCCGAACTGATCAATCCGGCGACCGGCGAGACCGAACGCGCGCCCGAGCTCGAGGCATGGCAGGAACCGATCAAGGAATTCGTCGGGGCGCTCGATCCTGCCGAACTGCGCCGCGCGGGCGTGAGGCTCGAGGACAAATCGTTCATCCAGGCGCTGCACTGGCGCGGCGCCGAAAGCGAGGAGGACGCCGAACACCTGGTCGCCGAAGCCGAAGTGGCCGCCCGCGAGCGTGGCTTCGAGATCCACCGCGGTCGAATGGTGCTCGAGATCCGACCACCGATCGACTTCAGCAAGGGAATCGCGGTCTCGCGACTGGTCAGATCAAGTGGCGTCAAGGCTGCGGCATATTTCGGCGACGACAACACCGATGTCGACGCCTTCGACGCGCTGGTCCAGCTGCGCGCGCAGGACACACTCGAGATCTCACTCTGCGTCGGAGTCGCCTCCGAGGAAGCCCCGGAGCGGCTGCTCGAGCGCTCCGACGTGATGGTCGACGGAACCACGGGCGTACGCGCCCTGCTCCAGGAGATCTGACGCGGGTCGGATGCGGTACTGCGACTACCTGCACAGCTGCATCCTGATGATCGGCTCGGCCGCGCTCGCGCTACTGCTCGTCAGCGCCGGATCGCTCGCTTGGTACGGCAGCACTCTGATGATCGTCCTGAGCATCTCATGGATCGTGATCTGCGTCGGCTGCGGACTCTGGCTCGGCCGCGGCGGCGAGGTCCAGGACGCCGTTCGCGAGCTGCTCTCACGCAGCAGGCCCGAACCGATCTTCCCGCACATCGAGCCGTCGGCAGTGCTGCTCTCGCGCCTCTGGCCGGTACTCGTGATCACGGTCGTCGCCGCGATCAGTTCGTACTGGTTCCCGCAGCTCGCCGTCGCCGCCGCCGGCTACGGCCTGCTCTGGGCGCTCGCCTGGCGCAAACAGTCCGACGCCGTGCTGGCGATCGAGGAACGCGACCTCGTGCACTTCTGGATCGTTCGCAGCTCACCGACGCGCCCGCCCAAACTGGTGCGGGTGCCCGCGATGTGATCGGCAATAGGCTTACGCGTCCATGCCGCACCGCGAACCCGTCGACGCGCACGTCTGGCTGATCCTGCCGACGTACAACGAGGCCGAGAACATCGGTCCGATCGTCGCTGCGGTGGTGCAGCGCCTCAGCGAGTCGGTGCGCGAGCACACGGTGCTGATCGTCGACGACAACTCGCCAGACGGCACCGGCGAGGCCGCCGACGTGCTGGCAAAGAACTACCCCTCCGTGCAGGTGCTCCACCGCAAGGGCAAGGAGGGTCTCGGCCGCGCCTATCTCGCCGGCTTCGCCGTCGCGCTCGAGAACGGCGCCGACCTCGTGGTCGAGATGGACGCCGACTTCTCGCACGACCCGCGCGACGTCCCGCGCCTCGTGCGCGCCGCGCACTCCGAGTGCGACCTGGCGATCGGCTCGCGCTACGTACCCGGCGGCGGGGTGCGCGACTGGACCCTGCTGCGCAAGCTGATCAGCCGCGGCGGCGGGCTCTACGCCCGCACCCTGCTGGGCGTCGATGTCGAGGATCTGACCGGCGGCTTCAAATGCTTCCGCCGCGAGACCCTCGAGGCGATCGACCTCGACAAGGTCGTCTCCAACGGCTACGGCTTCCAGATCGAGCTGACATACCGCGCGATCCGAGCGGGCAAGACCGTTCAGGAAGTGCCGATCTGGTTCACCGAGAGGCGAGCCGGGGAGTCGAAGATGAGCCCGCAGATCGCGATCGAAGCGGCGCTCAAAGTCCCGGGGCTAAAGCGCCGGGTGGACGCAGAATTCGCCGAGAAAAGCGGCGCGTAGGGTCGCTATACTTTGTGAAGTATTAGAACGAGATTCAAACTCTCACCAGGAGCAGGAAACGCAATGGCCGACATCACCACAGTCACAGACGTTGACTTCCAGACCAACGTCATCGAAAGCGACAAGCCCGTGCTGGTCGACTTCTGGGCACCGTGGTGCGGACCGTGCCGCATGGTGGCTCCGGTTCTCGAGGAGATCGCCAAGGAGCGCGGCGAC
>JASGFX010000045.1:0-15194 GCA_047605325.1 Solirubrobacterales bacterium | reverse complement strand
AGCAACGGAGTAGTCAGCGTGATGTCACCGATTTTCGCCTTTGCCTTGGCAGTTGCAGAGCAGGCACCGGGACCAAAGTAGGCAACCCCAGAGACAGTCTTGATGGAACCACCGGGGCACATCGTGCCACTGGCACCAAGCCCACCAGTGTTCGCGCCAAATGTCCGGGGCAACGCAACGCTCACAGAATCCATTGCGCTCGATGACGCTGGCTGTCCCGCGCGAGATGGGAATTGAACATTGGCCTTGATGCCCTCGACAGGCTCCACCGGGGGATCCTGATTGACATCGGTTGCCGGAACGACAGCATCCGTGAAGCTCATAGTCATCGACGGATCGAATTGCGCGTCAGCGCAGTGATCGACGGTGTAATCGTCGTCTGAAGCGGCGGGGACCCCGCCGCCGTACGGCGTGGCCACGGCAGAGATTTCGTAGGTGCCACAACGCGATGGGTTGGTGAGGAGCGGCGGCGTATACGTCGGTGACGCCGAGTCCTCAAGTTTGCTAACCAGGTCGACCGTCATCTTTTCGAGTTTGTAGTTCACGGTTCGACCATGACTGTCCGTAATCGACTCAGGGATGTCACTTACGATTGTGTCGAGGCCACTAATCGCGCCCGTCGCGCCCGTCGGAAGGCTGTCGCCAACAGTGGCGTGGCGAACCGCAGCGCGGCCGCTCACGATCACCTTTCCGAGATCAACCTCTCCAACCTTCGCATCAACCTCGATCGAGATACCTGCCGGATCAAGCTTCGAGGGGTTCGTCGCCGTAGGGCCGCCGTTGTCAAACGCCTCGGTGAGATAAACGTTTCCCGAGAGCACACCATTAGCAACGGTGTCTCCGTCTTCGATCTTCGCCGTCGCGGTGACGGTGCCGATCTTGGAGGCATCGGTGCACGTGCCAGCTTCGGCGTCGGCCTGTGAGCACTTGCTGTCGACAGCGGCGAGCGATCCCCAGAACCCGTCGGGAAGCGAGAGCGTGAGATCCTTGATGTTCGTGTCGCTGTCCGAGTTGTCGATCGTGATACGGGCGTCGGGGTGCGCGGTTGCGCGCGTGGTGCTCGTCTCGAGCGTGACCTTCGGCGCGAACGGGCCCGAGGCGTGCGTCACGCCGGTGACCACGAACAGCGCCATCAATCCTGCGACGAGCACGCCGATGGTGCGCAAGCGATTGGACTTCATTCCCCCAAATACCCCCTGGCGCGGTTGCCGCGCCGTCTGCAAGTTCTGAAACACCGTGTCTGGACTCAAGTGACACGGGTCACTCAAGCTTACCTCCATTGGCTTGAACAAGCCAATCGGCGAAAAGTAGCGGCCTAGTAACCGAGCGCGAACTTGGCGTCTTCGCTCATCATCTCCGGAGTCCACGGCGGGCTGAAGACAAGCTTCGGGAAGACCTTCTCGACGCCGTCGAGTTCGATCGTGAACTCCTTGATCTGATCGGCGATCTGCGGGCCGATCGGGCAGCCGGGCGAGGTGAGCGAGTAGGTGACATAGACCTCGTTGCCGTGGCCTTCGCCGGTGTGCTTGACCTCGACGTCATAGATAAGGCCAAGCTCGACGAAATCGAGCCCCAGTTCCGGGTCGATCACCTGCTCGAGCGCTTCGTACACGTCGTCTGCGGTCAACGTAGCCATAACGTGGATTGTACGGGGAGCCGATTAGTGTTCGCCCACCATGATCTTCCTGATCTTCTTCGCTCTGTTCATCGTCGTGCCGATTGCGGAGCTTTGGCTGATCCTCGAGGTCGGATCGCTGATCGGAACGTGGCCGACGATCCTTCTTCTGATCGCCGATTCGATCATCGGCGCCTGGCTGGTCCGCAGCCAGGGATCCCAGGTCTGGCAGCGTTTCACGCGCACGATCGACAGCGGCAAAGTGCCGGCCAACGAAGCCGTCGACGGCTTCTTCGTGATCCTCGGTGGAACACTGCTGCTCGTGCCGGGATTCCTCTCGGACATCGCCGGTCTGGTCTTCATACTGCCCCCGACCCGCAAGCTGATGCGCGGACGGGTCGTGAACTACGTCAGAAGGCGCACTCGCGCCACTTTCGTCGGCGGTTTTGTCGCCGATGATGACTCTGTGCGAGACTTCGCGCACTCCGATCAGCCGCGCAGACGCACGTCCAGCACGCAGGGCGAGCGCGAACCAGAATTCGACTTCGAAACCCACCAGCTTCACGAATGAGCACCGTCCAGTCTGTACCTCAAGTTGAGGCTGAGAGTCTCGCTTTTTTTGAGCCCGAGAAGGGCGCATTCGGCATCATCGGACCACAGGTGTCCGTGATGTTCTCCGGCAAGGGCGAGGCGCAGAAAATGGGCTTCGCCGTCAGCGACGTGCAGCAGATCACGACGCTCTCGCCGACCCACTGGAAGGCGCTGATGCAATCGGCGCAGGGCTCCTTCGAGTTCGACTGGAAGAGCCGCGACGAAGTGGCGCGCCTCGACAGCAGCGAGATGGTCGTCTGCGACGTCTCGGGGCGCATCACCGAGCACGAGAAGCGCGAGCGCCGGTTCAAGAGTTTCGGCGTCGCCACCCTCCCCTCTCGCCGCCCCGGCCCGCCCGTGCTGCGCTCGATCGCGGCCGTCTTCGACAACGGCGACTCATTCTTCATGAACGCATACCGCCCGGCCGTCTACCACGGCCACGGCGACGAGCGCAACGACGCAGTGCTGATCGAGAAGGGCTCGGTGCTGGGCGTCGCCGACGCGCGCCTGTCCACCGTCTTCTCCAAGGACGACCTCCACACCCAGGCGTCGCTCGAGCTCTGGCTCGAGAACGACGAGTTCCCCCGCCGCATCAGCGGTGAGGCGATAGGCGGCACGCACATCGAGCTGACCGACCGCGATGTGGCGCTCGCTTTCTACAACTGGACGATGGGGCCGCACAGCGGCATCGGTTACTACGAGATCGCACTGGCCGCTCCGCCGCGGCGTGCGGCGTAGAGGACCCTCCTATGGGCGACGTACGCGTGGTGATCAGTGACTTCGGCGGCGTACTGACGAACCCGCTGGAAGAGGCATTCATCGCCTGGCAGTCAGAAACCGGCATCGCCCTCGAAGAGCTCGGCAAGGCGATGTTCGCCGTCGGCGAGGCGATCGGCGAGAACCCGCTCTACAAACTCGAGAAGGGCGAACTCTCCGAGCCCGAGTTCGAGCGCCTGATGGAGGATCAGCTGCGCGCGCAACTCGGCGACGACACCGAATTCGTCGATTTCGCAGACTTCTATTTCTCGCAGCTCTCGCCCAACGAACCGTTCATCGACTTCCTACGCCAGTACAAGGCCGGCGGCGGCCGTCTCGCCCTGCTCACGAACAACGTCAAAGAGTGGGAGCCGCGCTGGCGCGGGATGCTTCCGATCGATGAACTCTTCGAAACCGTCGTAGACAGCGGGTTCGAGGGCGTGCGCAAGCCGGAGAGACGGATTTACGAGTTGACGTTTGAGCGCATCGCCGCGCTGCCGGGACTCTCAGATGTGCAGCCGTTCGAGTGCGTACTTGTCGACGACATCGAGATCAACTGCGAGGCCGCCGAGGAGTTCGGTTTTCGCGCGGTGCGATACCACGGAGAATTTGCAGCAGTGGCCGAGCAGCTCCGCAAGATGGTGTAAGGCCGGGTGGCGATCAAAATTGCCGACCGCCACCCGTACTCCTCTTGCACTAACAGCCCACTACCGAGATGGCTTCAGTTTTTACTGTCGGCGCTTCTCCGTTGCTTGAGCCGAACTCGGTCCTCAATGAGTCGTTTGGTCGACAATCTGGATCACCATGATCGATCATGCCCAAGGTGAGCGACGAAAGGGTTCCGCCTGCACGCGGCTCGGTTCCAGAGAGGTCGAGTTCATAGGAAAACGGCATGTCAGGAAGTCCGACAAGCGTCCAGGTTTGCCGACAGGCGTTGACGCAACCCGGTGCTGACTCGTAGTCCGGGACCATCAAAAAGCGCATCGTCACGCCAGGCGGATTTCCTGGAATCGATGGATTCACGTCAATCCCAAGCCACCACGATGGAGTCTTCCGAATCACCGAGATCCGTCCGACGATTGGAGTCGAAAGCAGTGGACTGTCGATCCGGATCGAGCCGATTTGACCCGAGCGACTCGCGGGACACTGCCCAGTCCAAACGCTATTCCAAACTACTCCCGACGCGCTGCACATCTCGGAGTTCGAATTGAACATTCCGTCGATAGTGAGGGATCCGCCTACCGGCATGCTCAACCCGACCGAATTTATCCTTCGGCCGGTATATGTGAGAAACCAGTCCAAAAGAATCCCCCCCCCTGCCGAGTCGCGTACCGTAGTACGGCTCGCTGGTGTCAATCCTGTTTCCCACAGGGACGAGACTCGCCGATGGGTTGGAGGGATCATAGGTCGATCCATCGATCGGATCGGTCTCAAAGATTTCGCTTGCCGCTGCTGGTTTGAACGATGTTGTTGAGCAGCCGGTCACGGGATACCCCGCGCTTGCCGAGGGGATCAGCGCTCCTGATGACGTATTTGAGCCGTCCGTTCCGTAGGTTGTGCCTGCCAGCGAAAACGTCGCGGGAGACGCCGGACAGGAGGTTGGGTTTGCGAGAAAGCGCCAAGATCCGCCCGCCGGGTCGCCAGTGAGCTTCATGCGAAGCGAGTTGAGATGAATTCTTACGCCTGTCGAACTGAGCTGTGGGATCTGCGGAAAGACAATTTGCTGGCGAACCACACCGCTAGGGCTTCCGTTGGCGACCTGAGTAAGTCGTACCTCGCCAATCGTCCTCAGGCCCCCGAGACCACCGGGAAGCTGGAGATCGAGTGCGACACCACTCGGTGCGTTTGCGGACGGACTCTCCGTGAGGTAGATGGAGCCAGTTGACGTCGAGGCCCACGTGCCGACTGCGGGTGAAACCCCGACTGCGCTAACAGACCCGACAACAGATTGGGGCGCAGTCGACGCGCATGAGCCGGCCAGCGCACTCGCTACTGAACACCTCTGATCGGTTGCAGTATCCCAAGCAACGGTTAGGCCCGGCGGGAGATCATAAGCCAGGGATTTTGGATTTAAACCCCCGTTCACAGTAGTGTCGACTTGAAGGTCCGCCTTCACCGCCGCTCGGGTGTCGGAGGTTGACACCGTGATCCCGGGCGTCAGAGCAGAAGTCGACGTCCAAACGTAGATCGTAGCCGGACTCGGGTCAGTTACCCCCGCATCGACGGCCCGAACTTCGAGTTGGTTCGATGCGCCCTCCACGAAAGTGGCACCCGAGCCATACTGGCCGATATTCGGATCGCAGTTTGTCCAACCGCTTGGTGCGCCGTTGACTCGACACTGAAATGTAGCCCCGGGTGCGTTCGAGCTGATGGGGACAGTCGGCGTGAGGGTTGGCGAGGACGGCAGCGCGTCACCAACAGTGGTCTCCGGTGCCGCAGCCGCCCACGCCGGCAGCGCGAGAGTCAGCGCAAGCACAGCTAGTGCAGAAGCAGCTATTAAGAACCGCCGGCCGAAGCTTGGACTTATGGGACGAGTGAGCAACATCAAATCAATCTCCATCTGGATTGTTTGCGAGAAGCACGATCGGCGGAGGCGATCCCCATCGAGGGGAGCATGAAGGAGATGCGCCTCCGCCCGCCGCGCGGATCGACCGCGCGTCCCCCAAGTCAAGGTGCGCAGCAAACCCGTGGGGAGAAGCATTCCCGACGACTGGGAACTTGTGTCACCGGAAGGCAGGCGAATTCCGCGACGGGTCTACGAACCATTTGCGCCAACTCACCGAACCCCAGAAGTACGGATATCCGTACCAAGAAAGCGCTAGGGATCGGCCACAATGTACGCAATGTCTCGCTTTGGGGGGAGTGCATCGATCGCTGGCGATCGCGATGGCGATGGCGCACCTATTCGCGCAATCGTGGCGGACGATTCGGTGCTTCTACGTGAGGGAATCGTCCGACTGCTCGGAGAAGGCGGGATCGACGTTGTCGGACAGGCCGGAGATGCCGAAGACCTCATTCGCAAGACGCGTAGCCAGCGCCCAGACATCGTCGTGGTGGATATTCGGATGCCGCCAACCCACACAAGCGAAGGCATAGAGGCAGCGAAGCTCCTTCGAAGCGAGTTCCCCAACCTTGCGGTTTTGGTGCTGTCCCAATACGTGGAAGAGCTCTACACGTCCGAGCTGCTCGCCGACAGCGCCACGGGGTTCGGCTATTTGATGAAGGACCGCGTAGTCAATGTCCGCGAATTCTTGGAAGCGCTTCACCGGGTTGCCGCTGGAGGCTCCGCGATCGATCCTCAGATCGTCTCGCAAATGGTCGGACGAAGCTCACGCAATCATGCTCTCGACAAGCTCACGAAACGCGAACTCGAAACACTCGAACTGATGGCCGAAGGGTTCTCCAATACGGCAATCGCGTCGCAGATGACCATCTCACGTCGAGCCGTTGAAAAGTACGTAAGCCTGATTTTCAACAAGCTGGACATTCCCGAGGAGTCCGAGGGCAACCGTCGGGTGCTCGCGGTCCTCGAGTACTTGCGACAGAACTGAGCTGCGCCATGGGCCTGACAATCGCAAGCGATTTCGCAGAAGATTCAGCGCTGTTGATACCCGTAGCCTTTGCTGTCGCGCTCGTCTATTTGGTTGTTGGACTCGCGTGGTTGATTCGACGACAGTCACTTCCCATCGGAGCGCTAATGATCGCAATCGGCTTCGCGATCACCGTGCATTCGCTCTACCTCACAGAGTGGCCCGTAGTGGCGGCTATGGGTCGCCTAGCGGTGTATGTGGCCCCCGTGTTGATCGGTCACCTTTTGATGATCTATCCCTCAGGACGGTTTGAGGCTCGGTACCAACGCGGGCTCGTCGCTCTCGGATACTTCAATGCGTTCGTGCTAGCGGTACCGGCACTGCTCCTCTACGGCCCAAGCATTCATTGCTCAAGCTGCACCGTCAATCCCCTCCAGGCGGTGGCCAATGATGGATTGTCTCAATCTGTATCGATAGCGAGATTGACGATCAGCGCAACGCTGACCACAGGACTCACCATCGCGCTCACGGAGCGGTGGAACAACGCGTCGCGGAATCAACGAAAGATCCTCGGTCCGATGATCTGCACTGCCGGCGCAACCCTCGCAGTGTTTGCGGTGCTACTTGTCACCGAGCTGGTTGAGCCCGACGCACCGATTACCGCCACCTTGAGGTTGGCAACCTACGCCTTCGCTCTGACGATCCCTCTCGCTGCGGCCTATGGTCAGATTGCGACTCGATTCGCTCGCGCGTTGACATCAAAGATCTACGCTGGTGAAGGAAGTCCGGAAGCGATCCAGTTCGCACTTCAGTCTGCCTTGAAGGACGATACGTTGAGACTTGCGTATTGGCTCCCCACGCAGCAGCGATTCGCCGACGCCGATGGGAGAGCGGTTCCCGAATCGGAGTACAGAGAAGGCCGACAGTGGTCGTCGATCGACGCCAACGGACAACCACTCGCCGCGATCGTTTACGACGCTGACAAGGGAGACCAATCGGAGCTCCTTGCCGTCGCCGGCGAAGCGGTGATGACACCGTTGGAACACGCTCGCCTAGCGGCCGAACTGCGCGCAAGAGTCGAAGAGCTCAGAGGATCCCGAACGAGGCTGGTTGAAGCCGCCGATCGTGAGCGGCGTCGGATCGAACGTGACCTCCACGATGGGGCCCAGCAGCATCTGATCTCGATTGCATTGAACTTGACGTTCGCCGCCGACCTGATTCACAGTCGGCCAAACGAAGCCGAAATGCTGCTCGCAGAGTCCGCAGGTGCGCTCGCTGAAGTCAGCGCTGAACTACGGGATCTTGCTCGGGGCATACATTCCGCGATGCTCGCCGACCGGGGGTTGGTCGCCGCGGTTCAAACGCTCGCTGATCGCAGCGCACTACCAGTCAAAATCGATCAGCTGCCAGACGTAGACATACCTCCGAAACTCGAATCCGCAGCATACTTTGTAGTCTCGGAATCGCTCGCCAACGCGGCTCGTAGCGCGCAAGCAAGAGTCGCAACAGTGAGGCTGGACGTGCGCAACGGCAGCCTACATATTGAAGTTTCCGATGATGGCGTCGGAGGCGCCGATCCGAGCCGTGGCACCGGTCTGACGGGACTCAACGATCGGGTATCCGCCCTGGACGGCGAACTCGAAATATTGAGTCCGGCCGGCGTTGGTACAACAGTTCGCGCAACCCTCCCGTTCGCACAGGTGTCCCACACTTGGAATCCAACTCCACCTGTGGCTTGATCCCCACAGCTCAATCGCACCTAAGCAAACCGCCTAATCAGCAATGCGAAGCAACCGATCGGGCCGTAGCGCAGTCCGAGACTTAGTTGTCGGACCCGATGCGGTCCCAGACATAGATGCGCATCGCCTCTGCGGCCAGCTCCATCGTCTGCTGCGGCGGAAGCCACGGAAGCACCGTCTCGAGCATCTCCTCGTCGGAAGAGCCGGCTTCGAGCGCCTCGTCGGACCGGAAACTCGCCGCGATGCGCAGCGCCTCGCGGCGGTCGTCGTGATCGAGCGATCCGTAGGCGCCGATCAGGAAGTCGCGGTTGGCGACCGGCTGGCCGACCTCAAGCGAAGCGTGCCAAGCGGCGAGCACGGTGAGATCCTCACTGTCGAGCGCGCCGATCGCCTCGGCGTAGTGGATCGGTAGCTCAGAGTCTGGAAGCGAGTTGACCCACGCGTGGACGAGCTCGGTGACGAGCTGCCTGCGGGCCTCACGGCCGACTGAGTTGGCGACCACGCGGACGGCGTCGTCGGGCTCGATGAAGACGAGAGACATTGGGTGCCAATGTACGGCCCCCGGGTGACGGAAAGTCAGGCTCAGCCCGCGAACGAGCCAAGTGGGACGAACCAATGCTGGTCCAGTCCGGTGACCGCCGCGATGCGCTCGTAGTCGCGGTCGTAGTGAATCAGCGGCACGCCTGCGTCCGCTGCCGTCACCGCGTGCAGGATGTCGAGCGGCGAGACGGTGCGGTGGTCTCCGCTGGCGGCCAATGCCATCTGCACGTCGCGCGCCTCAGCAACCGCGATCGGCGAGATCGGAAGGTGCTCAAATCCGTAGAGCGTCTGTGCCAGGTCGTTCGCTCTGTCGAGGTTTGGCGTGGCGCGCATGAGTTCGATCGAAACGAGATCCGATACCAGGACAAGACCACTCGACGCCAAGTCATCAAACCACCCCGCGAGCTGCGGAAATCGCCGGTCGCGCACCCACGACCACACGCCTGTGTCAAACAGGCAGGGCGTGTGGATCTCGATCGGCTCGAGGTTCAAACCTCGTCCGACCCGAACTCTCGCGTGCGACCGGCCTTTATCTCGGCCGCAGTGCTCTCGATCGGGACGTCGCGGAGAACGCTGAAGTCCTTCAGCGCGTGACGCCGCGCGGCGCCTCTGAGCGCGGCGTTGACTGTCTCGCTGATCTTGGTCGTGCCCAAGGCCAATTTCGCGGCCTCAAGCGCCTGTTCGTCGACATCAACGGTGGTGCGCGCCATGTGCATCATTTTACTGCATCAAAAGCCGCATCGGATCCATCGCTAAGACGAGACACGTTGCACACCGCGCCAAAGGCCGGCGTCACCCGGATTGGCTTCCTCAAGGTTTTGCCGAGGAAGCCAGTGGGTTCCTCATCGGCGCAATGAGGAAGGCAGTGGCTTCCTCCGAGTCTCACTGAGGAAGCCAGTGGGTTCCTCAATGAAAGTCTGAGGAAGCCTGCTTGTTTTCAGGTGCAGTTGCCGGTCGAGACAGGCTGATTGATGTTCGCCTCGGAGAGCGCCTCGGCGATCTGCGGGCCGGGAACTCCGAACCCGCGCGAGTTGTCGCTGTCGCTCTTGGCGGCGAAGACCGTGGTGCGCACGTTCCCGTCCGCGTCGACGATCGGTCCTCCGGAGTTGCCGTGCCTGACAATGCCGCGGAAGGTGGTCATCCGACGTGTGACCGGTCCGCCGCCATAGATGTCGTCGGAGATCACAGTGGAGGTGGCGCCGATACGCGCCGGCTGGATGTCGAGCGGCCCGTCAAGCGGGTAGCCGATGATCGCCCCGGAGGTGCCCTTCTCGGTGTCGGTGACCAGCTTGAGCGGCGTCGCAACCAGCCCCGGTACGTAGAGGATCGCGAGGTCGTTCTTCGGGTCGAACCAGATGACCCGTGCCCCGAGCTGCAACCCGCTGCCCATGTGCTGGACGGTCGTGTCGATCTCACCGGCGACGACATGGGCATTGGTGACGACGACCCCCATGTTCGCGACCCAACCCGATCCCTCGATGCCGTATCCGCAGGCGGTACCGGTGACGCGCACGGTCGACTCAGCCGCTCGGCGCACATCGACGTCCTGAGCGACCGTGCTGTCCGGAGCCGCGACATTGGCGGACGGTCCGTTGATCTGTGGCACCGGGTCAACGCGAGCGATCGCCTCGAGGATGCCGTCGCTCGGCGGCAGCACAGCATTGATCTCCTTGATCACCGCCGACTGCCTGATCGATGCGCGCAGCTCACGATTTGCACGCGACTGCGTGATCGCGGCGGCCCCCACCCACACCACGCCGATCGCGAACGCGGCGAGCAGGATGGCGCCGATCGTGCCGTCGATGCGACGGGCGTTGAGACTCGTGAAGCGGACGCGCAGGCGATAGCCGATCGCCAGCACCAGCTCCGCGAGCAGGCCGCCTGCCAGCAGCGCCGCGGCGAGCGCGAGGAGCGGCGTGTAGGGCGAGTCGTTGCCGCTCTCGAGCAACTTGCCGGCGACCTTGACGCCGACGATCGTGCCTCCGAGAAAGCCGATCAGCGAGGACACGCCGATCACGGCACCCTGGCGGAAGCCCCAGACTCCGAAGCCGATGACCCCAGAGACGATCACCCAGTCGAGCAACGTCATATGGAGATGATGACGCGAGCGCCGATGGCGCCGGTCAGCTGGACGCCTGCGCCCAGCTAAACGTCCAGCGTGATCTTGCCGGTCTTGCCGTTGTTGCCCTTGATCTCGAGCTCGAGCGGGCGGTTGTTCAGCGACGCCTGCGAGATGCGGAAGAGCACGAGGCCACCGCGGATCGGGCCGACATAGGCGGGAGTGTTCGGGACCGGCAGCATCGCGCCCTTGCCGATCGGCGACGGGGCGTAGCCCCAACCGACTGCGTGCACGTCGAGCGGCTCGTATTCATCGCCGGAGGCGGTGACGATCTTCATGCGGTTCGTGCCGACCGGAAGGACGCGGCCTTCGTGGGTCTCGTTGTCGACGCGCATGAACACACCGAAGTAGGCGTCGCCCTTGGCCGGTGCAGGCTGGTCCTGCAGGTAGTAGCTGTCCTCAACGTCTTTCGGGTTCAGCTGGCGCGAGATCTGCACCTGGTAGAAGATGTCGTCGAGGTAGACGCGGGTGCCCTCCTTGGCCTCGAGCGCGTGAACCTCTTTGTCACAACCACTCACAGATACGGCGATCATGAGGATTGCGGCGAGGCCGGCGAGGCGGAGGATGGTCTGCGAGAGACGTGAGCTTGACGGGGAATGCTCCATGCGGCGCGGAAGTCTAGTAAGTGAAACGGCGGGGTAAGTGACGATCGTCGCTTACGGGTTCGGAACGTAGTTGCGGTCCATGCCGCCGACGGTCGGACGACCGGCCGGAGCCGCGTCGGGGGCGCCCTCGAGGATGCCGCGCAGGCGCCTGAGCGAGCTCTTCATGCGGCGACGGATCTGCCTGCGCATGCCGAACTCGCGGAGCTTGTCCGCCGGATTGAGCGGATAGGTCTCGATGATCCAGAAGACGCGTGTGCCGCCGCCGGGGAGCTCTTCGAGCAGCAGCTCGGCCGCCATGCCCACACGCCCTGAACGGCCCGTTGAGCCCTCCTCGAGGATGCGGTCGGGCGTTGTCGCTTCGGTGACCGTGGTGCCGGCGTAGCGGTCGCGCAGCTTGCGGTGCAGGCGGAAGCGACCGCCGGCTCCCAGCCCAAAGCTCTCGACGCGGGCCAGTCGCAGCTCGCGATAGATGGTCGGGGCGAACTCGGCGCGCGATCCGTAGTCGAAGAGGTACTCGAAGACCTCTTCAGGCGAGCGGTCGATCGTGATCTTCGCCTGGGCTGATCGCATGCGCCGAGCTTACCCCAGCAACTACTCGGTCGAGATCGACGGGTCGGCCTGCTCGCTCTCGGGAACGCACATGTAGAAGTTCTCGGAAGCATTGGCGGCGAGTCCGGCGATGCGGTCGGCCTCCTCGGGCTGCCCGCTCTCGCGCAACTCGCCAGCGTAGGCCTCGAGCAGCTCCTGGATGTCGAGCATGCCCTCCGGGTCGATGTCTTCGATCACTGCCTTCGCACCCTTGCCCAGGCGACGCTCGAGCGCCTCTTTGGTCAGGCCCATCTCCGGCCACTTGCGCATGTAGATGCGGCCACCGGTCATGCCGGCGCAGGCCCACGGACCCGGGTCGCCGAGCACGACGGCGCGGCCATCGGTCATGTACTCGAAGGCGAAGCCCTTGATGTTCGCGCGGTCGGCAAGGCAGCCCTTGGAGTCGTCGATCGGCTGCTCGGGCTCTCCGCCGATCACCACGTCAGCGCCCGAGAGGCGGATGCAGCAACGCGAGTCGGCGTCGCCCTGCACGAACAGGCGGCCACGCTGGGCGCCGTAGGCGAAGGACTTGCCGACCGAGCCGTTGACGCGCTTGCCGAAGCGATTGAGACCCTTCAGCACGCTGATCTGACCGCCGAGCATGCACTTGCCGACGCCATCCTGGGCGCCGCCCTGGACATCGATGTCGACGCCGTAGACGTTGAAGGCGCCGAGGCCTCCGCCGGCCACGGAACCGTGGTTGAACTTGATGTTGACGAGCGCCTCATCGGTCGCCTCGGGACCGTCACCGAAGATCCGCTCGCGCGAGATCCCGCCGGCGAGCTCGGTGCCGAGCACGCGGTCGTTGGCGTTTGTGGAGCGCGGGTACTCGTAGGAGAGCGGGTCACCGCCGGCGCGGGCCGGTCCGCCGCAGACGTCGGGCACGAGCGCCGCCAAGGCCTTCGAGGCCTCCTTCTCGGGCAGCATGATCGGACGCGAGTTGATGATGCCGGCCTCGGCACGTTCGTCGGCGGCGGCCTCTACGGGCAGGTCGAGTGGCGTGAGGTCGAGGTACTCCTCGAGCGGACTGATCAGCTCGGTGAGGTCGACCTTGTCGCTGGTGGCCGACTGGACGAGCAGGTCGGAGCGGCCGACCAGATCCTGTGAGTTCTCGTAGCCGAGTTGGGCGCAGATCTCGCGGATCTCCTCACCCATGCCCTTGAAGAACGTTGCGCACGCGTTGACCGCGCGGTCGAGCTCCTGCGGCGTGAACTTCTTCAGGCCGTGCTGTTCGGCCTCTTCGACCGTCTCGATCTGCGTGGCGATGCCGACGTGGCAGGTGTCGAGCTGGCAGCCGCGGCAGATCGTGCAGCCGAGACTGACCATCGCGAGCGTGCCGAAACCGACGCGGTTGGCGCCGAGCATGTGCAGCTTCACGACATCCCAGCCGTGGCGGTAGCCGCCGTCGGCCCAGATCTCGACGCGGTTGCGGATGCCGGCCTCCATCAGCGCCTGGTGCACCGCGCGCGTGCCGATATCGCTCGGCAGGCCGACGTGGCGCAGCGCGTGCGCACGGGCCGCGCCGGTGCCGCCCTCGAAGCCCGAGAGCGTGATGATGTCGGCGCCCGCCTTGGCGATGCCGACGCCGATCGTGCCGATGTTCGGCACAACCGGGACCTTCACGGCCACACGCGCGTCGGGATTGGCGGTCTTGAGTTCGTCGATCAACTCGGCCAGATCCTCGATCGAGTAGAGGTCGTGGTTGTTGCTCGGGCTGATCAGGTCGGTGCCGGTGGTGGCGTTACGCGCGGCGGCGACCTTCTCGGTGACCTTTCGGGCCGGGAGGTGTCCGCCCTCGCCGGGCTTTGCGCCCTGGCCGATCTTGATCTCGAGCAGGTAAGAGCTGTTCAGAAGATCGGCGGTGACTCCGAAGCGACCGGACGCGACCTGCTGTCCGCGGTGCTTGGGGTACTTGCCGATCATGTCGTGCGGCTCGCCGCCCTCACCGTTGACCGAGAGGATGTTGATCTGCTTGGCGGCCTCGGCGTAGGCGCGAAAGGCCGTCTCGCTCTGGGAGCCGAAGCTCATCGAGGCGATCACGATCGGGTAGTCGTGGTGACCGACCGCCGCGCTCACCTGATCGACCGGAATCGGCTCGCGGTCGGACTTGACGTCCATGATGTGGCGCAGGCTGACGGGGTTGGTCGCCTCGAGTTCGCGCACCTTCTGGCTGTACTCGGCGTAGTCGCCGCCCTTCAGGGCGACGGCGTTCGCGGCCTTCCAGACCTTCGGGTAGAAGTGGAAGGTCTTGGCGGGCTTGGAGTCTTCTTCCTCGGCCAGAACGCGCTTGCGCTCGTCGCCGTCGGCGTCGAGTTCGGCGAAGCCCAGGCCGCCCTTCTCGGAGCCGAAGTAGCTCTTCGTGCCGAGGATCTCGGCGACCTCAGGACGCAGGCCGATCGCGCTGAACTGGCGCGCGTAGCCGCGGATCTCGTGGATGCCGATCGTCGAGATGACCTTTTCCATGCCCTTGCGCAGGGCGTTGCAGAGGTTGTTGTAGTCGGCCTCGTAGTCGTCGACGCAGGCGACCTCGAGCATCACGTACGGACAGATGCCGTCGGCCCCGAGGCCGAGGGCGATCATCACGTCGTGGACGTTGCGGATCGCGCCGCTGCGCAGCAGCAGGCTGGTACGACGACGCAGGTTGATCTCGCCGGTCTCGAGCTTGGCGGTCTTGAGCGCCGAGTCGACGGCCGAGACGGCCAGGTGCGGGTCGATGAAGCGGCGGTCGCCCTCGTAGACGGTCTTGTCGGAGAGGACGATCAGCTCGGCGCCGGCGCGCACGAGATCGACGGCTTCGTGCTTGAGGCGCTCGATCGCGCCCTTGGTGTTCTCCGACTCGAGACAGGCGATGTCGAGCACCGCGCTTCTGGAGCCTGGGAAGGCCTCCCAGAGGTCTTCGAGCAGGTACGTCTTGTGGTCGCGAGCGATTCCGCGCAGCACCTCTGCCGAGAGCGGGGCCATCTCGTGGTGGCCACCCAGGACGATCGGGAAGCTGAGCTCAACCGTGGTCGCCTTGCTCGTGGCAGTCGTCGGGCTCGGCCGCTCGCCGAAGACGGTGCGGCAGGAGAAATGCTCGATCTCGCGCTCACGGTCGATCGCCGGGTTGGTGAC
>JASGFX010000044.1:0-15656 GCA_047605325.1 Solirubrobacterales bacterium | reverse complement strand
GGAAACCACCCCCGGCGTGCACCGCTTGAACGTGATGTCGGCCAAGGGCACCTTGCTGTTTCGCGCCATCAACGTCCACGACTCGGTCACCAAGAGCAAGTTCGACAACCTCTACGGCTGCCGCCACAGCCTCGTCGACGGCATCTACCGCGCGACCGACGTGATGCTCGCCGGCAAGACCGCCGTGGTCTGCGGCTTCGGTGACGTCGGCAAGGGCTCGGCCGAGTCGCTGCGCGCCGCCGGCGCCCGCGTGATCGTCACCGAGATCGACCCGATCTGCGCCCTCCAGGCGTCGATGCAGGGCTACCAGGTCGACACGCTCGAGAACCAGATCGACAAGGCCGACGTCTTCGTCACGACGACGGGCAACAAGGACATCATCATGGCCGCGGACATCGCCCGCATGAAGGACAAGGCGATCGTCGGCAACATCGGCCACTTCGACAACGAGATCGACATGGCCGGACTCGCAGAGATCCCGGGCATCGAGAAGATCGAGGTCAAGCCGCAGGTCCACGAGTGGAAGTTCCCCGACGGGCACAGCATCATCGTGCTCTCCGAGGGCCGTCTGCTGAACCTCGGCAACGCGACCGGCCACCCGTCGTTCGTGATGAGCAACTCGTTCACGAACCAGACGATCGCCCAGATCGAGCTCTTCACCAAGAACGACGAGTACGAGAAGCAGGTCTACGTCCTGCCCAAGCACCTCGACGAGAAGGTCGCCCGCCTGCACCTCGACGCGGTCGGCGTGAACCTCACCGAGCTGCGCCCCGACCAGGCCGCCTACATCGGCGTGAAGGTCGAAGGTCCGTACAAGCCGGAGCACTACCGCTACTAACTAGCTGCATCTGGCACAATTGCGAGCGGCCCTGGCGCAACCTGCCCGGGCCGCTCGTGTTGTTTAAGGCGATTGCCGGCATCACGGACGACGCCTTTTTGCTCATGACACTTGACCTCCGCTCAACCTTGCGGCCATTCGCCGCCGTCGCGCTCACCGCGCTGATCGCGCTCTCCGTGAGTGCGCGCAGCGCCGATGCCGCGACTGCGCGCGCAGCGGTGATCGGCGGCAAGCCCGTCAGCCAGCAACGCTATGAAGCCGAATTTCCCTATCTGGTGGCCCTGCTTCAGAGCAAGGAGCGCAGGGACTTCGTCTGCGGCGGATCGCTGATCGCCCCGCAGTGGGTGCTCTCGGCGGCGCATTGCCGCGACCAGCTCTGGGGCATCAAGCCGCGCTTCGTGGTGATCGGCCGAACCGATCTGCGCGACACCTCGCACGGCGAGGTCGTCCCGGTCGAGGCGACCTACCAGCACCCGGGCTGGGGGCAGCTGCTCTCTGACAGCCTGACCAACGACTTGATGCTGATCAAGCTCGCGCGCCCCGTCGCCGATCCGCACCCGGTGACCCTGCAGAGCGCCGCAGAGGGCGATCCGCCAGCAGGAGCGTTCGCGCGCCTCGCCGGCTGGGGCATGACCACGAACAAGAAGGAAGTCGGATCGCCCGTGCTGCGGACGGTCGACCTGCGCACGCGCAGCTATACCGAGTGCCGCCGCAACTGGGGCAGGGATCGTTCGTCGATCAAGCGCACGATGATCTGCACGGGCGACAAGAACAAGGGCTACAGGGCTGCGTGTCATGGCGACAGCGGCTCAGCGCTCACCTATGGCGGACGTCAGATCGGCATCGTCAGTTTCGGCGGCGACACCTGCCACATCGGCAAGTACGACGTCTTCACGCGAGTAGCGAGCTACTCCGACTACGTGAATTCGTTCTTCACGCGTTCGCTGATCCCGGGCCTCGGGTACTACCTCTTCTCCGACCGCGGCAAGGCTCGCACTCAGCTGATCAAGCTTCACAACGAAGGCGTGCAGCCTGTGACCGTCTCGCGCGTGACCATCGGTCGCGGTGATTTCCGACTGCTCGGCGGCCCCACCGGCGCGACCAACTGCGTCGGCACCGTCGCCCCCGGCGGATCCTGCTGGATCCGCGTGCAGGCCAAGCACCTCTCGTACTGGTCGATCTTCGGCGGGGCCCAGCTTCGCATCGATTCAGACTCACTCGTGCGACCGATTCTGCACGTCGGGCTCTACTCGTTCTCTTTCTGAGAGTTCACTGAGAATCGTCGTGCTGCCGGGACTTTTCCCAGCCTTGTGCGTTTAATTCAGCAACGTGTACCGAAGCAATTTTCGAACATTCGCCAGCGCGGCGGCATGTGTGCTGGCAATCGCCTGCGCCGGCGCCCAGTCTGCTGGCGCAACTGAGAGCCCGCAGGCCTACGTCGTCGGCGGCACCGCTGTGTCGGACATCTCGACGTGGCCATACATCGTCGCGATCTCGGCATCGACCGACGTCGACAGCCTCAGCTCCGGACAATTCTGCGACGGCACCCTGATCGCCGCGCAGTGGGTGCTTACGGCGGGCCACTGCGTCGATCCGGCTGAGGGTGTCACTCCGAACTACGTGATGATCGGCTCGGCCGACCTCTCAGACACTTCGGCCCAGGTGATTGCGGTGGACGCCAGGTACCTCCACCCGAGCTACACGAACACGAACAGCGCGATCACGAACGACATCGCGCTCCTGCATCTCTCGTCGGCGCCGACAAACGCGGCGAGCATCGCGGCCACCCGTGCGACCGCGTCGTCTGATGATCCGCCGGTCGGAGGCAGTGTCAGGCTCGCCGGCTGGGGCGCGGTCAACTCTTCAGCCACCCAGTATCCGCTGAACCTCCAGGAGACGACGCTCAAGGTGCTCGCCACATCGACCTGCCAGAGCGCCTACGGATCGAGCACTGTGTTCAGTTACAACATCTGCGCGACCGGCAGCGGCACCGACGCCTGCTCCGGCGACAGCGGTGGACCGCTCGTCTACAAGGACAAGCTCGTCGGCGTCGTCAGTTTCGGAAACGCAGCCAGCTGTGCCAGCGGAGTGCCGTCGGTGTTCACCCGTGTGTCCTCATTCAAGTCATGGATCGACAGCTACGTCGGATCCTCATCTAGCAGCGACGGATCGGGCTCGAGCACCACCGGCGACGCGGCCAAGACTTCGGTCAAGCTCTCGGTCGCGCTGGCGGCTCGCTCGCGCGTGCTCTCGAGCAAGCTGCGCAGCACCTTCACCGCTTCGTTCGCGCGCCCGAGTGGTCTCGCGGCGTCGAAGGCCTGCACAGGCACGGTGAAGTTCAAGGTCAAGCCGTGGGCGGGCTCGCGCACATACTCGAGCAGCACGCGCCTGTATGCGGCGAGCGGAGTCTGCCGCGCGAAGGTCACGCTCAGCCTGCCTCGCGCGGCCAAGGGCAGGAAGGCCACGCTCACCGCGGCCTTCAACGGCAACTCAAAATTGAAGTCGGCGAGCAAGAGCTCGGCGATCACGATCCGCTGAGGACCCGGGCGGGCCGACCTCACCCGCAGGTACGGTCAGCGGGCGATGGATTCCTTCGTTGCGATCGATTTCGAGACGGCCACCTGGGGCCGCGCCTGCGCGATCGGCATCGCGCACTTCGAGGACGGCGTGAAGATCGATGAGCGCTACACGCTGATCGATCCGAAGATCTCGGCCGCCCGGTGGGATCGCGGCGCGATCCGCATCCACGGGATCAATCCGCGCGACGTGGTTGGCGCCCCGACCTTCGAGGACGTCTGGCCCGAGCTGATCCATTACGCGGCCTGTTATCCGCTGGTCGCCCACAACGCGAACTTCGACATGGGCGTGCTCGGCAGCGAACTCACGCGCGCGAACCTCGTGAGTCCGACGATCCGCTACGGCTGCTCGATGCAGCTCGCGCGCAGCGCCTGGCCGCGCCGCCGCAAAGAGATCCTGGGCACAGCGACTGTCGCCGAGATCACCGCGCTCCCGGAAAACCACAAGCTCAGCACTCTGAGCGAGTTCCTCGGGATCGAGCTCGACCATCACAACGCACTCTCAGACGCAGTCGCCTGCGGGGAGATTGCCGTTCGGGCGGTCGAGACGATGGGGGAGACCACTCTCGCGGCGGCCTACGAGCGGCCGCGACTCAAGTGGGGCGAGCTCACGCCGGAATCTTCGGGCGCTCTTCGCTCGGCTTCTTGACCGCGCCGCGCTGGGCCTTCTGCGCGCGCTTGACGGTCTGCTTGTAGAGGAAGCGATGCTGCGCGTGGGCGAGGCTCGGTGAGACGCGCTCGAGCCACCAGCCCAGGCGGCCGTAGAACGGAGTGATCACGAGCCGCTTCTGCTTGACGACGCCCGAGAGCAGCCGCGCGGCCGCCTTGTCGGCCGAGAGCGCCGGCACGGGCACGAGCGCCTTCACGTCGGGCACATCCATCGTGCCGCGTAGCGTGTTGTTGGTCATCATCCCCGTCTCGATGAAGCCGGGGCAGAAGGTGGTCACGTGGATGTTGTGATCGTCGGCCTCGAGCTCGAGCGCCTTGGCCATCCCGACCACTGCGTGCTTGGTCGTCACGTAGTGGGTCTGCAGCGGCACCGGCACGAGGCCTGCGGCCGAGGCCGTGTTGATGATGTGCCCGCTGCCCTGCTTGACCATCTGGTCGTATGCCAGCTTCACTCCGTAGGCGACGCCCTTGAGATTGACGTCGATGATTTTGTCCCAGTCGTCGAGCGTGACGATCTCGACCTCGCCGAAGATCGCTACGCCGGCGTTGTTGAAGATGAAGTCGAGTGAGCCGTGCTGATCGACGACTTGATCGATCGCGGCGGCGATGTCGTCGCGATCTGAGACGTCGACGATCATCGACTGCGCGCCGTGGCCGATCGACGCAGCGACATCGTGCACCGAATCGACGATGTCGGTAAGCAGCACCGAAGCTCCAGCCTGGGCGCACTGATTCGCGATCGCTCGGCCGATACCGCTGGCGGCGCCGGTGACGATGACGGACTTGCCTGAGAAGGTTTTTTGAATGCTCACGAGGAACAGCTTATATGACACGCGTCCAATAAGGAAGCGACCGATGGACTTATCGCAGGAAGGGCGTCAATCGCCGCCGCCGCCCATGCTGTTGAGCGTGGGGCAGGGCGGGCGCTGATCCCAGATTTCCTGCAGCTCGTCGGCGGTGAGGTCGGAGCGCTCCTCGGCCTGGCCGATCACGACATCGATCCAGTCGATCTCGCAGTCGCACTTGATCGCGACCCAGTGCTGCTTGGCCGAGCGGCGAAGGTTGTGAAGCAGGCGGGCGGACGCGCTCGGGACGATCGCCGCGATCTCCACCGTCTCACCCTCGCCGATCGCCTCGGGCTCATCGCCGTGCTCGATCACCACGTCCAGGATGTCGCGCATCGCGAGCATCCCGACGACCTGACCGTTGTCGACGACCACGAGATGGCGGAACTGCCCGACCATCATCGTGTGCAGCGCGCGCTCGAGCGACCAGTCGGTCTTCGCCGCAACCGCCGTACGGGTGTGGAAGTCGGCGACCGTCTTGCCTTCGGCGCTCTCGCCGGCCGCCACCATCTTCACTACGTCGTACTCGGTGAAGATCGAGGGGGAGTCATCCCCGGTGTCGACGACAAGTGCACGCCCGCGGTTTTCACGCAGATGCTGCGCGGCGATTGCGACGGGCGTGCCCGCGAGCACCAGGTGCACATTGCCCATGGCGTCTTCGACGGTCGCCTGCTGGAGCAGGGCTGTGTTGATGCTGCCGACTTCCATTGGAGCTTCAGTATGCCGGAAACTCGCGAGCGGCGCTACGTCGAACTAAGTGAGAGAAAAAATATTGGGACGTCGCAGAAAGCTGTCGATCCAGAGCGCCTAGGTCGAGTCACAGTCTGCGCAAGCTCACGGAACCCCCCGTGAACGCCGTCCCGCGTCAAGGGTAAGCGAAATGTACCGATCGGTATATAAAAATCAACAAATGTTTGTGTCGCCTGTTTGGGGGATGCGGGAGGCGACTTCGAGGGTCGGTGCCGGTGTGGTGTGCGGCGGCAAGCGAGAAATCTTCCTCAGTCTGTCCCCGGAGCGCAGACTGAGGAAGATTCGGCGCTTGAATAAGCGATCGCGGCTACTCGGGTTTCGCGCGCGCCGCGATCTCGGTGATCAACGTCTTGGTCTGGTCGAGCACCTTGTCGTCGAGCAGCAGTTCGTGTGCCTCGGCGACTGAGGCGTGGACTTCGCGAAGCCTGCGGTCGTCGATCTGACCGAGTTCGGTTGTCGTGTCGATCGCGGACATTGGGAGGCGGATGAGCGTCGTCCTGATCGCTGCGTTTGGCTCAGTCAGCCCAGGCATTGTCGCTTCCGACAACATCAGCAAGTCGGGGTCGCGACCTTCAATGACCGCGGTCCGCCGGTCTGCCGGAATCCGTGAAAGCCGGCGGAGCCGAAGCGCCAAGACCTCATCAAAGGGCTTCATGATTCCGGTGATCACGAGGACCGGCCGCACCTTCACCGTCGCGAGCAGAGTGAACTCACCGCTATCCGTCTTTGCGGCCGCAAGCTTCGACGCCGAATCGACCTCCACCGGCGGGGCGCCTTCGGCATAGAGCCGAAAAGGAGGCTCCGGTGCGAATGGCGCTACGGCGCGATAGCAGCGACCTTGCGGGGCAATCATCCGAACAGGCGGTGAAGCTCGGCCGGGTCGGTGATCGGCGTGCCAGGAGTCTCTTCTTCGATGTGCGCCGCGATGGCGACGTCGCTCATCTGGCGCGGACGAGGAGCGCAGATCTCGCGTACCAGGTCGGCGAGCGACTCGAGTTCTCGGAAGTCCTGCGGGTGCAGGATTACGGCGCGCTCGTCGTTGTAGCGCATGATGTGGATCGACTCCCCTCGCTTCGGAGTGGGGACTCGGACCGAGTCGCTGCTTACGGTCTTGGCTTCCATGAGATCATATTACCGATGTCGTGCGAGATCTGCAGTCTCGTACGAGAATCGCGCCGGAGCGCTATTCGACTCGAAATGAGCGAGAGCGCGCGGCGTCGGAATCGCCCGCGAGCAGCTTGTGAATCAGGGGCTGCATCCGCTCACATTCCGATCCCGACGCGATTGCATCTATCTCCTTCGCAAATGCCTGACGTCCCCGCTCAAGGCACCGGGTGACCTTCCGCTTGGAGAAACCGGTCAGTTCGGCGATCTGGTCGTAGTCGAGACCATCTGACTGGGCGATCAGGCAACGGACCTGGTCGTTGTTCAGTCGAGTGAGTGCGTCGGCGCCGACCTTGAGATCATCGATCGACTCGTACGCATCCTCCGGCGGCAACTCGACAGACTCCATCTGGTCGAGCATTTCTGGCTCGAGCGCCACGTCGGCACGGCGGCGGGCCTTGCGGATCGCAAGGGCCTCGTTGCGGACCACTACTCGCAGCCACGGAACAAGCTGAGCCGGATCCGTCGTCGGTGCCTTGGTCAGAAGTATTTCGAGAGAGCGCTGGTAGGCGTCTTCTGCGTCCGCGCGGGTCGCGCTGAACTCGATCGCGTCCTTGAGCATCATCGAGCCGTACTGAACGACCAAATCCGTCGCGACTGCGTCGAGTTCAATCCGATCGAGGTCTGAGATTTTGCGCGCACTCCGGGTGCGCAGAGTCAACGGGTTCAAAACGACCCCCGAGCGATTGCCGAGTTTGATTGAGCGGGTGAAGCTGGATTGGCGCAGCCGCCTCTCGTCCTTACGTCTCCCCCGCACGAGAGGCGGCGCTGCCAGATTGAACGCACGTGTCCTTTTGGGACGCCGAGTCGCGCGTTACTTCTTGTATATCCGCTCGTGCCGAAAAATGCAAGCGGTTTTGGGTAGGTCTTTGCTACCGAGTCAATTTGGTCCATGAACCTTTAAGGGTTCAGAGGCCTTTCGCTTACTCCCCCAAGTGGGGTATTTGCCTTCAATTCGTCAGCGCGGCTATGGCGACGGCGCCGAGATTCGTGCCCAGCTCCGTCATCTCGTCGTGCGTCATCCGCTCGCGTCCGGCGTCGCTGTAGAGCTCGTCGGTGACGCCGAGCAGGCAGGCTGCCTTGACGCCGCGCCGGGCCGCGACGGCGAAGACCGCGGCGGCCTCCATCTCGATCGCCAGGGCGCCGGCCGACGCGAGCCGCCGATAGCGGGCGTCGCCGTCGGGGTCGTAGAAGAGGTCGACCGTTGCGATCTTGGCCGTGTGGGCTGCGCGGCCGGACGCGCTCGCGGCGTCTGTCAACCGCCGGGCAAGCTCATGGTCGGCGGCGATCGCCTCTGCGCCGGAAAGCGCCTGGCTCGAACCGTCGTCGCAGATCGCTTCAGACGCGACGATCAGATCGCCGAGCTTGGCCCCGGGCGAGATCGCTCCGCACGTGCCAACGCGCACGATCACCTCGGCACCGAGATCGCAAAGCTCCTCGACGACGATCGCCGCCGAAGGCCCGCCCATCCCGCTGGCCTGGATCGTGAAGCCGACTCCGCCCTCGGTCTCGCCGGAATATCCCCACAGGCCGCGGCGGTGGTTGAACATGCGCGGCGCGGAGAGCTGGCTCGTCGCGATCGCCATCGCCCTCGCCGGGTCGCCCGGCAGCAACACGCGCGGGTGGAACTGCGCTGCGGGATTCAGGTGGATCGTGCTCGCCGAGTCGCCTTCGGGCAGTTCGATGTCTTCGAGGCGCGCCATCTGCAGTGGGGGTATCGTATGCCTTCTATGGCTACCAAAAAGACACCGCAGGGCATCACCGACCAGCTCCGTTCCGCCGTCGAGAAGACTTTCGAGGCGACGCTCGGAGACAACTTCGACCGCAAGCGCGCCAAGGGTGTGCTCGACGAGGTCACCGATGCGGCGGATCGTTTCAGCCGTTCGATCGTCGATGAGGTCAAGAGTGTCGGCGACGAGCTGCGCAAGGCCTCAGAAGAGATCCGCAAGAGCGCAAGCGACGAGATCGAGAGCGCACGCGACCTGATCAACTCGCTCGAGGACCGCTTCAACGACCTCGAGGCCCGTGTGCGCAATGCCGCTCCGGGTGGTTCGAAGCCGGCCGCCAAGTATGCGCCGGCAACGCGTCGCGCAACCACGGCCGCCAAGAAGCCCGCCGCCAAGAAGCCCGCTGCGCGCAAGCCAGCGGCCAAGAAGCCGGCCGCCAAGAAGCCGGCAGCGAAGAAGCCAGCCGCCAAGCCCGCAGCCCGCACCGCCTCGACAGCTGCCAAGAAGCCGGCAGCGAAGAAGCCTGCGGCCAAGAAGCCTGCTGCGCGCAAGCCGGCAGCGAAGAAGCCCGCCGCAAAGCCGGCAGCCAAGCCGGCCGCCAGGAAGACGGCGGCCAGGCCTGCGGCCAAGAAGCCCGCAGCCAAGAAGTAGACCGCGCGCAAAGCTCGCCTGCGATTCGCAAGCGATGAATCTTCCAAGCGGCCACCCCGAGGGGTGGTCGTTTGGATTAATTTCCGCATTCGTATGCCGCCTCCACAGCGCTTCAAGGCGCAAATTGCGCGGAAACGGCGACGAAATCACCAAAACCGCTGATCATCGCGCGGTCGTCGCCTGCGAAAATCTGCCGGCAGCACCGCTCGATCACACCTTGCCCGACGCAGCGCCACGACGGCGGCAGCAGCCCGGGCAGCGACACCGCACATGGCCAAAACCCCAGCAAAAACGCGCCGGCCCGACCCGGACGAACTGCCCGACCCGCAGAACACCGAGGAGTTCCGCGCGCAGGTCGCGCTGCTCACCACGGATGAGCAGGTCGCCGATCGCGCCGGCGTCTCGGTGGCGACGCTCAAGCGCTGGATCAAAGCCGGAGCGATCCCGCAGTACGACGGCACCTGGACCTCATCGGCGATCGCCCACGCGCGGATCGTCAGCCAGCTCAGAAAGAGCGGACAGCCGCTCGACGAGATCGTCAAAGCCGCCGAAGACGGCCGTCTCGCGCTCGGCGGCATCGACGCGCTCTTCGCGGTCGAGTCCGAGCAGTACACGCTGAAGGAGGCGGCAAAGGCCGCCGGAGTGAAGCTCGCCGTCGCCGAGCAGGTCTGGATCTCGCTCGGCATGTCGATCCAGAACACCAACCACGTCACCGAGCAGGACGTCGAGGCGCTGAGGCGCGTACGCGATGTACTCGACGCTGGGGTGCCGCTGGGCGCGGTGCTCCAGGTGATCCGCGTCGCCGCCAAGGCCTTCGCCGACATCGCCGACGCCGAGGCCCGTCTGGTGCGCATGTTCGTGCACGAGCCGCTGCTCCAGCAGGGCGCAGACGCCGACGAGGTCTCAGAGGTGATGAGCACGATGATCGGCGGCGTGCTGCCGCACATCTCGCCGCTGTTCGAGTACATGCACTCGCGCTTCCTGCAGGAGTACACAGAGCAGGTGCAGATCGAGAACGTCCAGAACAACTCGGCCAACATCACCGACGGCCGCCTGAACATCGCGATCTGCTTCGTCGACATCGCAGGCTTCACCCGCTATACCGAGCAGATGGGCGTCGAGAAGGCCTTCGAGCAGGCCGACCACCTGCGCCAGCACATCGAGACCACGCTGCCCGACTCGGCGCGCATGATCAAGCTCACCGGCGACGGCGCGATGATCGTCGGATCGGAGCCCGGCGATCTCGTCTCGTGGGCCGTCGAGATGGCCGGCGAAGAGGACCACACCTTCAAGCTGCGTATCGGCGTCGATTTCGGCGAGGCGCTCTACCGCGACGGCGACTACTTCGGCGGCGCGATCAACATGGCCGCCCGGGTGCTCAGCCGCACCGACGCCGACGAGGTCCTCGCGACCGCACAGGTGCGCGAGAACGTCAAGAACGTGAAGTCACTCGGCCTGCGCTTCGTCTCGATCGGCCGCGTCCGCCTCAAGGGCTTCGACGAGCAGATCGAACTCTTCCGCGTCGAGCGGCGCGAGAGCTAAGTCGGGTTGTTGACCAGCTTCAGCGGGATGGTCGCCGAGCAGCTCTTGTCGGCGTAGGTGCCGGAAGCAGTGAAGGTGCCGGTGCCGGTCGATACGCCGAGCGTGATGTCGAACGTCGTGGTGACATCGGTGGTCACGCCGGAACCGTGGTTCTCGTAGTGGAACGACTTGATGAAGTGGTCGGTGCTCACAAAGAAGGTGTCGGAGAGCGCGAGGTTGACGTTTGACACGTCGCCGCCGGCCGGGCAGATCGCTGTGTAGCCGCCGGCCTGGCTGATCCCGTTGACGGTGCCGCCAGCTCCGATCGTGAATGTCCAGAACGGGTAGAGCTCGAGGTCGGTACGCGTCGCCTGCCACACGCCGCCGTTGTGCACCGGGGCCGGCGGCGGGGTCGTATTGCCGCCACCATCGACCGGCTCGGCAATCGCGAACTTCGCCGACTTGCGGAAGCTCTTCACGGCGCTGTTGCCAGGAAAGGCCGCCGTCACCTTGATGGTCTTGCCGATCAGTGTGATCGGGAGCTTCAGCGCGCCGCTCGCGCTGCACTTGCCGTCGATCGACTTGAGCGAAGCGCTCTTCTTGGCATGGCAAGCACCGTGACCTTGACCTTCTTGCCGTTCTTCTTGACTGTCTTTGTGCCGGTCGGGGCCGAGAAGGCGACCTTGCCCTTGCAGGCCTTGCTGGTGGCGACGCCGGCCGGAGGCGAGAAGCTGACTGCTGCGGGCGGGCTGATCGTCACGCCGGAGCTCTTGACATTCGTGAGCGTCAGGGCGGGAGCGACCTTTTTGGCCTTGGCGCCGGCGGTGGGCGCGGCGACGGCGAAGAGGGCGAGGATCAGGGCGAAGGGGAGAAGTCGGCGAGCTTTCATCGGCGCAATATAACCGGCGACGCCGCGCAATCAGCGCCGTGAGCTGAGCACCGAGATCTTGCCGTTGCTCGTGCTTGTGCGTGTGGCGGCGGTGGAGTTGCCCTGCGCGTCGAGCGCGATCACGCTCCACTTGTAGCTGCCTGCCGGAACCTTGATCCGTGCGTGGGTCGACTTCACGGTCGCGCGGATCTTGCCCCCGACGATCAGCTCGTAGCCCTTGAGGTCGGTGTCCTTCGATCTGCTCCAGGAGAAGCGCACGATTCCTCGGCGACCGCGGATGCGCACCTTCTTGCCCGGATGCTTCAGCTTGAAGCTGCCGGGGGCCGCTCCGTAACTGCCGCCGGCGACGATCGCGCCCGCCGCCGACAGGGCGCCGGCCGCGTCGGCGACGCCGCCGCTCGATACACGACCGAGCAGCGAGTCGCTTTTGCGCACGCCGCCGGTGATCGCGTCGATCACGTTGACGGGGGTGAAGTTCTTGTTGTAGGAGCGCAGTAGCGCGGCGATGCCCGCCACGTGCGGCGCGGCCATCGAGGTGCCGCTCATCGAAGCCGTGCCGGCACCCTGGGTGCTGACGATGCTCACGCCCGGCGCAGCGACCTGGACGCTGCTGCCGAAGTTCGAGAAGCTCGCGAGATTGTCGAGCTTGTCGCTGGCGGCGACGGCGATCAGATTGGGAAGGTTGAAGGCGGCGGGGAAGGTGGGGGTTCGGTCGTTCGAGACTCCGTCGTTGCCTGCGGCGGCGACGATCGTGATCCCGGCGGCTCCGGCGCGCGCGAATGCGTCGCGCAGGGGAAGCGAGCGGTCGGGACCGCCCCAGCTGGCATTGATCACATCGGCGTGGTGGGCGATCGCGAACTCGACCGCGGCGATCGCGTCTGCGATCGTGCCGGATCCTTGGCCGTCGAGGAAGCGAAGCGGCATGATCTTCGCGCCGGGTGCGACGCCAGCTCCGCCGAAGTTGTTGTCGGCGGCCGCGGCAATCGTTCCAGCGACGTGGGTTCCGTGTCCACCGGTGTCGTTGGGGATGCCGTCGCGGTCGACCCAGTCGGCGCCGTTGACGTCGTCGATGAATCCGTCGTTGTCGTCGTCGACGCCGTTTCCGGGGATCTCGGCGGTGTTCGTCCAGAGGCTCGGCGCGATGTCGGCGTTGGCGGTGTTGACTCCGCCGTCGAGCACCGCGACGATCGTGCCGGTTCCATCGGCGGCGTCCCAGGCGGCCGGCGCGTGGATACGCAGAAGGCCCCAGAGGGTGCCGTCGGAAACTTGCGGGTCGCTTGCGGTGGCCGTCGCGTGGACGACGTAGTTGGGGGAGGCATAGCGGACGTTCTCGTCGGACTCGAGTTCGTTGGCTACCCCTGCGACGTTTGCGTCCGGGTCGACGTCAACGACGGCGACCCCGCTCGAGAGACGGCGGTCGATCGAGGCGTCCGTGCCCTGAACGATCGTCGCGCTCTCGGCGCGGGATGTGTCGCTGTCGAAACCGACGATCAGCTGGCGCGGCGCCGCGTTGGTGTCGGACGCGGCGCGCGCCGTTGCCGATGTGGCGAGCACGACCGCCAGCACCAGCGAGAACAAGACCGCGCGCAGGAACGCGCGGGACGAAATGCTTTCGCTGGATACTGTGCTGACACCGTGCACGAATGTGTTGTCGTGCGCGCCCGCGCGACTCCATATATGTGCGCGCAAGGCTCAACGGATGTCGTATGGACGAATGTTCGATGAATCGCGAGAACTCTTCAGGAAATCCGCCGGACGTGGTCTCGACCGTTCGCGAAGCGCTTGGTCGGAGCGCGGTAGATCCACACGAAACACCTGCAATCTGCATGGTTTCGGGCGGCGGCGACTCGACCGCGTTGCTGCTTGCATTGCGTGCGATCTCTGGCCCGCGGAACCTCCGCGCGCTGCACCTCAACTACGGCCTGCGCGGCGAGGCGAGCGATGCCGATGAGGCCTTCTGCCGCGCGCTCTGCGAACGGGTGTCGGTGCCGCTGACGGTCCGCCGCGCGCCGGAGCGCGAAGGCGGAAATCTTCAGGACTGGGCGCGCGCTCTGCGCTACGCAGCCGCCGAAGAGCTGGCGCGTGAGCTGGGCGACGACGCCGTTATCGTCGTGGCCCACAACGCCGACGACCAGGCCGAAACGGTGCTCTACCGCCTGTTCGCCTCGCCGGGGCGCCGGGCTCTGCGCGGAATTTCTGAGCGCCGCGGGCGCGTCGTGCGACCACTGCTCGGCCTGCGCCGCGCCGAGCTGCGCGCTTGGCTCGGTGATCAGGGGGAGAGCTGGCGCGAAGACGCCTCCAACGACGACCCGCGCTTCGCTCGGGTGCGCGCAAGACGGCTGCTCGCCGACGCCGAGGCGCTGCACCCGGCGGCCGTCGCGAATCTCTTGCAGACGGCCGAAGATCTGCGTGAGGAGGGCGACGAGCTGATGGCCGTCGTCGACGGCCTCACGGCCCGGCTGACCACCGAGGACGGCGCGCTCGATCTCGACGGGCTGGCCGATCTGCCGCCGGCTCTCGGAGGGGCGGTGCTCCGGCGGTATGTGGAAGAGCGCAGGCCCTCGCCGGTGCCCAAGGCCGCGCGGGTGCTCGGCGAAGCGCTGCGCCTCGGCCGGGGCGGCGAACTCCGCGAGCTGCAGTTCGAAGGCGCCCGGCTGGCGATCCAGCGCGGCCGCGCGCGCGTGATCGACTGACCTACACTTCCGCCCAGTGCCAGCCCGCGAACAGATCGGTGAGATCCTCGTCCAGCCGGACGACCTGAACCAGCGCATCCGCACGCTGGCCGCGCAGATCAACGAGGACTACGCGGGCAAGAACGTTCTGCTCGTGGGCGTGCTCAAGGGTGCGGTCTTTTTTCTCGCCGATCTGATGCGCCAGCTCACGGTCGACTGCGAACTCGACTTCATGGCGGTCTCTTCGTATGGATCGAGCACCGAATCCTCTGGCGTCGTGCGCATTCTCAAGGACCTCGACACGCCGATCGAGGGCCGCGATGTGCTGATCGTCGAGGACATCGTCGACTCGGGCCTCACGCTTTCGTATCTGCTGAAGAACCTCAACGCGCGCAATCCGGCCTCGCTGGAGGTCTGCGCGCTGCTGATCAAGCCGACACGTTTCAAGGTCGATCCCGACCTGCGTTACGTCGGCTTCGAGATCCCCGACAAGTTCGTCGTCGGCTACGGACTCGATCACGCGGAGCAGCTCCGCAATCTGCCGTACGTCGCGGCGCTCAAGACCTGACAGGGATCTACCGAATCACTGGTAGCCTGCAATTTCGAGGTTTCCAAGGTTTATGAATCCAACTGCCAAGCGGGCACTGGTCCCGATCCTTTTGCTCATCCTCGTGGTGTTTCTCGTCACGCGTCTGATGACGCCGACGAGCACCCAGCAGGCTCAGACCTTCGGAGATTTCTCTTCGCAGCTCTCCGGCGGTGAGGTCACCAAGGTCGTGATGGACACGGCCAACAACAGCCTTCAGGTCACGCTCGGCAAGGAAGTCCCCAAGAACGAGCGCACCTACAAGACGGCCTATCCGCCCGAGTACGCCACTTCTCTCACCGACCAGATCAAGAAGCAGCAGACCAAACAGGGCGAGTCCACGCTCACCTTCGATGTCAAGCCGTCGAATCGCAACTCGCTCGGCAGCATGATCTCGCTGTTCCTGCCGATCCTGTTGCTGCTCGCCTTCTGGCTCTTCATCTTCGGCCGCCTTCAGGGTGGCGGCGGATCGCGCGTGATGAGCTTCGGCAAGAGCCGCGCGCGCCGCATGAGCGCAGACACCCCGAAGATCACCTTCAAAGACGTCGCAGGCGTCGAAGAGGCCGTCGAAGAGCTCCAGGAGGTCAAGGAGTTCCTCGAAGATCCGCGCCGCTTCCAGGCCTTGGGTGCCCGCATTCCGAAGGGCGTTCTGCTCTTCGGCCCTCCGGGCACCGGCAAGACCCTGCTCGCTCGCGCGATTGCAGGCGAGGCCGGCGTGCCGTTCTTCTCGATCTCCGGCTCCGACTTCGTCGAGATGTTCGTCGGCGT
>JASGFX010000043.1:0-17819 GCA_047605325.1 Solirubrobacterales bacterium | reverse complement strand
CGACGGCCGGCTCGTGCTCGTCGAGAAGTGATCGCGCGTAGGCTGGCGTCCAATGCCCGATTGGCCGCCGCTCACCAACGCCAACCTCATTTCCCGCCTCGCGATGCCGAACGACGAGTTCGCCGCGCTCGCGCTGAGACTCGCGCGCAGGATCGAGCCACGCACGCTCACTGACGAGGCCTTCGAGCGGGCACTCTCCTATCCATGGGAGCGGCCGGCTGAGTCGTACTGGATCGAAGACGGATCGGTCGAGCTGCTGAGCGGCGATGCGAGGCCGGCCGCCTCCGGCGGGCGCCGCTGGCCGCTGCTGGCGTTCGGATCGAACGGCGCGCCCGGCGTACTCGCCAGAAAGCTCTCCGTCCTGCCCGAGGATGATCGCGACGTGCTCGTCCTGGCCGGGGAGCTGACCGGCTATACCGTTGGGCCTTCTGCCCACCTCGCGCTCTACGGATCGCTTCCCGCCACGATCGAACCACTGGCCGCGGCGACCGAGCGCGCGGCGATCCTGATGGTCACCGCCCAGCAGTTCGAAGCGCTGACGCTGACCGAGTTCAACTACCGCGTGGTACGCCTGAGCGGAGCGCCGTTCGTCCCAGACCTCGATGTCCCCGCGCCTTCGGGAGTGCTCGCGTACGTCTCACGCTGGGGTGTGTTCGACCCCGGCGACGGGGCCACCGGTCAGGCCGAACTGCTCGACGTCGCGGCGCGAATGATCCTCGGACCGAAGTCGGATGCGCGCGAACTGGTCGCCCGGGTGTTCGGCGACTACGCGTGGTCGCTCGAAACCGCCGCGCCGGTCCTCGCCGCGCACTCGCGGCCGTTCGGTGGATCGAGCTGGGAGGTCTTCAGCAGTTCCCGTGCAGAACGCATGCGGTGACGCTGTCGAAGATGCCCTGGTTGTCCTGCTGCTGATCGGCGAGCTGCTGCTCGGCAGTCGCCGCACCCTCGGCCTGACCCTGCTTGCGCGCGGCTTCCGCGGCAGCAGCCGCACGTGCCTGCATCTTTTCGAAGGCGCGCCCATAGCTGCGTGACGCGCTCTGCTTGGCGGTGTCGACGGCCTGCGCGATGCGCGAATCGATCTGCGCGTTGGTCGGGCGACTGGCCTGACCGGCGAGAAACGCGATGGCCATCGCGGCGCAGAGACCGACGACCACAAAGACGCCTTTGAAGAAGGATCCGGCCGAGCTCTTCGGCTTGGCGGCCCGCTTCGGCGGACCCGAAGGAGGCGCAGGTGCTTCAGCCCGCGGACGCAGCTGGCCGCCCGACGAGCGACGACGAGCCGACCGACTGAGCGGCGGCTCGGCCGCGGGACGACGCGGCATCACCCGCGTCGGAGTACTCGCCTCGCGCCGCGACTTCTCGAACGCGGTGCCGCAGGAAGGGCACCACTCGCCGGTGATCTCCCAAGCGAGCGAGCACTCCGGGCAGACACGCAGCGGCGCCCAGTTGCGTGGATCGACCTGGTGGGTCGCCTCGTCGCTGCCGGAGAACTCCTGACGCACCGTCGGCATGTCCGGCGTGTGGTCGAAACGTGTGGGGGTAAGTGTATCTGTGTCGCGTTCGCGGCTCATCGGTGAATTAGAACACCGCAAAGCCGAAAAGGTCTCACTACCCGTTTCAGGTTGCGACGCGATGCACGCGCGGACCGATCTCGCCCTCTGCGCGCTGACGCTCGTTGGCGCCCGGCCCGGGACGCAGCGTGGTGTTGCGCTCGGTGAGCTCGCCGCCACATGTGTCGCAGACCATCTTCGCGTGGACGACGTTGCCGCAGTCCTCGTGGACGATCTCTCGAGGCGCGCCGTCGGGCGCTGCGTATTTGTCACCCCAAGCGAGCATCGCCATCATGATCGGACGCGCGTCAAGACCCTTCTGGGTCGGGCGGTAGCGGTCGACGACCTGGCCGTCCTCGATCTCATCGACACGAGCGACCACGCCCTGGTCGACAAGCATCTGCAGCCGGTCGCTGAGGATGTTCGATGCGACGCCCGTGTTGCGCTTGATCTCGGTGAAGCGACTGCGCCCGAGCAGGATCTCGCGCATGATCAGCACGGTCCAGCGCTCGGTGAAGACCTCCGCGGCGCGGGCGATCGAGCAGTTCTGGTTTTCGAAGGGGCGGAACGGCATGCACAGACACTATACCCACTCTGGTTGCATTTTGCAACCGATCCTGATACAGTGGCCGCCGCTGGTTGCAAAACGCAACCATACTCCATCCCAGCCAGACCAGGAGAATCCCATGCAGCACAAATGGAAAGTCCTGACAATCGTCTCGGTCGCGATCTTCATGGGCAGCCTCGACCTGTTCATCGTCAACGTCGCCTTCCCCGACATCGCCAAGGCCTACGACGGCGCGTCACTCAGTTCGCTCTCGTGGATCCTCAACGCCTTCGCGATCGTGTTCGCCGCGCTGCTCGTACCGCTCGGACGACTCGCCGACCGCTTCGGACGCAAACGCTTCTTCGTCGGCGGGCTGATCACGTTCATCGCCGGCTCGGCGCTCTGCGGACTCAGCCCCACGCTCGAGACGATGGTCGCCGCACGCGTCGTGCAGGCCGCCGGCGTGGCAGCGATGGCGCCGACCAGTCTCGCGCTGCTGCTTCCGGAATTCACCCCGAGCGAACGCCCCGTCGCAATCTCGATCTGGTCGGCCTCAGGCGGCATCGCAGCTGCCGCCGGGCCACCGCTCGGCGGACTGCTCGTGAACATCGATTGGCGGCTGATCTTCTTCGTCAACATTCCTTTCGGACTGGTCGCGCTCTACTACGCAATCCGTACGCTGGACGAGGCCCGTGACGAGTCGGCGACGACACTGCCCGACCTGTTCGGCACGGCCCTGCTGATCCTCTCCGTCTCGACGCTCTCGCTCGGACTGGTCAAGACCGACCAATGGGGCTGGACCGGAACGAAGACGCTCACCGCGTTCGCGGTCAGCGCAGCCAGCGCCGTCTGGTTCGTCCACCGCTCGGCCCGCCACCGCTCTCCGGTGATCGACCTCGATCTCTTCAAGGTTCGCTCCTACGCGATGGCCAACGTCACCTCGCTGCTCTTCTACGCCGCCTTCTGCGCCGGACTGCTGGTGATGGTGCTCTTTCTCACCCAGGTCTGGGGCGAGAGCGTGCTCGCCGCCGGTCTCTGGCTCGCGCCCGGTCCGGCTGCGGCGGCGATCGCGAGCGTCCCGGCAGGTCGGCTCGGAGCGCGGATCGGACAGGCGCCGGTCGCGGCAGCCGGCAGCCTGCTCTTCGCCCTCGCCAACGTGATGTTCATCCTGCGCGCCGGCACGGCCCCCGAGCCGCTGACCGTGCTGACGCCCTCATGGGTGATCGGCGGCCTTGGCGTCGGCATGGTGCTCCCGACGATCGCGGCGACCGTCGCGGCCTCGGTGCCGCCCGCGCGTTTCGCGACCGGGATCGCGGTGATGACGACCGCGCGCCAGATCGGGGCCGTGATCGGCGTCGCGTTGCTCGTCGCGGTTCTCGGCACGCCGAATCCGCAAGATCCGATGCCGGCCTTCCGCGACTCGTGGTGGCTGATCGTCGGGCTGATGCTGGCCAGCGCGGCCTCGGCCCTCGCGATCGGGCGCGTCACCCAGCACGACGAACTCGCGCCGACTGAAGAGCTCGCGCACGGCGGACTCGCAGCCGAACCCGCTCACGCCTGACCCCAGCAGGCGCCCCCGGCGTGTCCCGCTCCCGCGGCCAGAGTCACACCCCCCCGGTAAGTGATCTGGCCGCGGTTTGGGATCCCCCAGGGAATGCCCATCCGAGCTACGCGGGTGGAAACCCCAGAGGCAAAACGAAGTTCTGCTTCAAACTGAAGTCACTGAATTCTGTGAATTACTCGGGCGTAAATGGCTCGGCAGTCAGTTGGACGCAGGGCCGCGGTCAAGACGCCAAGCGCGCGAGCAACGAGTCGTCGAGCGCAAGCTGCGCTTCGGTGCGCGGGGAGGCGCCCTGTGCAGCGGGTTGCTCGACCACAGCGACCACGATCCGCGGCGCCTTCTGGACGCTCCCGTCGAAGTGGTCGACGACATCCTGGAGCCGTTGGCGCACGCGCTCGCCACGCGCCACGAAGTTCTCGGCGTCAACGCGCACGAACAGCGCAAGCTGCGCCGAACCGAGTCTTCCGGCGAACTCACCTTCCGAAGACAGCGTGCGTAGCGTCTCGCCGGCCGCACAGAGCAGACGGGTGCGAGCACTGCGTCCGTGGACGCGTGTGAAACGATCGAGCCGGCCGATCTCGACGCGGATCACAGCGCAGGGCCGTCCCTCCTCGACGCGTTTCTCGGTCAACAGTTCGAAGGCACGGCGATTCAGAAGCCCGGTCTCGGGATCCTGCGCGGCGGCCAGCGTGGCGACCTCCTTTGCATGAGCGCGGCTGCGATAGGTCGCGGCGGAGGCGATCGCGGCGACCAGCGCCACGACTATCGCGTTGACCTGGAACGACGCCCTCGCCTCGGGAAAAGTGCGGGTCAGCACCGACTCGTAGAGCAGCGGCGACGCGAGCAGCAGCACCGGGGCCGTCAGCCTCCAGACGATGCGGTCGGCCTGCCAGAGCCACGACTGCGCGGCGACGTACACGAACACCAGCGCCATCACCGGGCTTGACGAACCGCCCGTCATCGCGATCAGGACACCGAGCACCACGAAAACAGCGAAATCGATCAGCTTCTTGGCGGTGCGCGAACGGGCGACGTTCGGAGCCAGCAGCGCGACGATCCCGAGCGCGAGGCAGCCGAGCGCGATCAGCGCGGCAAGGCGCGGGTCCTTCCAGTCCGCACCAGGGAAGGCGAGGGCGACAAGCAGAACCAACGCGGCGGCGATCGTCGCACACGCGCCGATGCGACGAGCCACGAACGCCTTTGCGCGCCTTGCGGCCGCGCCTGCCGTGTCGAGCGCGGCGGCAATCGCAGGGTCGTGATGTGCGTGGCCGCCGAGAGCATCATCTGTGCGTTCAATGTGGCGGGGAGCGGCAATCGCCGCGACGACGCCGGCCTCCGACTCGTCCTCGGCGAGGATGCTGGCCTGCGCGACGTCGAGCAGACGCTCAAGCGTGCACTCCGGGTCGTTGGTGCTGGCCGCGGCGGCCTGCACCTTCAGCGCAATCTCGAGATCGATCGACGCCGAGAGCGCCGCGCCGCGACAGAGCACCGCGATCTCGTCGGCGCGCTGCGGCGCCAGCCCAGAGGCGATCACGATGAAGTCCCCGGCGTCGATCCGCGCGAGTGTCCACTCTTTGCGCATCACACGCCGCAGGTGGCGGGTGATCGCGACGAGCACGTCGGTCTCGGCTTCGTCGCCGTGCGACTCGCGAATTCGAGCGAGTCCGGCAACCGAGACCAGCAGCACGCTGACCGCGCCGCTCGACACCCGCGACGCGAAATCCTCCTGCGCGCTGCGCAGCCCGAGGATGCCGGTCGGCAGGTCGGAGGTGGAGGCCTCGATCGCCTGATCGATCGACGCGCGCAGATCGCGCGTCTGGAAATAGGTCGTCGCGGCCAATGCCCACAGCACGGGCAAGTAGACGATCAGCCGCGCCGCGTCGTACTCATGCGCGGTGCCGGCCGGGGCGAAGATCGGAAGCGACAAGACAGCGACGCTCAGCAGCGCCGTCGTCAGGACGACGGCCCAGCCGCGCAAGAAGTAGCCGGCGAAGACCACGATTGCAACCGGTGTGAGCAGCATCGCCCAGGTCGGCGGGGAAATCATCACGATCGTGACGACGATCGCCATCGTGACCGCGAGCACCAGCCAGATCATCCAGCTCGGAGTGCGTCCGCGAATCGCATACGGCAGCATCGCGGCGAGCGTGAGCGCTGCGGGAACGCCCAGCGTCCAACGCCAGAGTTCGACGTGAGACGGGGCGAGCGCCGGGACGAACGAGGCAAGTTCGACGATCACGAGCCCGAGCAGCAGCCCCGCGAACGCAACACGCGTCATCACGAGTTTTTCGTTGTCGCGGGCCCAGCGCCAATCCATTGCGCTGTCGGACCCCGATTCCAATCGGTCCTGCCCCACTGAACTTTGCTCCCCGTGGTCTGCCGGCGAGCCTGATTCCGTTCGGGCTCACGCGATGTACGTCAACGTACGGCAGAAACTGGCGTGATGTGAAGTACGAGACTGGACGTTCGTACTAGTTGCAATTGGCGGGTGCGCCGGCGCCGGTCACCTGAGCTTTAAGTTGACCGTCGTCGAGGTGACGACCGTGCAGCTGTCGGCGGGAAGAATCGTGATCGTCGCGCGGTACTTGCCGGCCTTCAGCTTCTTCTTGTTCCACTTGCCGCCGAACGTCAGCTTCGGATTGGCGTTCTTGAGCTTGATCGTCTGCGAGCCCTTGAGTGACTTGAGCTTGTTCTTCCTGCCGACCGACTGGAGCGTGATCTTCACGTCCGAGGCCGGGGCGATCACTCCGATGAAGGGCTGCTTGGCTTTGGACTTGGCGAGCGCGAAGCCCTTGCCGGCGATCTTGAACGGCCTGGACGGCTTGGTCTTGATCTTGGCCGAGAGGGCGGGCACCGGGCAGATCGGCGCGAGGATCGGCGGTTTGGCGACGGTGACGACCTTCGTCGTGGTGTCCGACTGCCCGGTCTCGTCGGTGACGGTGACCGACACGGTGTGAGCGCCTTCGCCGGCGAAGGCTCCCGAATACGTTGAGCCATCGACCGAAGAGGCATCCCCGTCGATCGTCCAGGAGTAGGTGAGGGAGTCGCCGTCGATATCTTCGGCAGCGGCGGTGAAGGTCGCAGACTCGAGCGGCGCGAGTGTTTCCTTCGGCGTGGTGAGCGCCACTGTGGGCGCTGCACGCTGATACTCGTAGGCGCCGATGTCGACGCGCGACCCGCTCAAGCCGTCGCCGTTGACGAGCCGAGGCCTGTGTCCGAAGTCGAGATCGCCCGATCCGGGAACATTGTTGACACTGCTGCCCGCGTCAATCAACGGCGATGTCGAGGACGGCCGCAGATCGCCTGAAGCGATGCCCACAAACGGCGACGACGAGAGCGAGATCGTGCCGGCCGAGGACGTGACCGAGCAGCCGCCGGTGATCGTTGGGGTTCCGCGGAAGGCGTTGTTGTTGTCGTAGAGGCCATTGACCGTCCCGTCGCAGATCAATGGAGAAACGTTCGTGCCGGTCAGGTAGATCGCGTTCTCAAGCGTGTCGAGCGTTGTCTGATCGCCCGTCTCTAGACGTCCGGTGGAGATTCCGACCTGGGTGTCCGCGATGCCGACCACCGTGTTGCGCCTGAGCGTCGCGGTCACGTTGCGCGCGATTGAGTCTGCGGAATCCTTGATCCGAAAACCGGTCCCGCCATACCTCGAACCGAGGTCGATGATCGAGTCGAGCACGGTGAGTGTGCCGTTGCCGGCGTTGATGCCGCGCGCGAAACCGGAGACCTTCGTGCGCGAGACAATCAGTGATCCAGCCTCGAGTTGAATTCCGGGGTTGATGGTGCTCGACACGTTCGGGCCGACGATCTCAAGGTCCGTGACCGACGCCGTGGTGGTTGTACCGACGACGTCGACCCCGGTCACCGAGCGGTCGAGGCCCTGCACCGTCGTGATCTTCCCTCGACTGAGGGCGAGGTTCGGCTGGAGCATCTGGACAGCGATCGCGGTGTAGTAGCCGTCCGGGTTGAGCAGGTTGAGTTCGAAGTCCGCGAGATTGCCGCGTCCCATCGAGATGCCGAGCTGCGCGATGCCCGTGAGCGTGACGTTCAGCGTCACATCCGAGAGCGTGCTCGTGGTCGTCGGAAGAATCAGGTTGATCAACCCCTGCGAGCCGGCCGGTCCGTTGATGATCGTCTGGCCGACTCCGGCGCCTGAGATGTCGAGCTTGTCGCCGGCCGCGCCGCCGAACGTCGGGAACGTCGTCGAGGTGATGTCGTAACTGCCGGCCGCGATCCAGACGTGGTCATCGCCAGCGTGCGAATGCGCCGCGTTGATCGCGGCGGTGATCCCCGTGCCGTCGGCGTTGCCGGAAAAGGTGTTCGCCTGCAAGCAGTGCGCCGAACTGCCGGCGCAGTAGTCGTCGGCGGCTGCAGTCTGGGCGAATGCGAGCAGCCCGAGCGCGGCGACGATCACCGCGAAGTTGATTCGAAACATAATGATCAGGCTACTGCCGGTCGGCGAGCGCGATGCGGACGCTCACCGGGTCGCCGGCGACGCCGGAGCCCGAGATCGGCGTGATCGTGACCCGGTACTTGCCCGCCCTGAGCTGCTTCTTGTTCCACCTGCCGCGCATGCCGATCTTGATTGTCCCATCAGAGACATTGAGCGTCTGGCTTCCCTTGACAGTCTTCAGCTTGTTATGCCTGCCAATCGATTTGAGCGTGAACTTTGCTTTTGCGCTGTTCGCGAACTTGACGCTGAAGCTCGCGGCGCCCTTCCTGGCCTTGCCGAAGCCGGCCTTGCGGCCGACCCTGAACGACTTCTTCGGCTTGGCGACGATCCGAGCCGTGGCCTCGGCAGCGTCCGCGCCGCCGCCGGGGGCGGGCGGCTGGAACTCATAGGCGCCGATATCGACGCTGGCGTTGCCGTCGCCGTTGCCGTCGACCACACGCGCGGCTCCATCGAGATCGGTCGCGCCCGCGGCGGTGGTAGATCCCCCTGCGTCGATCAACGTCGACCCGACGGCCAGGTGGTAGTTGCGCGTCGCCGGGTCGACGAAGCCGGGAGGCGTCGAGGCGAGGTCGATCGGATTTTCGTTCGTCGGCGTCACCTGTGCCGTTCCGGCCTTCACGACGCCGGCGAGGTTGTACGCGGTGTGCTTGGTCGCGATCGTGTCGGAGGCGCCGCTCGGCGGCGAGAACTGGCTGTGGATCGCGACAAACCCGGGGGCCGGGTTGTAGATGACCGAGTCCTCGATGTCGGCTGCGAACGATTGGCCGGTCCCGACAGCCCCGAGCCAGGTGCCGTACTGCGTCGTGCCGCTTCCGACGATCGTCACTCGGTCGGCATTGAGCGTCGTCGCGCCGGTCGCTGCGTTCGGGTAGTAGGCGTCGATTCCCGTCCTGGAACCGGCGGAGCCCATGTCGATCAGCGTGTCCGAAACATTCAGGGTGCCGACGGTCATCGCCAGCCCGGTTTGGACATCGCGGAAGCTGCTGTGATCGATCGACACGGTGGTGTTGTTGCCGCCGGCCGACACGCCGGTCGATGTGCTGCCGCCTTGGACACTGCAGTGCGTCGCGCTGAAGTCGGCATTGTTCGTGAACAGCCCGACTGCGTTGCTTGAGGCGAGCGTCAGATGGCAGCCGTCGATCGCCGTTCCGTAGTAGGCGGCGATCGCGCGGAACGCGGACATCCCACCTGGATCGACCACCGCGAGGTCGCTGCCGTCGGCACGTGTCAGCACCAGGCCATAGACATTCGACGCCGTCCCCGACGGCTTGGCGGTGACCCCGGAGAGGCTCGATGCAGAACTCGGCGCGCTCAGAGAGAAGCACGCGTTCACCGCGGCAGGCTGACAGGTGAACGACGTCGACGCGCTGCCGGCTCCGATGATCTGGAGCGACTGACCGCTCGGGACCGTCTCAGCGATGCCGGTCTCGAGGTCATAGGTTCCGGGCGCGAGGAAGATGCGGTCGGCTCCTGCGTGCGAGTTCGACGAGGTGAGTGCTGCGGCAAACCCGTCGCCGGTCGCCGGAATCACTGACGCGTTGCACAAAGGTGTCGATCCGACGCAATAGTCGTCGGCGGCGGCGGTCGCGGCGGTTGCGGCGATGGCCACGGCGGCGATCGCAATCATTGCGCAGAGGCGGTGGCTCACGCCCATAACCGTACCGACAATCTGCATTTCAGGCGCACCATTACCGCAGCCATTTTCACCCAATTTCCGACCAACCCGTCGCGCCTGGTCTGGGCGGTTGTTCGCAATTTGCGGGAACGGCCTCGATCGCCGTCAATCCCGCTCCAACAGCGGGAAAATCGCGTCCGTACTCTCGATACGCTCAATGCCTACTCGGTCCTCGGAAGGAGCCAAACCTTGGCCGTCAAAGCCACCGTCCTCATCCGTCCCAAAGCAGGCATACTCGACCCCCAGGGCGAGGCCGTCGAGAACGCGCTTCCCGCGCTCGGATTCTCCGGCGTCAGCAACGTGCACGTCGGTCGACTGGTCGAACTCGAGATCGACAACCCGGCGCAGCTCGAGAAGATGTGCGAGCAGCTGCTCGCCAATCCGCTGATCGAAGACTTCGAGATCCAGACCGTATGACGAAGTTCGGGATCCCCCAGTTCCCCGGCTCGTGCGACGAAGTCGACACGCTGCTCGCGTGCAACCGTGTCGGCGAAGCAGAGCTGCTCTGGCACAAGGACAAAGATCTCAAGGGCTGCGACGTGATCGTGGTGCCCGGCGGTTTCTCCTACGGCGACTACCTGCGCGTCGGCGCGATTCCGCCGTTCTCCCCGGTGATGCAGGCAGTCAAGGAGTTCGCGGCCGAGGGCGGCCTCGTGCTCGGCATCTGCAACGGTTTTCAGGTTCTGACCGAGGCGGGCCTGCTGCCCGGCGCGCTGCTGCCGAACGTAAACCTCTCTTTCACCTGCCGGCAGGTCGAGCTGAAGGTCGAGACCAACGAAACCCCCTTCACGCACGAACTCGCGACTGGCGAGACGCTGAGCATCCCGGCGAAGCACACGACCGGCCGCTACTACGCGCCGACAGAACTCCTGAACCAGCTCGAGGCCGAGGGCCAGGTCATCCTGCGCTACGCCGAAGGCCACAACTTCAACGGCTCGGCCAATGACATCGCCGGCGTCACGAACGAGCAGCGCAACGTCTTCGGCCTGATGCCACACCCCGAGCATGCCGTCGACCCATTGACCGGATCCGACGACGGTCTCAAGCTCTTCGCCTCGCTCGCTTCCGCCGCGCCGATGGCCGTCGGCACCGGAGATATGACATGAGTGAAACGACCGCACCCGCTCCGCACATCGCGCTCGGCCTCACAGACCCCGAGTACGACCTGATCGTCGAGAAAATGGGCCGCGAGCCCAACGCCACCGAGCTGGCGATGTTCTCGCTCATGTGGAGCGAGCACTGCTCCTACAAGCACTCCAAGAAGATCCTCGGGCAACTCCCGACCGAAGGACCACACCTACTGATGGGCCCCGGCGAGAACGCCGGCGCCGTCTCGGTCGGCGACGGGCTCGCGATCGCATTCAAGGTCGAGTCGCACAACCACCCCTCGGCCGTCGAGCCCTTCCAGGGCGCGGCCACCGGGGTCGGCGGAATCCTGCGCGACATCTTCGCCGTCGGGGCGCGTCCGATCGCGGTGCTCGACTCGCTGCGCTTCGGCGAGCTCTCATCCGCGCGCAGCCGCTTCCTCGCCGACCGCGCAGTCGCCGGAATCGGACACTACGGCAACTCGATCGGCGTCCCGACGATCGGCGGAGAGATCTACTTCGAAGCCCCGTACGAGCAGAACTGCCTCGTCAACGCGATGGCGCTCGGGCTCGCGCCGGAAGAGCAGCTGATCAAGAGCGCGGCGGCAGGTATCGGCAACCACCTCGTGTTGTTCGGCGCCTCAACCGGCCGCGACGGCATCGGCGGCGCGAGCGTGCTGGCATCCGCAGAGCTCGGCGACGACGATGCCGACAAGCGCCCCACGGTTCAGGTCGGAGACCCGTTCGAAGAGTCCAAGCTCGTCGAGTGCTGCCTCGAACTGCTCGAAAAAGATCTTCTCACCTCGCTGCAGGACCTCGGCGCCGCCGGCCTGACCAGCGCCTCATCCGAAATGGCGAGCAACGGCGAAGTCGGACTCGACATCCACATCGACCGCGTGCCACTGCGCGAGCAGGGCATGGAGCCGTTCGAGATCATGGTCTCCGAGTCGCAGGAGCGCATGCTCTGCGTCGTCACGCCGGAGCTGCTGGACTCGGTGCTGTCGGTCTGCGACAAGTGGGATCTCCACCACGCCGTGATCGGCGAGGTCACCGATTCACGCCACATGAAGATCTATGACGGCGGCGAGCTGGTCGGCGACATCCCGGTGATCGCGCTGGTCGACGACTGCCCTATGTACACGCTCGAGCCGGCCGAGCCGGCCGAGCAGATCTACCCGACGCCTTCGGTGGACAGCGAAGCTGCGCGCAAGGCCCAGGCGTCGTTCGAGTCGAATGCGCAGGGCACGCTCGAGGCGCTGCTGGCCAGCGACAACATCGCCTCGCGCCGCAAGTACTTCGAGCGCTACGACTGCATCGTCGGCTCGCGCACCACCAAGCGGCCCGAAGAGGCCGAGGCTGCGGTGCTTCACCTCTGGAAGCAGGACGCATCCGGCGCGCCCGTGCCCGGACCGTCGATCGCCGTCAGCATCGACGGCTCCGGCCGCCGAGTCGCCGCCGATCCGTACCGCGGCACGATCGCGGGCGTGCTCGAGTGCGCCGCGAACATCGCCTGCGTCGGCGGCGAGCCGCTCGGTCTGACCAACTGCCTGAACTTCGGCAACCCGGAAAAGCCCGAGATCGCGTGGCAGCTGACCGAGTCGGTCAAGGGCATGCGCGACGCCTGCCGCGTGCTCGATCTCCCGGTCGTCGGCGGCAACGTCTCGCTCTACAACCAGAGCGGCAGCGGCCCGATCTATCCGACGCCTGTAGTGGGAATCGTCGGCGGCGTGCCAGACCCGGCGATCGTCGCCACCAACACATTCAACGAAGAGGAGCTCTTCGTCGCACTCATCGGCCCGTTCGCGCCGAGCCTCGCGGCCTCCGAGCTGGCCAAGCTCGTCTCCGACCCCCTTCCCACCCGCCTGCCCGACCTCGATCTGGCCAAGCACGCAGAAGGCCTGAAGATCGTGCGCGACGCAGTGCGCGCCGGCACGATCAAGGTTGCGCGAGATGTCTCCGAGGGTGGCGTCGCCACCGCGCTTGCCGAGTGCACGCTCGGCGGCGTCGGCGCGAGCATCGATCTGACTCCACTGGTCGAGGTCGTGGCCCGCGCGTTCCCGGACGCCGCGCCCGCCCAGCACGCGCGCACCGCGCTGTTCGGCGAGGGCCCCGGAGGCATCGTCGCCGCCGGCACCCGCGAAGACCTGATGGCACTCTCGAGCAGTGCTGCCGGCGTCGGCTTCCTGGCACTTGGAACGACCGGTGGACAGGTGTTGTCGATCTCCGAACCCACTGGTACATTGGGTGAAGTCTCCTTGCCCGCCAGCGAGATCAAGCGCATCCACGGCAATGCGCTTTCGGAACGAGTCGCTTCTTGACCCCCAAGCCTTCTCCCGATAGGGATGCGTTCTTCGATGATCGCGACGGACCGCGCGACGAGTGCGGCGTCTTCGGCATCTATGCCCCGGAGCTGGATGTCTCGCGCCTTGCGTTCTTCGCGCTCTACGCACTGCAGCACCGCGGCCAGGAGTCGGCGGGCATCGCGGTATCCGACGGCGGCCACATCATCACGCTGCGCGACACCGGGCTGGTCAATCAGGTCTTCAACGAAGAGAAGTTGAGGGGCCTCACCGGCAACATGGCGGTCGGCCATGTCCGTTACTCCACGACAGGCTCGTCGGGCTGGGAGAACACCCAGCCGATCTACCGCGCCGACAACCACATGATCGCCCTGGCCCACAACGGCAACCTGATCAACGCCGTCGAACTCCACGCCGAACTGCGCGAACAGGGCGTCACCTTCCGCTCCACCTCCGACAGCGAGATCATCGCCGCGTTGGTCTCGAACTCGCAGGCCGAGACGATCCAGGACGCCGTCGCCGAGATCATGCCGCGCCTGAAGGGCGCCTACAGCACTGTGATCGTCAACAAGGAGATGGTCGTCGGTTTCCGCGACCCGGGCGGCATCCGCCCGCTCGCGCTCGGCAAGATCCCGACACCGGACGGCGACGCGCGCTACTGCTTCGCCTCCGAGTCGAGCGCCTTCGACATCATCGGCGCGGAGTTCCTGCGCGAGGTCGAACCGGGCGAGTTGATCGCTCTGACCGAAGGTGGCATCGAGACCCAGATGGTCGTGCCGGGCGAGCGCAAGTCGTTCTGCGTCTTCGAGCACATCTACTTCGCCCGCCCCGACACCCACCTCGAAGGAGAGCTCGTGCAGCAGTCGCGCGGCCGCATGGGTGAAATCCTCTGGCGTCAGGCGCCGGTCGATGCCGACCTCGTCGTGGCAGTCCCGGATTCCGGCAACCCAGCCGCCAAGGGCCTCTCGCGCGCCTCGGGCATTCCGATGGACGACGGCCTGATCAAGAATCGTTACGTCGGCCGCACATTCATCCAACCGGGTCAGGAACTACGCAAGCTCGGTCTGCGGATGAAGTTCACACCGCTGCCCGAGATCGTCGAGGGCCAGCGGCTGATCGTGGTCGACGACTCGATCGTCCGCGGCAACACCACACGTCAGATCATCGGCATGCTGCGTGACGCCGGCGCCGCCGAGGTCCATCTGCGCATCTCCGCCCCGCCGATCCGCCACTCCTGCCACTACGGCATCGACATGAGCACGAACGAGCAGATGATCGCCTATGGGCGTACGATTGAAGAAATCGCAAAGGAGTTGACGGCTGACTCTCTGGCGTACATCTCGCTGGAGGGTGTGTATGAAGCGATTCGCGGTGAGCGCGGAGCTCACTGCGACGCATGTTTCTCGGGCGACTATCCGCTCGAGGGCTCAGACCGCGCAACCGGCAAGTTCGCACTCGAAGAACTCGCCGTGGTTCAGCCCGTCAGCTCCTGAAGCAAGACTCACCCAGGGGGAAACCAATGCGCCGTATCCAACTTCGCAAGCCGTCGTCGGCGATGGTCGTGGCCACGCTCGCGCTGATTGTCGCCGTTGCGGGCGGCGGTCAGGCGATCGCAGGCCAGACCGCGCGCATCGCCAAGCAGATCACGGGATCGAACATCAAGTCAGGTTCGGTGACCGCAAAGCAGATCAAGAACGGGACGATCACCGGTAAGCAGGTCAAGAACAACTCGCTGACCGGCCGGCAGATCGATGAGAGCAGCCTCGCCGAGGTGCCCAGCGCAGCGAGCGCGACGCAGGCCTCGCGAGCCGGGTCGGCGGCGCTCGCCGATGACGCGAGCGCGGTCGAGGGACTGAAATTCAAACAGATGAGCTTCAGCGCGCCCGAGGGCGGATCGGAGACGATCCTCGACTACAAGGGCTTCAGGCTGACGGCCACATGCAAGGCCGGAAACCTCTCCTCTCTGACGATGAAGAACGTCTCCGGCGGTCCGGCCTTCGCCGATTTCCGGCACTTCGTCTCCGGAGTGAGCGATCCGTCACACGCGTTCAATTCGAACTTCGCCGAGGGCGACTCCGTGCAGATGATCGAAGGCACGGCCGGCGTCGTCGAGGCCGAGCTCGTCTCACTGTCCGGCGTGACGATCACGGGCACCGCGATCTACAGCGACGGCCCGACCTTCGGCGGCAGTTCGGACAACTGCGTCATCGCAGGGCAGGTCGCATACAAGTGATGCGCGTCGCCGTGCTCGCCTCGGGTAGCGGCACAAACCTGCAGGCATTGCTCGACGTCGTACACCAGAGGCACGGCGTCGAGATCGTGCGCGTGGTCAGCGACAAGCCGGGGGCCCGCGCGCTCGAACGCGCGCGCGCGGCGGGGGTGGAGACAGCAGTGTTTCCGCTGGCGGATTTCGACGACCGCAGCGCGCGCGACGCGGCTATCACCGATCAGCTGCGGTCGGACGAGGTCGACCTCGTCGTGCTCGCTGGCTACATGGCGATCCTCTCACCGCAGTTCATCGCCGCGTTCTTCGGGCGCATTGTGAATGTGCACCCGTCGCTGCTGCCCAAGTACCCGGGCCTGCGCGCGATCGAGCAGGCGCTCGAAGCCGGCGACACGCAGACCGGCGTGACCGTGCACTACGTGGATGAAGGCGTTGACACCGGACCGATCATCGCGCAGGAGATGCTGGGGATCGCTCCCGGCGAGACCGCCGAAGTGCTGGCCGAGCGCGTGCACGAGATCGAGCACCGGTTGCTGCCCGAGGTGGTCGCGCAGCTCGCCGCTGCCCGCGCGGGTTCGTAGCGCTTTTCTGCGTACACATACGTCCTGCCACCCCTCGGCAGGACGTATGTGTACGCAAGATCCGGCTTGGCCACGGTTTCAAGCGGATCTCCGCCAACCGACCAGACGATCCGGCGCGACCGAGCCTTTCGCGTATTCTGCACCCATGCCTGAGGAGACCACAGACCGCTCAAACATCGAAGTGACCGCCCCGGGCGCGAACCGCGTTCGCACCGCCCTGATCAGCGTCTCGGACAAGCGCGGGATCGTCGATTTCGCCAAGGGCCTCGAGGAACTCGGCGTCAAGGTGATCTCCACCGGCGGCACGAAGAAGGAGCTCGAGGAGAACGGCGTCAAGGTCACCGGCATCTCCGACTACACCGGCAGCCCGGAGATCCTCGGCGGCCGCGTGAAGACGCTGCACCCCACCGTCCACGCCGGCCTGCTCGCCAAGCTCGACGACTCCGAGCACATCGCCCAGCTCAACGAGCACGGCATGGGCTCGATCGACCTCGTCGTCGTCAATCTTTATCCCTTCCAGCGCTACGCCAACCGCCGCGGCGTCTCCGACGCCGAGGTGCTCGAGCAGATCGACATCGGCGGCCCGACGATGGTGCGCGCCAGCGCGAAGAACTACAAGTTCACCGCGATCGTCGTCTCGCCCGAGAGCTACGACGCCGTGCTCGACGAGCTCGGCGAGGAGGACTGCACGCTCAGCCTCGAGACGCGCGAGTCGCTCGCCGTCGACGCCTTCAACTACACGGCGCAATACGAGGCCGCGATCAGCCGCTGGTTCAACGAGCGCACAGGCAACGTGCCCGATCAGTTCGTGCGCGCCTACGAGAAGCAGATCGACCTGCCCTACGGCGAGAACCCGCACCAGCGCGCCGCCTACTACGCCGAGGTCGGCTCGCGCACCGACCTGCTGGCGATGGTCGGCCAGGAGCAGGGCAAGGATCTCTCGTACAACAACCTGCTCGACCTCGACGCCGGCCGCCGCCTGATCGAGGAGTACGAGCTGCCCTGCTGCGCGATCCTCAAGCACAACAACCCGTGCGGCATCGCCGTGAGTAACACGATCGAGGACGCCTACACCAAGGCGCTGCACACCGACCCGCTCTCAGCCTTCGGCGGCATCTACATCCTCAACCGCGAGGTCGACGCCGCGCTCGCGACGAAGATCATCGAGAACTTCGTCGAGCTGGTCTTCGCGCCGGGCTACACCGCCGAGGCGCTCGAGGTCTTCTCTGCCAAGGAGAACCTGCGCGTGCTGGTCAACAACGAGCGCCGCATCTGGCCGGTCTCCGACCCCGACCTGCGCGGCGTGCGCGGCGGCCTGCTGCTGCAGGATCGCGATGTCGACATCGACCCGCGCGACGCGATGCAGATCGTCACCGAGAAGCACCCGACCGAGCAGCAGTGGGGCGACCTTCTCTTCGCCTGGCGCGTGGCCAAGCACGTCAAGAGCAACTCGATCGTGATCGCCAAGGATCTCGCGACGCTCGGCATCGGCGCCGGTCAGATGAGCCGCGTCGACTCCGTCAAGCTCGCGGTCAAGAAGAGTCGCGCCGACCTTTCGGACTCGGTGCTCGCCGGCGACGCCTTCTTCCCGTTCTCCGATGGACCGGAATACGCGATCAAGGCCGGAGTCACGGCGATCATCCAGCCGGGCGGATCAAAGCGCGACAACGAAGTCGTGAAGGCCTGCGACGACGCAGGCATCGCGATGGTCTTCACAGGCCGTCGGCACTTCAAGCACTGACGCCGGTCGTTCCTGCGGTGCCGATTTGGTGGCTCCGCCACCGTGGCCGTCGGCACTTCAAGCACTGACGCCGGTCGTTCCTGCGGTGCCGATTTGGTG
>JASGFX010000042.1:0-18610 GCA_047605325.1 Solirubrobacterales bacterium | reverse complement strand
ACCCGCTGGCCGCACCGAGCCAGCAGATCTGGGCCTACGAGACGACCTGGGGATACTTCGCCCAGTACTTCAAGGTCCAGGCGCAGCAACTGCTCGCCAAGCCGAAGAGCCTTTCCTGGGATGAAGCCGCAAGCTACGGGCTGACCTACTTCACCGCCTACCGCATGCTGATGAACCGCGCCGAGCTTCAGGCCGGCCACAAGGTTCTGATCTGGGGCGCAGCCGGCGGCCTCGGCGTCTTCGCCACGCAGCTGGTCAAGATGGCCGGCGGCAAGAGCGTCGGTGTTGTCAACAGCGACGAGAAGGGCGAGCTGGTCAAGCGCCTGGGCGCCGAGGGTTACATCAACCGCAACGACTACGGCTTCGCGCGCAAGGGCGGCGAGACCCCCGAGGAAGAGAAAGCCCGCTTCAAGGAGTCACGTCGCTTCGGCAAGGACGTTGCCGAGCTGCTCGGCGGCGACCCCGACATCGTCTTCGAGCACGTCGGCAAGTCGACCTTCCCGACCAGCGTTCTCACGGTCAAGCCGTTCGGCAAAGTTGTGATCTGCGGCGCGACCAGCGGTTACAACCTCGACTTCGACGTCCGCTATCTCTGGATGCGTCAGAAGGAGATCCTCGGCAGCCACTTCGCGAACGCCTGGGAGGCCTACAAGGCCAACCAGCTGATCGAGGACGGCCAGATCAGCCCCGTGCTCTGGAAGACGATGGGCTTCGAGGACGTGCCAAAGGCTCACCAGATGCTGAGCGACAATGAACACCTTGGAAAAATTGCGATTCTCGTCGGTGCGACCGAGCAAGGCCAGGGCATCACGGCCGAAGGTCCTCGCGCGATTCGCGCAGAAGTCGGAGGCTGATCGATGGCTAAGGCAGTTGAAGTTGCGTGGAACCTCACGCCGTTCCGTAGCGACGAGTTCGTCGAGCGGCTGAAGCCCTACGCCGAGCGCGTGATCAACTACGGCGCGACGGGCTTCCTCGTCGTGCGCCAGGCCGACGACGAATTGATCGTCAAGCAGTACGCCTGGTTCGAGAACAAGTCAGACTGGGACCGCTACTGGAACTCCGAGCTGATGCAGGAGTGCCGTGCGGAACTGCTCGGCCACTATGCGGTCCCGGTGCTCTACACCTGGCAGGAAGTGGTCACCTTCGGCCAGCTTCCCGAGCAGGTCGAATCGACTGAGGCCGTAGAGGCCTAGGAGGATCAAAATGGCCGGCACGAACGGCAACGGAAACGGCAACGCGCGAGGAGGTGACTCCGGTCGCACGCCGCTCCTGCTGCTTCACGGCTTCACCGGAACCCCGCTGATGTGGGAGCCGGTCCTCCCCTACCTCGAGCTCCACCACGACGTCTACGCCCCGCACCTGCCCGGTCACTACCTCGGGCCGGAGTTGGGCGACCCCGGCGCGAACATCGCCGACACGCTGACCGATCGTCTTGAGGAGATCATGGACGAGCGCGGCTGGGATCGCGCGCACATCGTCGGCAACTCGCTCGGCGGCTGGGCGGCCCTGCTGCTTGCCGAGCGCAAGCGCGCACTGACAACCGTCGCACTCTCACCCGGCGGCGGCTGGGAGATGGACAGCTGGGCGCACAAGCGCATCATCAAGTACTTCAAGCAGAATCAGACGCAGATCGTCGCGCTCGAGCCGTTGGCCTACGAGCTGTGCGCCCGTCCACGCACGCGCAAAGTGCTGATGCGTGACCCGGTCGCCTACCCCGAGCGCCTGCCCGGCGCGCTGGCCAAGCAGTGGGTGCGCGCGGCGGCTCGCTGCCCGTCCTGGAAGACCCTGCTCGAGTACGCGCCGAAGGTCAATGCGCCAAAGACGATGGACGGCCTCGAGGGCCCGGTCCGTGTCGCATGGGCCGAGAAGGATCGCATCCTCCCCTACGAGGGCTACTCGGAAGCGTGGCGCGCGGTGCTCCCCGACGCCGACTGGATCACGATTCCCGACGTCGGCCACGTGCCGATGAGCGACAACCCGTCGCTCGTGGCGCAGACGATCCTCGAGGTCACAACCGCCCCACAGAGCGAGGTCGTCGAGCCCGACTAGCGACTCCTTGACTTCCGATTGACGCAGCGCTAGTATTACTGACGCTGTGTCAAATAGGACGGACTCGGAACCCGTCCCGCTCTGATCGCCTGGGGAGGCGCAAATGATTCGAGCTTTTCGCGTGGCTGCGGGGACAGCCGCGATGATCGCTGCACTGCTGTGCTGCGCATGGACGGCCTCGGCCGCTGACATCACGCAGACTGCGACGTTCAAGACCAGCGACGGCAAGTCGCTGCACACGATCTTGAAGGGCGCAGAGCCACTGCAGCCGCGCCCGACGATCGTCGAGGTGACGCCCTACGCGCTGACCGAGGAGTCCGCGACCTTCGGCGACGGCTATAACCGCCTGATCGTCCACGCGCGCGGCACCGGCAAGAGCAACGGCCAATGGAACGCCGTCGGCCCGCGCGATCAGCAGGACGTCTCCGAAGTGCTCGGCTGGGCCTGCCAGCAGCCCTGGAGCAACGGGCATCTTGGGCTGCTCGGATTCTCGGCAAGCGCAATCGCGGTGTACAACTCGTTGCGCCTTCCGCTGCCCTGCGTCGATGCGGCGGCCGTCGGAGCAGGCTCAATCGATCTTTATCGCGACCTGCTGTACCCCGGCGGTATTCCCAATCTGGTGCCGACGGTCGCGGTCGGGCTCGGAGTGCTCGCGCCGATGGGCGCAGCCAAGCTCGAGCAGACGAATGTCGCCGACGCCGCCGAGGCCGCAGCCGGCATCCTCGGCATCGGCTGGAACTGGCTGACCCGCCCGACTGAGGATTCGTGGTGGACCGACCACAACGTCAAGCCCGGTCCGAACACCTTCCCCATCCTCGCCGTGACCGGCTTCTACGACGTCGAATCGCGTGGCCCGTTTGAGAACTTCAAGGCGCTGCGCAGCACGAATCCGGGTACCCACCTCGAGGTGATCGGCGCTCACGACGGTTCGCCGAGCACGCTGCCAGCGCCGTGGGTGCAGTACGGGCGTTGGTTCGACCACTACCTGCGCGGGATCGACAACGGGATCGACCGCGAGCCGGCCGTTCAGATATTGCTCTCGAAGGGCTCGCACGGAGCAATGCTCAAGGGCGATGTGAAGAAGGTCGACGCGAGCTCGTGGCCCGCGCCGGGAACCACCTGGCAGCGCCTCTACCTCGGTGACGGAGAGTTCCAGGCCACCCCACCCGAAGGCCCGTGGTGGTGGCGCGACATGCCGATGACCAAGACGTACCCAGCCATCTCATCGCTCGCCCTTGCCAGCGACATCAACACGATCTCGACGCTCGGCGACATCGAGACGCTGACGCCGTTCACCTCGCAGATGAACTTTGCGGACGCGGCGTCGGCGACCTACACGACGCCGCCGCTGAAGAGCGCCGTCGACAGCGCTGGCCCCGCCGCACTCGACATCTGGCTCTCGGCGACCGCGCTCGAGACCGACATCCACGCGGTGCTCGCCGACGTCTGGCCCGATGGCAGGGCATTCCCGGTCGCCCAGGGTCGCCTGCGCACGAGCTTCCCCAACGTCGACAACTCACGTTCGGTGTTCGACTCGCGCGGCGAGATGGTCCAGCCGTATGGCAACTACAGCGCCAAGTCGTACACCGCGCCGCTGACCACCCGCGAATACCACGTGGAGTTCTGGCCGATCGGCAACCGCTTCGAGGCCGGACACCGGCTTCGTCTCTACGTCATGGGCACCAGCCCACTGATGATCCCCCCAGCGCCCGGAATCAACTCGGTGGTGAGCGGTCGGTCGATGCCGACGCGCCTGCTCTTCCCCGTTCTTCCGGGCAGCGACATGTGCGCCGCTGCGTCGCTTGGGAGCAAGTGCTCCTGAGCGGCGCAGCGTTCGCGCTGCGGTTCTAGCTCTGCGCCAGCGGAGCCATGGTCAGACCGGAGTCGGCCAGCTGCTCCCAATAGAGCTCGGCCGGCTCGAGCTGGCCGGACCAGACGGTGGCGCGGCCCTGGTTGTGGATCTCGTCGGCGAACTCGAAGCCGCGACCGATCGAGACTCCAGGCAGTACGCGGCTGAGCGCCACGGCGACCCCGTCAAAGGTGTTGTGATCATCGTTCCTGACGATGATGTGCCACAGCCCGCCGAGGCCCGCCCCCGGGTCCCGTGTCTTCGGCTTCTCGATGATCTCAGTGCTCATCACGGCCATTGTAAGACCTAGCCCTCGGCCTGGGCGGCGGCCTTCTTGGCCCAGTAGCGCTCGAGACCCGCGTAGTTGTGGCCGACCGGCAGCGCTCCGACGAGCGATTCCGCGACATCCGGCGGAACGGCTTCGAGCTTGGCCTCGAAGTCGAGCATGAAGTCCTCCTCACTGCCGGCGCGCGCCAGCTCGGCGAGGCGCCTCAGTTCGTCCTTTGCGCCCTGGATCGAGTCGAGCACGTCGGGCACACGGCCGAAGTGCGTGAGCCCGAGCGTCGAGGGAACCGGGTCCTGCTCGGCCAGCTTGTCGAGCGAAGCGATCCATGCCTCGATGTCAACTTCGGGCGGAGGCGTCGATACGACACGCAGGTCGAAGCCGTGGATCGTCTGGCCGACGAGGTCGCCGACCAGCGCGTACTCAGTCTCAAGATGGAGGAAGGCCATGTGGTGGCCGGAGTGGCCGGGCGTATGGATCGCTCGGAAGCCCTCGATCTCGTCTCCGTCCCGCAGCGCATGCACGTTCGCTTCAGGGATCGGGAGCACCTCGCCCCACTTGTCCATCTCGTCACCGTAGATCCGCGTGGCCGAGGCGATCAGGCGCGATGGGTCGACCATGTGGCGAACGCCGTCCTCGTGGATGTAGACCTGAAGCTCGGGATAACGCTCGACCAGTCGGCCGGTCCCGCCGGCGTGGTCGAGGTGAACGTGTGTCAGCAGCACTACGCGCGGCACGACGTCGCCCAACGCGTCGATCACATGGTGGATCGAGGAGGCCGGACCGGGATCGATCAGGATGTCCTCGTAGCGATGACAGGCGATCGATCGCTCGATCTCCTGGAAGCGGGTGTCGATGATTTCGAAGCTCATATTGAGCGCAAATCTACATGGCCTCGAGCCGCGCAAGCGCATCGAGCACCGCGCCGACGTCCTTTACCGGCAGGTGGTGGTCGGCCGCGATCTCGACCAGTTCGCTGCCATGGAGCGCCTCGTGCAGCCGGCGGCCGTTGCGCAGCGGGACGGTCGTGTCGGCGTCGCCGTGGAGGATCACGGTGGGCGCTTGAATGCGCTTGAGGTTCTTGGTGACCATGCGTTCGGCGTCGTTGAAGAGCAAGCGATCGTGAGCGAGCGCCTTGACGCTGTTGTGCCTTGCGAGCATCGACTCTGCGACGTGGCGCTCTCCGGAGAAGTCGTCGCTGCTGCCGTAGACCGTGACCGCACCGACGCGAGCGGCGTGCCGACGGACGATCCGCAGGAACAACAGGTCGCAGACGTTGCGGATCACCGGCTTCTCGATGCGCTGGATCCAGCGGGCCTGATTCTGCAGCGATTCGCTGATTCGCGACCCTCCAGCGGCCGGCGCCAGCAACAGAAGACGATCGACGAACTCGGCCCGGCGGATCGCAAGGCCTAGCGCCGCGAGTCCGCCGAAGGAGTGCCCGACCACGGTCGCCCGCTCCACGCCAAGCGTCTTTGCCGCTTCGACCACCGCGTCGAGCTGCGCCCCGAAGTCCTGGGGCGCGCCGGATGACCACGCATACCCCGGCCGATCGAACGCGATCGTGTGGCGACCCGGGAGCAGCGTGCGCACGCGATCGAACTCGCGGCACGTGCTCGGCATTCCGTGGATGAAGACGATCGGAGTGCCCTCACCGACGCTCTCGAGATAGTGGATCGGTCCGTGGGCGGTCTCGACCACACCTCCCCCGGCCGGCGGCTGCTTGGGCAGACGTCCGAACACCAGGTTCGCGGCGACGACCAGTACCAGTGCCGCCGCCAGCAGGTAGATCGCGATCATCCCGCGGCTTGGCGAATCGCCGTGGCGACCTGCGCCGGGTGCACCCAGGTCTGCATGTGACCGCCCGGGAGCAGAATCAGCTTCGCGTTCTTCATCTCGCCCGCGGTCTTCGTCACGTCAGAGGGCGAGACGAGCTTGTCGCCTTTGCCCTGGATGATCCACGCAGGTGTCGTGATCGTGCCAAAACGCGCAGCGGCCGCAGACGTGTCCTTGTTGTAGGCGAGCGTCTCGTCGGCGAACGTCTCCAGGTCGCTCGACTTGAGATTGACCGACTTGAGCTGCTCGGTGTAGTCGGGGTTGGCCGGGTCTGGTGAGAAGGCTTCGTCGACCTGAGGCTTGGATGACGCAGTGAGCACGAGCTGGTTGAAGGTGGCGTTGGCAAGCGGCCGGACCACCGGGAGCTGCAAAGCCTTGACGAATTGCGCCTGGATCATGTCGAACGAGCTGAGCGCGTCGGGGTTCACAGCGGGGTCGACCGGAACGATGCCGGTCGTCTGCTTCGGGTAGCGCAGGCCGTAGGCCAGAGCGATCGTCCCTCCGTACGAATGGCCGGCGATGATCGGCTTTTTCATGCCGAGCTTGGCCGCGAGGTCGTGAACGATCTTGACCTGGTCGTCGAATGCGACGTACCCGCCGCTCGAGTAACCGAATCCCGGCCGGTCGATCGCGACAGTGCGCATGCCGGGCAGCTTCGACTGGACATACGCCCAGTCGAGAAAGGTGCCCGGGTGACCGTGGACCATGATCACGCCCGGTCCGCGCCCGGGGGTCTCCTGGTAGTGAATCTTCACGCCGTCGACCGTCGCGTATTTGGCCGTTGCCGGCGGATCGGGCTCTGCGGGCAGACGGCCCCATGTCCAGTTCAGGACGACGATCAGGACCGCCAGCGCGAGCAGTACGCGGCGAAAGAGCTTCATCGGTGCTTCCCCATGCGACGGCACACTACCGCCGCATGGGGTCGCTAGCTCAGCGATTCGAGCTTCCGGAGCAGGAGGGCACGAATCTCGCAGCCCCAGTATCCGCGACCGCGCTGGCCGCGCGGACACCTCCGAGATTCCACTCGCGGAGGTCGCGCGCGCCGCCGACCACGGAACAGGCCCACGCGATCAGCGATCGCCTGTCACCGGGTGGCAGGCTGCGACCACGCTCAAGCACCGTGGGGACGGCATCCTCGCTCAGCTGTCTTGTGTAGGCAATCGCGGTCGAGCGATCACGATCCCGTGCAATCTCGATGTTCTTCGCGGCTATCCACGCATCGGGATTGATCAGGTTGAGTCCGAAGAGCACGACGAATCCGAGTGCGATCGCAGCCATCGGCATGAGTCCATCGCGTTGCACGTACACCTGGGCCAGCAGCACCACGAGCAGGCCTCCGACCAGGTAGGTGAAGGCGTGGCTGAGCACACGCAGACGCGTGTATCCGTAGGCCTCCTCATAGAGGCCGAGCCGCTTGAGCGCCGACGCGAGGATCACTCCGGTGAGCAGGATCATCGCGCTGCAGACTGCGCGAAAAAGCGCACGGCGGCGTCCGGTCAGCGGCCGCAGCCAGAGCATCGAGACCCAGACGAGTACGCCGGTGAGAACAGACACGGCAAGCAACTGGAAGAACCCTTGGCGCGCATACTCGGAGTAGGTCGTCGTGCCGGCGATCACCTCGTGACTGTCACGGAAGAGATACGCGAATTGGAACGCGACGAACAGCGCGAACAGCGCCGCCACGGACGACAGCACAACCATCACCTCGACGAAGCGGTCGACGCGCGGGCGCTGCGGCCCCTCGATCGAAACCTTGTGCTGCGGCGTCCATGCGAACGCGAAGTAGCCGGCGGTCAGCCATGCGAGCAGAGCGATGAGAACGAGATGGCCGAGGGCGCTGCTGAGCGAGATGTTCAGATCGGGAACCAGTCCGGTCATGAAGCCCGAGAACGCGACGTCGGCCGACGCGAGCAGCACGGCGAACACGCCGAAAACCGGCACAGCGAACAACGCTCCGCGCGCGTACGGCAGCGCACGCCCGAGCTGGATCCGCGATCGCGATCGCGCGAGCACTCCCACCGGCAGCGCGGCGCCGACGACAAGCGCCGCGAGCTGATCGACGGCCGACTTCAGATGACCGGCCGCGGGCACGAGCCAAACCCGCGGGTCGAAGGCCCACGCGGTGACGGCGAAGACCACCAGCGCCGCGGCGGCGATGGCGTCGATCGCAATCAAGTATCCGGCGGTGCGAAACAGTGACCAGCTGACCAGAGTCGCCGCGGCGACGAGCAGAACGACGGTCTCCGGACGACTCCGGGCGCTCATCTTCCAGGTTCCGGCGACGAACACGAGCAGCGCGGTTGCGAACCCGAGTCCGATGCGCTGGCCGATCGCCAGCCTGTCGATCGAGACGCCCACCGCGAATGCGAGAACCACCGCGAGCGATGCCGATTTGGCCTTGAGCGGCCCCGTTGCGAGCTTTTCCATAGCCACAACGCCTCCTAACCATGTTGGGGACCGCAGCTAGTCATTCGGCTCGACCGGCTGCGGCCAATCAGTGAGGGTTGTGGAAACTACAGCAATTCAGACGCGATGGTGGCCGCCTTAACCCCCGCCAAATACAATTTGTGACATGAGCAACCACCGTCTCCCCCAGCCCGACCGTCCTTGGGTCATGCGCACGTACAGCGGCCACTCGAACGCCAAGAAGTCGAACGAGCTGTACCGCAAGAACATCGCCAAGGGCCAGACCGGTCTTTCGATCGCCTTCGATCTCCCCACCCAGACCGGTTACGACGCCGATGACGAGCTTTCCAAGGGTGAGGTCGGCAAGGTCGGTGTGTCCGTCGCGCACAAGCAGGACATGCACACGCTGCTCGACGGAATCCCGCTCGGCGAGATGAACACCTCGATGACGATCAACGCCACTGCGATGTGGTTGCTCAGCCTTTACATCGCGACGGCCGACGAGAACGGCGTCGACCAGTCGGCGCTCTCCGGCACCACGCAGAACGACATCCTCAAGGAATACCTCTCGCGCGGCACCTACGCCTTCCCGCCCGGCCCGTCGATGCGCCTGATCGCAGACATGGTCGCGTACACGGTCAACAACGTCCCCAAGTGGAACCCGATCAACATCTGCAGCTACCACCTGCAGGAGGCCGGCGCCACCCCGGTTCAGGAGATCGCCTACTCGATGAGCAACGCGATCGCCGTGCTCGACGCGGTCAAAGAACGCGGTCAGGTCTCTGATGAAGACTTCCCGAAGGTCTTCGGACGCATCAGTTTCTTCGTCAACGCCGGAATCCGCTTCGTCGAAGAGCACGCCAAGCTGCGCGCGATGAACAAGCTCTGGCAGGAGCTCGCCGACAGGTACGGCGTCGAAGACGAAAAGCTCCGCCGCTTCCGCTACGGCGTCCAGGTCAACTCGCTCGGCCTCACCGAGGCCCAGCCCGAGAACAACATCCAGCGCATCGTGCTCGAGGCGCTGGCGGTGACGATCGGCCGCGACGCTCGGGCACGCGCACTGCAGCTTCCCGCGTGGAACGAAGCGCTCGGCCTGCCGCGTGCCTGGGACCAGCAGTGGGCCCTGCGCATCCAGCAGGTGCTGGCCTTCGAGACCGACCTGCTCGACTATCCCGACATCTTCGAGGGCTCGGTTGTGATGGACGGACTCGTCGACGAACTGGTCGAGGGCGCAAAGGCCGAGATGGCGGTGGTCGCCGAGCACGGCGGGGCCGTCGAGGCGGTCCCGTACATGAAGTCTGCGCTGGTCGAGAGCCACAGCCGCCGCGTCCAGGCGATCGAGTCCGGCGACCTCACGGTCGTCGGCCAGAACAAGTTCACGTCGACCGAGGAGTCACCGCTCACCGCAGACGCGGAAGGCGGAATCATGGTGATCGACCCGGCCGTCGAGCGCGAGTTGATCGAGGCCGTCCAGAGCTGGCGCTCCGAGCGCGACCAGGACGCCGTCGACAAGGCGCTTGCCGATCTCGCGAAGGCCGCCGACGACGATTCAGAGAACCTCATGCCCTTCTCGATCGCCGCCGCCAAGGCCGGTGCGACGACCGGCGAGTGGGCGGCGACGCTGCGCAACGTCTTCGGTCCCTACCGCGGGCCGACGGGCATCGGCGACGCCACGATGCACGGCGAGTCCGAGCAGCTCGAGGCAATCCGCGAGCGCGTCGAAGAGGTCTCCGAGACGCTCGGCCGCCGCATCAAGATCCTCGTCGGCAAGCCCGGCCTCGACGGCCACAGCAACGGCGCCGAACAGATCGCAGTGCGCGCCCGCGACGTCGGAATGGACGTCGTCTACGAAGGCATCCGCCTGACGCCCTCGCAGATCGCGACGAGCGCGGTCCAGGAAGGCGTACATGTCGTCGGACTGTCGATCCTCTCCGGATCGCACCGCGAGCTGATTCCGGCAGTGATCGAAAATCTGCGCGATGCGGGTGTCGATGTGCCGGTCGTCTGCGGCGGGATCATCCCCGACCACGACGTCCAGCCGCTGCTCGACGCCGGAGTCGCCGCGGTCTACACGCCGAAGGACTTCGACCTCAACCGCATCATGGGCGACATCGTCGAGCTCGTCGCGCAGCGCGCCGGTGCCCCGGCGACGGCTGCGGTCTAAGCGGTCAGCACGCTCAGCGCGACCACGCTGAACCAGCCGAACATCGACAGATAGAGCAGGCGCTCGACCAGGCCGAAGTATGCACCGTGCCTGGCGCGCTCTCCTGCGCTCAGGATCGCCGTGATCAGAATCGCCAGAGCGGTGAGGCCGAGTGCGATCCGCTTGCCGTGCCAGAACGGATCATCGGCCGTCTCGAAGAGGAATGCGCCCGAGGCGACGCAGATCGAAGCGAAGGCGATCACGGCCAGAACGGTGTGCGAGTGCCCGACCGGCGTCTCGTCCTCGTCTTCGAGGTCGGTCGGGAAGATCGTGATCGCCCAGCGCGTGGCGGCGAAGACGAGAAGCGCGAGGATCGTCAGCGTCGGTTTCGGAAACATCGCGTTGGCGAGCATCACCGCGGTCAGCAGCCCGGCCAGCCCGAGCCAGATCGCCGCGATCCGATAGGGCCACGGGTGCTCGCGCGCACCGAAGTCGGAGACCGCGTCACGAATCGGATCGACGCCGCGATCGATGAAATGGGCCGAGACGAGCGAGACGAGCGTTCCCGCGACGAGCAGCAGGATCACCACCGCAAACCCCTGGGTGGTGCCCGAGATCGTCGTGATGTGGTTCTCGGCCTGCATCGCGGGCTGCGAGCCTAGATGGTCGGCAGGCGGCCATAGACTCCCTGATCGTGAATCAGCAGGGTCAGATCACCGGCGACGACGCCGTCGCCCTCGGCCGGCGCCTTGCGGCGGGCGAGCGCGCGGCCGCGCCAGCGGCCCTGAACCTGCTCGAGCAACGCGGGCCGGCCGCCACCGACCGAGCCGACGCCCTGCTCGCGGAGATCTCACCCGCAAAGCTCGGGCATGAGACCCCGGGCATGATCATCGGCATCACCGGCCCGCCGGGCGCGGGCAAGTCGACCCTGCTCTCGGAACTGATCTCGCAGTGGCGCGCACGCGACAAGTCCGTCGCCGTGCTCGCGATCGATCCATCCTCCAAGCGCTCCGGTGGTTCATTGCTCGGCGACCGTGCGCGCATGGCCGTCGACTCGCGTGACGACGCCGTGCTCGTCCGCTCCTCGGCGACCGCCACCCGACTTGGCGGTCTCGCCCCCACCACGCGCGAGTCCGCGATCGCCCTGGCTGCCGCCTTCGATGTCGTGATCGTCGAGACCGTCGGAGTCGGGCAGTCCGAGACCGACATCGCCGAGCTCGCGGACATTGTCGTGGTGATCGTGCAGCCGGCCAGCGGCGATGTCCTGCAGTTCATCAAGTCGGGCGTGATGGAGATCCCCGACCTGCTCGTCGTCACGAAGATGGACCTCGGGCGCGTCGCCGGAAACGCCGCGCGCGATCTGCAGGCCGCCGTGAAGACGCTCGGCTCCAAGACTCCCGTCCTGCAGGTCAGCTCCCTTCCGCCGGCCAAGAACGTCGACAAACTGATCGACTCGGTCGAAGGCCAGTTCGGCGCGCTCGATCTCACGGAGCGACGCGCGCGGGTGCGCCGCTATGCGGCGCTCGACGCCTTCGTCCACGAGAACGGCGAGCGCGGACTGCGCGCACTCGGCGGACGGCGCGCAGCCGAAAAGCTGCTCGCCGAGCAGGATCCGGCGCTCGGGCACCGCGAGCTGCGCAGGTTGCTCGACGGGCGCGCGCACTGACCCCAGAACCAGAAAAGCCCGCCCCGCTGAAAACCAGCGAGACGGGCTCCCCCTCAGACTTTGATCCCGGGATCTACTGACCGAGGATCTGAATGCGCCAGTCGCCGTCTTCCTTGACCAGGGAGAGGTTCTGTGACTGGGCGGCCTTGGCGACGTTCGAGGTGACATCGATCACGGCCGTGGCGGTCTTGCCGTCCTTCGCGATCTTCACCGAGTTGACGGAGATCTTGAAGTCCTTCAGCTGAGCGCCGGTCTTCTCGAAGGTCGCGACACAGTCGCCGCCGATCTTCTGGGCCTGCTTCGAAAGGATGTCGTTGCAGAGCGCCTTGTAGTCCTTGTTCGCGGTGGCGTCCGCAAACTCACCGATCTTGTCGATCACGGCCTGCTGCTGGGCGCTCATGTCCGCGTCGGACTCGACGACGACCTTCTTCGACTTACCGACGGTCTCACCAGAGCTGTACTCCTTGGTCTGACCGGAGTCCGATCCGCCCGAGCTGCTGGTCTGGCTCGCGTCGGTCGAGACCGTGTCCTTCTTGTCATCGCTTCCGCAGCCGGCGACTGCGAACGCCGCCAGCGAGAGAACGACGGCCACCACGAGCAGCCGCGCCGCGAATCCAAACTTCTTCATCAACAAGTTCCTTTCAAAAAAACAGATGTCTGCCGAATTCTGAAACACAGTTTCGGCACGCAAGCTCCGGCGCCTTACGCCTGAGCCTCCCCCTTAACCAAGGTTTCATACGGTATTGCATAGGTATTCCGCACTTCCCGCGTGATTCCCGCGCGGTCCTAAACTCTTTGGCCGTGGAAGCTTTCGGACCTCCAGACGACGTCGGCGCTTGGCTGCGGTGCTACCGCTGCTGGTCGCGCAGCCTCGAAGTGCAGCTGCATGTTGAGGGGATCTACAAGATCGATCCCGACACGGCCGAACGCACAGAAACCGTCGACGAGCTTCACGAAGCGGTGATCCAGTGCGTCGACTGTCTGCACGATCAGCCGCACCTGACGCTTTTGGACGGCCGCATCGCGCCGGTCGAAGACCGCTGGGAGCGCATGGTGACGGGAACTCCGTGGGTCGCATCGGCGATCGTCTCAGTCCCCGAGGAGCGCGTCGAAGTCTGCGCCGGCCCCGAAGCCGCAGAGTCGTTGACACATGCAGCGTTCGGCGAAGCCGGAATCCGCGAGTTCTTCGCCCACGTACGTTTTCACAAGCACGAAGACGGCCAGATCATCGTGCACATGCTCGTCGAGCTCTATGCCCGCAATGCAGAAGAGGCCGCTCAGGTGCTCGAGGAGGCCGCCCGCGGCGACCTCACGATCGCCTCGCTCGCCGAAGAATCCCGCCCGCCGGCCTCTACGCCCAACGGCCCCCACTGATGGAAGTCACACGCAGCGTCGAAGTCGCCCGCCAGCAGTCGGCAGTCTGGGATGTCCTGCGGGACCCCGCGCTGATGCCGGAGTGGCTTCCGGAGCTCGAGAACTTCACAGCCGTGTCGGGCGACGGGACGAGCGCTGGCGATCGCTACACGATCGAGTACAAGCGCGACTCCGGCAATGTTGAGCTCGCGGTCGAGGTGCTCGAGGTCGACGCGCCCGACGGACACTCCCACCGCTTCGAGGGCCTGCCGGTCGCGTTCACGATCATCAGCCGACTCGAGGGCGATGGCGACGACACGACCTGGCACGCGACGATCTCGGTGAAGCTCTCGTTCGTGCAGAAGGCCCTTGGCCCGGTGATCAAGGGGACACTCGACAGCTTGGCCGATCACATGGCCGACGGATTCAAGAACTACGTGGAGGCAGAGTGAAGGTTCAGCACACGGAAGTGCTCAAGGGCAGTGCAGACGAGATTTTCAGCGCATTCGAAGACCCTGAAGTGATCGCCGCCTGGCAGGACAACCTGCTCGAGTTCGAGCAGGTCAAGGGGTCTTTTCAGAAGAAGGGCGGCGTCGCCCAGATGAAGGTCAGACAGGTTGGCATGACCAACGACCTCACCGTCACGGTGCTCGACCGCGACGCCAAGAAGTTCCGCGTGAAGTACGGATATGAAGGCGCGCAGGCGCCCTTCGAGATCGCCAACACGTTCATCGACCTCGGTGACGGCACGACCGAGTGGACGGCCGTGATGGATGTGAAGCTGAACCTGCTGACCAAGGCGCTCGGGCCCGTTTTGAAACCTCTGGCCAACGAGTTGGTCAAGGGCAATGGCAAGAGCTTTGGCGCATGGTGCGCCTCAGAGTTCTAGGCCGGCGAAGTTGCGTCCGGCTAGGCGGCCGCGAATTGAGCCGCGATTGAATGCCGATGAATTCAAGAGGGAACCCCTGATCCTAGGAGCGTGACTCAACTCGCGACCCCAGGAGGCACGGGACACAACTCCGCAGCGAGTCGTTCCATCTCCGTGCAGAGGCGACGGAAAGAACGTGAAGACAGACGCGCTTCCTCGATGTCGATTGCGCTGGAAAATCGAGGCTGATCGACCGTCGGCGAGTAATTCCCAGACTCCATAAGCTTGCCCAGCCGTTCCTTGGCACCGCGGACGGATTCGGGTTCACTCGGGAATTCGGCATCCTCCGGGATGCCGCGTACACCACGAATGGAATTGGGAGCGGAGAGAAACCACGCTTCAAACTCCCTGTTGGCAACGACGATTCCAAAGCCGACACCTCGCGCAGCGCAGGCTGGTTCTATTTTGGCGGCCACAGCCTTGGAAAGCTCCACCGGACAGTCATCGTCGCTATCAAGCACAACCAGCACAGCACCGGAAGAATCAGCGTCGTAGATCGCACGCGCTACAGCCTTGTCACGCATCTCACTCACATCAGCCACCAATTGCGAACGCGGACATCGATGTGGACGAATCCAATCGGCGGTACAACTCGGGTCAAAGTGCGTCACGAGTCGCCTTACGAGAATTGGCACTGCCTCGACTTCACCGTGCCCTTCAACAATGCTCGCGATCCGAATCATTCGGTTCCGTCGACAAAAAGTGACTCGGTTCGCAGCTCTGTTGCTGGCGGACTTTTCGGTTGAAGACGCCGCTCGCGAAGTAGTTCGCCGGGCGTATACAGAGAGCTTCGAAGCGCCTCCTTACTCCGATCATCGATCGAACCAATTGAAGCGATCCCTTCGTGAACATCGACCGCCAAGATGCTGTCGCTTCCGAATGCCTCGGAGTCCAGCATTTCAGGACTATGCGTCGTCGCGAGGACTTGCCGCGTTTGACTCGATTCCCGAAGAGCATCGGCAAGCACACCTGCAGCGGCCGGATGAAGTGCGGTCTCCGGTTCTTCGATGGCAACCAATGGGACGCTTGAACTCTGGAAGAGGGCAATAAGCGTCCCGACAGCCCTCAGAGTTCCGTCGGAGAGCTCCCAGGCACGGAATTTCCAGTCCGCCGGCGAGCCCTCAACCTGTTGTGCAAATTCGAGCGACTCCATCTGCCCGAGAGGGACCCGTCGCACGGCGGAAGTCCCGGGTGATATCCGCGCAAGAAAATCGTTGACACGCGTTAGGGCTGGCTTGGACAATTCGCCGACGACACTTGCGATATTCGAGCCGGAACTTGTGAGGATGTCGGAGTAGTCGGGACTCTGCATGGCCCGCATTTCTTGCGGGTTCAAGTTGTAGAAGCCCATTCTCACCAACCCGTCGAATACTTCTCGAAACCCTTCAAGCGCTCCTACGCGCGCGAGATACAAGCGATCCGTGGGGACATCCGGCGGGAGTGAAAAGTTGGCCCCGACTAGCTCTCCGTTCTTGACCTCATATTCAAGCTTCTCCTCGAGGACTCCCATGTCAACCGAGCACTTTTCACGGCGTATGACGAACCGAGACCCCTTTCGCGCCCCCACCGTGAAGGCAAACGCTGCGCTTGCTCCGTCCGGAAGATTCAGGTCCACGCGAATTGTGAAGTCGTGCGGGTGTCCGACCGAGCGGCGACGGACAGAGTCGATGCCGCCACGCTCGCGGAGCGCAACATCCAGCGTCGAGTCAACCGCCTGCTTGGTGAAGTCCAGTGCATCGAGAAAATTGCTCTTGCCAGAGCCGTTCGGACCGACCAGCAGCGTCAAGTCCTGCAATGCGACGTCACACGACCGAATGTTCTTGTAGTTCTTGAGCGCGACTCGTCGAATGAACGGCATCGTGGGATCGTAACTATCGCGTCCGACCGAGATCCCTAGCCGGGCGACGCAGATGTAAGCAGATAGACCGCCAGGGCGACCGTACCCAGGCTCACCAACGTGAAGGAAGCCGCCTGAGCAAGAATCGCCTTGAGGTCCTTCGGCTTGGTGTCGTGCCAGGCCGCCGGCAGGAAGAGCAGCGCGTTGGTCCAGGCGCCGATCACCAGGAACCAACTCCAAGGCGCCGGAAATTCTGGCGCTGCCGTACCTGCGGCGATCAGGATCACGCCCATCACGATCAGATCGAGGTGCGCCTGAAAGATCCGCCGCGGCGAGCGCACGCCGATCTTCTTCAGCCAGTCGGTGTCGGTCGCCATCCAGACGATCCATCCGCTGAGCGCGCCGACCGCGAGCTCAACGGCGCCGACCTGCGTGATCCATGAAGCCTCGTACGTCACGGCGCGAAGCCTACGAATCGCCGCGGCGGCCGCTGGCGAAGAACCCGCGGTCGAGCTCGCGGCGAGCGGCTTTTCGATCCATGTACGCGAGGTATCGTCGGCGTCCGCCGAAGACGCGGAGCCCGGCCTCGACCTCGAGCCAGCCTGGCGCGTCGCCCGTGCGGTAGAAGCGGTGCGTCGAATACCTGTAGTCGACGCCACTCGGGTGATTGTCATGCACGTAGGCGATCGTCCAGCGATGCTGCTTCGGGTCGGCGATCTCCTTGCGTCGGTACGGTCCGTCGAAGAGCGGTCCGGATCCGCCGTGCCTGCGGCGGTAGTGAATCGAGTAGGCCGCGACCAGGCGCTGCATGAAGCGTGAGAGCCGGGCGTTGTCGGTGGCGACGATCACCAGGTGAAAGTGGGTGGTCATCAGGCAGGCCGCGTGCAGTTCGATCTCCCCCGCGAACGGATCGCGTAGGTAGCGGCCGAGCAGCTGGAGGAAGTGATCGCGGTCTGCATCGTCGCGGAAGATCGCGATTCCGGCTACGCCGCGGTTGTAGATGTGCCATGCCGCGCGGCGGCGCGGCGGCTTTGGTCGAGTGTTCTTGCGCGGCATCGATCGATCACACCGGATTGCGTGTGACGTTTCAAGACCTGTTTGCAACAAGTCTGTGACGCGCGTGTCAAAAGAAACGCTTAAAGACTGTGACCTCTGGCCCTGAGGGCCAGAGGTCACAGAATTCTTCGCTTGGTTGCGGGGCTTGTTTGTGGGGTCGCAGGCCCCGCCGCAGCTACTCCGGCTTGCGCGGAACCAGGACCTTGCGGATGAACTCGCAGACCAGGACGTTGTCCTGGTTGTAGACGTGCGTGCGCACCTTGACGACTCCGCGGTCGGGCTTGGACGACGACGGCGTGGTCTCGAGGACCTCGGTCTCGGCGTAGATCGTGTCGCCGTGGAAGACCGGGGCGGTGTGCTTGAGCGACTGGATCTCGAGGTTGGCGATCGCCTTGCCCGAGATGTCGCGGACGCTCATGCCGAGCGCGACCGAGTAGATCAGGTTGCCGACGACGACCGCGCGACCCTGCTGGGTCTTCGACGCGTAGTTGTCGTCGAGGTGCAGCGGGTGGTGGTTCATCGTGATCAGGCAGAAGAGGTGGTCGTCGCTCTCCGTGATCGTCTTGCCCGGCCAGTGCTTGAAGTTCTGACCCGCTTCGAACTCGTCGAAGTAGCGGCCCAGCGGCACCGCGCCGGTCGCCTCGCGCGAAACGGCGTCGAAAGTGGTTCCAGTTGCTTCAGCGGTCTCAGCCACCGTGTCTCCTTTGTTGTTTTTCAATGACCTTGGCGACCAACTTGACCATGCCGCCTTCGCCGCTGATCTTGATCTTGCCCTGGTCGTAAGCCTCGATCCACTGGGTCAGGCCCTTGCGTGGATCGATGATTTCGTTGAAGTCCTGACGCATCACCAGTACGTCGATCATCGCCGGGGAACCGTCCGATTTCTCGGCCGTCGGCCCCGGGAAGGTCAGGCGATAGATCTGGTGATCGCCTTTGGCCTGAAGGTCGACGTTCACGATCAGCGCGAGCGGAGCGAGCGCGGGCACGGCGTCGATGAAACGCTTGCCCGCGTCCTCCAGCTGAGTCTTCGTGTCCGTCGTGTTCATGGCGCTAAGAGATCTTGTTCTGCTCGATCAGCTTGCGGCCGATCACCATGCGCTGGATCTCGGAGGTGCCCTCGCCGATCAGCAGGAGCGGGGCGTCGCGATAGAGGCGCTCGATCTCGTACTCCTTGGAGTAGCCATAGCCGCCGTGGATGCGGAAG
>JASGFX010000041.1:0-20400 GCA_047605325.1 Solirubrobacterales bacterium | reverse complement strand
CATGCACCCGCCGCGATCGCCGCCACGGCCGACGATTCCGGAAACTCTCCCTTCGCAGGCCGCAACATGACCGGCCTCTCGAACCGCGAGGAGCGCTTCAACAGCTTCGGCAAGAAAGCACCGTGGCTGCTCGAGGACAAACTCAAGGAGCTCGGAGTCAACTACTCGAAGGCGACGCTTCCGCTCCGCCCCTATGTGGTCCAGGACGGCAGCCTCTACACCGGACAGAATCCGCAGTCGTCCGAAAAGCTCGCCAAGCGCCTCGTCGAGGCCTTGCGTTAGAAGCGACCCCGGCTAGGAAGCGTCGGCCGGGGTCTTCTGACCCAGGCGCTCGGTCACGCGCCTGGCCACGGCCTCGGGCGTGAAGCCGACCTCTTCGTGCAGCAGCGCGGGAGCGCCGTGCGTCACGAAGCGATCGGGCAGCCCGACGCGCAGCAGCTGCACGGGCAGGCCGTTGTCGGCGAGGTGTTCGAGCACGCCCGAACCGAAGCCGCCGGAGACGACGCCCTCTTCGAGCGTGACGAGCAGCTCGTGCTCGGCGGCGAGTTCGTTGATCAATTCGGTGTCGAGCGGCTTGGCGAAGCGAGCATCGGCGACGGTCGCCGAGATGCCGGCTTCGGCCAGCACCTGAGCCGCACCCTGCGCCAGGCCGACGCCGGTGCCGTAGCCGAGCAGCGCGACCGAGCCGTCGCCGCGGGTCAGCACCTCGCCCACGCCGATGTCGATGGCGGTCGGGCTGGACGGAAGCGGCACGCCCACACCCTCGCCGCGCGGGTAGCGCAGCGCGACCGGGCCGTCGTCGTACACGACTGCGGTGTGCAGCATGTCGACGAGCGCGGCTTCGTCGCGCGGGGCCATCATCACGATGTTCGGCAGCGGGCGGAAGTAGGCGATGTCGAACGCGCCGTGGTGGGTCGGGCCGTCGTCGCCCACAAGGCCGGCGCGGTCCATCGCGAAAACGACGTTGAGGCTCTGCAGGCAGACGTCGTGGACGATCTGGTCGTAGCCACGCTGCAGGAAGGTCGAGTAGATCGCCGCCACGGGCTTGACGCCCTGAAGGCTGAGGCCCGCGGCAAAGAGCACCGCGTGTTGCTCGGCGATGCCGACGTCGAAGTAGTGATCGGGCAGCTCCTTCTGCATGATCGAGAGCCCGGTGCCGGAGTTCATCGCGGCGGTGATTCCGACCACGCGCGGGTCGCGGCGCGCCTCGGCGACGATCGCTTCGCCAAAGACCTTCGTGTACTGCGGCGGTGAGGCCTTGGCCGGAGCGCCGCCGCTGATCCCGGCCGGAGCCGGCTTGCGGTCGGCAATGCCGTGGGGCTTCACGGCGTGCCACTGCTCCATGCCCTCAAGCCCGCCCATCTCGGCCGGCTCGAAGCCCTTGCCCTTGACCGTCGCGATGTGCACGACGACCGGACGATCGGCCGCAAGCGCCTCTTCGATCGCCGGGCGCAGTTCTGCGACGTCGTGACCGTCGACGACACCGATGTAGGCGAAGTCGAGTTCCTCCCAGAGCAGGCCCGGCGCCCAGAAGGCCTTGACCGACTCCTTGAACTGCGGGCCGAAACGCTCGAACGCCGCGCCGATACCGGCCGGCAGCTTGGTCAGCGCGCCCTCGGCGCCCTCGCGCGCCTTGTAGAGCTTCGGGTTCATGCGGACGCGGTTGAAATAGCGCGAGAGTGCGCCGACGTTCGGCGAGATGCTCATTCCGTTGTCGTTGAGGATCACGACGATCGGCGTGCCGAGGCCACCGGCGTTGTGGATCGCCTCGAAGGCGACTCCGCCGGTCATCGATCCGTCGCCGATCACTGCGACGACCTTGCCGTCGTCGCCCTGGCCCATGCGCATGGCCTCCTTGAGGCCGACGGCGTAGGAGATCGAGGTGGAGGCGTGACCCGCCCCCATGATGTCGTGCTCCGATTCGAAGGTCGCGCAGAACGGCGCGAGACCGCCGTACTTGCGGATCGTCGGGAGCTGCTCGCGGCGGCCGGTCAGCATCTTGTGCGGGTAGGCCTGGTGGCCGACGTCCCAGAGGATCTTGTCGGTCGGCGAGTCGAGCAGCGAGTGCAGCACGACCGAGAGCTCGCAGACGCCGAGGTTGGCGCCGAAGTGTCCGCCGATCTCGCCGACGGTGTCGATCAGCTCCTCGCGCACCTCCTGCGCGATCTGCTGGAGCTGCGCGTCGCTCAGGCCTGTCAGATCGTCGGGGCCACCGATGCCGGGAAGCAGCGGGCCGGAGGAGAGTTCTTTGTCCTTCTTTGACACTGGTGTCTACCGATCCCGGCCGTAGATGTAGGCGCTCACCGCTTGCAGGTCGCCCGAGTCGCCGCGGAACTCGACCTGTCCGAGCAGCTCACGCACCTTCGCGTAGCTCTCGTCAGCCAGTTTCCGTGCGCCCTCAAGGCCGAACGCGCTCACGTATGTCACCTTGCCGTGCCGCTCGTCGCTGCCGCTCGGTTTTCCGAGTTCAGCATCCGAGCCGGTGACATCGAGAATATCGTCGATGATCTGAAAAAGAACCCCCAGCTCGCCGGCGAAGTCGCCGAGCAGCTCGACCTGCGAGGTCGGGGTTCCCAGCACGATCGCCGCCCCGCGCACCGACGCGCGGATCAACCGGCCGGTCTTCAGGGCGTGCATCTGCTTCAGAGCGTCGGCACCTCCGACCTGCTCGTCGATGTCGATGAACTGGCCGCCGACCATCCCACCGGCGCCGATCGCAGAGAGCAGCTCGTCCATCGCGTCGACGACATGGCGCGGCTCGCCCGCCTGGTGCGCGGTGATCAACCGCAGCGCCTCGGCGAACAGCGCGTCGCCGGCGAGGATCGCGACGTTCTCGCCGTACGCCACGTGGCACGTCGGCTTGCCGCGGCGCAGGTCGTCGTCGTCCATCGCGGGCAGATCGTCGTGGATCAGCGAATACGTGTGGATCAGTTCGAGCGCCGCCGCGTAGGGCATCACGACCGACGGATCGTGTCCCAGCGCGTGCGCAGTTGAGAGCGCGAGCACCGGACGCACGCGCTTGCCGCCCGCAAGCAGTGAGTAACGCATCGCCTCGACCAGCCCATCGATCGCGGGCGCGGTCTCGTAGTCGATCTGCTCCAGGTAGGCGTCGACCGCAAGCCGCTTCCCGTCGGGGAACGCCGGCTGGGAGTTCACCGCGAGACCGACTCCAGCGTGGAGGCGGCGCGGGCCGCCAGATCGGTCAGCTCGCGCAGGCGCGTCTCGAGCGCCGTTGCGTCGAACTCGCCCTCCCGCAGGGAAGAGACCTTCTCTTTCAGCTGGCCGATCAGCTCATCGAGCTGGTCGAGCGACTGCTGGGTCTCGCTGTCGAATTCGGTCATCGCCAGAATCTCCTCAATCTCTTCAAGCTCCGGGATCGGCTCCGCTTCGGGGGTCATCTCCGGCTCCGGGATCAGGATCGGCTCCGGCTCCGGGATCGGCTCCGCTTCCGGAATCTTCTCCAGCTGCTCGGTCGGCTCCGGCGGCGAGCTCTCGAAGGATTGAGCCGAGAATACCGTTGACGAACTTTGGCGCGTCAGCAGAGCAGTAGCGCTTGGCGAGCTCGACGGCTTCGTCGACGGCGACCTCTCTGGGAACGTCTCCGGCACCGAGTTCGTGGACGGCGACGCGGAGGATGTTGCGCTCGAGGGGAGCGACGCGCTCAAGCGTCCAGCCGTCTTTGATGAATCGGCTGAGGGCGGCGTCGATCGCTTCGCGCTCGTCAAGCGTCTCCAGAGCGAGCGCACGAGCGAAATCAGTCGTTTCATCATCGAATACATCCTCCAGCGAGCGACCGGTCAGGTCGTGCTGGTACAGCGCGAAGACCGCTTGCTTGCGCTGATCGGAACGCTTCACCCGCGCGCCCTCAGGCTCGCGACATGTAGTCGCCGCTGCGCGTGTCCACCTTGACGGTGTCGCCGGTGTTCAGGAAAAGAGGAACCTGGACGATCTTGCCGGTCTCGAGCGTGGCCGGCTTGTTGCCGCCGCCGCTGACGGTGTCGCCGCGTACGCCGGGTTCGGTCTCGGTGATCTCCAGCACGACCGAAGCCGGGAGCTGGATGTCGGAGAACTCTCCGTCGATGTAGAGCGCCTCGACCTCGGTGTTGGCCTTGACGAATCCGAGCGGCTCCTCGAGCGTCGCGAACGGTGCGGTGAGCTGGTCGAAGCTCTCGTTGTCCATGAAATGGGCGTCGTTGCCGTCGTTGTAGAGGTACTGCAGCTTGCGCACCTCGGTGCGCACGGCGCGAAACTTCTCGCCCGCGCGGAAGGTCTTGTCGATCACGTTCCCGTCGGAGGAGCGCTTGAGCTTGGTGCGCACGAATGCGCCCCCCTTGCCCGGCTTGACGTGCTGGAACTCGACGATCTTGTAGATCGTCCCCTCCACCTCGATGTGGTTGCCGTTCTTGAACTGGTTCGTCGAAATCATGGGGCTGAGGGTAGGTGGTCGCCGACGGGGCCTATTCGTCGGTGAACGGCACGTCTTCGTCGCGGACGTGGCCACCCTCGTCGCGCAGACGCTTGTCGTTGCGGCGTTGCCACCAGATGCCGCCGCCGAGGATGATCACCGGAAGCATGTAGAGAATGCTGGCGAACCAGTGGCCGGCGTGCGCGAGCGGAATCTGCAGTGCGAGCAGGCTCATGACGGTGACTGCGACAACAGCCAGAGGCCCAGGCAGGTGAATCCGACCATCACGACGAGCATCCAGGTCTGGGACTGCGCCGCGGCGCGCGCCTTGCCCCACACCGCGGTGGCCTTGTCGTGGGCGACGATCAGACCGGCGACGTGGCCGAGCAGCAGCGCCGCGACCTGGATCCACCAGATCACCTTGCCCGAAACGAAATAGTCGATGCTCGGCGGTCCCGAATTGCCCATCGGGTGCGCGATCACATGTGGCAGCGCCTGTCCCACGAAGATCATGAACGAGAAATAGTGCGCGATCAGGTAGCCGAGCGCGATCGGGATCAGCGACGGAGCGAACATCAGCGAGAGCTCGCGCGGAGACTTCTCGATGTGGCTGCCCTCCATCCCTGCGACACCGAGCCGATAGAAGCCCGCGACGATGCAGACCGACGCGAGCAGGCCCAGCGTCGCGACGACCTTCGTCGGATCGCTCCCCGCAATCGACTGCCATATGCCGCCGCGCTCGAGGCCGTCGAACACCGTGATGCCGATCATCGTCGCGACCATCGCGACCGTTCCGGCGAGCGGAGCGATGTCGGTCAGCCCCGAGAGCGGCGTGCGCACGGAGAACCTGCGGCTCTCGACCGTGATCGGTGAGATCCGCGAGAAAAACTCGAAATAAACACCGAACGAGTCCGCGCGGTCGAGCCAACGGCGTGCGCCGAAGAGCGACATGCCGACCAGTTGGAAGCCCGCGTAGAGCAGCGCGAGCGTGACGAGCAGGCTCGGCTTTCGACCGTCCTCGCCCGAGACCAGCTCGAGCCAGCCGAAGGCGAACAGACCGACGACCGCAGGCCAACGTCCGAGCTTGTCGGGGTATTCGAAGCGCGCGGGCGCGTGATTGTTGTCGGGCTCGCGGCGCGAGCGCAGCCATGCGGCGGCGAGTCCAATCGCGCGCCAGGGGTTGAACGGACGGAAGATGTCACCGATCACCGCCGACAGCAGCGGGAGCATCGTCCAGAAGAAGACGTAGACGAAGGTCGGAACGACGTTCTGGTCGGCATCCTGATTGCCGGCAAATCCGAAGTAGACGAGGGCCGCGAAGATCGCGACGCCGATCGCGCCGCAGATCGGTTCGACAACGCGCGGGATCGTGAACAGCGCGCGCGCGCGAGCCGTCTCGAGTTTGGCCTCGGTCCAGAGCGCGGCCAGCGCGAAGAACGAGACGGCCAGCACGATCGCCGCGCCCCACGAAAACAGCCAGCCCGGAAGCGGCAGGTCCGTGCGGCCACCGAGCCCATGGGCAAGTGGCAGTACGAAGATGCTCACGGATTGACCCGGAGGGTGCCCGCTTCGGCCTCGGAGCCGGAATAGTGGAATTCGATCGGAAACTCACCGTCGATCGTCGCCTTGAAGGTGATTCGGCCGGTCTTGCCCGCCTTCAGCTCGACCATCTTGTCGTAGCCGTGGATGTGCAGCGTGGCGGGCTGACTTGACTTGGCGCGGATCGTGACGACCTCGCCCTTGTCGACCTTGACCGTCCGCGGACTCGAAGCCGTGAGCACCGGAGAGACAAGCACGCTCGAGACACCCGCGCCGCCGCTCTCCTGCTGCGGGCTCGCGCCGCCGGAGCTCTCGTCCGACCCAGAACCCGGGTCGCCGGGTGAAGCCCCGCCGCTGTCTTCACCGCCACCGCTGCCAGCGGAGTCGTCCGAACCGCCGGAGCTGGTCGAGCCACTCGGGGTGGTCGTGCCCGAGCCGGTGCTCTGAGTCTGGCCGGAGGTCGTGCCCTCATGCTCATGGGTCGGCGTGGCGTCGGTGTTGTCCTTGCCGGTGCCGATGACCACGGCGGCGACGATGATGATCGCGGCACCGACGATCGCCAGCGCCCAACGCGTGTTCTTGCTCAAGTTCCTTCAGCTCCTGGTCGGTCGGGGGAAACGCCGCGCGCTGCGCGGGCAGAACAAACTTTACATCGTTTGATGTAAAGATCAGTCGACGGTGGTCAGCTCCTTGGTGAACGGCGTGAGAACGCGCGGCCCGTCCTCGGCGACGACGACCAGGTCCTCGATGCGTACGCCGAACTCGCCCTCGAGATAGACGCCGGGCTCGACGGTGACGACGTTTCCGGCCTCGAGCGAGCCCTCTGAGCGGGCCGAGAGCGTCGGGCCCTCGTGGACTTCGACCCCCACCCCGTGTCCGAGACTGTGCCCGAAGTGTTCGCCGTGACCGGCGGCGGAGATGATGTCGCGCGCAATCGCGTCGACGGCCTTGCACTCGGCGCCGATCTGCACGCCGGCCAACGACTGCTCCTGCGCGTCGAGCACAAGCTCGTAGACCTCGCGAGCGTGATCCGGAATCGGCCCGGTGGCGAATGTGCGCGTGCAGTCCGAGCAGTAGCCGTCGTGGATGACACCGAGGTCGAGCACGACGAGCTCGCCCCTGCCGATCGCGACGTCGCGCGGCTCGGCGTGCGGCAGTGCGCCATGCGGTCCGGCGGCGACGATCGAAGGGAACGAAACCCCGGACGCGCCGCCCTCACGGGCGAGCTGTTCGATCCGCCAGGCGACGTCGGTCTCATTGCGGCCGACAAGCCCTTCTTCGGCGAGCGTCGCGTAGATCGAATCGGCGATCAGAGACGCGCGTGCGATCGCATCGATCTCGTGTGCGTCTTTCACGGCACGGAGTCTTTCGACGATCCCCGATGCCGCCACCAACTCGGAACCGTCGGCAAGTTCCGCGACCAGCGCCGCGTGGCTCTTGACTCGCATGTCGCTGTCGTCGAAACCGATCCGCGTTCTCGCGCCGAATGCATCTACGAGCCGCTTGCGCGGTTCGCTCCCGCCATCGATCGTCTCGTAGTCCGGTGCCTGCTCGGCGGCCTGGACGGTGTATCGAAAGTCGGTGAGCAGGACGGCCTTCTCCTGATCGACAACGAGCATGCCGTTGGTTCCGGTGAAGCCCGAGAGATAACGCACGTTCTCGAGATTCGTGACGAGCAGCGCGTCGAGGTCGTCGCGGTCCGCCAGCGCGCCACGCAGCCGCGTCAGGCGCGCGGTCTGCGCGCCCATCACGAGCCCTCGCCAAGTTTCACAGCGAGAGCTTCGAGCGCGTCGCGATAACCGTCTGATCCCTTGCCCTTGACGGTGGCGAAGCAGAGATCGCGGATCACCGAAAGCCTGCGCCAGTCCTCGCGCGCGTCGACGTCCGAGAGATGGATCTCGACGGTCGGCAGGCCAGTGATCTCCAGCGCGTCGCGGATCGCCCAGCTGTAGTGCGTCCATGCGCCCGGGTTCAGGATCAGGCCATCCTGGAGCTCGCGGTTGCGGTGGAGTCGTTCGACGAACTCGCTCTCACTGTTGGTCTGGAAGGTCGAGACCTCGACACCGAGTTCTTCGGCGAAACCGTCGATCTTGAATTCGAGTTCCGAAAGCGTCAACGTGCCGTAGTGCTCGGCCGGGCGCACGCCGAGTTGGTCGAGATTGACGCCATGCATGACTTCGATGCGATGCCTCATCTGACCAGCTCCCTGACCGCCGCCTCGAGTTCGGATGGCGGAATTTCGTGCCCTGGCGTGACGTCGCCGGGGCCGTTGACAAGCACGAAGGGAACCGTCTCGCCCACGCGCTTCTTGTCGAGCTTGATCACCTCGAGCACGCTATCCATATCGATGCCCTTCGCGCGCACCGGAAGCCCGGCCTGCTTGCAGAGCGCCACAACCTGCTCGCGCAGCGCGTCGTCACCGGAGAGCCGCAGCGCCCCGGCCATCCCGATGCTCACCGCCTCGCCATGGCGCAGGTTGCCGTAGCCGGCGACGGTCTCGATCGCGTGGCCGATCGTGTGGCCGAGGTTGAGAATCTGTCGCACGTTCTGGTCGCGCTCGTCGGCGGCGACGACCTTCAACTTCGTGCGCGCGCACTCAAAGACGATCCACGGATTGATCGGTCGTTTGAAGTCGACGCCCTTGGAGACCTCGTCCCACAGGCGCCCGCCGGCGATCAGCGCCGTCTTGATCACCTCAGCCCAGCCAGCGACCAGTTCGCCCCTGGGCAGGCCGGCCAGAGCGTCGGTGTCGACGAGCACACCGTCCGGTTGGTGATAGGCGCCGGCGTAGTTCTTGGCCGCCGGCAGATCGACGCCCGTCTTTCCGCCGTAGGCCGAGTCGACCTGAGCTACCAGTGATGTCGGCACCTGGATGAACGGCGTGCCGCGCTGGTAGATCGCGGCGCAGAAACCGGCGAGATCTCCGACCACCCCGCCGCCGACAGCAGCGAGCTGTCGGCCTCGCGCAAACTGCTGCGCGGCCAGCTGCGAGCAGACCTCCTCGACCTGGGCGAGCGTCTTTGAGTTCTCTCCCGGCGGCACGACGATCCCCTCGTCGAGCCACGGGTAGACCTCGGAAAGATTGGAATCGCTGACCGTGACCGAGTCGCGACGCGCGAGCCAGAGGTCTCCACGCTCGAGCACGCCGGGATCGAAGACGGATGGATAGCCCCACGACTTGCCGGACGCCCACACCATCCGTGCGCCGACCGGGCGGGAGAGCAGTTCGCGCAGCAGCGGTGTCGCTTCGCGTACGGTCGATGAACCCGAATTCGCGACGATCGCGTCGGCCGTGTCCTCGTACCTCGGCAGTCGCTCGGCGTGGAGCGCGCGGAACGCGGCCTCGTCACGCGCCAGCGGTCGACTGGATTTGCGCACGCGCGCCCAGGCGTCATCGACAGGAACGTCGAGGAACACCGTGAGGTGCTTCTTGAGCGCGCGACGGGTCTTCTTGGAGCCGAGTGCGCCACCACCGAGCGCGATCACGAACGGTTCAGCGCTTCCGAGGGTCTCGAGGATCAACGCCTCTTCGCGCTCTCGGAACTCCGCCTCACCGCGCCTGTCGAAGAACCGCGGGATCGACATCCCGAGTTTCTTCTCGAGGCGCGCGTCGATGTCGACGCATTCGCGCCCCAGCGCCTTGGCGAGCCGGGTTCCGGAACTCGACTTGCCGGCGCCCATGAAGCCGGTCAAGACGAGATGACGGGCCATGGAGCTAGTTCACACCTTCAGCGAAGAACACTTCGCCGGCAATTCTGCCCTGATAGGCGGACAGCGCTGCCTTCGTGTCGGCGATGTTGTCGCCGCCGAACTTTTCGAGATAGCTCTCGGCGAAGACGAGCGCCGCCATCGCCTCGGCGACCACTCCGGCTGCCGGAACGGTGCACGAGTCGGTGCGCTCCTTGAGCGCCGAGGCCTCTTCGCCGGTCGAGATGTCGACGCTGCGCAGCGGCTTGGTCAGCGTCGGCAGCGGCTTCATCGCACCCTTGACCACAACGGTCTCGCCGTTGGTCATTCCACCCTCGATGCCGCCCGCGTGATTGGTCGTGCGGTGGAAACCGAATGGGGTCGTCGGACCTTCTCCACCCGGAAAGACCTCGTCGTGAGCCTGCGAACCCGGAATGTTGGTGAGGCCGAAGCCGTCTCCGAAACCGACGCCCTTGATCGCCTGGATCGAGCAGAAGGCCTGCGCGAGCCGCCCCTCGATGCGGCCGTCCCATGTGGCGTAGGAGCCCAGTCCGGGAACCAGACCGAAGACGAGCACCTCGAATATCCCGCCGAGCGTCTCGTTGGCCTTGCGCTGGACGTCGATGTGGCGGATCATCTGGCGTTCGGCGTCCTTGTCGAGGCAGCGCACGGGCGACTCGTCGATGCCCACGAAATCTTCCGGCGTCAAAGGGCGCTCGGACACAGGCGCGTCGACCTCGCCGATACGAGTGACGTGACTACGCACGATGACCCCGAGGTCGCGCAGGATCGCGCGCGCGACGGCGCCTACGGCGACGCGCGCCGTGGTCTCACGGGCGCTGGCGCGCTCGAGCACGTTTCGAACATCTTCGTGCCCGAACTTCTGCACGCCCGGGAGATCTGCGTGACCGGGACGCGGAAGGTGCACCTCGGCCACGTCGGCCTCGACCGGCCAGGGATTCATGCGGTCTTCCCAATTGGCGTAGTCGCGGTTCGGGATCGAGAGTGCGATCGGCGTGCCCAGGGTCTTGCCGTGGCGGATGCCCGATACCACCGTCGCGGCGTCCTTCTCAATCTTCATGCGGCCGCCGCGGCCATAACCGAGCTGGCGACGTGCGAGGTCGTTGTTTAGATCCTCAGGGCTCAGCTCGATACCGGCCGGAACGCCTTCGATGACAGCGATCAGGCCGGGGCCGTGGGACTCTCCTGCGGTGGTGAAGCGAAGTCTCATTGGAGCGGAAGCCTAGCTTCCGGACCCAGAGGGCTACTTGCGCTTGACGTCGATCTTGTTGCTGCCGTTGTAGCGGATCGTGTAGGTGACGTCGTCACCCTCGATGTCGCGGTAGTCCGCGAAGCGCACGACGCCACCCCTGGCCATCTTGATCTGACGGACGGGCTTGTTGTACGAGATGTGCGCGCTCTTGTCCTTGATCACCTCGACATCCGTCACGGCGAAGAGCATCATGGAGCTTCTGCCGACCGCGAGCACCTTGATCGTCGGCTTGTTGTCGAAGTTGATCCACGCGCCCGACTGCTTGACGAGCTTTCGCCAGGGCGTGTACGAGGTGTAGGTGGTGACGGTCGCCGTATAGGTCGGCGATGCCTCTGCAGCAGGCGCCGCGGCCTTCGTCGCGGCAGCTTCCTTGGCAGCGGCCGTCGCATCGGTCGCACCCGCCTTCTTGGGTTCGCCCTTGTATCCGGCGGCCGCGAACGGATCGCGCGAGCTGCGGCGCGTCGCGAGGCTCTTGCCGCCCAGCGAGAGGTCGGGTGTTTTTTCGGTCTCGGCGACCGTGCCACCCGTGCGGACGGCGCCGCGATCTGCCGAAGCGTTGTCGCCTGACGGCGACATGAGCGAGAACACGGCAATCACCGCGAGCAGCGAACAGACCCCGGCGAGCACAGGCACCGGCTTGGGCATGACACGGCCGACACGACCCAACGCGCTCGGCCCACGGCCGATGATGATCGTCTTGGGCTCGCTCTCGGACGTCTTTTTGGCGGGCTTCTCGGCCGCCTGCGGAGAGGAATCGTCGCTCGACTTCGCACGACGGAGGCGGCGTGACTTCTTGCCCGCGCCTTCGATCGCCTCAGTGGCTACAGCCGCTGCGACGACTTCCTTCTCAACAATCTTTTCGACCGGAACGAGCTTCTCGACCTCGACGGTCACGGGCTTCTCGACGATCTTCTCGACCTCGACCACGCGTTCGACCGGCTTCTCGACGATCTTCTCGACTTCAACAACGCGTTCGACGGGCTTCTCGACGATCTTCTCGACCTCGACCAAACGCTCGACGGGCTTTTCGACGATCCGCTCGACCACACGTTCGACGGGCTTCTCGACGATCTTCTCGACCTCGACCAAACGCTCGACCGGGCGATCGACGTAGACTGGCTTTTCGACGATCCGCTCAACCTCGACGGCGCGCTCGACGACGACCTCTCGTTCAATCAGAACGGGACCGCTCTCTCCGAGCGGTCCAGTCCAGGCGAAGGTGTCGGGCTCGGCGGGCCGTCTGCGTTGGGACGCGTCGCCGCGGCCGGCGCGCGCACGCGGATTTGCCGCGCGCAGTCGCATCAGACCTTGACTTTCGAGATCTTCGTCAGCTTGAGCTTGTGCACGGTGGTGCCGTCGCTCTCGGTGATCTTCACGGTCTGGCCGACCTTCATCGTGAACGACCGACCGGTCTCCTTGTCGACCGTCGCACCGGTCACCGTCGAGCCGGCGGCTGCCATGAACGAGGCACGCGTGGCTTTCTCATCGACACCGTCGAAGGTGGCGACGGGATCACTCTTGCTCGGGACCGATTCGCCCTGCTCGAGGCCTTTGAAGTTCTTTCCGTCGAGCTGAACGTTGGTTTGATAGGCGTAGATCGTGACCGGCGTCGAACCAGTGCCGCCGCCGCCAGTCGTGACCGTGGTGGTGGTCGAGCTGGTGGATCCACCACCGCCGCTTCCGCCGGTCGCGCCGGAGCTGCCGCCGCCGTCACCGCACGGTTCGCCGTCGGCGTCCTGCGGGCACGTCACACGGACCTTCAGGTCGGCGACCTGGCACGAGAGCACCTTCGGGTCTCCGCTGCTGACCACCGTGCAGGTGTAGCTGGCATCGCCTTCAAACGGGTTGCGGCTCGAGGTCAGAGGACCGGACTCGCCGATCGCGTTCGGGGTGACGAGCGTGATCTCGATCGTCTTCGGTCCGGTTGAAGCCTTTGTGGTCGGAGTCGCGATCGGAGCCGGGGCCGACGCGTCAACGGGCTCCGACTTCTTCGGCAGCACGATCATCGCTGCAACGAGCGCGACAACGAGCACGATCGCCGGGAGCAGCAGGTTGCGGCTCTTCATGTCCGCGATGACGTCCTGGACGGCGCGCTTGGCGGAGTTCAACTGGTCGTTGGAGTTGGGCTGGTCGCTCATGATTCTCTCTCTGTCCGATCAGTTGCCCGTGGTGTTGGCGGCTGGAGTTCCGGCCGGCGCAACGGCCGTGCCACCCGAGTTGGACCCTGATGTCAAAAGGGTCGGGTTCGAGTACCCGGTGAGCTGGACGTTCGCCGACAGTGACGGGAACTGGTTGACCGACATCGTGAAAGAACTGATGTCGAGCAGGCGACCATCGACGGCCACGCTTCGATTCTTCTTGTGGACGAGACCGAGCAGATCTCCGAACAGCGTGTCGAGCTTGTAGAAGCTGCCCTTGAAGGTCAGTGCGTACTGGTAGGCCTGGAGTCCGGCCGCCTTCGCGCTGAGGTCGGCAAGTGTCGGGGCGGTGCTGCAGGCTTCTGCCATCGCCGCCGCGTTGCGGGCGTTGGCCTCGGCTGCGGCCTGCTCGGCCTTCTCCTTGTCCTGCCCGACCCAGGTCTGCGCGGTTGAGCCGGTTCCGCCGGTGGCGGGGGTCGCGGGGGCGGCCGGTGCTGCGGTCGCACCCGTCGCCGAACTCGCGCCGGACTGGCAGGATGTGCTGCCCGCGCTGCCGTCGGCAGCCGGCGTGGCGATCGAGGAGGCAGAGAGGTTGGTGAAATCAACGCCCGCGTCGTCTGCGACATCGTTGAGCTGAACCAGAAGGCTGGCGAAGTCATCGTCGACCGGGATCGCGGCGCCGAGCCGGATCAGCTTCGCGTAGTCGGCGGGCTTGGCCAGCTTGATCTGCTTGACGGCCGTCTCGGCCTGTTCGGCTTCAGCGAGCTTCGCCTGCGCGGCAGTCTTGGCGGCTTCAGCATCTGAGACTGCTTGGCGCTTGGGCGCGATCAGCAGGAACCACGATGCGGCCAGCACTACGAAGGCGATGATGCCGATCAGGACTTTGCGGTCACGTTCTGTCATTCCCATGATCGATCAGCCTCCCGTGGTGCTCGCGGCGGGAGTTCCCGCCGCACTCGAAGTGGCTCCCGTCGCCCCGGCCGGAGCCGCCGCGGGTCGCGGCAGACCGAGCAGGTCGGCGGTCTTGGGCACGTAAGAGATGTTCACGCCGAACGCGAGCGGCGCGGGTCCACAGTTGTCCTTGCGCTTGGCGCCGGCGTCCGTCGAATCGCCGCTGCTGCTGGCATTGGCCTCGGAGGTCGTCGTCGACTTCACGCTCGCGACGCCGGGCATCTGGCGCAGCCACGTCAGCAGTCGCGCATAGCCCACCCACCCAGAGGTGCAACCCATGAGGGTGAGCACCGGCTGGGTCGAGCTGCCGCCCGTGGTCGTCGCCGTACCCGGTGCAGATGCTGCGGCCGAAGTCGCATTGAGCGAATCGAGCGTCACGTCGTCCGGAAGCGACTTCGAAAGATCTTTCATCGCGGTGTTCCACGGGAAGCGAACCGCCGCCAGTCCTCCGACCAGCAGCGTCTGTGACTGCACGCGGTCGGTCACGTCATCGACGGTCGTCGGAACGACTGCGACGGCGGCCTTGCGCTGATCGGCCTCGGCCGAGATCGCGGCTGCCTCGTCGTTGAGTGTCTTCGCCCTGTTCGAGAGCGTGATCGACACGACCACGAGCAGGAGAAGCACGCCGAGCGCAGCGAGCACGCCGTATGCGACGCGGGGGTCCCCTTCGCCGGGGACGCGCGGCCTCATCTCGGGTGGGAGAAGGTTTACTGGCTTCATGCGATCACCGTGTCCTCGAGTGCGAGACCGGCCGCGATTGCGATTCGCGTCAGGTCGATGTCTGGTGAATCGATGTCCGAAGAATCAAGCGCACCGAGTGGTGCCGAAACCGTCACCGGAAGACCGGTGCGCTGGGCAAGTCCGTCGGCGAGACCCTCGTAGCGGGTCGCCGGACCGACGAGAATCAAGCGGGTCACGCGGGTCGCGCCAGGCTGCGCATTGTTGAAGTCGACCGCGGCAGTGATGTCGGTGCCGAGCTGATTGACCATCGCGAGCAGTTCCTCGCGGGCGCCAGAGACAATCGCGGCCTCTCCCTGGATCGTTTCGATCGGACGCGTCAGGCCGACGTGCTCAAACCACATTTCGGCGTGCTCGCGTGTCAGCATCGCGCTCTCCATCAGTCGCGTGGCGGCGGCGTAGATGCCGCTCGGCGTCGCGCGGGTGAACTTGCAGAGCTTGCCCTCGGCGAGCGTCACGTTGACCGTGTCGCCCACGTGGACATACCCGGTCGTCTCGCCGGCGGCGGCGTCGCCCGGATAGAAGGCGCGGATCAGACCGAACGCCGAAAGATCGATCGACTCGAGCTTGACACCGGCGCTGGTGGCGACGGCGATGATCTTCTCGACGAGACCCTGGCTGGCCGCGGTGAGCACGACTTCGAACTTCGGCTGCTCACCGGCCTCCTTTGGCTCCCTGACACCGACGACCTGGTAGTCGAGGATCGCCTCGTCGACCGCCATCGGAAGGTGGTCGGCGGCCTGGAAGCGGATCGCGGCGTCGAGTTCCTTGCGGTCGGCGATCACCGGTGTCTGGAACTGACGGATCACGACGCGCGGGCTGGCGACTCCGATGCGCACGCGCTTGGCGAGTCCACTCGCGTCGAGCAACTCGGCGAGCGCCGCGCCGGCGGCGTCGGTGTCGAGGATCTCTCCGTCGGCCACCACGTTCGGGTCGAGCGAGACATACGAAGCGGTCTTCACGCGTCCACCGGAGACCGTGGCTCCGGCGATACGGGTGCTCGAAAGTTCCACCCCCGTGATCCCTTCGAGGTTCGGCCGCTGGTTGAACTTCTCAACGAGCCCGGCGGCCGATTCGGAGACCGGAGTCACCTCTGCGGCTTCGTCCGTCTCGGAGGAGCTTTTCTTTGAAAGTTTGAGCTGCATTGACGTCTTTCCTGACAATTCGTCCGAGGGTCGGAGGCGCGGACGGAAGTCTTATCGGCACCGCCGCGGGCAAGCTTTACTGCCGCGGCGAGTCGTCAGGACCCTGTGGGACCGCAATTGCAGGCAGGCACTGTCTGGCGGATTCGATTGATCCGCCAGGCGCTCTCGGTTGGCGTCAAGAAGTGTGGAGGCGACAGAGCTCTGAGCAGGTAGTCGTAATTGAACGTCTTCGCGGAATAGCCCGAAGTGCCGCCGCAGAGACCGATCGCGTTGTAGATCCACCCGACGAACTGCTGCCACCACCCGCTCGTGCCGCCGCAGACGACCGCGTTGCTGGCGCGCCAGTCCTGGTTGGTCAGTCCACCACGCCAGTTCTGCGTCACGGCACCATTGAAATTGAGCGTTGAAGCGATCTGATCTCCGCATTGAGACGAGTCGAGCGTCACCGATCGTCGCAACGCGACCATCGCCGCGGTGATGTTCGTCACCGGAGTTGTGCCGTTGTACGTGTTTCCGGTCTCGTGCACGCAGGTCGGCGTGGCGACCGTGTTGCCTGTCAACGAGTTCCAGAGCGCGCTGATCAGGTTCGTGAACAGAGAGAGGATGTCGAAAAAGCTGTTGACGTTCGCCGAGATGCAGTTGGCGTAGTCGCTGAACTGGGAGAAGCTGAAGCTGTCGGTCATCGAGCAGATCGACTGCCGGTTCAGATCGGACGAGCTCGTCGGGTAGTGGCGGATGCGAATGTAATTCTGCGCCACCAGGCCGAGCAACGCATACGTGCCGCTGGCGCGGTTGACGTTGCCCGTGATCACGATGTCCGATTCCGAACCGATCGTCAGCGGAACGTTGTAGGTGCCAGAAAGCTCGATGCGCGCGCAGTTGGGATCCATACCGCCGGGCGCCGTGGTGCTTGTGTAGTCGGCGTTCGGATCGGAGTCGCAGCTTCCCGTTCCGTTGTTCTGGACGTAGATCACGCCATTCGCGGGATACGCGTAGTTCTTTGCGACGCCGCCGTTGACACCGGCGTTGGTGATCGTCACGGTGCTGTCGGAATTCAGAACGATCTTCGTCGGCCCGGCGAACAGATATCCCGTCGGCGCCGCGTCTCCCGCCCATGTTTTCAGATCGCTGTTCCCGGTCGGCATGTCGATGTAGCCGGCGTCCGGACCCGTCACCAGTGTGACGGCCGTGTTCGTGCGCACAGTCTTGCTGCAGCTGCGCGACGCGAGCGAATTGGAGTCCGCGTTGGTGTTGTCGATGTGGAACGGGCAGGCGCAGGCACCGGTGAAGTTGTTTCCGGTGCAGGTCGAACCAGAGTTCCCGCGGTCATAGACCTCGATCCGGTCGCCCTTGTTGGCGTTTCCGAAGATCGGCCCGCTCGAACCGGTCGATTCCACTCGAATGCTGTCGTTCGTGTGCGCGGGGCCGTTGATCGACTCGCCGTTGTACAACGGCCGCTCGTTCGGACACTCGTAGCCGTTGGCCTGCACCCCTTCGCGGCCACGGACCGTGGTCGGACTGGTCGGATCGTGGCGGTAGTAGTCGCTGCACTTGGTCGAGAAGTCGTAGTTGCCGGCGCCCGAGAAGAGCGTCGCCATCAAGCCGAGGAAGGTCTGTTCGTTGGCCGTGCTGATGTTCGGGTCGATCGCCTCGTGGTCGGTGAAGTAGGCGTAGTCGAGGAAGCCGGCACGGCGGAATTCCGTGACGATCGAAACCTTCTTCCACTTCTTCGCGCGCCAATCGGCGATCTCCGCCGCCGTGGTGTAGTTGGCGGCCGGTGGCGGCCCGGCGCGCCCGGTGACGCGAATTCGGAAAGTGCCGGTGACATTGTTGACGAGGCGTCCCGCTGCGACATCGCCGGTGAAGCCGGCCGTCGCGCAACTCGAGTAGCCGTTGGCCGGCAGCAGGTCGATGGTGTACTGCGCGGTGTACGCACGGTCGGTCGCCGAGGCGGCGGTCGACCACGGGAGCCAGCGACGCTCTGGGTGCCCCCCACCCTGGGTCACGCCGTAGGCGGTGTCATACGCGGTGCCGTAGAGCGTGTCGTTCAGCGCGCTGAGCCCGAGGCCGGCGCGGGTATTGGCGTCGGTCGCGTTCTTGTCCAGGCCGGCCCTGTCGCAGGCCTGCCAGAAGTTCGGGTCGTTGCCGAGGCGCTGCACGAAGTCGGAGACGCCGGACTGCGCGATCTGGTAGGCCGCCTTGCCGTAGCGGTCCTGGCTCGTACGCGCAATGCTCGCGCCGGCCGTCGCCCAGGCCGCCGCGCCGAGAGAGATTCCGACGACGAGCGACATCATCGCCGCGATCATCGAGATTCCCTCTTCGCTGCGGAGCCTTTCGCGCAGGGCGGCAAAAGTGACCGAAATGGTGACCATGCTCATCCCCTGCCCATCTGATCGCAGATGTCGGGTGAAGTGCGCAGGAAGATGTCCTGCGAGAAGCTCTCGGTGCGGTCATCGAGGCGCGCGCCGCTGGCGCTGTATTTGTTGGTCCCGTCGAAGCCGCTCTGTCCGAGAATCTTGTAGTTGACGCGAATCTTGCCGATCGTCGAGATCTGAGTCGACGGCACTACGCCGTTGGTCAGCGTGATCGGCACTCCGGTCGGCCCGATGTTGTCGGTCGTGTAGTACTGGAAGTACGGGAGCGTCGCACCGGTCGAGCCGGTGGCGGTCGCATTCGTCACGCCGACACCCATGCGCGAGAGGATGCTGGTCGGGGGCATTGTCACAGTCGCCGTCGGGTCGTTGGCGAGGCTGTCGAGGTCGTCGATGTTTCCGCTCGACGAGGCGAAAGTGAACTTGTACGGGATTCCGATGCCTGCCGTCGCGCCGTTCGTGCTGGGCGTCGAGGGACGGAACGCGTCGATGAAGCCGGCGTAGCGCCCGGACCCGGCGGTCGGGGCGATCAGGTAGCGCAGGTACGGGTTGAATCCCACGCCGGTGGTCGAACCCGCGCTCACGCCGGAACTGATGTCCGCGAAGTACATGATCCCGTCGGCGCCCGCGTACACGATGCTCGCGGCGGATGCGGTGGCTGTCGCGCCGTTGACCATGTACTCACCCGGGTAGAGGCAGACCTGGGAGTTCAGACGCTGCTGGATCTGGTCGCCCATCGTGCGGCCGATGCTGAGTGCGTTGACGCGGTCAGAGACCTGTTGCTCGGACCTCAGCGAAATGATCACGAGCATTCCCGCCGCCGCGAGCACAACCCCCGCGACGATCTGGGCGCTGAGCAGTTCGGCGAGCGTGAAGCCGTGCTCTTCGCGCACGAGCCGACGAAACGCCGCACGCGTCCTACTCGTCGCACGCTGCTCATCCACGGTCAGCTCCACAGCGACGCGTCGCCGCAGGTGGTCGAGGCGGTACTCGCGGACGAGGTCAGCAACGCTTGGTTGGATCCCGACATGTCGTATGCCGGCGCCGTCGTCGGCTGGGCTTTGTAGCCGACATTGACGCTGCTCGAGAGTCCGTAGGCGGTGCCGCTGAAGTTCGATCCGCTTCCGAGGACGAGGATGAACAGACCGCTCCACTGGGCCCTGGTGTAGTTGAAGTTGACCTTGTAACAGACCTTGTAGGCACCCGGCGGAACGGCGAGGTTGTCGGCGATCGAAGCTGACGCGGAGTTCGAGTAGCTCCCGCCCACGCGCACCCACTTGGTGCGGGCGGCGCTGAGGTTCGCGGCGTAGCTCGGGTGACACTGCGTGACCGCCGTCGAGCCGTTGGAGGCCGTGTCGAGCGCGACCTGCATCTGCACGTTGGTGACGCTCTGGTTGTAGTACGAGTAGTCGCCACCGACGAGACCGACACCGATTGCCGACGGTCGCGAGACGGTCGTCATCGTTGCGTTCGGCTTGATCTGGTTGAGCCAGAAGGTCGGCGTATCAGTGAGGGTCTGATAGCTCGCCCACGTCGAGTTGGTCAGGGACTGCGGAATCTGGACGTAGTTGGCCGACGTGCCGCTCGTCACGTAGGTCGGATCGTTGACCCTGCAGGGCCCCGCATACGCGGAATACTGCGTCGTCGTCGGATACAGAGCGTTGTTCAGACCCGAGGAAGACGGCAGGAACATGCCGTTGGGCGAACCGAAGAAGTAGCCGTTGGCCGGTGCCTTGGTCGGATCGATGTCGGTGTGAAGGACCTGCCAATAGGGCTTGCCGTTCGAGTCGACCACGAGCTTGTTCGCGGAGCCCGCGTTGAGCGTGTTCGACCCGGTCGACGAGGTCATGTACTTCCACACGGGGTTGACCGTGACGTTGTTGGAGACGGTCACCGTGGTCGAGCGGAGCACGCCGGTCGGCATCGTGTAGCCCGCGGTGATCACACCGGCGGTGTTGTTGAGGAAGATGTTCTGCAGCGACGAGGCCGTCACGTTGATCGTGTACTGGCCGGGCTGCAGGCCGGTGAAGAGGTAGCAACCGTACGTCGTGTTCGAAGCGGCCTTCGTGATCGTCTGGTTCGTGCTGTTCAAGGTCAGCGTGACGTCGCCGATCCCGGTCGCCGCGGCGGCCGCCCCGGCGGGCCCGGATAA
>JASGFX010000040.1:0-21221 GCA_047605325.1 Solirubrobacterales bacterium | reverse complement strand
TGACGCTGGATCTGAATGAATCGATCGAGGACTCCTCGATCCAGTTCGTCCCCGTCCGTCACGAGCAGGGCGGCGCCTACATGGCCGACGTCTACGGCCGCCTCACGCAGCGCGCCGGAGTCTGCCTGGGCACGCTCGGCCCGGGCGCGACCAACCTCGTGACAGCCGTCGCCGACGCCTACCTCGACCGCGCGCCACCCGGCGCCCGGACCGGTCAGGGCGACCTCGAGCGCATGCACAAGGAGTCGCACCAGTACATCGACCTCGTCCGCGTGATGCGCCCGATCACCAAGTGGAACGCTCAGCTGACCGACCCGAACATCATTCCTGAGGTCGTGCGCAAGGCCTTCAAGCTGGCCGAGTCTGAGAAGCCGGGCGCCACGCACATCGAACTTCCCGAAGACGTCATGGCCCAGCCGCTCGACGCGCAGCCGCTCCCGCGCATGGAGATCGCGCGCCCCGAGCCCAACGCGCGCGACATCCTGCGTGCCGCCGACATGATCAAATCGGCCGTGAACCCCGTGGTGCTGGCCGGAAACGGCGTGATCCGCGTAAATGCCTCGCAGGCTCTGCGTGAGTTCGCCCACGCCACGAACATCGGCGTCGCCAGCACGTTCATGGGCAAGGGCATCATCGACTACGACGACGAGCTCTCACTCGGCACCACCGGCCTGCAGGCTGGCGACTACTCGCTCGCCGGCTTCGACGAGGCCGACCTCGTGATCGCCGTCGGCTACGACCTCGTCGAGCACGCTCCCGAGAAGTGGAACCCGAACGGCGACAAGAAGATCATCGTGATCGACACGAAGGCCGCCGAGATCGACGCGCACTTCATGCACGAGATCGAGCTGATCGGCGACATCTACCACATCCTCAACATCCTCACCGAGGAGTGCCGCAACGTCTCCTTCAACGGCGGATCGCGCAAACTGCATGACATCGTGATGGGCCGCCTCGAGCAGGCCAAGGACGACGACGCCTTCCCCGCGCAGCCGCCGCGTGCGCTCTGGGAGATCCGCAACGTGATGGGCCGCGACGACATCCTGATCTCCGACGTCGGTCTGCACAAGCTCTGGATCGGGCGCATGTTCCCGGCCCACGAGCCGAACACCGTGCTGATCGCCAACGGCCTCGCCGGCATGGGCTTCGCCGTCCCGGCCGCGATCGCCGCGAAGCTCGTCCACCCCGATCGCACCGTGATCACCGTCAACGGTGACGGCGGCTTCATGATGAACTGCCAGGAGCTCGAGACTGCTGTGCGCCTGCGCACCCCGATCGTCAACATCATCTGGGAGAACCAGCAGTTCGGCTCGATCGTCTGGAAGCAGGACAACAAGTTCGGCCGCCACTTCGGCGTCGACTTCACGAACCCGGACTTCGTCAAGCTCGCCGAGGCCTTCGGCATGCCGGCGTGGCGCGCCACCTCGATCGACGACTTCTCTGCTCGCCTCAAGCACGCCGTCACGCTCGACGTTCCGAGCCTGATCGTGCTGCCGATCGACTACTCGATCGACGTGCGGATCAGTGAAGAGCTCGGCGAGGGGCTTGTCGCGACCTGATCTTCCTGTAATTCCGCACATTTGCAAGCGGTGCGATTGTGCGCACCCCACAGTCGCGGCTCGATTAGTGTCGTACCTGATGGCTCGCACTGAGCCCGGGCGCGAGACGCCCAGCGAGCCGTCGACAATCAAGAATCAGGGGGGACCACGTGGGTCAGCGCAGCCGCCGCAAGGCAGCCATCTTCGTCAATGTCATTTCGATCGTCGTCTGCCTGCTCGTGGTGACTGGCGCGGCCGCGCGCGTGAGTCCGATCCTTTCGACTTCGCTGACCACCAGCCAGGTGGTGACCGGTCCGACCGGCGCGACGAGCCTCGTGACCTCGCCCGCCGGCGCGCTGGGCCAGCACGGCGACTACACGCTGAACATGACCTTCGACTACGGGGCGACCGGGACGATCCCGCTGAAGGAGAACGGAAGCGCCAGCCGGATCGTGAACGTGCAGGACCCGGCGACCTACCCCGCCGGCTCGGACGACGCCGAGTCCGTAGGCAACATCGTCGTCGATCTGCCCCCGGGACTTGTCGGCAATCCGCAGGCGATTCCCTACGACGAGCGCTGCGATGTCGCCACCTTCGAGACCGGCACCTGCCCCGATTCCTCGGTCGTCGGCGAGCTGACGATCGGCGTAACCCTCGTGCAGATGTCGAAGACCGAGAACGAGATCGACTGGTACCCGCCGGAGGTCGGCGACACCGGCTACCTCAACTTCAAGATGAACGCGACCTCGTTGCTCAAGAACGGTCGTACGCGAGTCGCGCTGCTGAAGACCGACCCGGAGGTGCCGGCGAAGATCGGGATCATGGTCAAGCCACCGCAGGTCTCCTACGCCAATGACACGCACGACGTCATCAGCGTCGCCCCAGACACTCAGCCGGGAAGCGCGCTGCAGCTGCGCAGCATCGTCAGCAACGTCTCGAATTGGCTCACCTCGCAGGACGACGACTCGCACACCGGCAACTTCCGCATCGACTACATGAATCTCCGTCTCGACGGTCGCCTCGCCAATGGTCACGCGTTCATGACCAACCCGACGAGCTGTCAGAAGTGGGACACAACGATCTGGACCAACGCCCATTACGTGAACGACAATCTCGCGGCCGATCCGCTCGGTAGCGGCGCGCCGCAGTTTGCGGCGCCGGCAAGCTCTTCGATCACGCCGGACTGCACGAACCAGGGTTCGCTGGCATTCCCGATCGCCGGCGATGTGGCGATCAGCACCCCCGACCGCAACACGTCACCTGCATTCGATTTCACGATCACGAACCCGGGCCTTTTCGCCGACGGCGATGTGTCGACCAGCCCGAAGCAGATCGTCACGACCGTGCCGGCATCGATCAATGTCGATGTCGGCCAGCTCGGGCGCGTCTGCCAGGTCGCCGACTTCGACGCGGACACCTGCGCTGCGAGCGCCCGCGTCGGCACGGTCGCGATCGAGACTCCGCTGCTGCGCACACCACTTGGCGGCGACGTCTACCTCGTCAAGCAGGACGCCAACTCCGGCCTGCCCGATCTCGGACTGCGCGTACGCGGTGCGATCAACTTCACTGTGCGCGGAACGAACAAGTACGTCGGCGAGAGCTACAACCAGATCGAGACGAACTTCGACAACATCCCGCAGATCGGATTCAGCAAGCTGACCTTCCACCTGTTCGGCGGTGACAACGGCCTGCTGCGCTCGCTGAAGTGCCCGACCTACAACAAGGTCCCGGCCATCCCCAACTTCACCTACAACTTCACGGCCTACACCGGCGCGACAGCCACCAGCACGACCCCGCTGAACATGACCAACTGCTTCGGCGTCCAGGAACTGAAGACATATCCGCAGTGCCTGCACAAGAAACTGCCGATCCACCCGAACTACCAGTCGCGCTCGCGAGTGCGGCAGGTACGTCTCTACATCGACGGCAAGCTGCGCCGCACGACGAAGAAGTCACCGTTCCGCTTCGACCTGCAGTTGGGCTCGCTGAAGCTGAAGCAGACCAAGGGCCGCAAACACAGCTTCAAGCTGCGCGCGATCTACGACGACGACACGGTTTCGGAGAAAACGGCGAATTTCAAGACGTGCAAGTAGCTACCGACGGGTAAAGCGAACAGCACTGTTCGCCGATAGCTAGGATCAGGTAATCGCAATGCCGGAGGCGCGTCGTGCGGACGCGAATCCGGCGACTGATCCATTTCCGTGGGGGAGGACTCCGGAATGCACCCTTCGAGCAAACTGCGCAGCGCCGGTGTGGCGCTCGTCTCAATCGTCGTCTGCCTGATCGCCGTCTCGGGCGCCGGAGCGGGAGTCGTGCCGACGCTCACGACGACCTTCACCCAGGACACCGTCGAGCCGACCGGGACCTCCGGCGCGACCACGATCGTCACGACCGACGACAACAAGCTCGGCAGCCACGCCGACTTCACCGCGGACATCGACTTCAACTACGGCCCCAGCGGCGCCACCGGCAGCGGCGGCACGGTCAAGTCGCTCGTGATCGACACGCCGCCCGGCCTCGTCGGCAACCCCAACGCGATCCCCTACGAAGACCGCTGTGACGTCAGTGTGTTCGAGACCGGATCGTGCCCGGCCTCGGCGACGGTCGGCACCTTCCAGATCGACGTCACGCTCTTTCCCGACGATCACGGCGGCGGACTCGACCTCGCGACGCTCGGCGGGCACGCGGGTCTCACGCGGGTCTCCCTGCTCAAGACCGACCCCGAGGTGCCGGCGCAGATCGGCATCTACGTCAAGTCACTCTCCAACTACGCGATCGTGCGCACGAAGCTCTCGATCGCGCCGCTGACCGATCAGGGCCTGCGCCTGCGCACGATCACGCTGGGCGATCTGCCGAACACGATCGAGCGGCTCGACGAGCCCGACAACTACGCGCTCCAGATTCGCCACATGCGGCTGAAGCTCTGGGGCAAGCTGCCGAACGGTCGCAACTTCATGACCAACCCGCTCTCGTGCGAGACCTGGCACTCGCAGATCTGGGCGAACACCTGGGAGAACAACGACAACCCGAATGCGGATCCCTTCGGCGTGGGCACGAACACCCACATCGCCGGCGCCCCGACCACGAGCGATCCGGACTGTTCGAACGCCGCATCCGTCCCATTCCCGATCTCCGGCGGCGTCGCGATCAGCACCCCCGATCGCAACACGTCGCCGGCCTTCGACTTCACCGTCGACAACCCCGGAGTGCAGGGCGACGGCCAGGTCTCGAGCACGCCGAAGAAGATCGTCACGACCGTTCCGGCCTCGATCAACGTCGACGTCGCGCAGGTCGGCCGCACCTGCCCGGTCGGCGACTTCATGGCCGACAACTGCCCCCTGACCAGCAAGGTCGGCAGCGTGAAGATCGACACTCCGCTGATTCGCGCGGGCCTCAGCGGCAACGTCTATCTCGTCAAGCGCGACCCGAAGGCCGGCCTGCCCGACCTCGGGCTCTACGTGACCGGCGCGATCACCTTCGTGCAGCTCGGCAGCAACCAGTACGTCGGCCCGAACTTCAACCAGATCGAGACGACCTTCGACAACATCCCGCAGGTCGGCTTCACCAAGCTCACCTTCCACCTCGATGGCGGACCGAACGGGCTGCTGAGGTCGCTGAAGTGCCCGACCTACAACAAGTCACCGGCCGTGCCGAACTTCACGTACAACTTCACTTCGTGGACCGGCGCGTCCGCCACGAGCACGACGCCGCTGAACATGGCCAACTGCTTCGGCATCCAGACCCTCAAGTCGTACCCGCGCTGCCTCTCGAAGAAGCTGCCCGTGCACCCGAACTACCAGTCGCGTGCGCGCGTGAAGTCTGTCTCCCTGAAGATCAATGGCAAGCAGCGCGCAAAGACGAAGAAGTCGCCGTTCCGCTTCGACCTGAAGATCAACAAGCTCAAGCTGAAGAAGGGCAAGAAGTACAAGCTCGAGCTGAAGGCCGTCTACGACGACGGCACGGTCTCCGCGAAGACGGTGAACTTCAAGACCTGCAAGTAAGGCCCTCGCGAAGCAGACTCCAGACATCCGCCTGGCTGGGCGGATGTCTGGAGCTGGCTCGAAACGATGACGCGCGCGGCGCAGTTTTGTCGCAAACCTTTTGCAGAGCGGTCTTGTAACGCAACATCTGCTCCGGTAGAATTGCTTTACAAATGGCTCCTAAAGTAAAGAACAAGGGCTCCACTGCGCGAAAGCGTGTGCAGAACAAACGCGAGCGCGGGACGAGCACGATCTCGTCCAAGAACCAGATCTCGCTGCCGGCCGATGCTTTGCGCGCCGTCGGCTTCACGCCGGGCGACCGAGTGGAGATTTCGCCCGGACCGGGCGGCACCTTGGTGATCTCGATCGCCGGTGAGAGTCGTGCCGATCGCATCAAGCGCGGCGCAGGTGTCTTCAGCGGGCTCTACCCGCCCAACTATCTCGACAAATTGCGCGAGGGGGATTGGTGAGCGCGTCGGTCGTTCTCGACGCGGGCGTGCTGATCGCGTATCTCGATGCTGAAGATGCGCATCACGATTCGGCGACCATTGCACTCGGGCAGATCGACGCCGACGTCGAGCTGATCACATCATCCGTCTCGCTCTCCGAAGCTCTGGTCTCGCCGGCGCATCGCGGAAGCGAGCTCGTGGAGCAGGCGCTCTACTCGATCAAATCGTTGGCGGGCGTCGGCGTGGTCCCCGTGGACGAGGCGACCGCCGTCGGAGTTGCGCTGCTGAGGTCCAGACATCGCACGCTCCGCACGCCCGACGCGGTGGTGATCGCGACCGCCCGCCGTGTGGGCGCCGACTTTGCCCTCACAACCGACAACCGCCTCGCCCGGATGGACGAAGCGGTGTCGGTGAAGCAGTTCCTGGCCGGCCGTGGCTGAGCGACTTCAGTCGCCGATCGCGCGAAGCGCGCAATTGAGCAGAGCGCCCATGGCGTTTGGCGACGTCAGTCGCCCAACGCCATCTTCTTGAGGTTCATTGCTTCGGCGTAGATCTTGGCGGTGACGCCGTGCTCGAGCGCGACCTCGCGCAGATTGCGGCCGCTGGACGCGGCGTCCTTGACGATTGCTCCGGCCTTGTCGTAGCCGATGTGCGGGTTGAGCGCGGTGGCCGCGGCCAGCGTGTTCTCGGCCGAAGCCTTCAGGCCCGCCTTGTTGGGCTCGATGCCATCGACGCACTTGGTCGCCAGCAGGTGCGAGCCGCTGGAGAGCAGGTTGATGCTCTCAAGCAGGTTCTTGGCGATCAGCGGGATGCGCACATTGAGCTCGAACTGACCCTGGGTGCCGGCGATCGTGATCGCGGTGTCGTTGCCGATCACCTGCGCACCGATCTGCAGCACGACCTCGGGGATCACCGGGTTGACCTTGCCCGGCATGATCGACGAACCCTTCTGCAGCTCAGGCAGGAAGATTTCGCCGATGCCGGCGCGCGGACCAGAACCCATCATCGCCAGGTCGTTGGCGATCTTGGTCAGCGAGACGGCGACGACTTTGAGTGCGCCCGAAAGCTCGACCAGCGAGTCGCGGTTGGCCTGCGCCTCGAACGGGTCGGCCGGCGGCAGCGCGTTCAGCCCGGTCGACTGCTTGATGTACTTGCGTGCGGTCTGGGCGAAGCGCTTGTGCGTGTTCAGGCCCGTGCCGGTCGCGGTACCGCCGAGCGGGATCTGGGCGACGTGCGGCAGGGTGTTCTCGATCCGCTCGATGCCGAGGCGGATCTGCGCCGCGTAGCCGCCGAACTCCTGGCCGAGCGTGACGGGAACCGCGTCCATCAGGTGGGTGCGGCCGCTCTTGACGTGGTTCTTGAACGAACGCGACTTCTTCTCGAGCGACTTCTGGAGGACGCGGAGGTTCGGCAGCAGCTTCTGCTGGACCTGGCCCAGCGCGGCGAGGTGCACGGCGCTCGGGAAGACGTCGTTGCTCGACTGGCCGAGGTTGACATCGTCGTTCGGGTGGACGCCGGCGAGCGTGGCGATCACCTCGTTGGTGTTCATGTTGCTCGACGTGCCTGAGCCCGTCTGGAAGACATCGATCGGGAACTGACCATCGTGCTGCCCGTTTGCGATCTCGTCAGCTGCCTTGGCGATCTTCGCGGCCTTGGCCTTGGAGAGCAGGCCGAGGTCGGCGTTGGCGCGCGCGGCGGCGCCCTTGATCACGCCGAGCTGATGGATCACCGGCAGCGGCACGCCGTGGCCGGAGACGGGGAAGTTGTTGACGGCCTTGTCGGTCTCGCCGCCCCAGAGCTTCTTGCCGACGGGCTTCCTGGCCGGCATGGTCGCGCTGGTGGTCGCTTTGCGCGCGGCAGGCTTGGTGCTCGAGGCGGTCTTCTTTGCCGGGGCCTTCTTCACGGGAGCCTTCTTGGCTGCAGGCTTCTTCGCGGACGTCTTTGCGGGCGGCACTGTGCTTCTCCTTGGATCTTGTGCTTCGTCAGGTGGGGATGTACTTCGGGGCGCGACAGGTTGAGTCAGCGCCGAAAACTTCACTGGTCACACTAGTTCAGATCCGCGGGTGTCACAGATTTCTCACTCGTGCAACACAGCATCGTGAGATCATCGTCCGCCCCGGATCCATGCCACTGACCCACGAGAACATTTCCGCGCTTTACGCAGAGTTCTCGCCGCTGCTGCTGCGGTACCTGATGCGCCGCACATTCGACGCCCAGGTCGCTGTAGAACTGATGGCCGAGACCTTCGCGGTCGCCTATGAGAAGCGCGAGACATGTCGCGATCCCAAGGCCGGACGCGCGTGGATCTTCGGGATCGCCGAGAACCTGCTGCGCGAGTTTTTTCGCAGCGGGCGAATCGAGCGCGAGGCCGTCGAGCGGCTCGGAGTGGCGGTACCGGCCGTCGAGGAGGATGACTTCGCCCGCATTGAAGACCTCGCAGGGACCGCCGAGCTGCGCGGTGCCGTCGGAGCCGCACTGCGCGATCTACCGGACGACCACCGAACCGCACTCGACCTGCGGATCGTTCAGGAGCGCAGCTACGAAGAGGTGGCGCGGGCGCTCGGAGTCAGCGAGCAGACGGCGCGCGCTCGTGTGAGTCGCGCGCTCACGAAGTTGAAAGACGTCGTCGCGGAGTCGACGCCGGATGAGGTGATGGAAAGTGCCTGAGGTTCAGTCCCCCCAGATCGAACTGCCGCGCGTGATCGGACTGCTCGGCGACCAGCTCGAACTCGCCTACACGCGTGCCGAGCGCGAGGCGCGCTTCGCGGAGACGCCAGCCGCCCGTCCGCGCCGATCGCGCCGCAAGGGTTTCGCGATCGTCTGCGCCGTGGCCGGACTGATCGCGGCGATCATCTGTCTCGCCGGGATCGGTATCCGCGACAAGACCGCCGGAGTCTCGGAAGCCCTCGGCAACGTCGCGAGTCGAATCGAAGTTGCGCCGCAGCCCAAGCCCTCGCAGTTCCTCTACACGCGGACGCGGTCCACCTACGCACAGTACGAGCGACCCGGCCTCGACTACCACGGCCACCCGCACAAGGGCTTCGTTGCGATCAGACCGCACTTCCAGACGTCATGGCTGTCGGTGACGCACAACGGAAAGTTGATCATGCAGGGCGGCCATCCGACGTACCCGACCACCGCCGATGCGGCCGTGGGCAAGCCGTTCTATGAATCGCTCGACTGGTTTCAGCGGGCTCAGCGCAATCCGAAGACGCGCCACGGCACATCGAAGATCTGGTGGAAGCTCGCGCACTGGAACGAAGCTCGTGGAATGGGCCTGGGGGTTTCGTTTCCCGAGAGCTTCGACGCTGAGCGAGGGACGATGATCTCGAACGACCGCTTGCTGATCGGCGGCGAGATGCTGACCAGGAAGCAGATTGCCAGCTACCCGCGCGATCCGCAGAAGATCTATCGACGCGCTCGCTCCGAGTTTGAACGCCAGGCCCGCGCCGAGCAGAAATTCCAGGCCAAGCTGCGGCCGGCGAACAGAATCCAGCCGGGCGAGAACCCCGATGTTGAAGAGAGCGTCTGGGGCGCACTCAGTCAGAGCAGCGGGGATCTTCCAGCCTCGCAGGAGCTCCGCTCGGCGGTCGTGCGCGCGCTCGCCTATCTGCCGGGTGTGGAGTCGAAGGGTGAGACGACGGATCCTCGTGGCCGAACCGGCGAGCTGTTCACCTGGGACCACAAGGGCAAGCGCTACTCGGTGATCTTCGATGCGAAGACCTCTGTGGTGCTGAGCGCGGAGAGCGTCGTGGTCGATCCGTCGCAGCTCGAGTTCGTCGCATTCCGCCACCTGCCAGCCGGCACCAAGCTTTCGACCTACGAGGTGCTCGAGCAGAAGACGATCGACCATCTCCCCCGACGCAAGTAGCCGCGCCGGTCACAAAGTTTGGGTTTGACGCGGCTTACGTTTGTAGGCACCAGACGCGCTCATGCCCAAGCTCACCACCGACGACATCACGCACCTCTATCGCGAGCATTCGCGCGCCCTGCTCGGCTACTTCATGCGCCGCACGTTCGATGCGCAGCTTTCGGTCGATCTGCTCTCGGAGACGTTCGCGGTGGCGTATGCCAAGCGCGGCAAGTTCCGCGGCGGTTCAGCCGAGGCGGTACGCAGGTCGTGGCTCTTCGGGATCGCAGCGAATCTGCTGGCGGATTATTTCCGCAGCGGCTCGGCCGAGCGACGGGCGATGGACAAGATCGGAATGGAGCGGGCCGTCGTGCTCGACCACGAGATCGAACGAATCGAAGAACTCGCGGAGATCGACGAACTGCGCGCGGCCGTGGCCGCGGCGCTGGCCGATCTTTCCGCCGAGAACCAGGATGCCGTGCGCCTGCGTGTGATCGAAGAACTGTCGTACGAAGAGGTCGCGGCGCGGCTCAGCGTGAGCGAACAGGTCGCGCGGGCGCGAGTGAGCCGGGGACTGCGCAAGATGCGCGAGCGGCTCGACGCACTCGAATTGGAAGGAGTTCCAGATGGAGTCTGAGAAGCCGATCCCGCCGATCGATCGGGTTGAGGAGAATCTGCGGAAGGCGATCGAGATGGATGCCGCGCCCGCGAAGCGCCGCCGTGCTCGCCTGGCCGTGGCGATCGTCGCCACGGCGGCGATTGCGGTGGTTGCCGCGATCGGCTTGGCGGGCCGTGACGCAGAGTCGCCCTTCACGGTCCAGGACGCGGTTGCCGCCGTCGCGCGAGCGGCGTACGACCAGCCTCGTGCCGATGGCAGCTCGGTGATCTATCGGGCGGTGCGAACGACCAACGTTTGGTCGGGATTCATCCGCCCCAAGCTCGATGTGAAGCACCCACAGGTCGTGACTGAAGAACGTTGGTACCGACCAGGCGACAAGAAGGGCTGGCTTCGCTGGACGATCGATTCGCACGGCGGCGCGCCGAGCGGCACGGTGATCACCTGTCGCACTGTGCTTGCGCGCTACATGCCGGGCGAAAACGTCATCGGCGAGTTGCATCTGCGCAAGGGCACGAAGATTCCGACGGATTCGAAGGCGGCATATCGACTGATCCGAAGCAGCGTCCCACGCGGTTACATGGGCTCGGGAGGCGACGACGAGGTCGTCTGGCAGTCGGTGATATTCGTGATGATGGGCGGTGCACCGAAGCTTTCGCCCGCGCAGCGCAGCGCGGTGATCGGCTCGCTTGCGTACATCAAGGGCGTGACCACGACTGGCCCTACGACGGACCCGCTCGGAAACGATGCGATCGGTTTCGTCCAAGCCCGGGGCGCGCTGCCCGGACGCATCTTTTTCGACGCACACACCGGCCTGACGACCTACTTCGACTTTGTCGCCGAGCGCGATATCGACCAAGGAGCAAAGAGAGAGGTGATCCCAAAGGGGACCACCACCTACAGCAGAGCGCTGCTCGACTACAAGCTGCTCAGCCACTACCCCGACCTACGGCAGAGCCCAAAGACGAAGAAGGGCATCGCCGCGGCGATGTGTCCGGAGCTGCGGCACTAGCCTCGCCCGGGTGCCACTGGTCGACCGCACCCGCGACCGCGATCTCATCCGCCTGGCGCTCCCGGCTCTGGGAGCGCTCGCGGCCGAGCCGACCTACCTGCTCGTCGACACGGCCGTCGTCGGTCATCTGGGCACGGTGCAGCTCGCGGCGTTGGGGCTTGCCGCGACGTTCCTCGCCAGCCTCTTCTGGCTCTTCAACTTCCTCGCCAACGGCACCACGACGCAGATCGCGAACGCGTACGGCGCGGGTGCGAAGGACCTTGTCGGGACGATCGCCGCGCAGGCAGTCTGGCTCGCGCTGATCATTGGCGCGACGCTCGCGGTCTTCGGGCTCGTCTTCGCCGACCAGATCGTCGCGGTGCTCCAGGGCCACGGCAAGGTCGCCGAGCACGCGGCCGTCTACATCCGCATCAGTGTGATCGGTGCGCCGCTGGTGATGCTCGCGCTTGCGGGCCAGGGGTGGGCGCGCGGCGTTCAGCGAATGGATGTGCCACTGAAAATCCTCGTGGCAAGCAACGCGCTGAACATCGTGCTCGAAGTGCTGTTCATCTATGGCTTCGGTTGGGGGATCGCCGGGAGCGCGTGGGGCACGGTGATCGCGCAGGCTGTGGCCGCCGCCGGGTTCGTCTGGTGGATGCGCGGTGTGCTCGCAGGCCACATGCGCGTGATCGCCGAGCGCATGCGCCCGCTCGTCCGGATCGGTGGCGATCTCTTCGTTCGCACCGGCCTGATGCTTGTCTGTTTCAACACGATCAACGCGCTGCTCGCGCGCCAGGGCGCGATGCCGCTCGCGGCCAATCAGGTGCTCTTCCAGCTGATGGTGTTTCTCGCGCTGGTCATGGATTCAGTTGCGATCTCCGGCCAGACGCTGATCGGTCGCGAGCTCGGCGCGGTCGCTCGCGATTCGGCGAAGGCGTATGCGCTGCGCGTGACCGTGCTCTCGTTCTATGCGGGGCTCTCGCTGGCATTGCTGCTCGCCGCCGGCCACTCGCTGGTGCCGCAGGCCTTCACCTCCGACACTGCCGTACTGCACGAGATCTCGCGGGTCTGGTGGCTGTTCGTGATCTACGTGCTGCTCAGCTCGTTCGTCTATGGCTGGGACGGCGTGCTGCTCGGCGGAGGTGACTCACGGGCGATGATGTGGATCCTCGCCGGGTCGGCCAGCGCGTGCCTTCCGGTTGCGTATGCGCTGATCGATGATCCGGCGGGCGCGATCGTCGGGGCATGGATCGCCTACAGCGTTCTGAACTTTGCTCGGCTGACCGGGAATGGTCTGCGCATGCGTAGCGGGCGCTGGGCGGATTTCTGACGAAAACGTTCGAGATCCGTCGCAAACAATTTGCATTTCGGTCTTGTTTCGAAACACGTCCGCCGGTAGACTGTCATTACTAATGAATGCTAAAGTAATGAATAAGAAGAAGACCACTCGCGTGCGCGACGGGAAGGTCAAGGTGACCAGCCAGGGGCAGATCTCGATCCCGCGGCAAGTGATGCGCGAAGCAGGGGTCAAGCCCGGCGACCGACTTCAAGCGTCGACCGATGGAGAAGGGCGAATCATTCTCGAGCATGAGACCGATCCGCTACTGGCGATCATCGGGTCTGCCCCGCCGGGGATCTGGGACGGCGCCCAAGCGGAGATTCGACGGATGAGGGATGAAGAGTGGGACCGGTCGTTCTAGACACGAGCGTCGTCGTCGCCTTTTCGAATCCGCTTGACGCGCATCACGAGCACGCGTTCGCAGAGATCACAGCACGGAGAAAGATGAGCCAGCAGCTGAAGGTCTCGGTCGTCACGATCGCTGAGCTTCATTCGCTCGCGGGTCCGGGTAGGAAGGCGCGAATAGCGCAGGTCGGACAATTCATCGACGCCTTGGGTGAAGGCGCAGTAGTCGGGGTCGACCACAGGATTGCTGAGTTGGCCGGCGCACAGCGCGCAAGGAGGCCATCGCTCCAGCTGGCGGACTCGCTGATCAAGGCGACTGCCGACAGCATCGACGGGCAACTGCTCACCGCTGACCGCCGTCTTGCGAAGCTGAGCGGCGTGAACCTCCTTGGCGAGAACCGCTGAGAATGCGGGCCACATAGACTCACCCCCTGCAAATGAGCGTCTTTGAGCCCATCAGACAGGGGGAGGGTTTCCCCCAGATCGAGGAGCGGATCCTTCGCCGCTGGAAGGAGCTGGGCATCTTCGAGAAGTCGCTCGCGGCACGCGAGGGCGCCGAGCGTTTCGTCTTCTACGAGGGTCCTCCGACCGCCAACGGCCGGCCGGGCAGCCACCACGTCCTCTCCCGGGTCTTCAAGGACATCTTCCCGCGCTACAAGACGATGCAGGGATACCGCGTCGACCGCAAGGCCGGCTGGGACTGCCACGGTCTCCCGGTCGAGCTGGAGATCGAGAAGGAGCTCGGCCTCTCCAGCAAGCACGAGATCGAGAACTACGGCATCGCCGCCTTCAACGAGAAGTGCCGCGACAGCGTGCTGCGCTACGTCGAGGACTGGAACGCGATGACCGAGCGCATCGGCTTCTGGATCGACCTCGACGATCCGTACAAGACGATGTCCAACGAGTACGTCGAGTCGGTCTGGTGGTCGCTGAAGCAGATCCACGAGCAGGGCCTGCTCTACGAAGGTCACCGCGTCGTCCCCTACTGCCCGCGCTGCGGCACCGCGCTCTCGAGCCACGAGGTCGCGCAGGGCTACAAAGACGTCGAAGATCCGTCGGTCTACGTCAAGCTCAAGGTCTCCGGCGAGGAGAACACCTATCTGCTGGTCTGGACCACGACGCCTTGGACGCTCCCGGGCAATGTCGCCGTCGCTGTCGGGCCGGCGATCAGGTACGCCAAGGTCGAGCATGAGGGCGAGACCCTGATCCTCGCCGACGCGCTGGTCGAGAAGGTGCTCGGCGAGGGCGCCACGCCGATCGAGACGTTCGCCGGGCAAGAGCTGACCCGCCTCACTTACGACGGCCCGGTCTTTGAGCTGTCCGATCGCGAGCCGCAAAGGAGCCCGGTGATCGCTGGCGACTTCGTCACGACCGAGGACGGCACCGGCCTCGTCCACATCGCGCCGGCCTTCGGCGAGGACGACTACTCAGTCGCCGCTGAGAACGGCATCTTCGACCCGACCCAGCAGGACACGCTCTACAACCCCGTCGGTCTCGACGGCAACTACACCGATGCGGTCGTCGGCTTCGAGGGCCGCTTCGTCAAGGATCCGCAGCTCACCGAAGAATTGATCGCGAGCCTCGAGAGCCGTGGCCTGCTCTTCCGCTCATTCAAGTACGAGCACTCCTATCCGCACTGTTGGCGCTGCGGCACTCCGCTGATCTACTACGCCAAGGGCAGTTGGTACATCCGCACGACGGCGATCCGCGAGCAGATGCTCGGGGGCAACGAAGAGATCAACTGGTACCCGCCGCACATCAAGGAGGGCCGCTTCGGCAACTGGCTGGCCAACAACATCGACTGGGCGCTCAGCCGTGAGCGCTACTGGGGCACGCCGCTGCCGGTCTGGATCAATGACGAGGATCCTGAGGAGCGCGTCGTGATCGGCAGCTACGCCGAGCTCGAGTCGCTGGCAGGCAAGCCGGTCGAGGATCCGCACCGCCCCTACATCGACGACTTCACCTTCGATCCGCCGTCGGGCAACCCGGGCACGATGCGCCGCGTCCCCGAGGTGATCGACGCCTGGTACGACAGCGGCTCGATGCCATTCGCCCAGTGGCACTATCCGTTCGAGAACAAAGAGCTCTTCGATGAGCGCTTCCCCGCGCAGTACATCTGCGAGGCGCTCGACCAGACGCGCGGCTGGTTCTACAGCCTGCTCGCCGTCTCGACCCTGATGTTCGGCAAGCCGTCCTACGAGACGGTCCTCTGTCTCGGCCTGATCCTCGACCCGGACGGCCAGAAGATGAGCAAGTCGCGCGGCAACGTCGTCGCGCCCTGGGACGTGATCGATGAGCACGGCGCCGACGCGTTTCGTTGGTATTACTTCACGAGCAAGGAACCTTGGGCCGGATACCGCTTCAGCACGGAGACCGTCGGCGAGTCCGTGCGCAAGTTCCTGCTGACGCTCTGGAACACCTATGGCTTCCTGATCCTCTACGCCAACACGGGTGATGAGGACGGGTCCGCGGCGAAGCCCGCCGCCGAACGTGGAGACCTCGACCGCTGGGCGCTCAGTCGTCTGCAGTCGACCGTCGCCACCGTTTCGGAGCGACTCGACGACTACGACGCCACGGCCGCCGGTCGCGCGATCGACGAACTCGTCGACGATCTGTCGAACTGGTACGTCCGCTCTTCGCGCCGCCGTTTCTGGGACGCTGATCCCGACGCGATCGCGACGCTGCGCGAGTGCCTGATCACGATCTCCCAGCTGCTCGCGCCGTTCACACCGTTCATCGCCGACGAGATCTACACCAAGCTCGCTGGGCCTCTGGGGGCTGAGTCCGTCCACCTCAGCGACTTCCCGCAGGTCAACCAGCAGCTCGCGGATGTTCAGCTCGAAGCCGACATGGCGACGGCCCGTCAGGCCGTCGAGCTCGCTCGCGCGGCGCGCGCCCAGGCCAAGGTGAAGATCCGCCAGCCGCTCGGCGAGATCGTCGTCGCGACCGGTGAGGAGCAGGCGGCGATCGCACGATTCGAATCGCTGATCCTCGGCGAACTCAACGTGAAGAGCATCCGCTACGTGACCGATGCCGATGAGCTCGCGCGGTTCGAGCTGAAACCCAACTTCAAGGCGCTCGGTCCGCGGCTCGGCAAGAACATGCCGCTGGCGAAGGACGCGATCGCCGCATTGGACGGCGCGGAGGCCAACGAGAGCCTGAAGAACGGCGAGCCCGTCCGGATCAACGTCGCCGGTGAGGACTTCGTGCTTGGACCCGAGGACGTTCAGGTCGTGCTCGCGCCGCTCGATGGCTACCAGCTCGAGCGCGAAGGCACCCACGCGGTCGCGCTCGATCTGACCGTCACCGACGACTTGAAGCGTGAGGGTCTCGCGCGTGAAATCGTCCACGCCGTCCAGAACGCGCGCAAGGACTCGGGCCTCGCCGTCGAGGACCGCATCGACCTGCAGCTCGGCGGCGACGACGCCCTGCTGGACGCTGCGCGCGAACACCAGCAGTATCTTGCCGATGAGACGCTCGCCGTGAGCGTCGAGATCGACGGGTCGCTCGGGGGCGGCGGCGCAGCTGTCACGCTCGACGGCCTGGACCTTGCGATCCGCGTCGCCAAGGCCTGAACAAACACAGCATCAAATCCACTCGAAACGGGTTCTTGAGTACGACATGAAGCACCGCCTGCGCACCATTCTGCCCTTCGCTCTTGCGCTGATCGCGCTGGCCGCGACCACCGCCGATGTTTCGGCCGCTCAGAAGACGAACAAGGCCGCCGTGAAGAAGGGCGTCAGTTGGATCGGCAAGGCCGGGATGAGCCAGTTCGGCGGCACCGGCTTCGAGGCCGACACGTTGTCTGCGCTGATGGCCGCCAAGCGTTCGGGCGCGAAGGTGACGAGCAACGTCCGCGCTCGCTTCCTGAAGACCGTCACCAAGGACGCCAACAACTACGCCCAGACCGCGGGCAGCAGCGCGAAGGTGATCCTCGCGGCCGTCGCCGGTGGCAAGAATCCACGCTGTTTCGGACCGGCGGGCGAGACGACCGATTTCTACGACGCGCTGATGTCCTACTACGACGCGAAGACCGGCCAGTTCGGCGCGACCGCGTTCGACCAGGGCTTCGCGATGCTGGCGCTGAAGGCGGCGCACGTCAAGGTTCCGAGCAAGGCCGTCAAGTTTGCGCGCGAGCGCCGCGGCCAGTACGGCTGGGGCTTCGCGATGCGCAAGACCGGCGGAGACGATGTCGAGTCGACTTCCGTGATGATCCAGGGCATGCGCGCCGCGGGGGTGAAGCGCACCGACGGCGCACTGAAGTCGGCGATGAAGTGGATCGTCTTCCAGCGCAACGTTGACGGCGGCTACAACCCGACGACCGCGTCCACGCCCGGTGAGACCCAAGCCGATACGACGGCTTACGCGATCATGGCCGGCGACGCGGTGAAGCTCTACTCGCACCAGATGGACCGCGCCAAGCGCGCGCTGCGCGCGCTGCAGCAGGGCACCGGGGCTTTTCGTTCGTCGGTGAGTGCCAACAGCGACTTCCACGGCATCTCGACCGGCAACGCCGTGTTCGCGCTTTCCGGCCAGCACTTCCCCGTCGTCGTGCGCTCGAAGGCCGCCAAGGCCTGCGTCTGAGGCTGGGCTTGATTCCACGCTGTGGGCGCGTTAACCACGCCTAAACACCTTGATCCGCATCGTTTCCCGCCGTTAATCTGTTCGAACTGACATGGGTATCCAGCACTCGCTCCGCCGCATCAATCTTTCGCACGCGATCCTGATCACAGGATTGGTCGCGGGTCTGCTCGTGATCATGTTCAGGCCGGCCGGCGCCGTGGCAGATCTGCCGACCAACGCGAAGGTCTTCACCAAGTACAGCGACACGGATCCTTCGACGGTCTCGCTGAGCAGCCTTTCCAAGGTCACGCGCGACTACGACGTGATTCCGACGAACAAGTCGAAGTCGGTCAGCTCGAGCCTCACCGGAGTGCCGCTCGTCGAGTTCCTGCGCAAGGTCGACACCGACCTCGACGGAGTCGGATTCGTCAAGGTTCGCCTCAACGTGACCGACGACAGCCGCATCGCGCTCGTGCCGCTCGGCGATCTTGGCGCTGAGCGTCCGCCGATGGTGCTTGCATCCGGCAAGGTCGGCAGCCGCTCACTCGGCACTCCGGCTCTCGTCCCCGGTCAGCCCGACGACGTCGACGCGATCAAGCAGGACAACATCGTCACCTTCAGCAAGTCGCAGCCGTACATCCAGATCGTTCCGAGCAAGCCCGGCGCGAAGCTGATCAGCGTGAAGATCAACAAGTCGAAGAAGTCCAACGGCCAGTACAACCTTTCGGCCAGCATCACCAACGGCACGAAGGGCGCCGCGGTCAAGTACCAGTGGTTCCAGACCGACGCCAAGGGCAACCAGGTCGCGATCGGCACGAACAAGTCGGTCACCACGTCGGCGACCGGCACCAAGGACGTCGTCGTCAGCGTCGTCGCCACCGAGACTGAATCAGGCTCTACCGGCCAGCAGTACATGAGCTACATCCCGAAGAGCTCCGACAAGGGCTCGACGAAGGATCCCGGCACCGGCACCGGGTCCAACGGCAGCGGTTCGGGCAGCGGCAGCGGAACGGGACTGGAACCGGCGCGGGCGCCGGAAGCGGCGTTCCCGGCGGCGATCAACACCACTCCGACTCCCTACACGCCCCGAGCACTTAAACACCGACCCGACCACGCCGCCGCCGGTCAATCCTTCGATCCCCGCTCCGACCCCGTCCACCGGCACCGCGACCGTCCGATACAGCTCAGCGATCACCAACGTCGCGCAGAATGTTTCAGGGACCGGCGGCCTCAAGACCGTCAGCGGCGTCCTGCTCTCGACCCCGACCGTCGCGGCCAGCGGCGGCGGTGGCGGCACCCCGCTGAGCGCGCTTCCCGCGCCGGTGATGGACGAGCTCAACAGCATTTTCCAGCCGGTCGACAGCTCTGACGACGTCTGGGCCTACCTGCTGGCGATATTGTTCGCGTTTTCGATTTCTGGGGCAGTAAGGGAGTGGGTCAAGCCGTGACGTCGTTGATACTCGCCACCTCGGTGGGCGACCAGATCACTCAGGCCGTCGCCGATGTGGCAGAGGCTTTGCGCTACCCGGTGCTGATCGCGGCACTGATCGCGCTCGTGGTGGTCGCATATGAACTTGGCCGGCTGGCCGTCGAGGCGTGGAAGCGCGCCCAGCGCCCGAAGACGCCCTTCGAGCAGACCGCTCGCCAGGCCGTGGCGCAGAAGCAGGCCGGCGACACCGCGGGCGCACAGGCCACGCTCAAGTCCTACTCCTACGGCGAGGCCCTCCAGACGGCCGCCGTCGGCACGCTGTTCGCCCCGAACCCGATCGACGCGCAGCGCGCGGTCATCGAGTACGACCTGTATGTCTCCAAGCGGCTCGACCGGGTGCGCCTGTTGGTTCGCGCCGGCCCGGCGCTCGGACTGATGGGAACGCTGATCCCGCTCGCCCCGGCGCTCGCCGCGCTGGGCAAAGGTCAGCCGAGCGTCCTCGCGGATGAGCTGCAGACCGCCTTCGCCATCACCGTCGTAGGAGTGCTCGTCGGACTCGTGGCCTTCACGGTCGCCCTGATCCGCGAGCGCTACTTCACACGGGATCTCGCCGACCTCGAGTTCCTGCGCGAGCTGCGCGGCGACGCGGCTGTGCTCGTGCCGGCCTCGGCGCCTCAGCCGTCTGCTGCAGCACCGATCCACCTGACTTCGACCGACCAGCCCGCCGCCCCGGCGACCGACGTGTCCGCCGACACGGTCGTCGCACCGGCGCCCGCACCGGCAACCCCCGCCGCCAAGCCCGCCGAGGCGCCCGCCGCGCCGATCTCGGCCGCCAGCACCGGATCGACACCTGTCACCCCGGCTGGCAATCCGGCGGCGCCGCAGGCTCCGGCCGCAGCGGCGAACCCGCCGGCCTTCCCGCCGCCGGTCTCCGCCGAGCCGAAGAAGAAGTTCGGTCTCCGCAAGAAGACTCCGAAGACACCCGAGGCTCCGCCCTCGATCTTCCCGCCGCCGCCTCCGGCAGCGACGATCCCCTCGGCCGACGAGCTGACAGATGTCGCAAAGCCGCCGGCCGCAGAAGGCAAGCCCGAGAAGGACGACAAGAAGGACGAGTAGCCGGTGAAGGTCACTCCGACACCCGGCAGCATTTCCGGTCGCCGCATCGACCGCGTCGGCGACCCACTCGAGGGGCTCGTCAACCTCTTCGACCTCTCACTCGTGCTCGCGGTGGGGCTGCTTCTGGCGGCGCTCTCCTCGGCCGGCGCAGTCGGACTCGTCTCTGGCGGTTCCGGATCCGGCACCCCGATCCCCGGCCAGCCGAGCGGCTCGCAGAGCGCGCAGGGTCAGGGCACGGCGGTCGGCACGGTCTACCGGCTCCAGGACGGCACCTACGTCTTCGCCCCGAGCGGCACCGCCACCGGCGGCGCGACCGGCACGACCGGTGGCTCCACCGGAACGACAGGCGGTTCCACCTTCGGCACCGGCGCTCCTCAGGGCACGACGCCGAGCACGCCGACGCCGAGCACCGGCGGTTCGCCCAGCGGCGGACTCTAAAAACGCAAACGGCGCACCGAGTGGGCGCGCCGTTTGGTCCAACAGGTATTTGGATTCAGCTCAGACTTCGTCCTGAAGCTGTCCGGCGATTGCAAAATCGCTCTTCTTCATGTCCTCGAAGACCACCCAGCAGTGGTCCTCGGATGCGCCGGCGACGTCGACGAGGGTCTTGGTCACCTGCTTGGCGATCTCATCCTTCTGTTCGCGGGTGCGGCCTTCGAACAGCTTGATCGTGACGACTGGCATGACTGAGAGCCCCCTAGGCGAGCGCGGGCTCGAGCTCGGCGTCGAGACGACGCTTGGGCAGAGCACCGATCACCTTGTGGGCGACTGCACCGTCCTTGAAGAGGATCAGTGTCGGGATCGACATGACCTGGAACTTGGCTGCCGTCTGCGGGTTCTCGTCGATGTTCAGCTTGACGATCTGGAGGTCGTCACCGCGCTCCTTGGCGATCTCTTCGAGGACCGGAGCGACCATGCGGCACGGACCGCACCACGGCGCCCAGAAGTCGACGAGCACGGGCTTGTCGGACTCGATGACGACGCCGTCGAAGTCGTTGTCGGTGA
>JASGFX010000039.1:0-22421 GCA_047605325.1 Solirubrobacterales bacterium | reverse complement strand
CCGGCACCGCCGCGCACGGCTCGACGCCGTGGCTCGGCGACAACGCGGTGCTCAAGGCCCACGACATCTTCCGCCGCATCGAGGGCATGGAGTTCGCCCGTCAGAGCAGCGACTTCTTCGATCGGCCGAGCATCAACCTCGGCCGCATCCAGGGGGGAGACGCGATCAACAAGGTGCCCGACTCCTGCGAGATGGACGTCGACATCCGCTTCGTCCCGGGGCAGGACCCGGAGCAGATCCTCGCCGACATTCGCGAGATCGAGGACATCGCCGTTGAAGTGCTGTTCGAGCGCGAGCCTGCCTACGTCGCCAGCGACAACGAGTTCGTCACCGCGCTGCACCAATCCCTCGCGGACCAGGGCGTCGAAGGCGCTGAACTCGTCGGGCGCGACGGCAGCTCTGAGGCCACGGCGTTTCTCGCGCAGGGAATTCCGGCGGTTGAGTTCGGTCCTGTCGGCGACGGCCACCACGGCCCCAACGAGTTCGTCTCGATGCGCTCGCTCGCCGACTATCGCCGCTCGCTGGTCGGCTTCGCCAAGCTGATCGCCGCCCAGAAGGCCAGCGCTCGCCACATCCGCGCCGTCTGACCGGTCCGAATCGCCGCTCGGCGTGTTTGACTACATGAACGTTCACGGCGCCCGCAGCCGGGTGGCCGCACCCTCTCCCTCTAACGTAACCCTTCAGTGTTTGACGAACCCGAACGCTTTGCGCCCTGGAAGCGCTACCTGCTCGGCTCCCTGCTGCTGATCACCGCAGCGGCTGTCGTCGCGTCGCTGTTCGCATTCAGCCAGCGCGAAGACTTCGTGGCGGTGATCAAGAAGAACGAGATCAAGGGGATCAGCAAGTACCTCGACGGTGCCACCGGCGGTCCGCAGACGATCCTGCTGATCGGTGCCGACACGCGCAAAGGCGACAAGAAGCTTGGGCTCAAGGCCCGTTCGGACACGATGATGCTCGTGCGGCTCGACCCGAGCAAGAACGTCACGACCGTGCTCTCGATCCCGCGCGACCTGCGCGTGAACATTCCCGGGCGTGGTCTCGCCAAATTCAATGAGTCGTACTCCGACGGCGGCGCCAAGCTCGTCGTGCGCACGATCAAGGAGAACCTCGGGCTCGAGGTCAATCACGTCGCCGAAGTCGATTTCCACGGGTTCGCCCAGGCCGTCGACGCGATCGACTGCGTCTACATCGACGTCGACCGCAAGTACTTCCACAGCAACGTCGGTCTCGTCTACGGCGAACAGTTCGCCGCGATCGACATCAAGGCCGGCTACCAGAAGCTCTGCGGCTACAAGGCGCTCGACTACGTGCGCTTCCGTCACTACGACAGCGACATCTTCCGCGAAGCCCGCCAGCAGGGGTTCCTGCGCCAGGCCAAGCAACAGGTCGGTGTGACTTCGCTCTTCACCAACGCGAAGAAGCTCAAGAAGATCGTCGCCAACAACATTCACACCGACAACGCGCTCTCCAGCGGCAAGAACCTGCAGAAGCTCCTGACGCTGGCGGTCAAGTCCTCTGGCAAGCCGGTCTACCAGGTCGAGCTCGACGGAGTCTCGACGCCGACGATCGGCGGAGCCTCGTATGTCGTGGTCTCCAACGAGAACCTCGCCAAGGCCGCAAAGGTCTTCAAGCGCGGTCCGCGCCAGAAGGGCGCCGTCGCCGGCGAGGTCGGCTCGACCAGCGAGACCTCCAAGCCGGCAAAGAAGAAGAGCCGCGCGACCGGCCTTCCGGGGTCGATGAGCTACGCGAAGGACGCGGGCAAGCAGCAGGCCGCGATCGCCGGCAACGGCGTGAACATCCCGGTGTTCTACCCCACCGCACTTGTCAACGGCGCCGAGTACCAGAATCAGAGCACCCGCGGCTATCGCATGACCACGACCGACAAGAAGCGCGTCTCGGCCTATCGCATCGTCGCCAAGCTTTCGGGCTCCGCCGGTGACTACTACGGCGTCCAGGGCGTCAACTGGAGCGATCCCCCTATCCTCAAGAACCCGTCTGAGACCCGTCGCGTGCGTGGTCGCGACTACCAGCTCTACTACGAGGGCGGCAAGCTCGCTCTAGTGGCATTCCACCGTGGATCGGCCTCGTACTGGGTGTCGAACACGCTGACGCGCAAGCTGAACGAGAGACAGATGCTCGCGCTCGCTCAGTCACTGCGTTTGCGCGGCTGAGACGCCCAGCTACTACCCTTGCGGGCATGTCAAACGTGCCTGAAAACAGCGAAAAACCGCCGATCGGCGTGATCGGCGCCGGCTGGGTGGGTCTTGTGACCGCCTGCTGCTTCGCCGAACTGGGCCACGAGGTCGTGGTCCGCGAAATCGTCCAGGAGAAGGTCGACGCGCTCAGCCGCGGCGAGCTCCTGATCCACGAACCCGGCCTTCCCGAGCTGCTCAAGAAGAACATCGACCACATGACCTTCACCACGGACATGGGCGAGGTGCTCGAGCGCACCCGTCTGATGTTCGTCTGCGTCGACACCCCGCCGACCTACTCCGGCGACGCCGACCTCTCGCGCGTCCAGACAGTGGTCCGCGAAGTCGGCGACAGCAACGAGCACGCGCTGATCATGAAGAGCACCGTGCCGGTCGGCACCGGCGCCGCGATCCGCCGCGACAAGCACGACCTTGCATATGTCTCCTGCCCCGAGTTCCTCAAGGAGGGCACGGCGGTCGACGACTTCATGAACCCCGACCGTGTCGTGATCGGCTCAGACATCGGGGACTGGGCCGGCGACGCCGTCGAGGCCATCTACGCGCCGCTCGGCGGCGAGATCGTCCGCACCGACATCGCTTCGGCCGAGATGATCAAGCTCGCGAGCAACGCCTTCCTCGCCACCAAGATCAGTTTCATCAACGAGATCGCCAACGTCTCGGAAGAGGTCGGAGCCGACGTCACCGAGGTGGCGCGCGGCATGGGCCTCGATGCCCGCATCGGTCCGAAGTTCCTCCAGGCCGGCATCGGCTACGGCGGGAGCTGCTTCCCGAAGGACGTCACCGCCCTCAAGCAGCTCGCCGGCAACTCCGGCTACCACTTCCAGCTGCTCAACGCTGTGATCGAGGTCAACGAGCTGCAGAAGCGCCGCGTGATCGGCAAGCTCAAGAAGCACCTCGGCGATTCGCTGGTGGGCAGGAAGATCGCCCTGCTGGGCCTCTCGTTCAAGCCGAACACCGACGACATGCGCGAGGCCTCCTCGCTGGTGCTCTCCGCGCGTCTGCGTGGCGAGGGTGCGACCGTCTCGGCGTTCGACCCCGTGGCCGCCGAGCGCGCCGCCGAGCTGCTGCCGGGCGTCGAAATCGAAGACTCTCCGCTCGCCGCCCTCGAGGGCGCGGACGCCGCGGTGATAGTCACCGAGTGGCCGGAGTTCGCCGAACTCGATCTTGCCGATCTGCGCAGCACGATGCGCACGCCGCTGATCATCGACGGGCGCAACCTGCTCGACGGGGCCGAAGTAGCCGCCGCCGGGTTCGCCTACGAGGGCGTCGGCCGTCCGGCAGCCGGACTGCTCGGCGACACCGAGGCGCCCGCCGTCGCAAGCGCCACGGCGGAGTAGGCGCTGCAATGCAAGCCGTGATCCTGTCCGGGGGCCAGGGCACGCGTCTGCGCCCGCTCACCAGCACGATGCCCAAGCCGGCGGTGCCGATGGTCAACCGCCCGATGCTCTGGTTCATGATCGACTGGCTGCGCTCGCATGGCGTCAGCGAGATCGTGATGTCGGTCGGGTACAAGGCCGACGGTCTGCGCCGCGCGCTCGACTCCGCCGGGCATGACGGGGTCTCGATCACCTACGTCGAAGAACCCGAGCCGCTCGGTACTGCGGGCGCTGTGAAGTTCGCCGAACAGCACCTCGACGAGCGTTTCCTCGTGCTCAACGGCGACACACTCGCCGACTACGACCTCTCGGCCGAGATCGCCCAGCACGAGACCACCGGGGCCCGCGCGACGCTCGCGCTCGTCCCGGTCGAGGATCCGACTGCTTACGGGGTGGTGCTGACCGACGCCGAGCACCGCGTTGAGGCGTTCCTCGAGAAGCCCAAGCGCGAGGACGCTCCGGCCGATCCTCGGATCAACGCCGGGGCCTACGTGCTCGAGCGCGGGGTGCTCGAGATGATTCCGGCCGGCGAGAATCGCTCGTTCGAACACGACGTCTTCCCGCAGCTCGTCGGCGACGGCATCTACGCCTATGACGCCGACGGCTACTGGCTCGACCTCGGCACTCCCGAGCGCTACGTCGAGGCGACACGCGACCTGATCTCCGGTCGCGTGCACTCGTATCTCGACGCAAAGCGCGACGCCGACGGAAATGTGATCGCCGATGACGTCGATCTCGGCGGCGTCGAGATCACTGCCCCGGTTGTCGTTGCCGAGGGCGCGGCGATCGGCCACGGAGCGCGCATCGGTCCGCAGAGCGTGATCGGCGCGCGAGTCGAGATCGGCTCTGACGCGCGCATCGAACGCTCGGTCGTGATGGACGAGGCGCGGATCGCGTCGGGCGCCGCGGTCGAAGACTCGATCGTCGGTCCCTCGGTCGGGATCGGATTCGGTGCGAGCGTGCTCGATTCGAGCGTGATCGGTGAAGGCGCGAGCATCGACCCCGGCGCGACCGTCGCCGCCGGCGCGCGCGTCGAAGCCGGAGAGGGGATCGTCGCGTGAGCGAAAACGCGCTCGATGCAGCGGGTGTGGCCGCGGTCGACACGGCCGGACTGACCCACGACATTCTTTCGATGCCCGATCACATCACGGATGCGATGTGGCGCGCGGAAAGCGCTTTCCTTGAGGTTTCGCCGGCCGAGTCATTGATCGTCTGCGGCATGGGTGGGTCGGCGATCGGAGCCGACCTCGCCGCCGCGCTGATCGGCGCGGACGCTAAGCGCCCGATCGTCACCAACCGCGGCTACGACCTCCCGTCCTGGGTGGGCGAGGGCGACGCCGTCGTGCTCTCCTCCTACTCGGGCTCAACGGAAGAAACGCTCTCCTGCTTCGAGCAGGCCAAGCGTTCCGGCGCGCGCCTCTACGTGATCAGTTCCGGCGGTCCGATCTCCGAGGCCGCCCACGCCGCAGGAATTCCGCTGATCGGACTTCCGGGAATCTTCCAGCCACGCGCCGCCGTCGCATATGGCGTCGTGGCCGTGGCCGAGATCGCGATCGCCTGCGGCATCGCACCGAGCTCACTGCGCGGCGATTTCACCGCCGCTGCAGAGCTGCTGCGCGACCTTGCCACCGAGTGGGGCCCGGAGGCCGACGACTCACTCGCCAAGCGCCTCGCCCGTGAGGCGTTCGGGCGGCTGCCGGTGATCTACGGCGCCGACCTCACCGATCCGGTCGCCTACCGCTGGAAATGCCAGGTCAACGAGAACGCCAAGCGTCCGGCATGGTCGGCGAGTCTCTCCGAGTCCAACCACAACGAGATCTGCGGCTGGGAAGGCGCCGGCGAGACCGCCGAGCAGGCGGCATGGTTCCTCGTCGACTCCGACCAGCACCCGCGAATCGCCGAACGCGTCGGGATCAACTCCGAGATCGCGTCGAGTCATCGTGGCCGCGCCGAGACGATCTCGAGCACCGGCCAGTCGCGCGCCGAGCGGCTCTTCTCGCTTGTTCTGCTGGGCGACCTCGTCTCGCTCTACCTGGCGGTGCTGCACGGGGTCGATCCCTCACCGGTTCCGCTGATCGAGGACCTCAAGGACCGGCTCGGTCGCCCGACGGCCGCCTGACGCGGTGACACCCGCGATCGAAATAGCCGACGCAGGACTCGCCGATGAGGGCGCGCTGCGCGTCGACTGGGCCGGCAACGAGATGCCAGTGCTCTCGAGGATCGCCGAACGCTTCACCGCAGAACGTCCGCTGGACGGCATTCGCGTGGCTGCCTGCCTGCACATCACGGCCGAGACGGCGAATCTCGTGCGCGTACTGATCGCCGGTGGCGCCGAGGTGGCGATCTGCGCGAGCAACCCGCTCTCCACGCAGGATGATGTCGCCGCCGCTCTGGCCGAACGATTCGGGGCTGAGGTCTACGCCGTGCACGGCGAAGACGCCGCGGCATATTCGCGTCACATCGACGCGGTCCTCGCGACCGCGCCGCAGATCACGCTCGATGACGGCGCGGATCTGGTCGGTGCGCTGCACGGCCCGCGCCGCGACCTGCTCGGCGGTGTGATCGGTGGAACCGAGGAGACGACGACCGGCGTGATCCGCCTGAAAGCGCTGGCCGGCGACGGTGGACTCGGATATCCCGTGATCGCGGTCAACGAGGCCGAGACCCAACATCTCTTCGACACGCGTTACGGCACCGGCCAGTCGACACTGGACGGAATCCTGCGGGCGACCAACCTCTTGATCGCCGGACGCGTGGTCGCGGTGATCGGCTACGGCGCCTGTGGCCGTGGCATCGCCGACCGCGCCAAGGGGCTCGGCGCCAACGTGATCGTCTGCGAGGTTGACGCCAAGCGTGCGCTCGAGGCGGTGATGGACGGATTCACAGTGCTGCCCGGAATCGACGCGGCGGCGCGCGCCGACGTGGTCATCACCGCGACCGGCGGTCGCGACGCCGTGGCCGGAGAGATGTTCGACGTGCTCGGCGACGGAGCGATCGTCTGCAACGCCGGTCACTTCGACATCGAGATCAACAAGTCCGATCTCGAAACGAGGGCGAGCACCCGCGCGGAGGTGCGACCGCTCGTCGAACGCTTCACGATGGCCGACGGCCGCCGAATCCATCTGCTTGCAGAAGGTCGGCTCGTCAATCTCGCTGCCGCCGAGGGGCACCCGCCTGCCGTGATGGACATGAGTTTTGCGACCCAGGCTCTCGCCGTCGAGCACCTCACGGCGCACGCCGGCGAGCTGCCCGCGCAGGTCCACGCGGTCCCCGCTGCGATCGACGACGCGATCGCCCGCTTGAAACTCGAATCGCTACGCGTCACGATCGATCGGTTGACCGACGCGCAGAAGAACTATCTGACCTCCTGGGAAGGAACAGCACAATGAAAGCAATGGTCCTCGCCGCCGGTCTCGGCACGCGGCTCAAGCCGATCACGTTCGGGATCCCGAAGCCGATGGTGCCGGTGATCGATCGGCCGTGCATGGCGCACCTTCTCACGCTCGTCGCCAGGCACGGGTTCACCGACGCCGTGGCGAACCTGCACTACTACCCAGACACGATTCGCGACTACTTCGGTGACGGCTCGGAGTTCGGCGTGAACCTCGAATACAACTTCGAACCCGAGCTGCTCGGCACCGCCGGTGGCGTCCGGGCTGTCAAGGAGTCGCTGACCGAGGGCGGCGAGCCGTTCCTGATCATCAGCGGAGACGCGCTGACCGACATCGACCTGACCGGCCTGATCGAACGCCACAAGAGCGCTGGCGGCGTGGCCACCCTCACTGTCAAGCGTGTCGCCGACACGCGCGAGTACGGGGTCGTGTTGCATGACGCCGACGGCCGGATCACGGGCTTTCAGGAGAAACCTGAACCGGACGAGGCCCTGAGCGATCTCGGCAACTGCGGCATCTACGTCTTCAGCCCGGAGATCTTCAACTACTTCCCGGAGACCGAGTTCGTCGACTGGGCCAACGACGTCTTTCCGACGTTGCTCGAGAACGACATCCCGTTCTTCATCCACGAGATCGACGACTACTGGAACGACGTCGGATCGCTGCGCGAGCTGCGCGAGGGCACGTTCGACGCTCTCACTGGTGCACTCGACCTCGGGATCGAGGGCACAGGATCGAGCGACGCGACCTTCAGCGCGACGCCCGGCGCGCTCGACTCTGCGGAGTTGGTCGAAGGTCCGGTATGGATCGGGCGAGATGTAACAATCGGCGCGGGCGTGAAGTTCCAGGGCCCCGTGATCGTCGGCGACGGAGCGACGATCGGCGCGGGGGCGGCGATCCGCGACACGATCGTCTTCCCCGGCGGCGAGGTGCCGGCCGATTCGCTCTCGATCGGGGCGATCCTCGGGCGCAGCGACGTCGTCGCGAGTCTGCGCAAGCCTTGAGGTGATCCGACGGCTTGCCGATACTCATTGTCTGGTATTCGCTCGAAAGGTTTCCTCGTGCTCAAGAAGATTTCCATCGCCTCCGCGGCACTCCTCACAGTCCTCCTCGTCGGCGCTTCCCAGGTCGGCGCCCAGACCGTTGCCTGGGAGGTCAGCGTCAAGCCAACCTATGGATATGCCGGCGAATGTCTCGTCTCTCCGACCAAGGCTCGCGTGCGTATTGCCTTCGGCGCCGAGGTTCAGGCGGTCGGCATCGATCCGCCTAGCAAGGTGCGAATTGCTTACCAGGTTTACGATCGCGGCAACAAGTGGACGGTCGCCTCGCGTGCGATCAACCTCTACGCCTCCGCCAACTACACGAAAGAGTCGCGAAGCTTCATCATGACGAAGGGGCGCAAGTATTCGATGCGCTTGAAGAGCAGCTATCAGGTGACTGGTCACAAACTCAAGCGCAGCGACAAGCTCAAGCTCGAATCGCTCACAGATGCGGAATGGGCAATGATGCCCAATTGTTGAAACCTTCGTTCTGGTCATGCGCGATAATGCGCGCAACCCAATCTCGATTCGAAGGATTCACCTTGCGTAAAAAGCTCGCTCTTCTCGTCACCCTCTCAGTGCTCGCGCTTTCGCTCGTCGGCGCGCAGTCAGCCAGCGCGTCGTACCTCGGCGTCACCGTCAAGCCGACTGAATACCTGCTCTGCCAGCCCTCGCCCGACTCGATCGGCCTGCTGCTCGGCTTCAGGGCGTCGGTCACCGCGGTTGGAATCAGCAAGCCGAAGGAGATTCGCATCGGCTACCAGGTGCTCACCGAGTCAAAGCAGGTCCTCCGCTCGGGCGTGCTGAAGCTCAAGCGATCCAAGGGCTACAAGGCCGACGGCGACAAGCCGTACGTCGCGTACCTCGGCGAGAAGCTCACATACCACCTGAACATGAGCTACACCGCTGGCGGCAAGAAGCGCAAAAAGAAGAAGAACTACTCCGCCACTGCTCCGACGCAGGCCGACATCGCCTACTACGGCGTCACCGCCTGCTCCTAGCTTGATGCCCCGAGCTCTGGCGATCGCCATCTGCGCGGCCGCGGTGGTGCTGGTTTCAGCATCTTCCGCGGCGGCGGCAGAGCCGGCGGGCAAGGTCGACCTCGGCTCGGTGCGAGCGCAGGGGCCGGTGCGTGACACGGTCAGGCATTCCGCGAGCGCGCGGCCCGGCCCGCTGCGCGCTGTTCCCCGCGCGTTGTTCACCGACAGCAAAGGGGTTGCGATCAACATTGACTCGACGGTTGCCGGCTACGACCTCGGCAAGCCCGCGGCGGTGCTCAATTCGACCGTCCACGGCGCCGAACTCGCGAAGGTCACTGTGCACGTGGTGACGCTCGCCAACATGGCGACGATCTGCGGCGACGCGCAGGCGCTCGCCTGCTATCTCGGCGACGCGCGCGGTTTCGGGCAGATCTGGTTCGCCGCCGATGATTCCGACTGGATCCACTCGTTGGTGCACGAGTACGGGCACCACATCGACAATCAGATCGCGAACTTCTCCCAACTCGGCGCCTACGGCTACGGCGCATGTTCGATCGGTAGCGACGGCACGCGCGACTGGTACTTCGAGCGTCTCGGCGGGTCGAACACGACCGACGCGAGCAGCATCTCCTGCAACGCGAGGGACTGGGAGCACCTGCTGCCCGAGCTCTACGCGGAAGATTTCGTCGTGCTCAACGGCATCGACGGCTGGCAGCTCTCGAGCGCCAAGCCACCCAACGGCACGCAGCTCAAGGCGATGCAGTACGACATCGACAACAAGCTCTACCGCGCCACAAAGAAGTACTCGAAGACGATCCGCCATCACAAGATCCACTGGCGCAGGGTCAACACGCCGGTCTACAGCTTGCTCAGCGTGAAGGCTTCCGGCGCGCGCGGCCGCGACTTCGACATCTACGTCTTCCCCGCGACCTCGGACGACGTCTTCGCGAAGGCTGCGCACAACGGTCGCACCGAGCGGCTCGTGACTTTCCTCTATCCCGGGAAGTGGGATATCGGGATTCGTGCCTATGGCAAGTCGGGTTCGGCGCGGATCGATCTGCGCCTGCGCTGAGTTTCAGGCTGGCTGGATCCGCACGGCCACGATCTTCGGGCGACTCGATTCGATCGTCGTCGCGCCGTCGGGGTCGACGATCTCGTGGTTTTCGATGAGATAGTCGATCTCGATCCTCAGCCCCTCGTCGATCTCGGCGATCGCGGCGTCGCGGAACTCGTCCACGAGCTCGAAGGCGTCGGGCTTGTGGTGGTCGTCGGGCTCGATGTTGACCAGCAGATGACGCTCGTCGTCTCCGGAATCCCAGAAGAACATCACCACGCCGCTCGCCGTCACGATTTCGTTGCGACTCATGGGGTGGATTTTTGCATTCCGGTCTTGAATCGTCACAGCCGGGCCGGGATGATCAAGCGATGAGCAGCGAACTGATCAGGCGCGTCGTCGCCCTGCTTGCGCCGCCGAGTTGCGTGGTCTGCCGCGCCCCCGTCGGGGCCGAGGAGTGGACCTGCCGGCGCTGTGGCTGCGAACTGCTGGGGCTGCCGCGCGGCGATTCGGCCGCGTTCGAGTACGCCGGTCCTGCCCGCGCGATGGTGGTGGCGCTGAAGTTCAACGGCGCGACGGCGCTCGCGGGAGAGATGGCCGGGCTGATGACGCGGCGGATTCCCGAACAGCTGGCGGGCGCGGAGTGGATCGTTCCGGCGCCGGCCCACCCACGACGCAGGCGGGTTCGGGGGTACAACCAGTCGCAACTGCTCGCCGCCGAACTGTCACGCCTGACCGGTGCTCGCGTACTCGACTGCCTCACGCGCGCGGGCGGCGGCAGCCCGCAATCGGAGCTCTCGCGCGGCGAGCGATTGGCGATGCAAAGGAACTCCATCCGGGTTGATCCGCGCGCCCTTCGGCGCGCCGGGATCGATCCTTTAGCCGAATTTCCGACGAACGTTGTGGTGTGCGACGACGTCAGGACCACAGGCGTTACATTGGAGATATGCGCTCAGGCGATTCGCGAGAGACAGCCAGAGCTTGGATCGGAACCGATCCGGGCGGCGGTCTTCGCGAGCGCCCGGGTGAGCGGAACGACTGACCGGATCGCCCGGCGCCAGTCGCGCCGACCAACCGGGTGACACGACCCGGCTGCATGCGATCCGTTCAGCTTCAACTGAAATCACGTGAAGTTGGGAGTTGATGGACATGCAGATTGAGATCAGGTCACGCAACGGGATCGCAATCACGGACGACCTGCGCGCCTACGCCGCGCGCCGCTTCGAGAAGGTCGACAAGATGGTCTCCGACCTCGCCCGCCTCGAGCTCGAGCTGAAGGATGAGCACAACCCCGCGATCCCCGACCACTTCAGCGTCGATGCCACGCTGCACGTCAAAGGCAAGACGCTCCGCGCCTGCGACCGCTCCTTCGATCTCAAGCATGCCATGCACGAAGTATCCGATGAACTCGCGCGTCAGGTCGACAAGCTTTCGGCCAAGCGCCGGGCGCGCCGCACCGCGCAGCGCAGCACGGCCAAGGCGATGGGGGCTCAGCCGCCTGGGCTGGCCATCTGACGCCCGACGTTAGGCGTTGATTGGCATGGGCAGGAGGCCGAGCACTCAGGGGTAAAGTAAGCCCCTATGTCGATTATCGACCGCGCCCTCCGCATCGGCGAGGGAAAAAAATTCAAACAGTTCGAGAAGCAGGTCGAGCTGGTCAACGCCTTCGAGCCCGAGATGGAGTTGCTCGAAGATGAAGAGCTGGCGTCCGAGCTCGCAGAGCTGCGCCAACGGCACACTGACGGCGAAGACCTCGACAAGCTCCTGCCGCATGCCTTCGCGCTGACCCGCGAGGCCGGCAAGCGCACGATGGGCATGCGTCACTTCGACGTGCAGCTGATCGGCGGCATGGTGCTGCACCACGGCGACATCGCCGAGATGAAGACCGGTGAAGGAAAGACCCTCACCGCGACGCTTCCGGTCGTGCTCAACGCGATCACCGGCAAGGGCGTGCACGTCGTCACTGTCAACGACTATCTCGCCAGGCGCGACGCCGAATGGATGAGCCCGATCTACGAGATGCTCGGTCTCAAGGTCGGCATTCTCCAGAGCGACATCTACGACTGGGACTACAAACGCGCCGCCTATCAGGCCGACATCACCTACGGCACCAACAGCGAGTTCGGTTTCGACTACCTGCGCGACAACCTCGCTCACAGCAAGGAAGAGAAAGTCCAGCCGGGCCACGCCTTCGCGATCGTCGACGTGGTCGACAACATCCTGATCGACGAGGCGCGCACACCGCTGATCATCTCCGGCCAGCCCGAGCAGGCCGCCGACTACTACAAGCAGTTCGCCAAGCTCGCGCGGCAGATGGTCCAGGGCGAGAAGCCCAAGGAGATCTCCGCCAAGGACCGCAACTGGATCGCCGATTTTGACTACGAGGCCGAAGAGAAGTACAAGACCGTCTCGATCACCGAACAGGGCGTCGCCAAGGCCGAGAAGTTCCTCGGCATCGAGAATCTCTACCTCGCCGAGACCGGCACACTGGTCAACCACCTGATCCAGTCGCTCAAGGCCGAGTCGCTCTACAAGCGCGACATCGACTATGCGGTGATCGACGGCGAGGTCAAGATCATCGACGAGTTCACCGGTCGCATCCTCGAAGGGCGCCGCTGGAGCGAAGGTCTCCACCAAGCCGTCGAGGCCAAGGAGAACGTCGCGATCCAGGAAGAGAACCAGACCGTCGCGACCATCACCTACCAGAACTACTTCCGCCGCTACGAGAAGCTTTCGGGCATGACCGGTACCGCGCTCACCGAGGCGACCGAGTTCATGAAGATCTACGAGCTCCAGGTCGTCGAGATCCCGACCAACCGCGATCTCGTACGCATGGACAAGAACGACCAGATCTACAAGACGAAGGACGGCAAGTGGGCCGCGATCGAGCGTGAGATCGTCGAGCGCCACGAGAAGGGTCAGCCGATCCTCGTCGGAACGATCGCCGTCGAGACTTCGGAGCAGCTCTCAAAGCGCCTGCGCAAGAACGGAATCGACCACGAAGTGCTCAATGCGAAGCCCGAGTACGCCGAGCGCGAAGCCGAAACGATCGCCCAGGCCGGCCGCCCCGGAGCGGTGACGATCGCGACCAACATGGCCGGTCGAGGCGTCGACATCAAGCTCGGCGGCAACGCCGAAGAGCTCGCGCACATCGAGCTGCGCAAGCGCAACATCGACCCCGAGGACGAGAGCTACGACGCGACGTTCCAAGAGGTGCTTCCCCGGTTCGAAGAGCAGGTTGCCGCCGAGAGCGAGAAGGCCAAGGAAGCCGGCGGGCTGTACGTCTGCGGCACCGAGCGCCACGAGTCGCGGCGCATCGACAACCAGCTGCGCGGTCGTTCAGGCCGACAGGGCGACCCAGGCGAGACACGCTTCTTCCTCTCGGCCGAAGACGACCTCGTGCGTCTGTTCGCCGGCGACCGCATCTACAAGATCCTCGACCGCCTCGGCGGCGAGGACGACGCCGGCAACGAGATGCCGATCGAAGCGGGCATCCTCACGAAGCAGATCGAAGGTGCGCAGAAGAAGGTCGAAGAGCAGAACTACCTCTCGCGAAAGCGCGTCCTCGAGTACGACGACGTGATGAACCAGCAGCGTGAGGTGATCTACGAGTTCCGCGACCGCATCCTCGAGGGCGCGGACATGTCTGATCAGGCGCGCGAGAACATGCACGGCGTGATCGAGCGGATCGTTTCCGAGTACACGCAGGGTGACGCCCCCGAACACTGGGATGTCGTCGAGCTGTTCGAGCGGATCGATCAGATCGTGCCGCTCTCGTTCGGTGCGGCGGACATCAACGTGATGGGGATGGAGCGCAGCGACCTCGTCGACACGATCACCGAAGAGGCGATCGAGGCCTACGAGGAGAAGGAAGACGAACTCGGGCCCGAGTTGATGCGCGACCTCGAGCGCCATGTGCTGCTCGAGATCATCGACGAGCGTTGGCGTGAGCACCTCAACGACATGGACTACCTGCGTGAGGGCATTCATCTCCGCGGCTTCGCCGAGGTCCAGCCGATCGTGGCCTACAAGAATGAGGGCTTCACGATGTTCGGCGAGTTGATGGACTCGATCTGGGATGAGTTCGCCGGTGTGATCTACCACTTCGAACTGTCCGACGAGGCTGCGCGCGAGCGCGCCCAGCAGCAGATATCAGAGCAGTCGCGCTCGTCGAACACGGCTCAGTTCAACTACACCAGCAGTGACGCTCCGCAGTACGGCGTCGGTGCGGCGGTGGCGGCGAACATGGCCGAAGCCGAGATCGATGCCGCTCAGGGCGGACCGCCCTCAGCGCCCGGCGTGATCCCCAGACCGGCGCAGGTGACATCCACCGGCGTGGGCGGCAAGGGCGCCCCTGCCGGCTTCGACCCGGATGGCAACCCGATGAGCCGCAACCAGCCGTGCTGGTGTGGTTCGGGCAAGAAGTTCAAGAACTGCCACGGCAAGTAGCAGCGCGCGTTCAGACGTAGCGCTGATCGATCCTCGGGAAGGTCACCTGGTGCCTGGTCTTGCGGCGGTACGGGGTTGGTTCGGGACGCCCGGAAAGCATCGCGCGCCAATCGTCGGCCGAGGCGATCGCGGGACGCTCGGCGGCGAGGATCTCCAGCGACTCGTCGGAGAGCACGTGCGTGCGGCCGGCGGCGACGGCGCGTTCGTGCGTGAGGAAATGGTTCCAGAGCGCGCCGGTGAGCTCGGCGTCGCCGACTGGATCTGAGTCGCCGGGCACGAATCCGAGATTGGTCTCGGCGACGCGATGGGGGTGAAGCACGCCGTACTCGCCGCGCACCGGGAAGGCCGAGACGCCTTCGGCGTCGACGATCGTCGACACGCAGGGATACAGCGCCGAGTAGAGGTCGATCGTGCGGGGGATCAAGGTGTCGACCTCGGTCAGCGCTCCGAGTGCCACCCAGTCGAAGCGGAGACCATTGAAGGTGACCACCGGCAGACCGAGATCGCCGAGGTGTTCGGGCACGAGTCTGAGGTCTGCGCCTTCGAGCAGTTCGCGGCGCTCGATCAGCGGTTCGCCTTCTGATCGGTCGACCACGACGATGCCGACCTCGGTGACCGGGAGCAATTCTGGCCTTGTCTCGTGGTGCTTGCGGCCCCAGAGCACACCCACGCTGACTGCGGCGACGCGCTCGGGCGGAATACGAACATCTGTTCCCATGTGGAGAGATTATGCGCCGCGGCAGACGACGCCGATAGCCTTCGCTCTCGATGGCACTCGACGAGCACGAACTTCAACAGCGGATCGCGGCGATCGAGGGGCAGCGCAAGCTGCTCGCCGAGGCGCTCGACCGTCCGACACTGGTCGCGCGCGTCGAGGATCTCGAAGCGCAGATGGGCGCCGAGGGCTTCTGGGACGACCAGGAGAAGGCCGCGAAGGTCAATGCCGAATACGCACGCGCCAATCGCAAGGTCGAGGAGTTCGACACGGTCTCGGCCGAGGTCGATGACCTGAACGCGCTCGCCGAGATGGCCGCTGAGGACGATTCGATGGCCGATGAGCTCGAAGACCAGCTTGCGGACCTGGAAAAGCGCATGGCCGTGCTCGAAGAGGAGCGCCTCTTCACCGGCGAATATGACGCGGGCGACGCCGTCGTCACGATCCAGGACGGCGCCGGCGGCACCGATGCTCAGGACTGGGCCGAGATGGTGCTGCGGATGATGACCCGCTGGGCCGAGGGTCGCGGCTTCAAGGTCGAGCTCAAAGAGGTGAACCCTGGCCAGGAGGCCGGCATCACGCGGGCGACCTTCCTCGTGCACGGCGAGAACGCCTACGGCCTCTTCGGTGCAGAGCGCGGCGTGCATCGCCTCGTCCGCCAGAGCCCGTTCGACTCGGCCCATCGCAGGCAGACTTCGTTTGCCGGCGTCGAGGTGGCGCCCCTCGTCGACGACGACATCGACATCGAGATCGATGACACCGATCTTCAGATCGACACCTACCGGGCCTCGGGCGCCGGCGGACAGCACGTCAACAAGACCGACAGCGCCGTTCGCATCACCCACAAGCCGACCGGAATCGTCGTCCAATGTCAGGACGAGCGCTCGCAGGGCGCCAACAAGAACACCGCGATGAAAATGCTCCGCGCGCGGATCGTCGCACTCGAGGAAGAGAAGCGCGCCGCCGAACTCGCCGCCGAGAAGGGCGATGCGATCGACGTCAACTTCGGTTCGCAGATCCGCAGTTACGTGATGCACCCGTACTCGATGGTCAAGGATCACCGCACGAACTTCGAGGTCGGCGACGTGCAGCGCGTGCTCGACGGCGACCTCGACGGCTTCGTCCACGCAGAACTCAGTCGCCGCGCGGCGGGTCGGCCGAGCGAGCGCGCCGGCAGCGCGAACGAGGGCTAGCCGTGGCGCTCACTGAGACCGACTACGCCGAGCTTGTCGCGCTCGCGATCGCGGAAGACATCGGCAGCGGGGACATCACGACCTCGCTGACGGTTGACATGCTCGAAGTGGCACGCGCGACGATCCGGCAGAAGCAGCCGGGGGTGTTCTTCGGGCACGACGTCGCCGAGTACGTGTTTAGCGAGATCGACCCGACCACCGAATACGCCCGGGTCGGTGAGGAGGGTGTTTGGCGTGAAGCGGGCGAGATCGCGACGATCTCCGGCCGTGCCGCCGCGCTGCTGACCGGCGAGCGGGTCGCACTCAACTTCCAGATGCACCTCTCAGGCGTCGCAACCGCCGCCGCGAAAGCGGTCAGAGCGATCGAAGGAACCGGCGCGAAGATCCTCGACACGCGCAAGACCACGCCGGGCATGCGCATGCTCGAGAAGGCCGCCGTCGCGGCCGGTGGCGCAGTCAACCATCGCATCGGGCTCTACGACGCGATCCTGATCAAGGAGAACCACATCGCTGCCGCAGGCGGCATCGCGGCGGCGATCGAGCGCTGCCGGGACGGCTCGGATCTTCCGTTAGAGATCGAAGTGCGCAACCCCGATGAGATCGACCAGGCGCTCGATGCCGGCGCAAAACACCTTCTGCTCGACAACATGAGCGACGATCAGCTTCGCGAAGCCGTGGCTCAGGTGGACGGACGCGCGGTGCTTGAGGCGTCGGGTGGATATCGCGCCGACAATCTGCGCGGCGCGGCCGAGGCCGGAGTCGATTTCATTTCGATGGGGTCGATCACGCACGGCGCACCCGCGCTCGATCTCTCGATGGTGATCGACGGCTGACGATGCCGACCGGGGCGGAGAACGAGAAGCCCGAACTCCGTGCCGCCGTGCTCGCGGCGGCACGTGGCCGTTTTCTGAAATCACCGTACGAAGAGGTGCGCGTCGACGACATCGTCGCCGATGCCGGTGTGGCCAAAGGCCTCGCCTTCTACTACTTCGAGAGCAAACGCGGGCTCTACAACGCGGTGGTGCGGTCGCTGCTGATGGAGCTTGCCGAGCGCACGAGGCCGGATCCAGATCTCCCGCCGCGCGAGCGCGAAGTCGCGGCTGTCGAAGCCTTCGTGGTCTGGGCGGATGAGACCGAGGGAGTCGACCTGATTCTTGCGAGTTGGTCCGCCGGCGATGAAGAGCTCGACGCGATGTTCCGGGCAGCGCTCGACCAGTTGATCGGCCAGACGATCTCGAGCATGCACGACATGCCCGGCGGACCCGGCACCGTCGACGCGCTCCCGCCGGAATTGCTCGGTCGTGCGATCTGGGGTTGGATGTCGATGGCGCGAACGATCGTCGCCGACTGGCTCACCGCTCGCGATATCCCGCGTGACGAGCTGCGCGACCTGCTCGTCGGTGCGCTGGACGGTGTTTACCTCGCCGCGCGCAACGTTGCCGAGCAGCGCTGAACTTCTGAGATCGGGCAGACAGCGTGCCGCGGCGCCGTCCGGGGGGACGATTGACGCCGCGGCTCACGCTTTTCTCTAGAGCGCTGTGACTGAAACGTCGTCGATCTGCGCCCAGGTGTCTCCGCCGGCCCAGAGGCCCGCGTATACGACCAGCTGCGTGTTGCTACCGGAGTTCACGTCGACCGAGATCTGCGTGTATCCGTCCAGCCGCTGGTATTTGCGCTCGCCAACCACTTGCCCGCTGACCGTGCGCAAACCGAAATATCCATCTGTGTTGTTGGGCGATGTGCGGATCCATCCCGTCACGCGATAGGTGCGGCCCGGCAGGACCGAAAGCGTCTGGTCGACATCGTTCCAGCCGCCGGTGTTGCGCACCCAGGCGTTGTTCGTTCCGCCGTGTTGGAGCCCCCCGAAGTCGACGCCGCACTGTCCGACGCACGACCACGATGCCAGCTGCGTCTCGAACCCCGGATTTGCGACGACGTTCGCCGGCGTCTGGACCGGAGCCGCTCCGGTGGCGGGCGCGAGCACGCTGAGCATCTTCGGCAGCGCGTCGAGCAACGCGAAGTTCCAACAACCGAAGTTGTGACCTCCGTCGCAACCGTATGGAGCTGCGGCACCGGGTCGGCCGTACATCCACCAGAAGTTGCCCACTCCGTTTGCGGTGAGGGTTTTGGAGAATCGGTCGGCCGACTGGCCCATCGTGCGCTCGATCACGTCGGCATCGCTGTTCCCGCCGCCGGCATACAGCAGCACCTGGAGGCCCTTCAGGCGCGTCGCGCGACGCATCGGGTCCACTGCGTTCCACGCCGCGTCGCCGGGCCAGAAGGGGTTGCCGAACGGTCCGTCGGAGGGGAACCCGTTTTCAATCGCCTGTTCGGTGACGACGGTGCGTGTGCCCATGTCACCGAGGTCGACGGCGCCCGAGAAGCTCGCGACCGACTTGAAGAGATCCGGGCGATCCTGGGCCAGGCGCACCGCGCCGTAGCCGCCCATCGAGAGCCCGGCGATCGCGCGACCATCCCTGCTGGCGATCGTCCTGAGGTTGCCGTCGACCCACGGGATCACCTGATTCAAATAGAAGTCGGCCCAGTGCTGCGCACCGCCAGACTCGTTGACCCAGTTGGTGAACCAGCCGACCTTCCCGCCGTCGGGCATCACCGTGATCAGCTGCTTGCCGGCCGTGATTCCTTCGGCGTCTCCGCCGCCGGTTGTCCATTGGGCCGAGTTGCCGCCGGCACCGCCGTGAAGCAGATAGAGCACGGGGTATCGGGCGTTCGGATACTGGAAGTAGTTGCTCGGCAGCGTCACGCGAATGCGGTGCGGGCCGTTGACGGCCTTCGCGGCGATCAGCGATGTCGATATGTCGGCCTCGACAGTGCGGGCGCTGATCCAGCGTGTCGCGCTGACGGTGATGCCGTTGCGCGAAACGAAGTTCGGCGCGTCGGCGCGCGCCTCTGCGGCGCAGAGTGACATGAGCAGGGCGGCCAAAAGCGCGGTCAGCGCGACTCTGACGCCCGGAAAACGAGATGCGTACATCGGAAAATCTCTCCCCATGAGAATTTGACTCGCGGTCAATATCACTGTACCGGATATTTGACTCCAAGTCAATAGCTTCGTTTCGCGGTCGGCGCGACCTCGATCGGGCGTCTCTACAATTGGAACCCCAAGACATTCCGACCGGCGAGCGCACGATGGCTCGAGGCGGAACATAAGGATCGGATCGGTATGACCCCCCCGACAGTCACGCAGCCAGAGAAGGCCGAGGCATTCATGCTTCCCGTCGTGCCTCCGCCGCTGCCCGAGCCGCCCACGGCGGACGAGATCGCTGCGCTCTCCGAAGAGGTGCGCCAGCTGGCCAAGGACAAGAACGCGGTGATTCTCGCGCACAACTACCAGGTGCCCGAGGTGCAGGACGTGGCCGACTACACGGGCGATTCGCTCGGACTGTCGATCGAGGCCTCGAAGACCGATGCTGAGCGCATCGTGTTCTGCGGCGTCCATTTCATGGCTGAGACCGCGAAGATCCTCAGCCCGGAGAAGACCGTTCTGATCCCCGACACCCACGCTGGCTGCTCGCTGGCTTCGGGCATCACCGCCCAGCAACTGCGCGACTGGAAGGCCGAGAATCCAGGGGCCAAGGTCGTGATGTACGTGAACACGACTGCCGAGGTCAAGGCCGAGACCGACTACTGCGTGACAAGCTCGAACGCTGTCAATGTGGTCAACGCGATTCCCGAGGGCGAGGAGATCCTCTTCGGCCCGGACATGTTCCTCGGCAGCTACGTCGAGAAGATGACCAGGCGCCCGATGAAGGTCTGGCTGGGGGAGTGTCACGTGCACGCCGGCATCCGCCCGGCCGAGCTGCAGACGATGCTCGACGACAACCCCGACGCCGAACTGATGATCCACCCCGAGTGCGGCTGCTCGACCAGCGCGATGGAGTACCTCGCCTGCGGCGACATCGACCCGGAGCGCACCTTCATTCTTTCGACCGGGGGCATGATCGAGCACGCCAAGAAGAGCAAGGCGAAGAAGTTCTTCGTCGCGACCGAGGAGGGCATCTTCCACCCGCTCAAGCTCGCCGCGCCCGACAAGGAGTTCGTGCCGGCGACCGAGGACGCTGTCTGCGGCTTCATGAAGACGATCACGCTCGAGCGCCTGCGAGATGCGCTGCGCGACGACAAGTTCGTCGTCGAAGTCGACCCCGCGATTGCCGAACGGGCACGTGTTCCGATCGAACGGATGATTGCGATCACAGCCTGATCCGTCACGTCCGTGACGGGATGTGGCCGATGGTGTGACGGCCGCGTAAATAGTTCGCTCGAACGCAGTTCGCACTGGATGGCGGCGGGTACGTTGTCGAGGTGGATCGCACGCGAATCATTACGACGCTCGAGTACTACGTCCGGGACGATCCGATTTCAAACTCTCTGCGGGCCGACGCCCGCGGCGCGTTGGCCGAACTTCAGGCCGATCCAAGGTTCGCTGGCGCGGTCGTCTTGCTCACACGGACCTATCTGGGAAAGCTCGCACAGACTTCGCCGGAACTGGCAGGCCACGCCGAACTAGTCGCCCTCTCGTTCAGGTCGGGACTTGATCTCGGGCTCTCGATTGCGGCCGTCGGTGAGGGCGATTGGGAGTTATAGTGGCGTTCATGACCAGGTCAGCGATCGCCGCACTCGAATCCGTGCTTGAAGACATTCGCAGCGGTGAGTTTCTTGAGCAAATTGCGCGCGCCGAGCAGAGGCGTGAGATATCTGCCGAAGAACGCGAGGAGCGGATCGGGTGGGCACGGCAGCGACTTGCGCACTACGAGCAGGTTGGAGACAAGACATTCGCGAGGATCGAGCGCGAAGGGATTGCCTGGCTGCAAGCCATGTAGCAACCTTCACACAACTCTGGTAAGGTTCTCACGATGGCTTCCCCGGCCACCGAAACTCCTGCGTCAATCCCCTCCGACGCCCTCACGATCAACGAAGCCGCCGAGACGACCGGTTGGTCGCCTCGCATGCTGCGTTACATCGAGAGCGTTGGGCTGGTCGTGCCACCGCGATCCGGCGGCGGCTACAGGCTTTACGGACCGGGCGAGCTGCAGCGACTGCGCACTCTGCGCGAGTTGCTCAAGGGCAAAAAGCTCGAGATCGCCGACGTTGGATTCATGCAGCGCCTGCGGGACGAGCCTGAGGTCGATCGCGCCGTCAACGAATGGCTCGATCAGACCGCTGAAAAGCCGGCCGAAGTTTCGACCGGCGACTGGCTGTCTTTCGAGCAGCAGAAACACCAGCAACTTCTGAACGCAATTCAATCAAGCAACTCCTGAGGAGACCATTCCCAGATGTCAACCACCCTCGAAGCCACCGACTTCAAGGTCGCAGATCTTTCCCTCGCGGCCGCCGGCCGCAAGCAGATCGAGCTCGCCGAGCACGAGATGCCGGGCCTGATGGCCACCCGCGCCGAGTACGCCGACGCCCAGCCGCTCAAGGGCGCGCGCATCATCGGCTCGCTGCACATGACCGTTCAGACCGCCGTGCTGATCGAGACGCTGACCGCGCTCGGCGCCGAGGTCCGCTGGTGCAGCTGCAACATCTTCAGCACCCAGGACGAGGCCGCCGCGGCCGTCGCCGTCGGCCCGAACGGCACCCCGGAGAACCCGCAGGGCGTGCCGGTCTTCGCCTGGAAGGGCGAGACCCTCGAGGAGTACTGGTGGTGCACGGAGCAGGTCGTCAACTGGCCGGGTGAGCCCGCCAACATGATCCTCGACGACGGTGGCGACGCCACGATGCTGATCCACAAGGGCCGCGAGTTCGAGCTCGCCGGCGCCGTCCCGAACCCGGCCGACGCCGAGTCCGAGGAGTTCCAGATCTTCCTCACGCTGCTCGAGAAGTCCGTCGCCGAGTTCCCGGACCGCTACACCAAGGTCGCCGAGGCGATCAAGGGTGTCACCGAGGAGACCACGACCGGCGTCCACCGCCTCTACGAGCTCGCCGAGACCGGCGACCTGCTCTTCCCGGCGATCAACGTCAACGACTCGGTCACCAAGAGCAAGTTCGACA
>JASGFX010000038.1:0-22907 GCA_047605325.1 Solirubrobacterales bacterium | reverse complement strand
ACGACGAGCAGTGGGAGATCATGAAGCAGCACCCGGTGATCGGCGAGCGCATCGTCGCGCGCATCCCGGGACTCGAAGAGGTCGCCCAGGCGATTCGTCACGAGCATGAGCGCTGGGACGGCGGCGGCTATCCCGACGGACTCAAGGGCGACTCGATCCCGCTGGCGAGTCGCATCGTGCTCGTCTGCGACGCCTTCCACGCGATGACCAGCGATCGTCCGTACCGCGCGGCGATGCCGATCGAGGACGCTCGCGCCGAGCTCGTCCGCAACGCCGGCACGCAGTTCGATCCCGTGATCGTCGGCGCGCTGCTCTCATCGCTCGACATGGGAGCGGGCGATGACGCCACGAAGCTCGACCCCGCCGCCTCGAAGTTGATCGACGGCACGTTCGAGTCGCCCACCGCGCTGCAGTCGGTCTAGTTCTCGCGCTGGTTCAGCGGGGCGAGGTCTGAGTCGCCCGAACCACGCTGGCCATCGACGGCCAGCTTCTCGAGCTTCGCGATCTCGATCTCGCCGAGCTGTCGAGCGGGATCGCCCGGGTCGAGCGGCTCGATCAGGCGGCGCAGGCGGTTGCGCACCTGCAGCGCGAAGTGGGGCGTGGCCGCGCCGGAGAGCTCACGGATGTCGTCGACGGTGACTCCATTCGACGATTCGCTCAGCTGGGGGTTCTCGAACTCGCTCATGCCCAGCAGTCTACGGGGTGACGGCGGTCGCTCCGCTCTCGCTCTGACCGGCCGAGCCGGTCGAACCTTCTTGCTGGAGCTGCGTGACCGCGAGGAGCTTGTCGAATGTGGCCTGAATGCCGGGGGAGAGCTGTTTTTCGTCGCCGAGCAGCCAGGCTCGGTTGTACACGGCTGTCGACGGGTCGTCGATGTAGGCCGACTGCACATCGAGCAGGTAGTCGCGCAGGGCGTGGTCGACGACGTTGGCGTTGCTGTTGAGCAGCAGTGGACCGAAGGCGGCTCCGTTGGCCAGCGTGGTGGCGGCAGCGACGTTCATCTCGTTGTGCGAGTTCATGATCACGAAGCCGTGTCCGGGGTCGCTGATCCCCCAGCCCCAGGCCGTGTTCGGATCCGAGAACCAGCCGACCTGTTTGGCGTTCGAGACTGGGTCGGTGCCGGAGATCCGCCGCACGTTTCCGTACTTGCGCAGGACGGTGAGCAACTGGTCGCTGATCACGAACTTCGGTCCGACGACATAGATCGAGGGCTTCTTGTGGCTCTGGATCGCGCGTAGCGTGGCGAGCGGAACACGATCGCCGTTGACGAAGAAGACGGGGCTTGCCGTGTGGCCCGCGAGCGGACCGGCCGGCAACGCGTAGCGCTTGAAGCGGGGATCCGCGGTCGTGACGATCACGGTGTCGGAGGGTTCACCACCCGAGAGGCGGGTCCAGAGCTTGTCGACGGCGAGTGAAAGCGTCTCGTAGGTGTTGTTCGAGAGGTTCACGCGGGCGGTGCGGTCGGGCAGCTTGAGGTTGCCGGCGACGAACGCCTTGGGGTGCAACGTCTGGCCTGGGATCACGACGCCGCTCGGGCTGAGCGCGGCCATCGCCGATTTGGTGACGTCGGGCATGTCCTTGGCGTCGGAGAGCAGCATCGGCGCCTTGATCGGGGCCGCTGTGAGCACGCCCATCGCGATCGCGCCGCGCCAGTCGTCCTCGCCGACGACGCTGACCGCCGACGGCTTGGTGAACGAGCTGCTCGAGGGGTAGACGGTGATCGCCGCGCCGGCCGCGTTCGCGGCGGGATCGGATCCGGGGATGCGGATCGTGTTGCTCGTGGTCAGCGCCGGCGAGCCGGTGCCGCGGGCGAAGTCCTCGACGCCGGAGCCGCTCGAGAGGCTCGTCTTCTGCAGGCCGTTGTCGCCGAGCTTGCAGCCGGTGAGAGTGAGCGCGACGACCAAGGCGCAGGCGGAGGCCAGCGTGATGCGGAAGCTGTGGCGGGGGATGCCGATCATGCAACGCGCACGATACTCGTGCTCGGGGCGTCCCGAGTTGCACTTAACCGCTGCGCAAAGCCCGGCCAACGCGCGCCGCACGGGCGATTCGCGGATACACTTTCGCGCGTTCGCCGCACGACCGTTCGGTCTTTTCATGGAGCACTCGCGGCGCCATCCTCTCCCAACTTTTCCGACAGGAGCAAAAAGTGGAATTCGGATACACCCCCGAGCAGCTCGAACTCAAGGAGCGCATTCACAAGTTTGCGGTCGAGCACATCCGTCCGGTCGCCCTGCAGCACGACAAGGAGCAGACCGTGCCGTGGGACGTGATGAAGGCCGCCGCGAAGGAGGGCATCGGAACGCTCGAGTTCATGATGTCGATGGGGACCGACCCGCAGGGCCAGTTCGCTCCGATCTACGCCGAAGAGATGCACTGGGGCTGCGCCGGCATTGCGCTCGCGATCGCGGGTTCCGGCCTTGCCGCCGCCGGTATCGCCTCCTCCGGCACCACCGACCAGGTCATGGAGTGGGTTCCCAAGTGCTTCGCGTCGGGCGACGACCTCCACCTCGGCGCGTACGCCGTGACCGAGCCGTCGGCTGGCTCCGACGTCAAGTCGCTGCGAACGACGGCCAAGCTCGAGGGCGACGAGTGGGTGCTCAACGGCTCGAAGGTCTTCATCACCAACGGCGGTATCGCCGACGTCACGGTTGTGGTCGCGACGGTCGACCCTGAGCTCGGCACCCGGGGACAGGCTTCGTTCGTCGTGCCGAAGGACACCCCGGGCCTCTCGCAGGGCAAGAAGGAGGACAAGCTCGGAATTCGCGCCTCGCAGACCACCGAGGTCGTGCTCGAGAACTGTCGCGTTCCCGTCGAGTACCTGCTCGGCGGCATGGACAAGCTCAACAAGAAGCTCGAGAATGCGCGCAGCGGCAAAAAGGTCGGCGGCGCGAACGCTCTGGCGACCTTTGAGATCACCCGCCCGTTCGTCGGCGCAAGCGCAATCGGCATCGCTCGCGCGGCCTACGAGTTCACGCTCGAGTTCCTCGCCGAGAAGAAGATCGACGGCAAGCCCGCGCTCGACAATCCGGGAATCCACCAGCAGCTTGCCGATCTCGCAACCGAGATCGACGCCGCCCGCCTGCTCGTCCAGCGCGCCTCGTGGATGGCCGCAAACGGCCAGCCGCTGCTCGCCGGTCAGGGCTCGATGAGCAAGCTCAAGTGCGGCGATGTCGCGATGTGGGCGACCGCCAAGTGCATGGACCTGATCGGTCCCGAGGCATGGGACACCGAACTGCCGCTCGAGAAGTGGTACCGCGACGCCAAGATCTACCAGATCTTCGAAGGCACGAGCCAGATCCAGCGCATGGTCATCGGCCGCCTGCAGGTCTCGAGTTTCCGCGCGCAGGTCGAGGCCGCTGAGGCCGAGATCGAGGCGAAGAAGGCCGCGGCAGGCGTCACCGCCTGACGCGGCTGCGCTCAGCTGAATGTTTGCAGGAGGGCCGCCGAGCGCGGCCCTTCCTGTTGACTCAGGTGCACTGGGTCTTGCCGTTGGTGACCGCGCCGACGATCGCGTTGACCGAATATTCGATCGTGCCGAGCAGGTTCTTCGCTCCGACCGTCACGGTGCTCAGCGCGTCGGTGAAGACAGCGATCTTGGGCACATTCAGTTTTGCGGCGATCTCGCCGGCGCCAGGGTCGCCCTCGGCCCACGGCGCGGTCACGATCCTGGCCTTGCCGCTCTTGGCTTTCGCCAGCGTCCTGCGCGTGTCGGAAGCCGATGCGGTCTCGGTCCCGTCGTCGGTCAGCTGCGCAACGACCTTGAAGCCGTAACGACGTGCCAGGTAGTCGAGGTCGTGGTGGCCGGGCCCCACGCGGCGACGCGGAGACTGCTTTCCTTCGGCTCGCTGATGCACAGCTTCAGCGACGTGTCGACCGTTGTGGCGTTCTCATTGAACTGCTTGAGGTTTGCGGCGTAGGTCGCGGCACCGCCGGGGTTGAGCTTCGTGAGTTCGTCGGCGATGGTCTTCGCGGCGAGGCGAAGATTGCCGATGTCGGTCATCCAGTGGGAGTTTTCGTGGCCACCGTCACTGAGCAGCTTGACGGATTTCGAAAGGTCGACCACCGGCTTCGTGGACCCGGACATCTTGTAGGTCGATTCGAACCACGGCTCCATGTCGCCGCCCGTGCGGAAAATCACTTTGGCGGCGTTCATCGAGTTGCCTGCCTGCGTGTCCGGCGTCCAGGTGTGGGTGTTGATTGCGCCCGGCGCCATCGGCATCAGTTTGATCTGCGATCCGCCGATGCTGTCGACGAGGCTGCTGAGCAGGCTGTTGGCGGCGGCGACCGCCGGAGGGTTGGACTTGGCGGCGTCATCGTTCGAGCCGCCGCAACCGGCGATGAAACTGGCGAGTGCAATGGCGACGACGAACCCAGCAGCGCGGAACTTGAAGCTCAAAACCGATTCCCCCAAAGATTCAGTGACGTGATGTTCGAGCGTCGCCTCGCGACCGCCGGAACGGTGAGATTCCTACCAGACGGATTGTTCAGCTTGCGTGAAGATTGCGCCGGAACTGTCAAAACTTACGCATTTCCAGCGATTTAGCCTTGACCTGCGAGCGCCGATCCGGTATATTGCACGAAGTCGCTGAACGACCCGGCTCGCCAGGCCTGGTCGACGGGGGACCCAAATCCCCGGGGCGAATCGCGGTCACTATGGCCGCGTAGCGCGTAACAACAGTGCCTTTCAGGCACTGAGCTTTTCCGGAAGCAGCGCGCGAGCCCGACAGCTAACCCCGCAAGCGCAACGGCACCAAGGTCGCACAGACGACGAAAGACACCGCACCCGCGTGCGCGTACGCCCACCTTCAGGGGGCGGTTCGGTCGCGCTCGCAACCGGGCTTGCAGGTTGTCATAAACAAGCAGGAATTTCGATCGAACAATGGATTCTCGACCTAGCCTGAGCCCTTCTATGAGGAGCATTCGCCCCGCAATCAGCGCGCTTTTCGCGCTCACCTTCATTTGCGCCACGATCACCGTGGTGCTCGCCTTCGCGCACCCGGCCGGCGCCGATACGCCGGCCGAGATCAACGCGCGGATCGAGGCGATCAGCGAGAAGGAGCACCAGCTCAAGCTGCAGGTCGACCGGCTCCAGGGTAAGCAGGACGCCGCGCAGGCAGACCTGGACAAGAAGGCCGCGCGCCAGCGCGAGCTGCAGGCCGAGCTGACGGCCGCCAAGGCCAAGCTCGCTCGCCTGAAGAAGCGCCTCGCATACGCCAAGAAGATTCTCGCCGCGCGCGTCGTCCAGGTCTACAAGGACGGCGAGCCAGACATCGTCACGGTCGTGCTCGAGTCCAAGGGCTTCAATGACATGGTCGAGCGCACCACCTATCTGCGTCGCATCGCCGATCAGGACCAGTACAAGATCAACCGCGTCACCGAGCTGAAGAAGTCGACCAAGACCGAGTCGGTCAAGCTGGCCGGCCTCGAGCAGAAGCAGGAGCAGCTTGTCGCCCAGATCACCGGTGTGCGCGACCGCATCGCGACCAAGAAGGGCAAGGTCGTCGCTGCGCGCGGCCCGCTGCTCGCACAACTCTCCAAGCAGCGCCGGCTGCTGCGCGAGGCCTCGGCCGCGTTGAACTACCAGCCTTCCCCGCAGACCGCCAGCTTCTCGCCCGTCCCCGGACCGGGCGGAGCACGCGTCACGCTCAACTCGGATGGAAGCGCATCGGCCCCGGCCGGCGCGCCCGCCGTGATCAAAGCTGCGGTTGCGGCCGGCAACCAGATCCGCAGCACCCCGTACATCTGGGGCGGCGGCCACGGCTCATTCAGCGACCGCGGCTATGACTGCTCCGGTTCGGTCAGCTACGTGCTGCATGCCGCCGGTGTGCTCTCGAGCCCGATGGCATCGGGCCCGATGATGAGCTGGGGCGCACCCGGCCCGGGCAAATGGATCACCGTTTACGCCAACGCCGGTCACGCGTGGATGACCGTTGGCGGTCTGCGTTTCGACACCAGCGGACGCTCGGGCACCGGCTCGCGCTGGCAGACCGGAATGGACGCCGCCGGCGTCGGCTCCTTCACCGTGCGTCACTACCCGGGCCTCTAGGTCTCGCTTCCTCGGGATCCTCTGACAATGCTCCGACCGATCAACCCCACGACCCGCGCCGCGCTGCTGATGCTCGCCACCTGCGCGCTGCTCTCGGCGCTCTACCTCGTGCGCCCGGTCAGCTCCGACGCCAAGAGCGCCGCCGAGCTGCAGAGCAGCATCGCCTCCAAGCAGGCGAAGTCGAGCGCGATCTCGGGCGACATCTCGCGCATCTCGGGCAAGATCTCGGGACTGCGCGGACGCATCCACAAGCTCCAGGCCACTCAGGACCGCATCCAGGCCGACCTCAACGCCAAGCGTGACCGTCAGCGCAAGATCGCCAATCAGCTATCGATCTCACGCGACCGTCTCGCGCGCCTGCGCAAAGAGTTCGAGCACTCTCGCGCCGTGCTCGCCGCGCGTATCGTCGAGGTCTACAAGCAGGGCGAGCCGAGCGTCGTCCAGGTTGTGCTGAACTCGCGTGGCTTCGCCGACATGGTCGAGCGCACGACCTACATGGAGCGCATCGCCAGCCAGGACCACAAGGTCATCACCAAGGTAACCAAGCTGAAGGGCGAGACGACCAAGGAGACCAAGCGTCTCGCCTCGCTCGAGAACGAGGCCAACCGCCTCGTGGCTCAGGTACGCGAGCGACGCGACGCCGTCGCGAGCGCGAAGCGCCCGTTGACCGAGCAGCGCGACAAGCTCGCCAGCGCTGTGAGTGTCCGCAAAGACAAACTTTCGAAGATCTCGCGCAGCCTGCAGCACGACATGGAAGACCTCTCCGCAATGCAGGCCGCCAGCGGCTCGATCGCTGGAGCGCTCGACAACAGCGCCCCGATCAAGAAGGGCAGCGGCCAACTGATCTACCCGGTCAACGGCCAGTTCACTTCGCCGTTCGGGACGCGTTGGGGGCGTCTGCACGCAGGTATCGATCTCGCCGTCCCTGTCGGCACCGCTGTGCACGCTGCCGACACCGGTACCGTTCGGATCGCCGGCTGGGTCGACGGCTATGGCAACTACATCTGCATCCAGCACACGGCGAGCATGAGCACTTGCTACGGCCACAACAGTCGTCTGCTCGTGAGCGTCGGCCAGACCGTCAAGCAGGGGCAGGTCATCGCCGCGTCCGGCAACACCGGTCACTCGACCGGCCCGCACGTGCACTTCGAGGTCCGGATCAACGGCAACCCCGTCGATCCGATGGGCTACCTCTAGGCCGTCAGGCCGTCAGGCCGTCTGCGCGATCGAGCGCTCGGCGGGCACGTCGTCGCGCCGCCAGACCGCGATCATCACAGCGCCGATCGCCATCAGCACGACGCTCGTCCACTGCGCGGCGGTGAGGCCGAGGGCGACCGGCTCATTGCGACGAAGAAACTCGATCATGAACCGCTCGAGGCTCGACGCGACGAGGTAGATCCCAAACAGCACGCCCGGCGCGAAGCGATCGCGCAGCCGCCAGAGCACAACCGCGAGGAAGCCCATCAGGATCGTCTCAAAGATCGGGGTGGGCCAGACATGCACTCCCGGGTCGGTCGGCACGGTGCCGTGCGGATAACCCATTCCCAGCCAGGAGTCGGTCGGCTTTCCGTAGTCGCCGTCGCCCGACAGCTGGCAGCCGATCCGGCCGATCGCATACCCGGCGGCGAGCGCTGGAGCGGCGACGTCGAGCAGGGTGGGAGTGAAGATGCGTCGCCAACCTGCGTAGAGGCCAACTGCAGCCGCGCCACCGAGCGCGCCGCCGTACCAGACGAGTCCGGTGCCCGAGAAGACCTGGGACAGCGACCATTCGCCCTGCTGCACCGAGAACCAGAGCTTCGCTCCGACGACACCGCCGACTGCCGCGGCGAGCACGATCTCGTAGGCCCAGTCGACCGGTGAGCCGAGTTCTTTCAGGCGTCTTCCGACGATCCAGCCAGAGACGACGAACGCAAGCGCGAACATCAACCCGAAAGTCTGAAGGGTCAGTGGTCCGAGATGTATCTCCGGCTGCACGACGCTCAGACTATTCGCGCGACCGGTCCGCGCCGACCGATCAACGCACCGCCGGCAGCCCAGGCGCAGAGCACCAGCGCGATACTCGCGCCGGCCGGCCATCCTGAGTAGTACGACAGATAGAGGCCCGCGATTCCGCTCAGAGCGCCCGCGCCGGCCGCGAGCAGAAGCGCGCTGCGCAGTCGCGTCGCCAGCGCTGTGGCGCCGAGCGCCGGACCGGTCACGAGCGCCAGCGCGAGCAGCGTGCCGGCCACATTCGCGGCGATCGAGACCGAGACCGCGAGCAGTGCCAGTGCCGCGGCTGACACTGCGGCGGTGTTGATCCCCAGCGACGGAGCAGATCCGGGGTCGAAGGCCAGTGCGGCGAAGCTGCTGCCGAGCACGTAGAGCGTGATCGCCGCGCAACCCGCGAAGGCTGCCGCGATCGCCACGTCGCGCCACGATGAGGCGAGCGGGTCGCCGAACAGCAGCGCTTCGAAGCCGGTGACGCCGTGTCCGCCGGAGGCAAGCAGCGCTCCGATCGCCACCAGCGTTGTGACCGCAACGGAGTTGCCGGTGGCGACGCTGGTGCGCGGAGCGCCGGTGGTGAGCAAGAGGAGGGCATATGCGAGGAGCACCCCGGCGAGTGCGCCGACAAGCAGCCCTGCGCCGATCATCGTGGCGATCACGAGACCGGGGAGTAGCGCGTGCGTGAAGGACTCGGCGAGGATCGCGCGGCCGAAGAAGAGGATCCAGACTCCGACCGCGCCGCATGCGCCGCCGATCAGCAGCATCTCGAGTGCGCTGAGCAGACCGAAGTCGCCGGAGAGCGGTGCGAGAATCGAGCCGCCGAGCACCTAGTCGCCTCCGTGGTCGTGTGTGCAGCTGTCGGTCGCCGCGAGCACGGGCTGACCGTGCTCGTCGCGGATCACGGCGATCTCGCCGGCGTAGGTCTCGCGCAGGATCGAGTCGGTCAGCGCGGAGCCCGGATCGCCGTCGGCGATCACACGTCCGGAGAGGCAGATCACACGGTCGGCGCCGCGTGCGTGCTCGATGTCGTGGGAGGCCTCGATCACGAGGCGTCCTTCGTCGCGCAGGTCAGCCAGCGCCTGATCGATCACCTCGGCCGACGCCGGATCGACTCCGGCGAGCGGTTCATCGAGCAGGACGATCGGGGCGCCGCCGACAATCGTGCGCGCCAGCAGAACGCGGCGTCGCTGGCCGCCCGAGAGCTCGCCATAGGTGCGATTCGCCTGCTCGGCGAGACCGACGCGAACGAGCGCGTCCTGCGCGCGCCGGCGATCGCTTCGGCTCGGACGCGCCCAGAGGCGTCGCTCGGAGAGCAACCCCATCCCGACCACGTCGAGCGCGGAAACCGGGAAGTCCGTGCGTGAGACGTCGCGCTGGGGGAGATAGGCGACCGTGCCGGTCACCTCGAGCGTGCCTGCGAGTGGCGAGAGCTCGCCGACGAGCGCGCGGAAGAGTGTCGTCTTTCCGCCCCCGTTCGGACCGAGCACTACGACCAGTTCGCCCGCTCCGAGCTGGAGCGAGACACCCGAGAGCGCGCTCCGGCCGTTGGCATAGGCGAGTTCAAGATCTCGCGCGCTGATCAGGGTGGGGCTCATTGCGTCGCCGGGCACTTGACGCTGCCGTCGCTGACGGCGTCGACGATCCGGTCGACGTCGTAGCCGATCGCGCCGAGCAACGTCGAGGCGTCGTCGCCGGTCGTGAGGTTGTCGGCGTAGAGCTGCAGCAGCGGGATGCCGAGCTTGCTCGCGACCTGCTGTTCGAGGTGCGTGACCTCGCCGCGACTGGCGACGAGTGCCTTCGCGCCGCCGCTGCGCGCTGCGTCCACGGCCTTCTGCAGTTCGCTCGCCGACGGCTGGGACTCGCCGGTCTCGGCCAGCTGGGCGACGATCTTCAGATCAAACGAATCTGCGAGGTAGGCGAAGTCGTCGTGCCCCGTGGCGAGCGCGCGGCCTCCTGCGGGGACCTTCGCGACGCAGGCGGTGAGTTTTTCGCGGGCGGCGTCGATCTCGTTCATGTAGGCGGTGGTGTTTGCGCGGAAGGTCTCGCGCGCCGACGGGTCGGCCTTGACGAGCGTGTCGCGCACCTTCTGCGCAGCACGCGCGACGTTCTCGGGCGAGAGGTACCAGTGCGCGTTCACGCCATTCGCTTCTTCGCCTTCAAGCAGCACGGCCGCGCGCGAAAGGTCGACCGGCGCGCTGCTCGGGCTCGCCGCCTTGACGGCCGGGAGCAACCATTCGTCGATGTCGCCGCCGGAGCGGAAGATCACGTCGGCGCCGCCGAGGGCTGAGATCGCGCTGGGCTTCGGTTCGTACTCGTGGGGGTCGGCGCCGGCCGGGAGGAGGGCGCTCACATCGACCGCCTCGCCGCCGACCTGGCGAACGATGTCGGCGATCTGCGGGGTCGTTGCGACGACATCGAGCTTTCCGTCGCTGCCGGAGTTGTCGGTCGTGCCCCCGCCGCAGCCGGCCAGCAGCATCGCCGTGAGTGCTGCCGCCGCGAGCGCCGGGACGCGGCGCGATCCTGCAGACCGCTCGATCGCGGCGCGCGCTCCGGCCACCACGAAGAAGCACGCGCCGGCGACGGCGGCAATCGCCGCGCCGGTCGGCAGATCGAAGTTCAGTGAGCAGTAGAGGCCGCCGCTGCCGATCAGCGCGGCGAGAGCGAATGACAGCGCCGGCATCCGGCGCGCACGATCGGTCAGCATCCGCGCAGTCGCTGCGGGAACGATGAGCAGTGCGCCGGCGAGCAGCGCCCCGGTCACCGGAAGCGCGGCTCCGGCGGCAAGCGCCACGCAGGCCAGCAGCGCGACGTCGCTGCGGGCCGATCCCGTGTGCTTGGCCGTCGCCGAGTCGAACCCGGCGGCGAGCCAACGGCCGGCGAGCATCCAGGCCAGTGCGGCGACGAGAACTGCGACGATCGCGAGGGTCGTCGCGGTTGCGGCGTCGACGGTCAGGAGCGAGCCGAACAGCAGTGCTTCGGGAGACCGCGAGCCGGGCATGTTCGCCGCCCGCCGCCGAGGCGATCACGGCGCCGTCGCCAGCGCGCCGGCCACGGCCAGCCCGATCAGCGCGTCGCGCCGCCCGGAGTCGTCGGCGGAGCCGCGCGCCCGGCCGACGCCGGCCAGCGCGCCGAGACAGAATGCGAAGACGATCGCCCCGAGTAGCGCCGAGACCGCGGCCGAGACTCCGGCGATCACGCCGAGCACGAGCACGGGGTAGGCGCCGCTGCCGACGGCGTGCGTGAAGAATGGGAGGTCACGCAGGACGATCGCCCAGCCGATCGCTGCGGAGATCACCGCGAGCAGCATGACGCAGATCAGCGCGCGCTGCGCGAAGTCCGAGGAGAACAGGTCGACCGGGTTCTGGAGAGTGGTGGCTAGTCTCATGGCGGCAAGCATAGTAAAATGAGAACCATTATCACTAAGCAGGCAGAAACACCCAAGGCAGAGCGCGCGACGGCCCAGAAGGCCGCGATCATTGACGCCCTGAGCGGGTCCGACCAGGCGCTGAGCGCGCAGGAGCTGCACGAGCGGCTCGAGAAGGTCGGGCTGGCGACCGTCTACCGCAACCTCACGCGTCTTGCGGAAGACGGCGAGATCGACGCGATCCGCCGGCCGACCGGCGAGACCGCCTACCGCGCCTGTGGTCACGGCCACCACCACCACCTGATCTGTCGCGAGTGCGGACGCGTGGTCGAGCTCCACGACTGCGCGCTCGACGACTGGGGACGTAAGATCGGCGCCCAGTACGGATTCTCCGGAGTGGAACACCAGGCGGAGCTCACCGGTACGTGCCGGGAGTGCGCCGCGAAGGGAGCTTGATCGATGGCAGGAACAGTTGGCGAATACGTGGTCTTCAACGTCGTACAGGTCCCGATCTCGGGCGCAGACGGCTTCGAGCAGGCCTTCGCCAAGCGTCAGAGCAGCCTTGCCGAGGTCGACGGTTTCGCCGGCTTCGAGCTCCTGCGCCGCGAGGACAAGGACGAATACATCGTGATCAGCCGCTGGCGCAACGAAGACGCGTTCAAGGCGTGGCGCTCGGGCGAGCACTTCGCGCGCGCCCACAAGAACGTCGACACCTCGGAGCGCCCCGACGACGGCAAGCCGACCGGCTCGCACATCGAGACTTTCCGCGTAGTCCTCTCCGAGACGCCCGGCGAGTAGGCGTCCGTCATACTTGTGCGTCCAATGGCGACGCAATCTGAAATCCCCGCCGGGTTCGTCGAGGTGGGCCCGCTCGGGCCGCCGTACCCGATCGACTCGCAGATCAACGACGCAGGCAGGCTGTCGATCGGTGGCTGCGACGTCGTCGACGTCGCTGAGGCGTTCGGCACACCGGCCTACATCTACGCCGCGAGTGACCTGCGCGGCCGCGCTCGCGCAGTGGTCGAAGCGTTCGCCGAGGCCGAAGCAGAGTTTGGCGACGGCACCGCCGATGAGCCGGGGGTGCTGTTCGCCAGCAAGTCATTCCCATGCACCGCCGCCTACCGCCTGATGGCGGCCGAGGGCATCTACTGCGACGTCGCCTCTGGCGGCGAGCTGCATCTGGCCCTGAAGGGCGGCTTCGCCCCCGAGCGCATCCTGATGCATGGCAACAACAAGACGACCGCCGAGCTGCAGCAGGCCGTCGACGCCGGTGTCGGCTACATCGTCCTTGATTCGTTCGACGAGATCGACCGTCTGGCTCCGATCATCACGAGCGACGGTCCTCGCACGCTGGTGCGCGTCGCGCCGGGCATCAAGCCTTCCACTCACGCATACATCCAGACCGGCCAGGTCGACAGCAAGTTCGGCATTCCGCTCAGCCAGGTCGAGCAGGCGATCCAGAAGGCGCCGAACTTCGTCGGACTGCACTGTCACCTCGGCAGTCAGTTCTTCGAGGTCGAGATCTTCAAGGCGGCCGTCGAAGTGCTTGCCGGCTTCGAGATCGAGTGCAAGGTCGTCAACGTCGGTGGCGGCTTCGGCATCCCGTACCTCGAGCACGAGCATCCCCCGGCGATCGCCGACTACGCCCGCCAGATCACCTCGGCCGTGCGCGAGTCGTTCGGCCACAACGCGAAGATCATGGTCGAGCCCGGCCGCTGGCTGGTCGGCAACGCCGGCGTCACCGCCTACCGGATCGGCACCGTCAAGGAGATCCCCGGCGTGCGCCGCTACGTCGCAGTCGACGGCGGCATGAGCGACAACATCCGCCCGATGCTCTACGACGCCGAGTACACCGCCACGATCGCCGATCGTCCTGCCGCCAAGCCCGATCGCGATGTGCGCGTCGTCGGCATGCACTGCGAGAGCGGCGACGTGATCCTCCCCGAAGTGATGCTCGATGAGCCCGGCGTCGGCGACACGCTCGTCGTGCCCGCGACCGGTGCCTACGGGCACGCGATGGCGAGCAACTACAACGGCGTCACCCGGCCGCCCGTGATCTTCTGCGAGGACGGCCAGGCGCGCGTGGTCGTCCGTCGCGAGACCTTCGACGATCTTTCCGCGCGCGACGTCGAATAACTTTTCGCGCCATGGGGGAGGCTGAAAACGTGAAGATCGGACTGCTCGGACGCGGCACCGTCGGCGGAGCTTTCGCCGAACTCGTCGCCGAGCGCGCTGATGCGATCGCCTCGCTGACCGGCAAGCGCCCCGAGATCGGCGGCGTTCTGACCAGTTCCGAAGGTGAGTTCGCGGCGATACTCGAAGACAGCGACGTGATCGTCGAGCTGATCGGTGGCGTCGAGCCGGCGCGCGAATACGTGCTGGCCGCGCTGCAGGCCGGCAAGCCGGTGATCAGCGCAAACAAGGCCCTGGTCGCTGCTCACGGCCCAGAGCTGTTCGCTGCGTCATCCGAGTCTGGCGCGCCGCTGTTCTTCGAGGCGGCGGTGGCCGGAGTGATCCCCGCAATCCGTGTGATCGAGGAGTCGCTCGCCGGCGCGCACGTCGAGCGGGTGCACGGCATCGTCAACGGCACGACCAACTACATCCTCACCGAGATGGCCCGCGAGGGCCTCTCCTACGACGTCGCCCTGAAGCAGGCGCAAGAACTCGGCTACGCCGAAGCAGATCCGACGGCAGACGTCGGCGGCGGCGACGCGGCGGCGAAGATGGCGATCCTCGCGCGCCTGGCCTTCGGGCTCGACGTGTCGTTCGACCAGGTGAAGTTCGAGGGCATCGAGAACATCACCGCCGACGACATCGCCTACGCCAAGGAGTTCGATCTCGTGCTCAAGCTCGTCGGCACCGCCGAGCGCATCGGTGGCGGAGTGAGCGTCCGCGTCTTCCCGGCCTTCCTCTACCCATCGCATCCGCTGGCCTCGGTGCACGGTTCGTTCAACGCCGTGACCGTCGAGTCTCCGGCGATCACCGAGATCACGATGAGCGGTCCCGGCGCCGGCGGTATCCAGACGGCCTCCGCGGTGCTCGGCGATCTCGTATCGATCCTTTCCGGCGTGCCGCGCGATCGCGGCATCGCCCCTGCGGCCGAGATCGTCAGTGATGTCGAGTCGGCGTTCTACCTGCATCTCGAAGTCGAGGACCGCCCGGGGGTGCTCGCCGAGGTGGCGGCCGCGCTCGGCAAGCACGACGTCTCGGTTCGCACCTTCGGACAGTCGGGTCAGGGTGACGCCGCTCGGCTCGTGATGGTGATGCACCCGACACTCGAGTCCAACTTCTTCGCGGCCGTCGATGAGATCGCCGCGTTGCCATTCGTCGGAGCCGCCCCCCGCGCGATCCGCGTAATCGAAGAGGAGTTCACTGACTGATGGCCGGCCTGATTGAGCGGTACCGCGACCGCATGCCCATCGAGGTCACCGAGCAGATCATCTCGATCGAGGAGGGCTCGACCCCGCTGGTGCCCGCCCCGCGACTCTCCGAACGCGTCGACGCCGATGTCTATCTGAAGATCGAGGGCGCGAACCCGACCGGTTCTTTCAAGGACCGCGGTATGACCGCGGCCGTCAGCGCGGCGGCCCGCGAGGGCGCCGAGGCGATCATCTGCGCCTCGACGGGGAACACCGCGGCCAGCGCTGCCGCATATGCCGCGCGCGCCGGCATGACCTGCGCCGTGCTTGTCCCCGAGGGCAAGATCGCCGCAGGCAAGTTGGCTCAGGCGCTGATCTACGGAGCGCGGGTGATCTCGCTGAACGGCAATTTCGATGTAGCGCTCCAGCTCGTGCGCGAACTCGCCGACCAGCACCCGATCTCCCTGGTCAACTCGGTGAACGACTTCCGCCTCGAGGGTCAGAAGACCTCATCGTTCGAGATCGTCGATGAGATAGGCGCGATCGACCTGCTCTGCATCCCGGTCGGAAACGCCGGAAACATCACGGCCTATTGGAAGGGCTTCAGGGAGTATCGCGACGACCTCGGCCACGCGGCGCCGGAGCTCAACGGCTACCAAGCCGCGGGAGCGGCCCCGCTCGTCGAGGGCGCGCCGGTCGCGAATCCCGAGACCGTCGCCTCCGCGATCCGGATCGGAAACCCGGCCCGCTGGGAAGAGGCGATGGCCGCGATCACCGAGTCGCGCGGCGCCGTGCGCGCGGTGACCGACGCCGAGATCCTCGACGCCTACACCTGGCTTCCGGCCAACGAGGGGGTCTTCTGTGAGCCCGCTTCAGCTGCGTCGGTCGCCGGCCTGATCAAGAACGGCATCTCCGACGAGGCGCGCGCGGGCGCTGAGGGAGCGCGCCCGAAGGTCGTCTGCGTGTTGACCGGCAACGGCCTGAAGGACCCAGACACCGCGTTCGACAATGTCGGTTCCGTGATTCCGTGCGAGCCGGAGATGGGCCAGCTCGAGAAGGCAGTGCTGGGCTGATGAACCGCCGCCGGGTCGTCAAGGTTCCGGCGAGCTCGGCCAACCTCGGCCCGGGCTTCGATGTCCTCGCCGGGGCGCTGAACCTCATACTGACCGTCGAGGTCGAGGAGACCGGCAACTTTGCGGTCGAGACCGATCTCGACGTCGCCACGGGCAAGGACAATCTGATCGTCCGCGCCTTCGAGACGCTCCACAGTGCGGACGACTTCACCTTCCGTATCTCGAGCGAGATTCCGCTGACCGGCGGGTTGGGTTCGAGCGCGTCGGCGATCCTCGCCGGCGTCGCGGCCGCTGACCACATCTTCGAGCTCGGCACGGATCTCTTCGCCCGGGCGACCGAGATCGAGGGACACCCCGACAACGTCGCAGCTTCCCTGAACGGCGGGTTCGTCGTCTGCGCGGGCGGCGCGGTAACGCGCATCGAGCCGCCGGCGGGCCTCGAGGCGATCGTCGCTTTCCCGCCGCCCGGTGAACCGGTGCCGACCAGCGCCGCCCGCGCCGCGCTTCCGCCCGAGGTGCCGATCGGCGACGTCGTCGCGACGATCGGAAACGCAGCGGACGTGGTGCTCGGACTCGAGCGCGGTGACGTCGATCTGCTCGGCCGTGGCCTGGTCGACGTTCTGCACCAGCCGCGCCGCGCGCACCTCTACCCGGATTCGGCCGCGCTGGTCGAAGCGGCGCGTGGCTTCGGCGCGATCGGAGCGACGATCAGCGGCGCTGGACCGACCGTCCTGATCTGGACCAGCTGGGAGGACACCGGCAATGTCCTCACCGCGGCGCAGGAAGCGCTCGGCGACGGCTGGAGGCTTCAGCGTGTGCCGTTCAGCCCGAGTGGGCTCGACGTCGAAGTCTGAGATTTGACAAGATGCGCGAAATGTCGCGCATCTTGGAATTCAGCCGCGCAGGCCTCACATTCGACGTGATCGACGGTGGTCCCGAGGACGGCGATCCAGTCGTACTTCTGCATGGATGCCCCGAGCGCGCCGGCGCCTGGAGCGACGTCGCCGAACAGTTGCACGCGGAGGGCCTGCGGACATACGCACCCGACCAGCGCGGCTACGCGCCACGAGCGAGGCCGAAGTCACGCTTCAACTATCGCCCGGGTCAACTCGGCGACGACGTCGCCGAACTGATCAACCAGATCGGACGGCCGGTGCATCTCGTCGGTCATGACTGGGGCGCGGCGGTCGCATGGGTCGTCGCCTGCAGACACGCGGCTTCTGTCCGCACTCTGACCGCCGCCTCGGTGCCACACCCGACGGCGTTTCTGCTCGCGATGTTCACCAGCGACCAGCTGATCAGGAGCTACTACATGGGCCTCTGGCAGTTGCCATGGCTTCCGGAGCGGATCATGTCGGATCCGCAGCGATCCCGGAGGTTCCTCAAGGGCATGACCGACGCGGAGCTCGAGACGTTCGATCGTGACATCGTCGGTCATGGGGCGATCGGTCCCGCGATCAACTGGTACCGATCGATGATGTTGAGTTCTCCGCTCCCAAAGTGTGAGGTGCCGACCACCCATGTCTGGGGCGCGCAGGACCCCTTCCTCGGCCGAACAGGCGCCGAGAGCTGCGGCAAGTACGTCGCGGCCGATTATCGGCTCGATGTGATCGAAGACGGGAATCACTGGCTTCCCACGCAGCAGCCCACGCGTCTCAGCCGGTCGATCCTGGAACGCGTGAATTCTCTCTGACCGGTACGTACAGGCCACGTACGGCCCAGCTTGGCGTCCGCCCGTCTCTCCGTAGACTCGAACGCAGGATGCGTCGCTCGGCACTTCGAATCCTCGTTCCGCTCCTGGCGCTGGCCGCGCTGCTGATCGGCCCTGCCTCAGCGCTCGCCTGGAATGGCTACGACTTCCAGGATCTTGGTCAGAACCTCAAGCCTCGAGCTGTCAACGCGTCGGACCAGATCATCGGTGAGCGACTGAACTACCCGCACATCGGCGAATACTTTTACCTCGACGACGGCACTGCGGTCAACTTCAACGACAAATTCGGGATCAGCACGGGTGCCGCTGTCGACATCAACGACGCCGGAAAGATCATCGGCGGCGTTCAGCACGCCTTCGACACGTGGCCTGCGCACCCGGCGTTGTGGACATTCGGGAGTCCGGCCCCGCAGGAATACGACATCCCGGCCGGCTGGACTTCGGCGACAGCGTTCGCGATCAACAATTCCGGGCAGTCCGTCGGCATCGCCGAGCTGCCCTACGTGTATCCCGAGACGGCAGCGGACAAGCAGCGCGCGTGGATCGCGGGCGCCGGTGGCCCCGCGACATCGTTCGCCGACGACGGCACCCGCCGCCTCGCGGTCGGGATCAGCGACACCGGCAAGGTACTCGTGCTCTCCGACTTTTCCGACTACCTGATCGCGACGACCGGTGGTGGCACCAGTCCGACTGGCCTCAAGTACCTCGGCGACTACTACCACCCGATGGGCGAGGACGGATCGATCGTCGGGCGAATGGCTGACTACACACCGGGGGTGCGCGATCCCAGCAGCGGCCTCGTGCATCAGGTCGTGAACAGCACGAGCTACCAGTCTCGCGCGATCAACGCCGGCACCGTCGTCGGGACCAAGTCGACGCCTTCGGGCAATCGCGCGTTCGCATTCGTCGACGGTGAAGAGGTCGACCTGGAGGCGGCGCTGTCCGCCGGCTGGCACACCACCGAGGCGACTGATGTCAACACGAAGGGCGACATCATCGGAACCGCGGTATACGAGGCCGACGGCACGACGCACGGCTTCCTGCTGAAGAAGTCCGATGTCCTCACCGTGAAGCTCGACGCCTGGTCGGAAGACGGCCGCGACATCGCCGCCGGCGGGATCACGGAGAAAGAGACCTTCCGCGTGCGCGTGACGGTCAAGAACACCTCTCCCGAGCAGACTGTCGATCACCTGCAGTTTGCTTTTGGCAGCGCGATGGCGCTCGACACACGCGGCGGCGGGGGAGTCGGCACGCTCGCCGCGCCGCAGGACGCACTTCCGACCGAGCTTGCCTCAGGCGAATCCAAATCCTTCGACTACACGCTCACGACGACGCGCGCCGGACTCGCGGCAGGCACGGTCAAGGTGACGGGCAAGGACGAAGACGGCAACGAGCAGGTCGGCAAGGGCTCGCTGAAGATGTCGATTGTCGGTGCGCAGACGCTCAACGCCGCGCTCGCCCAGTACGCGCGCATCCAAGGCATCGACCACATGCTGATGAAGCTCGCGCGCAGGTTCTACACGGGCTGGGGGGATCGGGCCGAACAGACGCGCAAATACCTGTGGAATGCGCTGAGCAAGAGCGAGCGCAAGAAGTGGTTCGGCAGCAGCAAGCAGATGGTCATCGACAACCTCGACCGGGCCAGGGGACTGCTCTACGGCCGCCCGGCCGAGGCGATGGCAGTGCAGTTTCCGAACAAGAAATTCAACGGCTACACCGCCGAGGAACTCGAAGCCGCCTACGCAGATGGATTCGCCGAGCAGTCGGGCAAGCGCACGGGCAAGTGGGCGCAGGGATGGGGCAAGTTCGCCGTGGGGGTGAAGGATGAGTTCGGACTGGCGTTCTCCGAGAGCGGGCTCGGCCTCAGCTACCTGATGAACACCGCCTCGCAGGACCAGCGCGAGCAGTATGAGGCGATGATCATGACTTTCTCGGATGGGGTGGTCAAGGACAGCTCGAGCTATGCCAGTTGGACGAAGAACGAGGCAAGCAATCTCCTGAACGACGGCCAGGCGATGATCTACGCCGTCGCCAACATGGACCAGGGTGCAGCTGATTTCGCCGATGCGGTGAAGGCGCCGTTCGAGCGCGACGCCGCCGCGCGCAAGAAACTCGCGAAGATCGCGGACGATCACCCTGCTCTCTACCAGCGTGAGCTGGGCGCGCTGGACGCGAACATTTTCAACACCGGAATGGAGGCGATCGCCGACACGCTGATCGGCGGCGGATCGGCAAGTCTGATCTCCAAGGGCGGGCAGGTGTTGAAGTTGAAAGAACGCGGAGCGGCGCTGATCAATCTCGCCAAGGCGACCGGCAAGATCGACGATTCCGGCAAGCTGAGCAAAGGCGTCAAGGCGATGGAGGGGCTGAAGAAGGGGCTGGACGTCGGCATCCCGGGCGAGGAAATGGCCGCGCTGCTCGACAAGCCGACCGCGCTCAAGGATGTCGCCGGCGCGACGCTCGTGCGCTCATCGGATCTCGGCGACATCTACTCCCTGCCGAATGTCGGCGGCGTGCCGTACCCGACCCTCGAATCGAAGGCGCGCATCCTCGGATCGATCGAGGAGGAGATGGCCAAGGCGTTTGCGCAGCCGACCGAGCTTGCCGAGGTGCTCAAGCCATCGACTGAGCTACGCAAGACCGGCGCGGTTGCAAAGGTGGAGATCGTCGGCCAGAAGACCGGCAAGGCCGCGATGCTCGATGCCGGTATGCCCAAGGATGCCCTGGCCGAGGCCGTGCTGTGGCAGCCGAAGGTCGACCCGCGCAAGACGCTCTCGTTCAAGCTGCTCTCCAAGGAACGCCAGGCCGCGGCGATCAAGGAGTACGAAAACGCGTTGAAAGCGGTGGCGGAGTGGAAGAAGCCCAAGCCTGGCTCGAAGACCGCGAAGCTGAAGGAGATGGTCGGCAAGGAGGCGACGGTTCCGCTTGACGACAAGCCCTGGCCCGGCGGCCTGCAGCGCTTCATCAACGGTGAGTTTGAGCTGGTGAAGGTGTCGAACAAGATGGGCGAGGCCGACTTGATCCGCGTGAAGAAGTACGAGCTCGTCGTGAAGGACATGGAACGCGGGGGCAAGGTCGTCAACACCAAGACGGTCGTGAATTCGAAGAAGGCCTTGCCGTTGGGCGTCGATGCAGATGCCGTCGGCATTGCCAAGGTGATCGGTCGCGACGCAAAGGGCGTTCCGATCCTTGGTCCGCTCACGCGCGAGGAGTCGGAGTTCGTGATGCGCCGCTACATCGACCGCAACATCAAAGCGCGCGCGGCCGGCCTGCAGACCGACATCGCCGAACACGGCGCGACATGGTTGATGGACGACGCGGACTCCGCGCACGCAGGCATGCTGCTTTCGAAGTTCGGCGTGCCGTTCATGCCTGAAGACGTCGCCGTGCCGTTCCTCTCGCGCATCGCGAAGTTCGTAACGCCGAAGGACGGCGACGTGGGGAAGACGTTCCTGGACATGCTGAACACCGTCCGCAGCGAAGGCGGCTTCGGCCAGCGAGCCGTGATTCTCACCAGAGACACGCGCTACTTCGGGGATCTGCCGGTAAACAGCTGGTAGGGCTTTTTCGCAAATTGCGCTCTTTTTGCCCGAGCCCTGCCGTCGGGGTCAAAGCGCTGATCCCTTCGCACTCTGTAAACTGCAGCTTCGCTCGGCAGCGCTGGAATCCAACTTGCGCACTAGCCGATCCGCCCCGAACGCGCGCCCTCTCGAAGCAAGGCGTGGTCCCGAGGAGAGAGCATGAACTACGAGATTGACCGATCCCGATCGGTGTGGAACGTCGAGTTCCCCCGTACCGAAGCGACAGTCCCGAATGCGCAGACACCGCGCTTCGACCACCGCGCCGACTACTCGCCGCTGCGCCCGCCCGCCAGCGTCGAAGACCGTGACGCCTGCGCGCTCTACTCCTCGGTCCGCAAGGACGGCAAGCCCTCGCACGCCCCGATCCCGCTTGCGCTCGATGCCCTGCACCAGATGCTCCACCGCGCCGGCAACATCGACGGCGAGGGCGACGGCTGCGGTGTGCAGATCGACATCCCGCGCAAGATCTGGGCCGAAGAGGTTCGCACCGACGGCCACGCGCCAGACCTCGCGCTCGACGACAAGTTCGCCGTCGCTCACATCTTCGTTCCGCGCGGCTCCGACGTCAAGAGCGTCCAGCACGACGCACTCGAGCTGATGAGCAACGCGGGCTTCCGCGTGCTCGCCCAGCGCGAAGGCGTTGTCGACAGCTCAGCGCTTGGCCCCACTGCCCGCGAGGAAGAGCCTGTCTTCTGGCAGATCGGTGGCTTGATCGACGGCAAGCGCAGCACCTTCGACCTGACGATCGAGCTCGAGAAGGAATTCGACGTCCACGTCGCGAGCTTCAGCCACAGCAACGTCGTCTACAAGGTTATGGGCGCACCGCTCGCGCTGGGCAAGTACTTCCCGGACCTGCTCGACGAGCGCCTCGAGACGGTCTTCGTGCTCGGCCACAACCGCTATTCCACGAACACCTGGCCGACCTTCAAGCGCGTCCAGCCGTTTTCCGTGATCGGTCACAACGGCGAGATCAACACGATCGTCCAGCTGCGCGAAGAGGCCAAGCTGCTCGGCGTGCCGATCCACGAGGACGGCTCGGACTCCCAGGACTTCAACCGCACGATCGCCACACTGATCCAGCGTGACGGAGTGAGCCTGATCGAGGCGATGGAGATGGTCCTGCCCCCGATCGTCAACGAGATCAAGGACCTGCGCGAAGAGCTCCAGCACTTCTACATGTACCTGCGCCAGGTCTTCGGACCGTTCACGCAGGGTCCGGTTGCCCTGATCAGCCGCGACGAGAACGAATGTGTCTTCAGCACCGATGCGCTCGGCCTGCGTCCACTCTGGACGGTCGAGACCGTCGACGACTTCATCTTCTCATCCGAGCCTGGTGTCGCCCAGGTGGCCGATGTTGTCTCGCAGCCCAAGCCGTTCGCGCCGGGCGAAAAGATCGGCGTCGTGGTCACGCCGGGCAAAGAGGCCAAGCTCGTCCCGCACGACGAGCTCCAGACGATCGCCTTCAGGCGCTGGAAGGAGCGCATCGGCATCGCCGAGTTCCCGCGCTACGACACCGCGCTTCTGACGGGCGGCCCACTCGAGGGTCCGGAGATCCCGGGCTACGCCCACGCCGGCCCGTCCGAGCCCGTCAAGGTCACCGACCACGTGCTCGGTGGCTTCGGCTGGCAGCGCGATGACATGAAGTTGATCCAGCAGATGGCGAGCAACGGCGCCGAGCCGATCGGCTCGCTCGGCTACGACGGCCCGCTGGCCGCCCTCAGCCCCGAGCGCCAGAACATCGCCGACTACTTCAAGGAGACCGTCGCGGTCGTCACCAACCCGGCGATCGA
>JASGFX010000037.1:0-23629 GCA_047605325.1 Solirubrobacterales bacterium | reverse complement strand
GCGCCGACAAGACCGTGAAATGGCCGACCGGCACCGGTGCCGCGAAGAACGCCGGCGTCGCCGGCGGCGTGAAGCAGACCGACGGAGCAATTGGCTACGTCGAGCTCGCCTACGCGCTGCAGAACAACTTCACAACCGCCGCAGTCGAGAATTCCTCGGGCAAGTTCGTCGAGCCGAATCTGCAGACGACCGCTGCTGCCGGCGACGGCATCAAGGTCCCCGACGACCTGCGCTTCTCGGCGATCAACTCACCGAACCCCGAGGCCTACCCGATCTCCTCGGCCACCTTCATCCTGGTCTACCAGGACATGTGCAAGGCTGGCATCAAGGAGCAGGCGGCCAAGGACACCAAGGCATTCCTCGACTACGGCCTCGGCGCCGGTCAGGATGTCGCCAAGAAGCTCAACTACGCGCCGCTCCCGTCCAACCTGCTGACGCAGGCCAAGGACAAGGTCGCCGCGCTCGAGTGCAACGGCCAGCCGCTGAGCTAGCCGCCTCCACCGCAGACCGATCATGGAATCTGGACTCACCACATTCAGCGACGCGCCGGACCTCTCCGGTGCGTCGCGTGGTGTCTCCGGAGACCGTGTACTGCTCTGGTCGCTGCGAGCGATCGCCTGGGCGATCCTCGCGCTCCTGCTCTTCTTCCTGCTCCAGCTGATCATCGACTCGCGTGAGGTCTTCAGCACGATGGGGCTGAACTTCCTGGTCAAGAACGACTGGGATGTCTCGCGCGACATTTACGGCGCCCTCCCCCTGATCGTCGGCACGCTGATCACTTCGGCGCTCGCGCTGATCATCGGTGTGCCGATCGCAGTCGCCAGCGCCGTCTACCTCACCGAGCTCTGCCCACCCCGCTTCCGCCGCGGCCTGACCGCACTGCTCGAGCTGCTCGCCGCCGTACCCTCCGTCGTCTACGGGCTCTGGGCCTTCTTCGTTCTGATCCCGCTGCTCAAGCCCGCGATGCAGTGGGTCGACTCCACCTTCGCCTTCCTTCCCTTTCTCGGCAGCGACCAGACGATCTCCGGCCCGAGTTATTTCATGGCCGGCCTCGTGCTCGCGATCATGATCCTCCCGATCGTCTCTGCCGTCAGCCGCGAAGTGCTCGTGACCGTCCCGCGCGAACAGCGCGAGGCCGCGCTCGCGCTCGGCGCGACGCGTTGGGAGACGATCTGGCAGGCCGTGCTCCCTCCGGCGCGCGACGGAATCTTCTCGGCCGCGATCCTCGGCCTCGGCCGCGCGATCGGCGAGACGATCGCCGTGACGATCGTGATCGGCAACGCGGCCGTGATCGGCGACAGCCTGTTCAGCCAGGGCTACACGCTTGCGGCGGTGATCGCAAACGAGTTCGGCGAGGCCGCATCGCAGCCCCTGCACCGCTCGGCGCTGATCGCCTCGGGCCTCGTGCTGCTGGTGCTGACGCTCTTCGTCAACGTGATCGCCGACCTGATCGTCAATCGGACCGAGCGCCGAATGGTCGGCAAGAAGCGAGGGCCGACGGTTGTCTAGCGCTCCGAATCCAGAAGCGATCCTCGGCACGATCTCTCCGCACCGCCGTCGCAAGGACGCGCTGGGCCGCGGCGCGATCCTCGCGGCCACGCTGACCGCGCTGGTCCCGCTCTTCCTGATCATCTTCTTCCTGCTCGAGAAGGGCCTCGGCGCCTGGAGTTGGAGCTTCTTCACCACGGACCCGACCGGCAGCTTCTTCGGCGATCCAGGCGGGATCAGGAGCGCAATCGTCGGTTCGCTGCTGATCATGTTCGTCGGCGGACTGATCGCGATCCCGGCCGGAATCGCCGTCGCGCTCTACGTCACCGAGTACGCCAACAAGACCGCGTTCGGTCGCTTCATGCGCTTCCTGATGAATGTGATGACCGGCGTCCCGTCGATCGTCTTCGGTCTGTTCATCTACGTCACGCTCGTGCTCACCGGCATCGGCGGCGGCTTTGCCGGATGGAAGGGTTCGATCGCGATCGCGCTGCTCATGCTGCCGATCGTCGAGCGTTCGGTCGAGGTCGCGCTGCAGCAGGTCCCGAGTTCCTACGCCGAAGCCGCCTACGCGCTCGGCGCCCCGCGCTGGCAGGTGCTGCTGCGCGTCGTACTCCCGGCCGGCCTCCCGGGCATCATCACCGGCGCGCTGCTGGCGATCGCGCGCGGCATGGGCGAAACCGCGCCGCTGCTCTTCACCGCGACGATCGCCAAGGCAACCACCTTCGACCTCTCGCAGCAGATGAACTCGCTGCCGGCGCAGATCTTCTCCGACGTCGGTCAGGCCCAGGACGCGCTCGTCGAGCGCGCATGGGGCGCGGCGCTCACACTGGTCACGCTGATCATGCTGCTGAACCTCGGCGCCCGCTGGCTCGCCCGCCGGTCGATCGCCGGTCAGAACGCGTAGTTCTTTCGCGTTTCTTCCCGGCTCGGCCGCGATAGATTCCCGGCAACAACTTCGATCGTCAACCGCGGGAGAATCAATGCCGACCTACATCATGTACAGCAAGCTGACCACCGAGGGTGTCCGCACGATCAAGGAGAACCCGAAGCGCATCCTCGAGGTCAACGAAGAGGTCAAGCAGCTCGGTATCGAGGTGCTCTCGCAGTACGCCTCGCTCGGCCCGTACCACTTCATCAGCGTCGTCGAAGCACCTGACGAGCAGGCGATCGCCCGTGCCGCGATCGAGCTCGGCTCTCGCGGTACGGCCCAGTACGAAATCGTCCCGGCGGTCTCCGTCGACAAGCTGATCGACTCCTTCTAGGCCTTGAAGGTTCTCGTCGTCGGATCCGGTGGTCGTGAGCACGCGATCGTTCGCGCGCTGATCCGCACCTGGTCGGGCGCTGGCGAATTGAACGTGCTCTGCGCGCCGGGCAACCCGGGAATCGCCAAGGACGCTCGGTGCTTCCCCGACGTCGGGGGCGAGGATGTCGACGCGCTGACCGCGCTGGCCGAGCATGAAGGCGTCGACCTCGTGGCCGTCGGCCAGGAGGTGCCATTGGTCGATGGACTCGTCGACCAGCTCAGGGCGAAGGGCATCAAGGCATTCGGGCCCTCGAAGGCCGCGGCTCAGCTCGAAGGCTCGAAGATCTTCTGCAAGGAGGTACTGGTCGCATCGGGCGTCCCGACTGCCGGCTACGCCGTTCTGACCTCGCGCGAAGAGGCCGAGGCGGCGGCCGACCGGGCTTCGTATCCAGTCGTCTTCAAAAGCGACGGTCTGGCCGCAGGCAAGGGAGTGATCATCTGCGCGACTCGCGAGGAGGCCACGGCAGCGATCGACGAATACTTCACCGAGCAGCGCTTCGGCGAGACCGACGTGATCATCGAGGAGTACCTCGACGGCGTCGAGGTCTCGCTGCTTGCGATATGTGACGGAGAGAGCGCGCACTCGCTTGTGCCCGCGCGCGACTACAAGCGCATCTTCGACGGCGACGCCGGGCCGAACACCGGCGGGATGGGCGCATTCTCGCCGGTGCCCGAAGTCGCCGCCGGCCAGATCGCCGAGATCTCGGCGCAGGTCCATCAGCCGATCGTCGATGAGATGAAGCGGCGCGGCGCAGATTTTCACGGAGTGCTCTATGCCGGACTGATGCTGACGGCAGACGGCGTGAAGGTGCTCGAGTACAACGTCCGCTTCGGCGATCCCGAAACCCAGGCGCTGCTCCCGCGCCTGACCTCCGACCTCGCGCAGTTGATGCTCGCGAGCGCGGAACCGGGCGGACTCGCCGGCTCGGAGATCGAGTTCTCGCCGGATCGATCGGTGACGATCACGCTGGCCTCGGCCGGCTACCCGGAGAGCTCGAGCAAGGGCGACGTGATCAGCGGACTGGACGACATCGATCCCGGCATCGAGGTGACACACGCCGGCACCGCGTTCGGGCCGGACGGAACGACGATCGTGACGGCGGGCGGGCGCGTGTTGAACGTCACCGCGGTTTCCGACTCAGTGCCGCATGCGCGCGCAGCCGCGTACGCCGCGGCGAACATCATCGACTTCGACGGCAAGCAGCAGCGCTCCGACATCGGCGCGGGGATCGAGCTCTAGACCCGATGGCGCGCCGCAGGTTCAAACCGCAGCGCAGCAATCCAGCCGTGCGTCCGCGGCCGAGCGTCGGCCGCGCTCCGATCGATCTCGGTGACGCCACCGGAGTCGAAGCCGGATCGAGCACGCTCGTGCCCGAGTCCGAGACCTCGCTCGAGGAAATCCAGGTGTTCGATGGCCCACTGGTCGGCATCGTGATGGGCGCCGAGAGTGACAAGGAAGTGATGAGCGCCGCAGCCGAGGAGCTGCGCGCCCGAAACATCAGCTTCGAAGAAACCGTGGTCAGCGCCCACCGCGACCCTGAACAGGTACGCGAGTACGCACGCGGCGCAAGGCAGCGCGGCATCAAGGTGATCATCGCCGGCGCCGGAATGGCCGCTGCTCTGCCCGGCGCGATCGCGGCTCAGACCGATCTGCCCGTGATCGGCGTGCCGATTCGCTCCGAGAATGCTGTGAGCGGCGGACTCGACGCGCTGCTCTCGATCGCCCAGGCCCCGGCCGGCGTGCCCGTGGCCTGCGTCGCCGTCAATGGCGCCCAGAATGCGGCCATCCTCGCGGCGCGCATTCTCTTCGCCTGAGACCCGGGCAATGATCCCGAACCCGCCGAAGACCTTCGCTCGGCCGGACCTGGAAGCCGCTGGTTTTATCGGCTGGGCTTCGTGGCACGAGCTCTTGGAGGGAGGGTTTGACGGAATTCCGAATGGACCCGCGTGCTACGTGGTGTTCCGAGTTTCGACTGAGTTTCCGGAATTCATCGACGAGAGTTGTGGCGGCCACTTCAAAGGGAAGAACCCAACGGTGACGACCGCAACGTTGACTGACAATTGGATCAATCGAGCAAATGTGGTCTATGTCGGCAAGGCAAACAACGCCCGGCGGCGGATCCGCGAATTTGCTCTCTTTGGAACTGGGAAGCCGGTCGGCCACCGGGGCGGCCGATTCATTTGGCAGCTCCCAGATTCCACCTCCCTCCTGGTCGCGTGGCACCCGATCGACTGGGAGGAATCCGCGCGCGCATATGAGCGGCGCTTGCTTGAAGCATTCGCATTGGCGAATTCCGGCACACGCCCGTTCGCCAACCTCAGTGGCTGATTGTCAAGGGGAAAACTGTCCGCCTGATAGGTAAGCCTGATTTTCGCCTCGCACTCGTCTCCAGGACGACTGTGAGACATTTTTTTGGCTTGTTTATGCGGGATCCCGCTCGCGCAGCCGCGCGACCCCGACGAAGGCAGCGCTCAGGAGCAGCGCGAATAGCGTGATGAAGCCGATGCTGACGAAGACGTCTGCGTAGCCCTTCGCCGTCACGTCGATGAACGGGTATGGGTACCAGCCCGTGATCGCGCCGTGGACGAGCGTGTAGACGATCCAGAGCAGCGGCCAGATCAGCGCGCGCGGGATGTCCGACCAGCCGAGCGAAAGGAACGGCCCGAAGAAGACCCACGCCAGCACGAAGATCGGCGGGCCGAAGTAGTGAAGCATCAGGTTGGTGACCTGGTCCATGCCGGTGTTCGTCGAGTCGCCGCTGAGCACGACGATGTAGACGATGCAGGTCACCGTCATGCCAACCAGCGCCGCCAGGCGTAGCGCGCGGCCGACTGCCGTGTCGAGCGGGCGTCCGCGAACGACCGCTAGCGATGCGAGCAGTGCCGCGATGTTGCTCTGGATCGTGAAGTACGAGATGAAGCGTTCGAGTCGCACGAGCAGATGCGGATCGAGGTCGGCCGACGGCCAGAAGATCGTCAGCAGCAAGCGCAGTCCGAGCGCCGTGGCGACGAAAACCGCAACCGCGATGTGCACGCGCCGCGTGGTGCGAGAGACCTCCATACTCAGCCCCTTCGACACGCCGCATAGGATCTCCCCCGTGATCGACCGCTACACAAGAGACGAGATCGGCGCCGTCTGGAGCCAGCAGGCGAAGTTCGACAGCTGGCTGCAGGTCGAGCTCGCCGTCTGCGACGCGCTGTTCGACGCCGGGATCATCCCCGCCGCCGACCTCGTCGCGATCAAGGATCGCGCAGGCTTCACCGTCGACGCCGTCAACGAGCGCGAAAAGATCACCAATCACGATGTGGCTGCATTCGTCGACGTGATCAGCGCCGATCTCGGCGAAGCCGGCCGCTGGATCCACTACGGACTCACCAGCAGCGACGTGCTCGACACGGCGCTCGGCATCCAGATCGCCAAGGCCGGAGAGATCGTCCTGGCCGGCGCGCGCAAGTATGCAGAGCTGCTGAGCCAGCGTGCGCACGAGTTCGAGGACGCGACCACCGTCGGGCGCACCCACGGCGTCCACGCCGAGCCCACCACCTTCGGCGTAAAGCTTGCCGGCTTCGCCTTCGAGGCGCGCCGCAACGTGGAGCGCCTCGAGCGCGCCTTCGAGCAGTGCCGCGTCGGCGCGCTGTCGGGCGCAGTCGGCACCTACGCGGCCAACGGACCAGAGATCGAAGCCGGGGTGCTCGAGAAGCTGAATCTCCAGCGCGAACCTGTCTCGACCCAGGTCGTCGCGCGCGACCGCCACGCCGAACTCTTGACCGCGATCGCGATCGCCGGCGCCGGACTCGAGCGCTTCTCGACCGAAATCCGCGCTCTGCAGAAGACCGAGGTGCGCGAGGTCGAGGAGCCGTTCGCGAGCGGTAAGCAGAAGGGCAGCAGCGCGATGCCGCACAAGCGCAACCCGATAACCAACGAGCGCATCACCGGGCTCGCCCGCGTGCTGCGTGGCAACGCCAACGCCGCGATCGAGAACGTCGCACTCTGGCACGAGCGCGACATCACCCACTCTTCTGTCGAGCGCATCATCCTGCCCGACTCCACGATCCTGCTCGACTACATGTACTCGCTCGCCAACCGTGTCGTCGAGGGCATGACCGTCCACACCGACCGCATGCTCAGCAACCTCGAAGTCACTCACGGCGCGCTCTACTCGCAGCGCGCGCTGCTCGCCCTGGTCTCAGCCGGACTCACGCGCGACGACGCCTACCGCATCGTCCAGCAGGGCGCGCAGGAGGCGTGGGACACCGGCGTGAACTTCCGTGACCTGCTGGCCGCAGAGGTCGAGCGCCAGAAGATCGACGTCGACGTCGATGCGATCTTCGACCCGAGCGCATACACGAAGCACGCGCGCGCGATCGTGGCGCGGCTCGACCAGTAGCGGTTCACGTTTAGGATCGGGCGATGCCGGATCGTCCGACGGATCGCTCGAAACAGGCAATCGTCATCCTCGCCGACGGCGCGCGCGCCGACGTCTTCGCGCGCATGCTCGCTGGCGGGGAACTTCCTGAGATCCAGCGGCATGTCGTCAGTCGCGGCGTGCACCGCACCGCGACGAGCACCTTCACCAGCACGACCATCCCGGCGCACCTGCCGTTCATAACCGGTCGTTTCGCAGGCAGCGCGGACATCCCCGGCTATCGCTGGTTCGACCGCGCGAAGCAGCGCCGTTCGCTACCGCTCGGACCGTGGAGCTTTCGCAACTACAACGGATTCGAATCGCGTTGGATCAACGACGACCTGCTTCCCGAGGCGCCGACGATTTTCGAACTCGCGCCCGGATCGCAGACCGTCTTCGGCACGATCACGCGCGGGATCGAGAAGGACGGCAAGCTCGGCGGGATGCGTCGCAACACCGATTGGTTCCGCGCGCACTTTCTCCACGACTACGTGATCGCCGACGAGAGCGCCCGCCGGCTGCTCTGCGAATCGCTGAAAGACCATGCGCCCTTCCGATTCGTCGTGATGCCCGGAATCGACTGGAACAGTCACTACGACGATCCGTTCGGCGCCGGCGCACGCGAGGCCTATCGCCGCGTCGATCGCACCGTCGGCGAGGCCGCGCGCATCCTCGAACGCACCGGGCGCTACGAAGACACATTGATCGCCGTGGTCAGCGACCACGGCCACGAACCGGTCATCGAGCATTTCGACATCGGTCCCGAGATCGAGAAGCAGTTCAAGGTCAAGACGGCCTACCACTCGCTCAAGGGGTTTGCGCGCGACCCCGACGTGATCTCGGCCGTGAGCGGCAACGCGATGGCGCACCTCTACTTCAACCGCCGCCCCTCCGGCCTCAGCGACTGGCTGCTCGATCGCCCGGCCGTCGACATCGTGGCCGAACGCCTGGAGGGCGGCGCCATCGGAGTCTCGAGTCGTCGCGGCGCGGCGACGTTGCGCGAGACCGGCGAGACGCTCTCGTACGTGATCGCCGGCGGCGACCCGTTCGGGTATGGCCCGCTCCCCGAGACGATCGACCGTGAGGAGGCTCTTGGCCTCACCGCCGACACCGACCACCCTGACGGCCTGCTGCAGCTCGCGCAGATCTTCCGCTCGCGCCGCACCGGCGACATGGTCGTCAGCGCCGCACCCGGATTCGACCTGCGCGAACGCTTCGAGCGCCCAGAGCATCGCTCATCCCACGGCGCGCTGCACGCCGCGCACATGAACGTCCCGCTGGCGATCAGCACACCGCTCGAGGATGGCCCCGTGCGCACCGCTGACGTCTTCAGCATCGTGCTCGAACACCTCGGGATCGCCGAGCCCGCAGGCGTCGACGGGCGCTCGCGGACGATCTCCGCCGGTCAGTCGGACGCGGCGCCGGCGCTGACGCCGTCGGCCTGAGCCGCCGCCAGGCCGGCAGCGCGCATCGAGCGCGAACGCCCGATCAGCTCGACGGCGCCGTAGATCGAGTAGACGAACGCGGCGACGATCGCCGTGCCGAGCAGCACGATCCCGGCGAGCGCCGCACGATCGATGCCTTCGCCCGCGAACAGCGTGGCCGATGCGGCGATCGACGACGGTCCCGGACCGATCGGCAGCGCGTTGAAGACCGTGGTCAGCAGGAAGGCGAGCAGAGCATCGGACATCGAAGGATCGAGACCGAGCGCCTTGAAGGCGATGTAGAAGCGGACCGGCTGGATCGTCAGCACGATCGCGAGCAGCGCCGCCAGTCGATAGCGCTCGCCGGAGTTCTGCAGCACGCGCGCGGTCTTGGCGAACTCGCGGTCCTGGTAGCGGCGGAAGATCCAGCGGACCAGCAGCAGGAGCAGCACGACGGCCAGCGCGAAAACCGCGATCCACCACCACTCGAGCGAAGACGTCATCACCGCGAGCACGACGAGCACCACGGTCAACACGGCCTCGACAAGCAGCATCAGCCCGTCGGCCGTGAACATCTGCCCGATCGTCGGCGTCGGTGTGGCCCCCTCGGCGGCGGCGCGTGGCGCGTCGTAGCGGCGCACCAGTCCAATACGCACCCAGGCCCCGATGTATGTCGGCACGATCGTGTCGGCGAGGAAGCGCAGCGCGCTGGAACTGTGCAGCAGGCGGCCCTCGATCGGCGCCCCGGCCGCGGCGACACACCGCCCCCACGCTTCGGCGCGCAGCACGAGAGCAATCAGATGCAGCGCCGCGAGCGCGATCAGCGACTCGGTCGAGATCAGTTTTCTGGCCTCGACGATCTCGTCGAAGTGGGACCACAGCGCGATCACGAGCACGCCGACCGCGAGCAGCGGACCGATCACTCCGGTGATCACCTCGCGGCGTTCGAGCTTGCGTTCCTTTGGGGTGAGCGGCTGCTGGTTCATGCTTCAGGCGATGCGTCGACGGAGGCCCACAGATAGAGACAGGCCAGCGTTCGATACGGCCGCCAGCTCTCCGAGAGCTCGATCAGTTCGTCGTGTCCGGGGAGCGAGTCGAGTCCATACTCGATCATCACCGCCCGACGGATACCCAGGTCGCCCGTCGGCATCACATCCTCGCGCCCGAGGTGGAACATCAGGAACATTTGCGCGGTCCATACGCCGAGCCCCTTCACGGCGACGAGTTCGGCGATCACCTCGTCGTCGGGGAGATCATTCAACTTGTGCAACTCCAGCTCGCCACTGACGACGTGCTCGGCGAGCGAGCGCAGGTACTTCGTCTTGGCGTGTGAGAGGCCGCCGGACTCCTTGAGTTCGATCGGGTCCGCGGCGAGGATCTGCTCGGGTGTGGGGATCTCGCCGTCGAAGTAGGCGAGCACGCGCTGGTAGATCGCGTAGGCGGCCTTGACCGAGAGCTGCTGCCCGGTGATCGATCGCAGCAGCGCGCCGTAGTGGTCGTCGGGGCGTTCCACCTCCGTGCGATCGAGCACGTTTTCCGGAATCCGAGCGATCAGATCCGCGAGCACCGGGTCGGCGCGCTTGAGTCGGGTGCTCGGCTTGAGCGGCGCCATCACTCCGCGCGCAGCTCGGCGATCGTGCGCTGGAAATCGTCGAGTTGACGGGCGCACTGCGGCCCTAGGTCATCCGCACGTGCGGTGAACGCCTTCACCAGTTCGTCGTAGTACCAAAGCTGCTGCTCGCGGTCGCCCTTGCCGTTCTGGAAGCGTGGCCACACCGCTTCGCCGATTGCGCGATGATCGAGCAGGATCGCTCGGGCGTTGTGCAGCTTGTCGGCGAGTGAGACGAGCAGTTCGTCACGCTGCTTGGTCGCGAGCGAATCGAGGTAGTCCTGCTTGCGCTTGCGCCAGGGTGGCTTGGGTTTCACGTCGGTGTCGGAATTGGCCCAGACGATCCGCGCGACGTCTTCGCCGAACTCGTCTCGGACACGCTCGAGCATCGGCTGGCCGCCGCAGTCCTCGACGACATCGTGGAGCAGACCGGCGATCGCCTCGTCTTCGCTGCCCTCCATCTCGAGCACCAGCACACTGACCGCCAGCAGGTGCGAGATGTAGGGGATCTCGGTGCCCTTCCGCCTCTGCGACTTGTGCTCCTTGCGGGCGAACTTGACGGCTTTGTCGTAGCGCTTGGACAGACGGACCATGGTCCCCTTGACTCTAAGCGGTCGCAAGCCGGTAGCTTTTGCTCGATGAGTGACGAAGTGCAGATGTCCCGCTCCGCCTACGAGGCGCTCGAGGCCGAAATCGAAAAGCTTGAAACCGTCGACCGCCCGGCGATCGCCGAGAAGATCTCGGTCGCCCGCGAAGAGGGAGACCTCAAGGAGAACGCCGAATACCACGCGGCCAAGAACGATCAGAGCTTTCTCGAGACCCGGATCCTGCAGCTGCGCGAACAGCGCCAGCACGCGGTGATCGTGGAGTCGACGGGCGACGAGACGGTGGTCTCCTTCGGCAGCCCCTTCACGGTGAAGGACGTCGCGTCCGGCAAGGAGCTGACCTACACGATCGTCGCCTCCTACGAGCAGGACGCCTCGGCCGGCAAGCTTTCGGCGAGCTCACCAGTGGCAGAGGCCCTCACCGGCAAGAAGCCCGGAGACTCCGTCACGGTCAAGCTGCCCAACGGCAACGAACGCGAGTTCGAAGTCGTCAAGCTCGGTTGAGCAACGATTTTCACCACCTGTTATCCGCCGTGGCAATACGATCCGAGCCATGGCTGGACGTGAGCTCGAAAAACAGATCGACAAGGCGCTGGCCGATTTCGAGCGCTGGCTCGGTCGACAGCCGGGCTGGAAGCACGGCAACCTTCGTGCCCGGAGCGGTCGCACGGTCAGCAGCCGCGGACCGGCGGTGCTCAGCCAGGCCGACTGCGCCCTGCAGTTCGCGCGCTTTCTGAACAAGCACGGCGTCGCCTGGAAGGACATCCACGTCCAAGTCTCGCCGAGCCAGTGGCTGGTCGAGAAGTCGGTCGCAGGCAACTCTCCGCGCAAGATCGACCTTGCGATCGTGGATCGCGACCGGCTGGCCAAGCGCCGCGCGCCACTGCGTCGCCACAAGTCGGAGGAGTTCCTGTTTGACGCGGTCTTCGAGTTCACCCTCGTCGGCAACACGCGCAAGCGCCCACCGAAGGCCGCGATCGAGCGCAGCGCAAAGCGCGTACGCCGCTACCTCGACGACCTCTGGTCGCGACGCGGCTACGTGGTGGTGGTCGAGGAGGCGAGCTGGAGTGGGATCGCCCGACGCCAAGCCCGTCGACGCACTCAGCATCCACTGCTCTCCGCCCACTACGCCGCATTCTAGGATTGGGCGATGCCCGATTTCGAGAACCTCCCCGCGCTCGACCTGCCGCTGCTCTCGAAGGGCAAGGTCCGCGACACCTACGAACTGCCAGGCGGCGATCTGCTCATGGTCGCGAGCGATCGCATCAGCACTTATGACGCGATCCACCCGAATCCGATCCCGGGCAAAGGTCAGGTGCTGACCGGCACCAGCGTGTTCTGGTTCGAGCAGCTCGGCGGGATCGTCGAGAACCACATGATCAGCGCCGTCGAGGATGTGCCTCCGGCCCTGCGCGGTCGCGCGCTGAAGGTGCGTCGCCTGGAGATGCTGCCGATCGAGTGCGTCGTGCGCGGATATCTCGCGGGCTCCGGTTGGAACGACTACCAGGCGACCGGCGAGGTCTGCGGCGTCGCACTACCCGATGGCCTGCTCGAATCGTCTGAGCTACCCGAACCGATCTTCACGCCGGCAACCAAAGCCGAAATCGGCGATCACGACGAGAACATCGATGACGCCGGGGCAATCGCCGCGCTCGGCGGCGACGAGGCGACCTACGGAGAGATCAAGCGACTATCGATCGCGATCTACAAGCACGCCCGCAAGCACGCAGCGAGCTGCGGGATCATCCTCGCTGACACCAAGTTCGAGTTCGGCCGCGACCCGGAGTCCGGCGTGATCGTGCTTGGCGACGAGGTGCTCACGCCCGACTCCTCGCGCTACTGGCCGGCCGACGTGTACGAGCCCGGACGCATCCAGGCCAGCTTCGACAAGCAGTTCGTTCGCGACTGGGCCCGTTCCACCGGCTGGGACAAGACCCCACCGGCTCCGGAGATCCCGCCGCACATCGTCGCGCAGACGCAGCAGCGCTACATCGAGGCCTACGAGAAACTGACCGGCAAGCAGTTCTCCGAGTGGCTGGACTCCGTCGGCGCTCTCGCCTGATCGGGGCACGCAATGGCCGGCTCGATCTCGATCATTTTCGACGGGCTGGCTCGGGCGGAAGCTGACGACGACCCGATTTCTCCTGCACTGCCTCTGATGCTCCAGCTGCTCGCGCGGCGCGGAATCCCGGCGACCTTTTTCGTCGAGCCCGAACTCGCCGCGGCGGAGCCGTTCGCGATCACGATGATCGAGAACGGTGGGCACAAGATCCGCGAAGGCGCTGCGCCGACCGCAGAGGCAGCGGCGACGCTCGGATCGGCGCCAGCCGATTGGCATCCGGCGATGCAGGTCGCAGTCGGCAGAGCGGTCCGCACCGGCGAGCGCGTCTTGCTGAGCTTCGCCCCGGCTGCGCTCGAACGCGGCGACGCGATCGGAATCTTCGGCGAGACGCTGGATCTGATCGCCGGGCTGCGGCGGGCTGGGTCGCTTGAGGTGTTGGCCTACGCGCCGGACTTCGGCGACTGAGCCGGATAGACCTCTTCGTGGTCGAGCGGGTAGCGCAGCCACGAGAGCATTTGACGCACCTGGTCGTACGCCTCGAGGCGCGCCGCATCACCGCCGTCATTTTCAGCCTTTTCGATCGGCTCCCACAATCGATTCACCATCGACGGCCCGAGTTCGAGCAGGCCGCCGCTGCCTGACGTGGCATAGCGAGCGAGCACGTAGTGAACGAGTGCACCAAGAGGGATGTCCGTGTTCGCGCTCAGACGACGTAGTGTGCCGAGCGGGTCGAGCTTCGCGTGAGCCACGACGTCGGCTTTCAGATTTGCGTCGCGATCATCGTCGGGCCACGGCCCGGTCCAAGCTTCGAGTTCAATCGTCGGAGTCATGGCGCAAGCGTATTGCCGTGTTTTTCCAACGATTTTCTTCGCACACACAGCTCGGCCACATTCAACCCGCTAGCATCCCGCGCCGCAAACCAGCAGCACCTGTGACGGGGGAAGTCGGTGAAAATCCGACGCTGTCCCGCAACCGTGTTCCACACGAGTCGATCGTGTGGTCAGTCGGAGTACCTGTCACTGGCAGCCTGGCCAAGTCCTGTCGCGGAATGGGAAATGGTCTGAATCGCTAGCTCTCTGCACGGAAACTGCGCCCGATCCGACCAGGAGGAGGCGCGAGCACAACTCCGACAGAAACCGGTTCTCACCATGTCGTCGTTCCACGAACTGGAACGAATGAATGAAAGAGAACGAATGCGATTCGCAACCTCCCCCACAACCAAAACCCGCCGCAGGGCAGCGACGAGGATCGCGGTCACGGCACTGACGCTGATGATCTCGCTGATCATCTTCAGTGCACTCGCCGGTAGCGTCGGCGCCGCGCCTGCCTCCTCGTCCTGGATCCGGATCAGTACAACCGCCCAAGGCCAACTGCTCTCCAAACTACAGGCAAAGCTTGTCAGCGACTATGGGCAGACCGCCGGTAGCTACGACTACAGCGTCGTGAAGAAGCTGCGCATCAGCGGCACGCTGAACGCCCAGGACTACACAGACCTTCGGAGTGGCTCCTACGCGGGCACGAGCATCCAGAAGCTCGATCTCTCGGGGATTGTTGACACATCGACGAACGTGCTCAACGGAATGACCGCGCTGACCGACGTGAACCTTCCGCCTGTTGCATCTTTCACGCTCGCCAACCCCTTCAACGGCGACGCCAACCTCAAGAACGTCGTGGTCGCGGCCGAGACATATGCCTTCGGTTCGACCACCACATTCAACGGCGCGACCAGCCTGCAGCGAATCACGTTCCTGCACCCGACCAAGCCGAACTCGACGAACCTGACCGAAGCGAGCTTCGCGGGATCAAGCAACTCCAACACTGCGAGCCGCGCAGTCACTGCCGTCGTTCCCAACGCGACGCGGGGCGACTACGACAAGACGGCGTTCACGCAGTACTTCTCCGGCGTCACCGACGCCGCAAGCTCCGACGACCGCGACGAACTCCAGGTCATCATCGACGAGGCGTCCGCCATCGATCACTCCGCGGCGGCGGCCGAGTACCGCTGGACGCTTCTGCAGCAGGCGATCACCTCGGCCACGAACGTGCGCACTGACTCGTCGGCCACAGCCGCGCAGCTCTACCGCGCCCGTCTGGTTCTCCAAACAGCGATCGACAAGATCGGATCGGCCGATGTCGGACTCTCGCTGAAGGTCACGCACGGAGCCGCCGTCACGCTCGGATGGAAGAACGGAACGGCACAGCACTACGCCGAGTTCGTCGAGCACCCGGTCGCGAAGGTCGCCTCGCTCTCAGACGACAGCTGGGACGTCTATGTGCCGACCGTTCCGCTGCCGTACGTGTCCCAGAACGTCGCAACGGCAGTGATCCACGGTCAGACGGACAAGGTCGCGAAGATTTTCACGATGTCGGCCGCTGCCGTCACCGCCAACACGCAGTACACCCTCGCCTTGGCATCGCTCGCGGACCGGACCGACACGGCGCTGCTGATCCCCGGTCTCGCGGCCGGCGACAACCGCGGGCTCTACACGAACCTCGACGACACCGGGGTGATCAACCTCAACGTCGGAGAACACTTCGACCTCGACACCTATCGCACGCAGCAGGCGCAGCTCGACCAGGTGAACAACCTCTTCATCGAACCCGACTACACCTTCGACGTCTCGGGCGACAGCGTCAGCACCCAGAACATCGGCTTCGACGGCCGCCGGCAGTTGCGGATCAACGCGACCCAGCCGGGCCTCAGCGTGGTCAAGATCACCTACGGTCCACTGCACTACCTGACGGCGAGCGACAACGGGACGCCCGGCACCACGAACTGGTCGTTCAACGGCATCGATCCGCAGAACACGGGCCTCGCCGTGATCAACGTGGCCGGCAACAACGGCACGTTCAATTCCGGCATCAACGTCAAGAACGAACTCGACACGTACTACTTCGACAAGGCCGTCGGCTCGCGCGACTTCAGCTTCACGCCGGATCCCGGCACCACGGTCCGCGTCCATGATCCGCTGAACGTCAGCTCATGGGGCAGCGGCTGGCACTCCTACTCCGCCGCGCCAGACGGCAGCTTCACCGTGAAGCTCAAAGCCGGCCGCAACATCGTCGAGCTGACCAACGACGGCAAGGTTGAGTACCGCGTCCTGCGCGCGAAGGGCGTCGACGTCTCGATCGCCAACTCCACTCGTCCCGGAGAGCCGCTCTTCATCGGCGACACTGCGCAGGTCTCGATCACGGGCATCGAGGGAGGCATCGAGAAGCTCGGCGGCATCTACAACCCGGCCTTCAACGCCGGCACCAAGGGCAAGCTGACGTACTACGATGGCGCGTCGCAGATCGTCAGCAACGAGGCATCGCAGTACCAGACCGCGATCACGACGTTCAAGGTGAATTACACGCTCACCGGCGCAAGTGACCGCGGCCTCGGCGGCGACATGTTCATCGGCGGGCTCGGCGCAGAGTGGCCGTATCACCGCATCATCCCGCAGGAAGGGAAGCCCGCAAACCTCGCGGCCGTCGCGATCGGGCCCTACCACTTCGGCGGGCTGCCGCCGCTCTACGTCTACGGGAACAACCTCAGCACGACGCCGGGTCCTGTCGGCGCCCCGAGTGATCTTCAGGCAGTGCACGGCGACGGCTCGGCGGCGATCTCATGGACCGCTCCCAGCTCAACCGGTGGCCGGACGATTCGCGGCTACACGGTGCGCTACTCGAGCGACGAGGGCGACAGTTGGCAGACCAAGACCATCGCGCCCGGGACCGGCACTTCTCTGACCGGCCTCTCAAACGGAACTGAATATGAAGTTCAGGTCGCCGCGATGAGCAGCGACAGCCTCGGCGACTACTCCGAGTCGGAGACCGTGACCCCGAGCACGACTCCGGGCGCGCCCTCCGGCGTGCAGCTCACGCCGCATTACACCTCCATCCACGCGTCGTGGACCGCACCGACCGGTGACGGGGGCTCCCCCATCACCGGCTACCGCGTGCGCTACAGCGACGACGATGGAGAGAACTGGACGACCGTCTCTCCCGACTTCGGGGTGGTCACCTCAACCGATCTGACCGGCCTGACCAACGACACCGAGTACGAGGTTCAGGTCGCCGCGATCAATGGCGACGGAGTCGGAGACTTCTCCGATGTCGCAACCGCGACTCCGTTCAAGACCCCGGCGACGCTCGGCACGCCCGCCGTGCAGAACCTCACCCGGACGAGCGCGACGATCCAGACCGACGTCGACCCGGGCGACATCGATCAGGACGTCACCGTCGAGTACACGACCAATTCCGATCACGCCGGCGCCGTTTCCGCGCCTGCCACCTCGGTAATCGGCGGCAGCGGCGAAACTTCGGTGCCCATCGCGCTCTCCGCGCTCACACTGAACACGACCTACTACTACCGCGTCGTCGCCACCGCGTCTGATTCGGATGTGGTCGCTTCTGATTGGAACTCATTCACGACTGACAAGGTGGCGGCCACCGTTGGTGCCCCCTCGGTCGCTGACATCACCCAGACGACTGCGAAGGTCTCCTCGGAGGTGTCGGCCGGTGACCTCGCCCAGAGCGTGAAGGTTGAATACACGACGCAGTCCGACCATTCGAACGCCGCGTCGTCGGCTGCGACGTCGGTCGCGGCCGGAGCCCCGTCCGGCCCGGTCGAGATCGCCCTCTCCGGCCTGGTATCGAACACGACCTACTACTACCGTGCGGTCGCCACGGCGTCCGACTCGGACGTGATCGCGTCTGGCTGGAGTTCGTTCAAGACCGCCAAGGTTGCTGCGACGGTGGCAACGCCTTCGACCTCAGACATCACCCAACAGGCCGCGAAGGTCGCTGCGACGGTGAGCGCGGGAGACCTTGCGCAGAGCGTCAAGGTCGAATACTCGGCAAACGCAAACCACTCCGGCGCAGCGTCGTCATCTGCGACCGCTGTAGCTGCTGGCTCGCCCGCCGGGCCCGTCGTCACCGCGCTCTCCGGGCTCAACTCAAACACGACCTACTACTACCGCGTGGTCGCCACAGCGTCCGACTCGGATGTGGTCGCTTCTGACTGGAGTTCGTTCAAGACCACAAAGGTTGCGGCAACGGTCGCAGCGCCGTCGGTCTCGAACCTCCAGCAATCCGCGGCGAAGATCTCCGGGGTGGTGACCGCCGGAGACCTCGCCCAGAGCGTCACGGTCGAGTACACCACTCACTTCGACCACACGCTCGTGACGACTTCGCTCGGGGTGTCCCTCGCGTCGGGTGGGTCGGCGACGATCGAGATCCCGCTCGGGAACCTGAGTTCGAACACGACCTACTACTACCGAGTCGTCGCCACTGCGTCCGACTCGGATGCGGTCGCGTCCGACTGGAACTCATTCAAGACAGCGAAGCTCCCGGCGACCGTCGGTGCTCCGTCGGTCTCCGACGTCACGAAGAGCTCGGTGAGCATCTCGGCCCTCGTGACCGCAGGCGACCTCGCCCAAAGCGTCACCGTGGAGTACTCGGGGCACGCCGACCACACCGATGCCGTGTCGTCATCTGCGACTGCAGTGCCAGCCGGAACGGCCGGGGCGACGGTCAGCACCGCCCTGACCGGGCTGACCTCGAACACCACGTACTACTTCCGAGTGGTCGCCACGGCGTCCGACTCGGGCGTCGTCAGCTCGAGTTGGGATTCGTTCACGACCGGCAAGTCGGCAGCCAGCGTCGCTGCCCCTACGGCCTCCGCGATCGCCGTCAAGTCGGCGTCGATCTCGGCAGTCGTGACTCCGGGTGATCTCGCCCAGGACGTCTCGGTGCAGTACACGGCGAACGCCGATCATTCCGGAACGGTCTCGTCTCCGACGACGACCATCGCCGGTGGTTCTGGCGCAAGCACCGTCACGATCGCCCTCTCGGGCCTCGAGCCTGCGACCGAGTACCACTACCGCGTCGCGCTGCTGGCCACCGACTACGACCGCATCTACAGCGACTGGGCGACATTCACGACGGCCGCGATCGACGCTCCGACGCTGTCACTGACCACCGGCGCTGCCGACGTGCGAGTCGGTGACGTGATCAGGATCAGTTGGACCGCGACCGGAGCAGACACCCTGATCGCGGGCGGCGACTGGACCGGCCTCAAGACAGGAACCGGATTCGAAAACATCGTCGCCGCGCGAACCGGCAACCTGACTTTCACGCTCTCTGCCACCGGCGAGGGCGGAACGACCACGTCTTCGGTCGCGGTCAACGTCACGCCGGCGCCGGTCACGCTCGGCCCGAAGAAGCTGACCGTGAAGGTGAAGAAGTCGAAGCTGCGTCGCGGAGCCACGCAGCGGGTCTCGGCGACCGGCCTCGCCGCTGGTGAGCAGGCGACGCTCGTCTACCGCGGCAAGAAGATCGCGGTGCTCACCGCGTCGAGCACCGGCTCGGTCATCAAGAGCTTCAAGGTCGGCTCTTCGACCGGCACCAAGACGGTGGAAGTTGTCGGGGCGAGTGCAGACCGCAGCGGCTCGAAGAGGTTCACGGTGGTCAAGTAACAGGGAGCCACAGATCCATCGACTTCGGATGCTTTCCGGCATCCGAGAACGCGGCGTCAATTTCCACGCCCACCCCGGACGAGCTTGGCTGGGGTGGGCGACGCCGCAACCTATAGTTCAGTCCAAGAAAACAAGGATCGAGGTCCAGGGAAGCCGGTGAGAGACCGGCGCGGGCCCGCCACTGTGATCGAGCATTTCGCTCTGCACACGCCGCAAGGCAGCCACTGAAGCGCACCGCACTTTGGGAAGGCATGCAGAGACCGCTCGTAAGCCAGGAGACCTACCCCGATCCGCAACTCCACAACGCCCTCGAGGAAAGGGGCCGGATCTCATGCGATTCATCTTCGCGGCGATGCTCGCCGCAATCATCTCAGCACTGGGCAGCGCTGCAGCAACTGCCACCCCCCAGCCGGTGCATGTACGTGTAGAAGGCAAATACTCGACGCTGTTCGACGGAACCGTCCTCACCGACGGCCATCCCGTGCGCGGAAGCTCCGACTCGGAAACGCGCACCTGCGACACGACCAACTTGGGCAATACGCCTACGGCGCAGCCGTCCGCGACCGCCTCGGCCGTCGACGCGATGGCCACCCAGGGCGAGAGCTTCGACGGCAGCTGGTACGACGGGTACGACGACTACTTCGTCACCCGATTCGGACCAGACCACGACAGCGACGCGCTCGGCGAATGGTGGGGCGTGCTGGTGGACTGGCAGTTCACATCAGTCGGCGGATGCCAAGCTCCGGCTCTGCCCGCCGACAACGTTCTCTGGGTCTACGACGCTTTCGGTGGCAAACCGTTCCTCAAGCTCAAGGCACCGAGCCCGACGCCTGCAGTCGTCGGCCAGCCGTACTCAGTCACTGTGGTCGATCGCGAAACAGGCTCCGACACCGAGGCGAGCGGTGGCGGCGAGACTCCAGCTCCCGGCGCCACGGTCTCGGCGGTCGATGCGATCGGACATCCCGCAGGGGCCGGAACTGCCACTCCGGGTGAAAGTGGCGGCGACGGCAGCGCAACGGTGACCTTCCACCAAACCGGCTGGCAGCGCCTGAAGGCGCGCGAGACCAACACTGATGCGGGGTCCGCAGACCATCTCGAGAATGTCGCAATCCCGTCAAACAGCATCGACGTGTGTGTGGTCGCACAGGCCGGAGACACATGCCCCGGGAGTCCGCCGAGCCAGATCGCCCTGGTGCCGGACGACACACCGCCAGTGATCAACATCGCCTCGCCGGCAGCGGGCTCCACAACTGGTTTGAGCGCGACAATCCTCGACTTCACAGCGACCGACGACTACGGACTCGCCCCGACCTGCGACCAGACGAGCGGGTCCAGCGTCAATCTCACCGCGGGCGAGAACACGCTGACAGTGAACTGCGAAGACGTGTTCGGCAACGCCTCCGCCGCGAGCGTCAAAGTGATCTACTCACCCGGCGGGGCCGGCGAACCGGAAACCGCCAATCCGCCCTCCAACGGGAGCGCCCCGGTCCCGGCGTGGACGGCCGCCACGAGCCTCGGCAAGTGCTCCAAGCACTGCAAGACCGTCAGATCGAAATCAGCAACCGGCGGCAAACTCATGCGCATTTCGAGCGGCGGCAGTGTCCGGCTCACGCTCGATGCCGGCAAACCCTCGTTGCGCTTCGCCGCGCGCGCAAAGAAGGCGAACATCTCCGTGAGGATCGGCTCGCGCAGCCGCAGCTACACACTCGCGAAGGGCAAGAAGCCCAAAACAATCGCGTTGTGGTCGCGCAGCAAGCACGGCTGGATCACCGTCACGGTGAAATCAGGCAGCGCAGACCTCGATGCGGTCCTGCTCGAAAACTAGAGCCGCGAAAAGCACGCGCAGACTGCCGCGAGCGTCCGCGCTCACGGCAGTCTGCGTGCTGCTGCTCACTCTGCTGCTTCCGATCGCGCGCGGTGCCGCGCCGGACGCGGTCAATCAGGAGCGGCTGGACCGAACGATCCGCTTCCTGCAGAACTTCCAGAACCAGGACGGTGGCTACGGCGGCAAAGTCGGCTATCCGTCTTCGCCGACTTTCTCGGCCTGGGCATGCCTCGCACTCGCCGCAGCGGGGATCAATCCACTCGACCAGGCCAAGCCCGGCGGCACCGATGCCTACACCTACGTGGCCAACACCGCCAACAAGCTGGAAGACGACAAGGTCACCGACTACGAGCGGGTGCTGATGGTCGTCAATGCCGCCGGAACGGATCCGCACAACTTTTCCGGAATCGACCTGGTCGACAAGATTGTTTCGCGCCAGCAGGCCGACGGGTCGATCAGCAGGTCACCGGGCGGGAGCTACTCCGGCACCAACGACACCGCTTTCGCGATTCTCGCGCTCGCGCCGCTCGACACTCCGTCCACGAACGCCGTGATCAAGAAGGCGGCCGACTGGCTCGCCAAGCAGCAGATCTCAAGCGGCGGCTGGGGGCTGAGCTCATCCAGCTCACCCGACCCGGACTTGACGGGAGCGGCGATCGAGGCGCTCGTCGCAGCTGGATTTCGCGATACCGCGGTTGAAGCGAAAGCCTGGACCTACCTCCGCTCGACGCAAGGTCCGCACGGCGGCATCCGGTCAGCAGCTTCCCAGGGCAAGGAAAACACTGCTTCGACTGCTTGGGCGGTGCAGGCGATGTGGGCGACCGGGGTGAACCCCGCCGACTGGGCCGTGAACAGATCTTCGCCGCTCGACTTCATGGCGTCGATGCAGCAACCCGACGGGAACATCCTCTGGACTGCGGACAGCGACCTGAACACAGTCTGGATGACCGCCCAGGTCGCACCAGCATTCGCTGGGCAACAACTGCCGATCAGATACGTCGCGCGCGCAAAGGCGCCGGTTTCCGACACCAACCCGCCAGCCGAGCAGATACCGGTCACTCCTGATCATGACCCGAGCAAGAGCGGCCGCGGCGGGACGATCCAGGGCGGCAGGGGCAACACGATCGTCGGCGGCGGCAACGGCGCCGGGCTGTTCTCGAAACCGAAGATCCAGAGCAAGGGTCACGAGACCGACGCGCCCCAGCGCACGCTCCATGAGCACACGACCAAGCAGAAGCCGGCCGGCGGGCCAGAAGGCCGCGGCGACGGAGGATCGGGAGTGAGCTCCGCATCCGGAGCAACGTCGGGCGAGATCTCGGGCCTGCTGATCGGCACCGACGCGCTCGGCGCGCTGCGTGCGCTGAAGGCATCCCCCGGTCCGCGCAGCGCCGATACCGGCGGTTCGCTTCCCCCGTACACGGCGCCGCTGATCGCTCTGCTGCTGCTCGCTCTGATCGCCGGCACCGGCCTAGAAGGCCGCGCACGCCCAACCAACCCATTCACGAAAGCAACCGCATGACCGCACTCCCCCTCGCCGAATCGTTGACCACGAATCTCGCCGACGCCCTTGCACGGATCGCCGCTGCACTTCAGGTTCCGGTGCTTCTGCTTGCCGTGGCGATCCTGATCGCGATCGCGATCGAAACAGGACGATTCGCCGTCGAGCTCTGGCAGCGTCGCTCGCGCGCCAAGCACGGCGGACTGCGTCGGCTTTCAGAGGCGGCGGTCGCGGATCCCGCCCAGGCTGGAGCTCTGAGTGGCTACGCGCCGACCAGCTTCAGCGCCCAGGCGCTGCTCGAGGTGGCGTCGGCGGCGACCAGGCATGATCCCGACTCGGTCGAACTGGCGCTGACCGACTACGAACTCGTCGCGCGACGCCGTCTCGATCGCACCCGCATCCTCGTGCGAACCGGTCCGGCCGTCGGTCTGATGGGCACCCTGATCCCGCTCGCGCCGGGCCTGCAGGCGCTGGCCGACGGCGAGATCGCGCAGCTTGCCGACGACCTGCGCACCGCATTCGCGGCCACCGTGATCGGCCTGCTCGTCGGTACGCTGGCGTTCGCTCTTACGCTGACGCGCAATCGGCTCTACAGCGAAGATCTCGCGGCGCTCGAACGCGCCGCCGCGCCGATCGTGCGGGCGGCGCGATGAATCGCACCGGTCTCAATCGCCACAGCGGCGAAGAGCTGACCGACGATCCGCTCGACGGCCTCGTCAACCTCTTCGACATCGGGATCGTGCTCGCGGTCGCATTCCTCATCGCCGGGATCGGCATCGCACAGAAGCTTCAGAAGACCGACACCCAAGCCGGCGCGCAACGCACGCTGCCGAACCTCTCGAGCGCACCGCGCGCGAGCGGCGCAGGCGGCGAGTCCGTCGGCCAGGTCTATCGCCTGCCCGACGGCCGGCTCGTGCTCGTCGAGAAGTGATCGCGCGTAGGCTG
>JASGFX010000036.1:0-24263 GCA_047605325.1 Solirubrobacterales bacterium | reverse complement strand
GAGTCTGGACCGTGTCTCAGTTCCAGTGTGGCTGATCGTCCTCTCAGACCAGCTAGGCATCGTCGGCTTGGTAGGCCTTTACCCCACCAACTACCTAATGCCCCGCAGGCTCCTCCAATAGCGAATAGCCGAAGCTCTCTTTACTTACGTCACTTATGAGACGCAAGCACATCCGGTATTAGCTCGAGTTTCCTCGAGTTATCCCGGTCTACTGGGCAGATTGCCCACGTGTTACTCACCCGTTCGCGGCTTTGCCCCTAAAAGGTTCGTCGCACCACTTGCATGTGTTAAGCATGCCGCCAGCGTTCGTCCTGAGCCAGGATCAAACTCTCCGTGAAAGGCCGGCTCACGAGTGAACCGGCTAACAGGAGAATCGTCATGTTCCGTTGAGCCCGAGTACACAAATGGGCTCGGAACGTAGACAGGGTTGTTCGTTGCACACCCCAGAAGGGTGTGACGAACCCACTCCCCGTGCTCCTGTAAAAGACACGGCGAATGGTGTGATTCTTAGCTCTGATCGCCACGATCCACGGACAAGCCGCCGATCATGCGAATCAGACAAAATCTGGACCGACAAACGGTGTGGACCGTTCATCGTTCACGCTGTTGAGTTTTCAAGGACCGGTGCCGTCACCTTCGACGGCGGAAAAGGGCAAAAGAAAAGCCTCTCAGACAGAGAGGCCCCCGAAACTTGCCGTAAGCAATTTGAGGCTGCCTACGCCTGGGGGGATCTCCAGTTGTCAGAAAGAAGCGTCACTAATCGGACCTTTTCCGGCTCGGCAAAGATAGCACAGGTTTCGAAGAGTTTGCGGCGGCGGCGTGTTGCGCTGGGATTCAGCTTGCGCGGAGCCGCTTGAAACGGCGCTTTCCGACCTTCAAAACTTTTCCGTCGAGTGCATCTGCGGCCAGATCCATGCTCGACACCGGCTCGCCATCGAGGCTGACGCCGCCTTGCTCGATCAGCCGGCGTGCCTCCGAGCGCGAAAGGCCGAAGGCGTCGGCCATCACGCCGGGCACGTGCACCTCCGCCCCGTCAGCGGTGATCTGGAGTTCCTCGATCTCATCGGGGAGGTCGTGACTCTTGAAGAGCTTGTCGAAGTGGACTTCGGCGGCAGCGGCCGCGTCTTCTGAGTGGAAGCGGGCGACGATCGCACGCGCCAGGGCACGTTTCTGCTGGACCGGCGGCTGTGCGGCGTCTGGCTCAGCGCCGAGCAGCAGGTCGTAGTACTGCCCCATCACCTCGTCGGGGATGCTCATGACCTTTCCGAAGATCTCCTCGGGTGGTTCGGTGACGCCGATGTGGTTGCCGAGCGATTTGCCCATTCGGCGCACGCCGTCGGTTCCCGGCAGGATCGGCATGGTCAGCACGACCTGCGGCGCCATCTCGTGGGCCGTCTGGATGTCGCGGCCGAGCAGCAGGTTGAACTTCTGGTCGGTGCCGCCGAGCTCGATGTCCGACTTCACTGCGACCGAGTCGTAGGCCTGGAGCAGCGGGTAGAGCAGCTCGAGCAGCGCGATCGGCGTGCCCTCTGAGTAGCGGTTCGAGAAATCCTCGCGCTCGAGCAGCTGCGCAACCGTGGGCAGGCGCATCAGCTTGAAGAGGTCCATCATGGTCATGTCGAGCCACTCGGAGTTGCGGCGAACTTCGACCCGGTCGGCGTCGAGCACCTTGAAGGCCTGCTCCTGGAAGGTCGCTGCGTTTGCGTCGATCTCTTCCGGCGAGAGCTCCGGGCGGGTCTTCGAGCGGCCGGACGGGTCGCCGACGCGCGCGGTGTAGTCGCCGAGGATCAGCACGACCGTGTGACCGGCGTCCTGGAACTCGCGCAGCTTGGTCAGCACGACGGTGTGGCCGAGGTGGATGTCCGGCGCGGTCGGATCGATCCCGAGCTTGACGCGGAGCGGTCGACCCTCGTCGTCCGCTTTCTTCAGCTTCGCCTCGAGGCCGCCCGCCGGAAGCGAATCCACGGCGTTGCGTTCGAGCTGCGCTGCGAGCTGTGCTGGGTCGGCCACGCGGCGATGTTAACGGGCCGCGAATACCCACTCCTGCACCGAAACCACCGCCGAGGACCGTTGTTATTCTCGATGAACCGTCTGCGAGACGGACGCTCGGACGAGGACCAACGGGTCGCAACGACGGATTTCCCCGCGACCCACACTGCAGTCTCCCCCACGCTGGTCCCGCACATCGCATGGCAAAAGGATCATCCCCAGACAAGAACGGCGGCAAGACGCTCCGCCAGCAGGCCGCAGAGGAAAGCGCCTCGAAGCCGCGCATCCGCAAGTTCCGCATCCTTGCGATCACCGTTGGTCTGCTCGCACTGGCCGGCATCTCGACGATCTTCGGGATGATGATGGCCGTGGCAAGCGAGCTGCCGAAGCTCGAGGATCGCCAGCAGTACAAGGTTTCCAAGGCGTCGGTGATGTACGACGACCAGGGCCGCGTGATCACGCGGCTGCGCAACAACCAGAACCGCATCCTCGTCACCTCCGATCAGATCTCTCCCGTGATGAAGCAGGCCGTCGTCGCGATCGAGGACCGCCGCTTCTACGAGCACACCGGTATCGACTTCCGCGGCATCGGCCGAGCGATCGCCGTCGACGTCATGGGCGGCGGCGCCAAGCAGGGCGCCTCGACGATCACACAGCAGTTCGTCAAGAACGCGCTTGCGGCGCAGAATCAGCGCACCGTGATGCAGAAGCTCCGCGAAGTCGCGCTCGCGTACCACCTCGAGAAGCAGTGGACCAAGGACAAGATCCTCACCGAGTATCTCAACGCGATCTATTTCGGAAACGGCGCATACGGGATCGAGGCCGCTGCAGAGACCTACTTTGCCAAGGCGCACCCCGGCTGCCAGCCGCACTGCGCCGAGAAGCTGCTGCCATGGGAGGCCGCGCTGCTCGCCGGCGTGATCGCCTCGCCGAGTGGGTATGACCCGGTCGCCTATCCCACACATGCGACCGAGCGCCGAAACCAAGTGCTCACGAACATGTACAACCAGGGTTTCATCACCTCCCAGATCTACGAGCAGGGAAAGATGGAGGCGGTCCCGACCGAGAGCGAAATCACGCGACCGAAGGAAGATTCGGCTGCGCCGTACTTCTCGACTTACGTGCGCCAGCAACTCGTCGACCGCTACGGCGCGGGCACCGCATTCGGTGGCGGGCTGAAGGTTCACACAACGCTCGATCTCGACATGCAGCACGCCGCGGGGAGCGCAATCCAGTCGACCCTCCCGGCCGGCGGCCCAAGCGCGTCGCTGGTCGCGATCGACAACAAGACCGGCAAGATCCTTGCGCTCTACGGCGGAGACGACGCCAACTACAACAACCAGCCGTTCAACCTCGCGACCCAGGGCCAACGTCAGCCGGGCTCGTCGTTCAAGCCGTTCACGCTGATCACCGCGCTCAAGAAGGGCTACGGCCTCGGCTCGATGTGGAAGTCTTCGCCGATCGGCAAGAAGGGCAGCGGCACCTACATCAAAAACTACGGCGACAGCTACCTCGGCGCGACGAGCATGCTCAACGCGACGACGACCTCCGACAACACCGCCTACGTGCGCATCGGGCTCGCTAAGAAGATGGGCGTCAACCGGATCGCCCGCCAGGCCAAGTCGATGGGCATCAGCACGCAGATCTCACGCAACACCGCGATGATCCTCGGTGGTCTGAGCGAGGGCGTCACCCCGCTCGAGATGGCCTACGCCTACACCTCGATCGCCAACGAGGGCCGCAGGCCGATCGGCACGCTGGCGCCCGACGACGACTCGCCCGTCGCGATCGACAAAGTCGTCCAGAACGGCAAGATCTTCCGCAAGCAGCGCGACCGCACCAAGTACGACCGAGTGTTCAGTACCCAGGTCGGCGAGCAGGCCCAGGAGGCGCTGCGTTCGGTGGTCACGAGCGGTACCGGCAAGAAGGCCGATCCGGGATTCTGGGTCGCCGGAAAAACCGGCACCACGGAGAACTACGGCGATGCTTGGTTCGTCGGGTTCTCCCAGGAGATCTCAGTTGCGATCTGGGTCGGCTACCCGGACAAGACTACGCCGATGCTTGATCAGTTCGGCGGCGAGCCGGTGGCCGGCGGCACCTTCCCGGCGTTGATCTTCCAGAACTTCATCACCCAGGCCCACGCGATCCTGGCCGCACACCGCGCCGGCAAGAAGGGCCCGACCGAGGACGTCTCAGCGCTCGTCGGCACGCCCGACATGTCCCCCTACGAGGGCGACACGGGTGGCGACACGGGTGGCAACGACACCGGTACGACGAAGCAGAAGGCGACCACGAACAACAACAACCAGCAGCAGCAGAACGACAACCAGACCGGCACGCAGGAGCAGACCCCCGCGACCGAGCCCCAACAGGGCGCGGGGAATGGCGGCGGAGGCGGAGGCGGGGCCGACGGCGGCGCCGCGCCGGCTCAGTAGCCGTCGGCCGCGCGCTTTTGCGAGCCGACGGCTTGCAGCGCTGGGTGGGGTGAAGATCCCTGATACCCAAGGGGCATTTCTTGCGAGCCGACGGCACGCAAGGCAAACGGCTCAAACAAGCCAGACTCTCTGATCAATTCACCATGCAAGCCGACGGCTTGCAAAACCCAGTCGGTGGCTGCGTAGCAAGCCGACGGCTTGCAAAACCCGGTCGGTGGCTGCGTACCGCACCTCCACTCGTCTTTGCAAGCTTCGAGCTTGCAGTGCCCTGACGGCTTGAAAAGGCCGATTCCCAAGCGGTTCTTGTTGCAAGCTCGGAGCTTGCAATCACCGCGGGACGGAATCGGGGTCAGGTGATGACGGCTCGCGCGAGGTCAAGCTGCACCGCGAGCGAGGCGCTTGAAGTGCCGCCCTGCGAGACCTTGCTCTCGATCCAGCCGTTGCCCTGAAGCAGGGCGCGGTAGTCATCTCCGAGTTGGTCAGAGAACTGCGCGAGCTCTTCGTCAGTCAGCTCGCTGAGCTGCTTGTTCTCGGTGACGGCGTGACGCACGAGCGAGCCGACGATCCCGTGGGCGTCGCGAAACGGTACGCCCTTGCGCACAAGCAGATCGGCGATGTCGACCGCAGCGAGCATCTGGTCAGATGAAGCCTCTGCCATGCGTTCGCGCTTGAAGACGATCCCCTCGAGCATTCCGGCGGCAGCGTCGAGACAGAGATGGAGCGTGTCGACTGCGTCGAACAGCGCCTCTTTGTCTTCCTGCATGTCTTTGTTGTAGGTCAGTGGCAGGCCGTGCATCACGCCGAGCAACGTGTTGAAGCTCGCCACCACGCGCGGAGCTTTGCCGCGCAGCAGCTCGGCCGCGTCGGGGTTCTTCTTCTGCGGCATAAGGCTCGAGCCCGACGCGAAGCCGTCGGAGACCTCGGCAAAGCCGAACTCCTCCGACGACCACAGCACGATCTCGGCGCCGAGGCGCGAGAGGTGCGTCGCGCAGATGGCGGCGGCCGACAGGTAGTCGAGCACGAAGTCGCGGTTGGAGACGGCGTCCATCGAGTTTGGGGCCACCGACTTGAAGCCCAGCCTGGCGGCAACCATCTCGCGGTCGGTGTCGAAGTTCGCACCGGCGACGGCCCCGGCGCCGAGCGGCAAAGCCGACGCGGAATCGAGCACGCCGGAGAAACGCCTGCGGTCGCGGTCGAACATCCAGAAATAGGCGAGCAGGTGGTGGCCGAGGTAGACCGACTGCGCGCGCTGCAGGTGCGTATAGCTCGGCATCGGCGCGTCCTTGTGCGCGTCGGCCTGCGCGAGCAGCGCGCCCATGAGCACGCCGATCCGATCGAGCGCATCCTGCGCGCGGCGACGCGTGAACAGTGCGACGTCGGTTGCGACCTGATCGTTGCGCGAACGCGCCGTGTGCAACTTCGCCCCGGCGTCGCCGACCAGCTCGGTCAGGCGGCGCTCGATCGCCATGTGGATGTCCTCGTCGTCATCCTCGAACGGGAACACTCCGGCGTCGAGTTCCTTCTTGACCGCAGCGAGGCCGGTCTTGATCTCCTCCAGATCAGCGGCGCTGATGATGTGCGTGGCGGCGAGCATCTCGGCGTGGGCGACGGAGCCCTCGATGTCCTCCGGATAGAGACGCTGGTCGTACCCGAGCGACGTGTTGATCGCCTTGAACAGCTCGGACTGCGGGTCTTCGAAACGGCCCATCAGGAAATCGCCCCCTCGAGCGTGGTGACGACGCGCTCGACCTCGGAGCGGCGCATCGACGGATAGAACGGAAGTGCCAGCGAGCGGGCGGCGACATCTTCGGCGACGGGGAAGTCGCCGGGCGCGTAGCCGAAGCGCTCGCGGTAATACGGCTGAAGGTGGATCACCGGCATGTACGGCTTGCTCGAGACCCCTTCGCCCTTGAGCTTGCCGATCACCTCGTCGCGATCGACACCCGCTGGGAGCTGCACCACGTAGACGAACCAGCTGCGCTTGGCCGGGGCCAAGTCGGGCGCGGGCGTCGTCACGCCGTCGAGGCGCCCCAGCTCGGCGGAATACCAAGAGGCGACGGCGGCGCGGCCGGCCAGCATCTCGTGGAGCTTCTCGACCTGCGCCACCCCGATCGCGGCGGCGACGTCGCTCAGGCGATAGTTGAAGCCGAGGCGCTCGTGGTCGAGCCAGCCCATGTCGGGCGCGCGGCCCTGGTTGCGCTCGCTGTCGATGATCGACTTCGTGCGCTGATCGCCGCAGAGGACCATGCCGCCCTCGCCCGTTGCGATCTGCTTGTTCGGATAGAAGCCGAGCACCGCGCTGTGTCCGCGCGTTCCGACCTGATTGCCCTCGGAGTCGATTGCGCCGACTGCCTCGCAGGCGTCCTCGACGATCCAGAGATCGTGGTCTGCCGCGATCGCCTCGAGCGCGCCCATCTCGGCGGCGGCGCCGAACAGATGGACTGGCATGAGGCCGACCGTCTTCGGTCCGACCGCCGCCCGGGCCTTCTGCGCGTCGAGGTTGAGCGTGACGGGATCGATGTCGGCGAAGACCGGGACTGCGTCTTCGTAGATCATCACGTTCGAGGATGCGATGAAGCTGAGTGGCGAGGTGACGACCTCATCACCGGCGGCGATCCCGGCGGCGCGGATCGCGAGGTGCAATCCGGCCGTGCCGCTCGAGACCGCAGAGGCAAACGGCGCGCCGGTCCAGGCGGCGAGCTCGCGCTCGAAGCGCGTCAGCATCGGGCCGAGCGAGAGCACCCCGCTCGTGAGCACCTCGGAGACCAGCTCCTGCTCGCGCGAGCCGATCTCCGGCCGCGCCATCGGCAGCACTTCGAGTGCGGGGAGCGCGTCGTTCATTTGCCCTCCCCCGCTGCCGCCTGCGCGCCGACCTGCGACTCGCGGCCCGGCTGCATGCCGTACTCGAGCGCGTCGACGAGCGCCTGCCAGGAAGCCTCGATCACGTTCTCAGACACGCCGATCGCGCCCCAGGTGTGGTGCCCGTCGGAGGCGTCGAGCAGCACGCGCGTGACTGCGCCCGTGCCCTTGGTCTCGTTGAGGATGCGCACCTTGAAGTTGACGAGGTCGATGTCCTTGAGGTGCGGGTGGGTCTCGCCGATCGCGTCGCGCAGCGCCTTGTCGAGCGCGTTGACCGGTCCGTTGCCCTCGGCGGTGCGCACGAAGCGCTCGCCGCCGACCCACATCTTGATCGTCGCCTCGGTGCTGACCTTGCCGTCGGCGTTCTTCTCGACGATCGTGCGCCAGCTCTCGAGCGTGAAGAGCGGCTCGTAGCTGCCGGTCTCCTTGCGGATCAGCAGATCGAAGGACGCGTCGGCGGCCTCGAAGTGGTAGCCCTGCGACTCGAGTTCCTTGACCTTCTCGACGACCTTGGCCGCGCTCTCGGCGTCGACGTCGAGGCCGGCCTCGTCGGCGCGCGCCTGCACTGTGCCGCGGCCCGATAGCTCAGAGATCAGGATGTTGCGGTCGTTGCCGACGACGGCCGGGTCGACGTGCTCGAAGGTCGAGGTGTCCTCGAGCATCCCGGCGACGTGCAGGCCGCCCTTGTGCGCGAAGGCGTCGAGGCCGACGTATGGCGCGGTGTTGTCGGGCTGCATGTTGCAGATCTCGTCGATCATGTGCGCGGTCTCGGTGAGGTGCGCAAGGTGCGAGGGCTCGACGCACTCGAGGCCCATCTTCAGCTGAAGATTGGGCAGGATCGTGATCAGGTTGGCGTTGCCGGTGCGCTCGCCGTAGCCGTTGACCGTGCCCTGGACATGCGCGGCCCCAGCCTCGACGCCGGCCAACGAGTTGGCCACTCCGACGCCCGAGTCGTCGTGCGTGTGCACGCCGACGCGAACGCGCTCGCCGAAGCGCTCCACCACAGAAGCGGTGGCCGCGGCGATCTGCGAGGGCATCATCGCGCCGTTGGTGTCGCAGAGGACGATCGTCTCCGCGCCGCCTTCGGTTGCGGCCTCGAGGCATTGCATCGCGTACCCGGGGTCGTCGTAGTAGGCGTCGAAGAAGTGCTCGGCGTCGTAGAGCACGCGCTTGCCGGCGCCCTTCAGGAACTCGACTGACTCGGAGATCATCGCGAGGTTCTCCTCGTTGGAGACCTTCGTGACCTTCTCGAGGTGGAGCGACCAGGTCTTGCCGACGATCGTGCTGACCGGGGCGAACGACTCGACCAGCACCTGGAGGGCCTCGTCGTCCTCGGCGCTGACACCCTTGCGGCGGGTCATGCCGAATGCCGCGATCACGGCGTTCTCGAACGTCTCGGCCTTCAGGGCCTCGAAGAACTCGATCTCCTTCGGGTTCGAGCTCGGGAAGCCGCCCTCGATGAAGTGAAAACCGAGCGAGTCGAGCGCGTGCGCGACGCGGATCTTCTCCTCGACGGAAAGCGACATGCCCGGGCCCTGCATGCCGTCACGCAGGGTGGTGTCGTAAAGCTCTACTGCTGGCACAAAACTCATGTGAAATTCCTTACTGCAAGTTCAACGGACGAATACGGACTCCTGACGCTGGCCGCTCGCATGCACGCGCGGCCCCTGCTGCGATCAGGCGCTGGTAATTCGTCGGATGAAGTTGCGGAAGTTCACGAAGCTTGAATTCTATACCTGTGCAGCGGGTTTATCGGCGGTCACGTAGTCGAGCCAGTGCTCGTACTCGGGCGCGCGGCCATGCAGTGCGTCCTCGAACTTTGCCTGCAGCTGACGCGTGACCGGGCCCGGGTCGCCGATCAGGTGATCGTCGATCTCGCGCACCGGGACGAGCTCGGCGGCCGTTCCAGTCATGAAGACCTCGTCGGCGATCACCAGTTCCGTGCGGGTGACGTCGCGCTCGACGACCTTCAGGCCGAGGTCGCCGGCGATCTCGATCACGGCGTTGCGGTTGACACCCTCGAGGATCGCGGAGTTGAGGCCCGGAGTCGCGATCTCACCGTTTCGCACGACGAAGATGTTCTCGCCGGTGCCCTCGCAGACGAAGCCGCGCTCGTCCAGAAGAATCGCCTCCTGGTAGCCGGCGTGGTGCGCCTCGAGCTTGGCGAGGATCGAGTTGAGGTACTGGCCGCTGGCCTTGGCCTGCGGGATGAAGCTCTTGCCCGACATGCGCAGCCACGAGGAGATCACGGCGCGAATGCCGTTCTTCTTGCCCTCGTCGCCAAGGTATGAGGCCCACTCCCAAGCGCTGATCGAGTACTCGATCGGCGAGTTCAGCGGGAAGAGGCCCATCTCGCCGTAGCCGCGGAAGGCCAGCGGGCGGATGTAGCAATCGGTCAGGCCGTTCTTGGTGATGACCTGCTTGGTGAAGTCGAGCAATTCCTCTGCGGAGTACTCGAGATCCATGTAATAGAGCTTCGCCGAGCGGATCAGGCGCTCCATGTGCGGGATGCCGCGGAAGATCGCCGGGCCCTTGGGCGTGTCGTAACAACGCACGCCCTCAAAGACGCCCGTGCCGTAGTGCAGACCATGCGTGAGTACGTGTACGCGGGCGTCGTCCCATGCGACGAATTCCCCGTTCTGCCAGATGTACTCAGTTGGCTGCATTTGATCTTCCTCTTGGCTTAAAGGGCCGAAAGCACGGCCGATGTCACTGAAGCTGTATCGGCGTCTCCCCCGAGATCCGCAGTGCGAAGGCCGGAGGCGAGCACAGCATCGACAGCCGATTCTACCCGCGCCGCGTCTTCTGCACGGTCGAGCCCGTGGCGCAGCATCATCGCCGCCGAGAGGAACATCGCCATCGGGTTGGCCTTGCCGGTGCCGGCGATGTCGGGCGCAGAGCCGTGGACGGGCTCGAACATGCCCGGACCGTCGCCGCTGATCGAGGCGCTCGGGAGCATGCCGATCGAGCCGGTGATCATCGCGGCCTCGTCGGAGAGGATGTCGCCGAAGAGGTTCTCGGTGAGGATCACGTCGAAGTCGCTCGGCGCCGAGACGAGCTGCATCGCGGCGTTGTCGACGAGCAGGTGCTCGAGCGGCACTTCGGGGAACTCGTTCTCGTGGACCTTCATCACGGTCTCGCGCCAGAGGCGGCTGGTCTCGAGCACGTTGGCTTTGTCGACGCTGGTCACCTTCGTGCGCGCAGACTTGAAGGCGACGCGCGCGATCCGCTCGATCTCCTCGATCGAGTAGCTGCAGATGTCGGTCGCGACGCCGTCCACGCGCGACTTGTCGCCGAAGTAGATGCCGCCCGTCAGCTCGCGCATGACCAGCAGGTCGGTGCCGGCGATGCGCTCCTCGCGCAGCGGGCTCGATCCATAGAGCGCCGGGATCGGCTTGACCGGGCGCAGGTTGGCGTAGAGGTTCAGGCCCTTGCGGATGCCGAGCAGGCCCTGCTCCGGGCGCGGGTCGTCGGGGTTGGTCGAGTCCCACTTCGGGCCGCCGATCGCGGAGAGCAGCACGGCGTCGCTGGCCTTGGCGGCCTCGAGCGTCGAGTCCGGGAGCGCATCGCCGTGGTTGTCGATCGCCACCCCGCCCATGTCGTGATCCTCCCACTCGATCCCGCCGATCGCCGTGAGCAGCTCCTTGGCCGCGTCCATGATCTCCGGTCCGATTCCGTCGCCGGGCAGTGTGACGATGTGTGCTGTTTCGCTCATGTTCTCTCTAGGTTGGTGTGATGGATTCAAACAACGACGACGCCGTGGCCAAGCTGCTCAGCGCATTCACGAAAGCCTTGCAGCTTCGCGATCACGAGGCGCTCGACGTCCAGCTCGCGCCGTGGATCTCGGTTGCTGACGCAATCGAGCTGGCCGGCGGCAATGAGTTGGATGTGTTCGTCGATGACAAGCTGTTTTCGGATGTGGCGGAGCGGCTCTCGCCGCGAATCGACGAACTCAACTTCCTGGCCTGGGCTCGAATCGGGGACTTTGACGTCGCGGTCGTCGAAATAGCGCGTGGACTCTACGTGGGATACATCGGGCGGGACTAGTCACGGACCGGGCCAGCGCCCCGGTTCAATACGTATAGACCAGACTTCCGCCCAACCTTGGCAACCCTCGGGTCTTGAGAGACTTGGGCCAAGAAAGTGGCGTGGGGATTTTTTCCACCGACGCGGTAGCCGGCGTCTTCTACCAGCGAAAACCAGTCGCGGTAATGGATCGGTTCTCGCCTATTGCTGGTCTCAAGGACTGCGACAGCAACCTCCCGCAGCTCGCGCCCCCGCAGCGGTGGCGCCGCGAACCCGATCCGCATTTGCGGGGCCAGACCGAGGATCTCTTCGAGGTCTTGAAGCGCTTCTAGGAGCGAGTCGATCCGGTGACGTCGAGAATCAACCTCAGCCATCGCATGATCAAGATGAGAACGCTCTACCTCAAGGAGCGAGATGAGTTGCTGTCGTTCCCGGTCTACGCGACTAAGAAACTCTCTTGATAGGACTCGGGAAGCTTCCACAGGACGCAGATCGTATTCGCGTTCAGGCGTCCGACCAACCAGTCCCCGAAGTGTTTTCAATCGAAATTCCGGCTATTTCATCTCTGACTCAACCAAACGTCAAGTTGTAGAAGCTTTGTAGCTAGAAGTCGTCCGGCAGCGGAGGCATGATCAAGCCTATGGCTCTGCCGGCCGGAGACAACAAGGACCTCGAAGCACCCGCGTCGCTGCGTCGTCGTCAGACCGATCACGATGCCGAAACCACTCGGAAGTCCCTCCGACGCGTGAGCGGGGCTATTCATCCGAAGATCCGCATTCGCGTTGCTCTCGCGTCCGATCAAGAACTCCAGGCGGGCGCAAGGGTGTGGCTCCGACCGGAGTATCCAGAGGTCGTTTTCAGCGGAAGCCGTTGCGTGGGACGCGTGCGGGGCGCTCAGACCAAGGCCCTGGAAGAGTTGAGCGCAGCGGGCTATGCCCTCATCGGCGTCGTTAGGGGAATGACCGCCTCGACAGCAATCGTTGAAGTCGAGGCGGTGAACGACCCTCGGCTTCGCCGTGGTCTCGACGCGCGCGAGAGGGCTTTCAAGTCTGACCTCAGGCTTCGGATGATGTGGCTCTAGGCCAGCGCCGTGGTGACCGGGCCTTTGCGCTCGCGCGTGTCTTCGTAGTCGGAGATCGCGGCCTCTTCCTGGAGCGTGATCGAGATGTCGTCGAGTCCGTGGATCAGGTTGTGCCGGATCGTCTCGTCGATCTCGAACGGATATTCCTTGCCGCCGGCCTTGACGACCTTGTGCTCGAGGTCGATCACGGCCTCGCCGGCGGCGCCGATCTCCTTGCACTGCTCCTCGGGCAGGTCGACGAGGACCATGCCGTTCTTTGAGCAGTTGTTGTAGAAGATGTCGGCGTAGCTCGGCGCGATGATCGCGTCGAAGCCGTAGTCGTTGAGCGCCCACGGGGCGTGCTCGCGGCTCGAGCCGCAGCCGAAGTTACGGCCGGTCACGAGGATCGGGTTGACGGGCAGCTCGAAGTCGGGCTCCTGACGCCAGTCGTAGAACAGGAACTCGCCAAAGCCCGTGCGCTCGACGCGCTTGAGGAACTGCTTGGGGATGATCTGGTCGGTGTCGACGTCGCTGCGGTCGAGCACGGTGACGTTGCCTTCGACTGTCGTAACTGGCTCCATTAGTTGTTCTCCCATTCACGGATGTCGACGAAGTGTCCGGCGACCGCGGCTGCGGCTGCCATCTGCGGGCTCACCAGATGAGTGCGCCCGCCGCGGCCCTGACGGCCCTCGAAGTTGCGGTTGCTGGTGCTCGCGCAGCGCTCGCCGGGGTCGAGCGTGTCGGGGTTCATGCCCAGGCACATCGAGCAGCCGGCGCTGCGCCAGTCGAAGCCTGCGTCGATGAAGACCTTGTCGAGGCCTTCTTCCTCGGCCTGGATCTTCACCTGGGCGCTGCCCGGCACGACCATCGCGCTGACGGTGTCTGCGACCTTGCGGCCCTTCACCACCTCAGCGGCTGCGCGCAGGTCGCCAATACGGCTGTTCGTGCACGAGCCGATGAAGACGCGGTCAAGCTGGATCTCCTGGATCGGCGTGCCGGCAGTCAGGCCCATGTACTCGAGTGCCCGCTCGGCGCCGTCGCGGTCGGTGTCGTTCTCGAAGACGTCGGGGTTCGGGACCTCGCTGGTGACCTGGGTGACCATGCTCGGCGTGGTGCCCCACGAGACCTGCGGCGAGATCTTGCTGCAGTCGATCGTGACCTCCTTGTCGAAGGTCGCGCCGTCGTCGGTGCGCAGGTTCTTCCAGGCGGCGACGGTGTCGGCCCAGTCCTCAGGCGCCGGGGCGGCCTTGCGGCCCTCGACCCACTCGAAGGTGGTGTCGTCGGGGGCGATCAGGCCGGCGCGGCCGCCGCCCTCGATCGTCATGTTGCAGACCGTCATGCGGCCTTCCATGTTCATCTGCTCGATCGCCTCACCGGCGTATTCGATGACGTAGCCGACGCCGCCGTCGACGCCCATCTCGCCGATCGTGTAGAGGATCAGGTCCTTCGGCGTGACGCCGAAGCCGAGCTCGCCGACGTAGTTGATGCGCATCGACTTGGGCTTGCGCTGCGGCAGCGTCTGCGTGGCGAGCACGTGCTCGACCTCGCTGGTGCCGATGCCGAATGCCAGCGCGCCGAACGCGCCATGGGTGGCGGTGTGGCTGTCGCCGCAGACGATCGTCATGCCCGGCTGGGTGATGCCCATCTCCGGTCCGATCACGTGGACGATGCCCTGGTGGTCGGAGCCGATCGAGTGCACCGGCACGCCGAACTCGGCGCAGTTGTTCTCGAGCACCTCGATCTGCTTGCGGCTGAGCGCGTCCTTGATCTGCTGGAGCGTCGTCGCGCCGTCGGTCGGGATGTTGTGGTCGGCCGTGGCCATCGTGCGGTCGGGACGGCGGACCTTGCGGCCGGCCAGGCGCAGACCATCGAAGGCCTGAGGTGACGTGACCTCATGGACCAGATGGAGGTCGATGTAGATCAGGCCCTCAGCGACTTCATGCTGTTGCCAGATCTTCTCGAACATCGTTTGCGGCATTGCTCTTGGCTCCTGTTGGGGATCGATCAGCCGCGACGAAGGCCGGCGGCTGTAACTGCGAGGAAAATGGTGGTTGTCTTGCCCGGGTTCTCAAAGTGGTGCGGGAGATCCGCGTCGAAGGTGACGGAATCTCCCTCGGTAAGGGTGCGGCGCTCGCCGTCGATCACGAGGTCAAGCTCGCCTGTCTGCACAAGCAGGGTCTCTCTCGAGCCCGGCTCGTGGATCGGTGAGTCACCCTCGCCGCCGGTGCTCGCGCCGGGCTCGAGCGTGTGCTCAGAGAGCGCGACGCGCTGACCCGGCAGCGGCGGGGTCAGCATCTCGTAGCTGTGGCCCTTGGCGTTGCCGGCGCCCTTGCGGCGCTGGTCTTTGCTGACGATCACGACGTGCTGGGTCTCATCGAGGCGCAGCAGCTGACTGAGGGAGAGATCGAGGCCGCGCGCGATTCGGGCGGCAACGGAGAGCGTCGGGCTGGTCTCCCCTCGCTCGACCTGGCTGAGCATCGGCGCAGAAACGCCGGAGCGCTCGGCGAGATCGCGCAGCGAGAGCTGCATCGCTTCTCTGAGCGCCTTCACGCGCTGACCGACGACCACCGGGTCGGAATCGCCATGCAGCGGGGTGACGTTGTCCTTTACGGCTGCCATTACGCGCGTACGTTATCACATACGTCCGTATGGCGCGTGGCCGAGCGCCGCTTTGTGTGACCTCTGGCCCCCAGAGCCAGAGGTCACAGATTTCGCCGCTTGATTGCGGTCGGCGGCTAGGTTGATCCCCGTGAATCCGCCGCTCACCACCCCACTCGCGGGCGCGCTCGTCTCACTCGAGCCTTTGGCACCCGAGCACCGCGAGGACCTCTGGCGCGCGCTCGACCACGACGAGGTCTGGACTTGGATCCCGATCGGCCGCCCCGACGAGGAAGGTTTCGAGCGGTTTTTCAACTATCTGCTGGCAGAGAATGTCGCCGGGCGGATGGGCACCTGGGTCGTGCGAGCGAACGAGTCCGGCGCGATCATCGGCACCTCGAGCTACTTGGCGATCCGACTGCCTGATCGCGGTTTGGAGATCGGCATGACGATGTACTCCCCGGCCGCCTGGCGCACCGGCGCCAACCGGGCGACAAAGCTGCTGATGCTCGAACACGGGTTTGAGACGCTGGGCCTGCAGAGGATCGAATTTAAGACCGACGCCCGCAATGAGCGCTCGCGCGCCGCGCTGCTCGCGCTGTCGGCGACATTCGAGGGCATCTTCCGCAAGCACATGGACACCGCCCAAGGCGTGCGCGATTCGGCCTACTACAGCGTTATCGACGACGAGTGGCCCGCGCTCAAAGCCAAGCTACTCGCGGATCTAGAGCGCTGACTCGACAAGCGAACGAATGTCATCGACCGTCGCGCCGCCAGGCGTGAGGGCAAGCTCGCGGCGCTGGCTGGCGGCCGCAACGATGTCGTCGATCCGCTCCCGCGCCACGCCGAGGTCGGTCAGCGTCGTAGGGTTGCCTGAGGAGGCGCAGAGCTTCGCGATCGTCACTGAGGGATCCGGCTTGCCCATCTCTTCGCTGATCAGATTCCAGATCAGCTCATCGCGAAGCTTGTAGAACTCGAGCGTGTACGGAAGCATCACGCCGTAGGTCGGCGCGTGCGGTACTTCGCCGATGCGCACGATCGTCTGGCAGATCACGTGGTGGAGGGCGTAGCCGGTGGCGCCGACGGCGTAGCCCGCTTCGATCGCGCCTAGGGCCAGCCGGAGCCGCCGCGTGTTCTCGTCGATCGCATCGTCGGCAAGGGATCGGGCGAGCAGCCTCACCGCACGGGCGCCCGCCAGCCGCGGGATCGCGCTTCCGCCTTCGACAAACAGCGATTCGACTGCGTGTGAGAGTGCGTTCATAGCGCTGCCGGTGCGGAGATCCTCCGGCTGCGAGGCCATCAGGTCGGGATTGGCGATCACGATCGCTGGCCGCACGGTACGCGCCTCGCCGTCGTAGCCGGTCGGCAGTCGGTGCACCCCGGTCATCGGCGCGCCGGAGAGCGTCGTCGGTATCGCCGCGACCTTGGTGTCGTTTGTTCCGGCGATCGCCTTCGCGGTGTCGATCACCCGGCCACCGCCGACCGCGACGATCGGCAGGTCGCCGATCTCGTCGATGTGAGCTGCCGCGATGTCTGCGACGGAGCCCTCGGGCACGAGCACGCGGCGCTGCGCGCCGAGCACCGTCTCCTCTCCTCCGATCGCAATCGAGCTGAACTGATCTAGTGCGCGGTCGGTCGTGATGAGCGCGTACTCCTCCATCTGCGCGGCGCGCAGGAAGGCCGGCAGGCTCGCAAGCGACGAACGCCCAAACGCGATCAGTCGCTCGCCGTCCTTCCAGACGAAGTCCTCGCGGGCGGAGTCGATGGCGTCGAGCAGGCTCATGCGCGCAAGCCTATTTCAAGCGCCAAATCCTCCAAGCATCCGCCCGGTCGGGCGGATGCTTGGAGTAAATCCGGCTGAGCTACGGAGCGACGGGGTTGCTCGCGGCGTCGGCGGCGGCGCTTTCGGCCTCGTCGACCACGCCGCGGCGGCGCTCGGCGTTGGTCAGGGCTCGCGCGTAGGCGCGGCCGCTCGCCCAGACCGTGTCGGTGGCAACGCCCTGACCGGCGGCCTCGCGCCCGTCGATCTCGATCACCACGGATACTTCACCGATCGAGTCGGGACCGGAAGTCACCGACTGCACGCGGTATTCGTTGAGCACCGGCTTGTGACCCACAACGTTGTTGATCGCATCGAACAGCGCCTCGATCGTGCCGTTGCCCTCCCCCTTGCCGGTGACCTGCTCGCCTTCGGGGTTGGTCATCTTCACGGTCGCGGTCGGCTTGCCCTCGGAAGCGCTCGCCAGCTCGAACTCGTCGAACGTCCAGGCCTTCGAATCGTCGCGTACCTCGTCACTCATCAGTGCTTCGAGGTCCATCGCATTGACCTCCTTCTTGCGGTCCGCGATCTCCTTGAAGGCCTTGAAGGCGTGGTTGAGCTTCTCGCCAGAGACCTCGTAGCCCAGATCGGCCAGCGCGTCCTTCAGCGCGTGGCGGCCGGAGTGCTTGCCCAGCACCAGGCTGTTGCTCACGACGCCGACGGTCTCGGGCTCCATGATCTCGTAGGTCTGCGGGTTCTTCAGCACGCCGTCCTGGTGGATGCCCGCCTCGTGCGCGAACGCGTTACGACCGATGATCGCCTTGTTGGGCTGCACGGCGTAACCGGTCATGCGCGAGACGAGGCGGCTGGTCTTGGCGATTTCTTCGGTGTGGATGCCGGTCCAGAGCCCGCCGATCTTCTCCTGGCGCGTACGCAGCAGCATGATGAACTCCTCGAGCGAGGTGTTGCCGGCGCGCTCGCCGATGCCGTTGATCGCGCCCTCGACCTGACGGGCGCCGGCCTGGACCCCAGCGAACGAGTTGGCGACGGCGAGGCCCAAGTCGTCGTGGCAGTGCACCGAGACGGTGACATTGCGCAGATCCGGCACGCGCTCGTAGAGCGCCGTGAACATCGCCGCGTACTCCTCGGGGATCGCGTAGCCGGTGGTGTCGGGAACGTTGATTGTGGTCGCGCCCTCGTCGATCGCGATCTGGATCACCTCGGCCATGAAGTCGATGTCAGAGCGCGACCCGTCCTCGGGCGAGTATTCGACGTCTTCGCAGAGCGAGCGCGCGTGGGCGACGGCAGCCTTGACCTGCCCCTTCACGTCTTCGCGCGTTGTCTGCAGCTTGTACTTGATGTGCAGATCGCTGGTGGCGAGGAAGGTGTGGATGCGCGGGCGCTCGGAATCCTTGACGGCGTTCCAGGCGGCGTCGATGTCTTGTGCGGAGGCGCGGGCCAGTCCGCAGATGATCGGGCCTTCGACGTTCTGCGCGATGTGGCGGACGGCCTCGAAGTCGCCGGGCGAGGCGATAGGGAAGCCGGCCTCGATGACATCGACACCGAGCTTGGCGAGCTGCTGTGCGATCTCCAGCTTCTCGGCAGCGTTCAGCGAGATGCCAGGAGACTGTTCACCGTCTCGCAGCGTGGTGTCAAAAATCTTGACGCGGTCTTCTGGTTTGCCCGACTGGGGCTGTACATCAGTTGCCATCAGAGCAACTCCTTCTTCTCTCTAGAAACTAAAAGTGGATTCGACGTGGTGTATGCCGGCCCTTGATCGCCAGGGCGGGCGCGCGTAATTAGCTCCCCGAAGGGAGAAGGAGAAGAAGTCGAAGTTCACGCGGTGAAGCCACGGAGGTGATTCTAGCGACATGCGGGCGAAGGAGTCCGAACTGGATGCTGTGTCCCATCCGTCGTGCCCGTTACGGTTCGGTACTTCAAATCTTTGTATCAAGGAGTACTTGTGAGCGAATATGTCGTGAAGATCAACCGGGTCGATGGGGTCCTCGAGATTTCGGCCCCCGACAAGGATTGGGTGGACGCCAAGGTGAGCCAGCTTTCACCCCTGCTCGACAATCCGACCGTGGGCAATTCTGGCCCAAGCCGAAAAGCACCTCCACCAAGAAGACGGACCCCGTCTGAGGGCAACACCAAGACGGAAAAGCCAGCCGCCAAGAAGTCCTCAAACAGTGCAAGTCGCAAGAACTCAAGACCTCAGCGAAACGAAGCCCTGGAGGCCAGGCTCAAGGGCGACCTCGCGAAGAAGTTTCGGACGTACGTGGATGAGCGGAACGAAACCTGGGATAAAAAGAAGACGAATCAGGCGGCCATCCTCGCGTGCTTCTTGCTCGACGAACTCCAGTGGGAAGGCGTTAGCCCCGACGACCTCTACACGGTGTACCGAATCCTGGGGCTTGATGCACCGAGCAACATCTATTCGATGCTCAACAATGCGACGGCGCGCGACAAGTACTTCACAGGGTCAACTGACGGACGATTCACACTTTCGCTTGCAGGCGAAAACCTCGGCCGGAAGAAGTAGCCAGGCCAGATGGCGCTGTCCGAACACCTTTCGACGCTCCCCGCAGACCTTTCGGACGCGCTGGAACGCGAGTACTCGAATGTCTTGGAACATTTTCAGCTAGAGGAATGGGACGACGCGCAAGTAGACGCCGGTCGATTCGCCGAAGCTGTGCTCCGTTACCTCCAATGGAAGATGTCGGCGCGCTACACGGCGATCGACGGCAAAAACAAGCCAAATCGGAAGAGCGTCGTCACTCGCGCCCGCGACGACACTGGATTACCTCCAAGTGCGCGACTTCAGATCCCTGGGAGCGTCGAGCTTATGCTCGATTTCCGGAACAACCGGAATAGTGCCCACCTCGGTCTGGTGGATGCAGACCGTCTCGACGCGACGTGCGTACTAAACCTGGTGACCTGGTCGATGGCCGAGATCGTGAGGATTGAAACCCAAAGGGACGCCGGAGAGGTCCAAACTCTTCTAGACGCAATGTCGGCGCGGCGCATTCCAATCGTTGAAATAGTCGAAGGGGAGCCGGTAGTCACCGATCCAAATCTGGCCACCGGCGACCGCGCCCTGGTCCTCTTGTACCAGCACAGCGGACCCATTGGGATCAAGACCCTCAGAGAATGGACCGGATACAAAAACGTCTCGCGCTGGAGCACCGGCGTACTTTCCCCGCTCGAACGGGCGAAGCTGATCGCGATTCGATCTGATCGGATCTACCTCCTCGCGCGCGGAACAGCGCGCGCCGAGGAACTGCTTAGCGCTGGAATTGGCGAAACCTAGGAACGCGCGTCTGTCCCTAAGGCCGCCCGATGGCCGAGTCTGACGACTCGATTATTCGCCCCTCAGCCTTCGACGCTGCCCCGGCAACGTATCCCGCACATGCCGCCAATAAAAGTCAAACCCAAGCATCCCGATCAAACCACCGATCACAGCCGGCGGCGCCTCACGCCAATCGGTCAGCCACCCGATCACGAGCCCGACAACAAGGCCGACTCCCCCAGCCGCTGAAGACAGCGTCCAAGGCGCACCCTTCCGATTGGTCCAATGCTCCCGATTCTCATCAGGCAGGTAGTCCCGGTAGTCGTCTGAGATCAGCGGGGCCACGATCGATCCAACCTAGAACGAAACGACGTGCCCATCCTGAAAGCCTTCAAGCTTCAGGATCTCATCAACCAGCGGTCCTGGGATCTCCTGCTGCGAGGTGATCGCCAGCACTGCCGGGCCACCCTCAGAAGCACCGATCACAGCGTTGTCGATGTTCACGCCAGCCTCGCCGAAGATCGTTCCGACCTTGCCGAGCATGCCGGGCTTGTCCTCGTAGCGGAAGAAAGCAATGTGGTCGGCGAACTCGAGGTTGAAGTCCTGGCCGTACACCAAGACCAACCGCGGGTTGTTCTTCGGGCCGATGCCCGTGCCGCCGACGACGATCTCGTCGCCGTTGCTCTTGATCGTGACCTTGATCAGTTCGGTGAAGTCCTCGGAAACGCTGGTCGAGGTCTCGGTGATCTTGATGCCTCGCTCCTCCGCGAGCGCCGGAGCGTTCACGAGGTTGACCGCTTCCTCGGTGTGGCCCTGGAGGATTCCACGGAGCGTCGCAACGGTAAGCAGCCGGGTGTCGAACGACGCCAGCTTGCCCTGGTACTCAAGCTCGATCGAATCGACCGAGAGAGTCTCGGCCAGAGAGATCGCGAGGCGGCCGAGGCGCTCGGCAAGCGGGATGAACGGCTCGAGGATCTTCATGTCCTCGCTGCCGACCTTCGGAATGTTCACGGCGTTCGAGACCATCTCGCCGCTCAGGGCAGCGTCGATCTGCTCGGCGGTCTGCACGCCAGCGCGGTCCTGGGCCTCCGTGGTGGAAGCGCCGAGGTGCGGGGTGACGACAACGTTGTCCAAAGCAAACAGCGGCGACTCAGTCATCGGCTCCGACGGAAACACGTCGAGTCCGGCACCGCCGAGCTTGCCGCTCTGCAGCGCGTCCAAAAGCGCGTCGTAATCGACCAGCCCGCCACGGGCGACGTTCAGGAAGCGCGCGCCGTCCTTCATCGAGGCGAAGCGCTCGGCGTTCATGAAGCCCTTGGTCTCGGGCGTGTTGGGAAGGTGGATCGTGAGGAAGTCCGCAGCGGCCAGAACCTCGGCCTCATCCGCAGCCTTCTCGACGCCAAGCTCGGCGTAACGCTCGGCCGAGACGAATGGGTCGTAGGCGATGACCTTCATGTCAAAGCCCTTGGCACGGGCGGCCACGAGCTGGCCGATACGGCCGAAGCCGAGGATGCCCAAAGTCTTCTCGTAGACCTCAACTCCGCCATAGCGTGAGCGCGCCCACTCGCCGCCCTTCAGCGCCGCGTCAGCCTGCGGCACGTTGCGGGCGACCGCCATCAGCAGCGCGAGCGTGTGCTCTGCCGCCGTGACGATGTTGCTCTCGGGGGCGTTGGCGACGATGATGCCGCGCTTGGTCGCTGCAGGCACATCGATGTTGTCGACGCCCACTCCGGCGCGGCCAATCACCTTGAGGCTCGAGGCCTTCTCGATCAGCGCCGAGTCGACCTGGGTCGCGCTGCGCACGAGCAGCGCGTCGAACTCACCGATCTTCGAGTCGAGTTCTGCGTCGTCCCAGTCGACGCCAAGCGTGACGTCGTACTTCGACTGCAGCAACTGAACGCCGGCGTCGGCGATTTTTTCCTTTACGAGAACTTTTGGGGTCATCTGGCGCTCTACACCTAGCCCTTGTCGAACTCGGTGTTGATCCAGTCCATGCCGTCGCGCAGCTCGCTGCCGACCTTCTCGATCGCATGGTTGGCGTGCTCCTCGCGCAGACGCGTGAAGTTCTCCTTGCCGGACTTGTTCTCGGCGATGAACTCGCGCGCGAACTCACCCGACTGGATCTCCGAGAGAATCTCCTTCATCGCGGCGCGGCTCTGCTCGTTGATCACGCGCTTGCCGCGGGTCAGGTCGCCGTACTCGGCGGTGTTGGAGATCGAGTACTCCATGCCGGCGACGCCCTTCTCGTAAAGCAGGTCGGCGATCAGCTTGAGCTCGTGCAGGCACTCGAAGTAGGCCAGCTGCGGGCTGTAGCCCGCCTCGGTCAGCGTCTCGAAGCCAGCGATGACCAGCTCGGTGGCGCCGCCGCAGAGCACTGCCTGCTCGCCGAAGAGGTCGGTCTCGGTCTCGTCCTTGAAGGTCGTCTCGATCACGCCGCCGCGGGTGCAGCCGATGCCGCGTGCGTAAGCAAGCGCAATGTCACGGGCGTCGCCCGTGGCGTCCTGCTCGATCGCGACGAGGCCGGGAACTCCGCCGCCCTCTTCGAACTGGCTGCGCACGAGGTGGCCGGGGCCCTTCGGGGCGACCAGCGCGACGTTGATTGAGGCGTCAGGCTTGATCTGGTCGTAGAGGATCGCGAAGCCGTGCGCGAAGAGCAGCGTGTTGCCCGGCGCGATGCCGTCCTTGATCTCGTTCTCCCAGATCTCGCCCTGGAGCTCGTCGGGCAGAAGGATCATCACGACGTCGCCGAGCGAAGCGGCTTCGGCGACATCGACGACCTTCAGGCCAGCGCCTTCAGCCTGGGAGACCTTGTTCGAGGTGGGACGCAGGCCGACTACGACGTTTACCCCAGAATCCTTGAGGTTCAGGGCGTGCGCGTGGCCCTGCGACCCGAATCCGAGGATGGCGACGGTCTTGCCGTCGAGCTTGCTGAGATCTGCATCGTTGTCGTAAATCATGCGGGCGAGGGTATCGGACCATCGATCTCCCGTAGGTCAAAAACGGCGCGGTCTTCGGCGACAAGACCACGCGGCAGTTCGATCTCATCTAGATCGCTCTCGCGAACAATCGTCAAGATGGCTGGCCCGGTGTCGATACGTTCGGCGAGGGCTCGAATGCGAGCAAATCTGCTGCTTGGGGCAGCAACATCAGAGCTTTCGTCGGGGACCACCATCACTATCCACCCGTTCGCGATCGTGGGAAACCTCTCCCGGACTCTGAATGCATCGTTGATGCGAAGCAGCTGCGCGAGCGCGGAGTCCACGAGCGGAGCGAGCGCGTTCGCATATCGAATCGTTTTGACTTCCACCACAGCCAAAACCGAGGGTCCCTTGACGTTGATTACCAGTCCATCGATGAAGATTCCGCCATCGCCAATCTCCAACTTCGCATGCTTCCAGAGGTCAAAACCGTCAGAAAGCTTCGCCGCGATCGCGTCAAGTGCACGTTCCTCCAGCTGCACTTGAGAGCCGACTGGGAAATCAAACGCGACCCCTGGGATGCGGCCCTCGTGGTTCTCCGCCTTATCTCCCAGTCGTTCGGACTCACCCGGAAGGCAGATCGCACGAGATTCTTCGAGATCTACTGCATCGGCGCCAGGATTCAACGCTGACTCAAGCTTGCGCTCGTCCTCAATATTCTGAACAATCTCACTCGCAGTCTGCCGATTCCATTCGGCTTCCGCTTTAAGGCCGGTTGCGATCACGAGCTTGTCGCGGTGAGGCTGCAACGCGCGGATCCGAACCACAGACCATCCGAGCATGATTGATCCGAGAACAACCGCAGGCACGCTGAAGAACGGCCAAAGTGACTGCACGATACGAATCTGAGACTGTCTCGACACGATGATGTCGCGGGCGTCCGGCGTCAGATCGTGCAGCTGTCCAATAGAGACGGTGAGTGCGGAGGTATCGCGGAGCACTAGCCAAGGCGCGACGATTCCCAGCACGATCAGGGCCACCCCTATGGAGGCAAGCGTGCGGTTGTAATCAGTCGTATCGAGATCGGGAAAATTCAACTCTGATCCTGCCGAGCGGACCGTTTGACCCTACTTGAATACCATCCGCGATCAAATCTTTCAAGGAGCAGTTTTGTCAGTCGAATGGACAAACGCCGGCGAGCAGTACGGCGACATCAAGTACGAACTTCACGAGGGGATCGCCAAGATCACCATCAACCGGCCGGAGGTGCGCAACGCCTTCCGCCCGCAGACGCTTTTCGAGCTTCGTGACGCGTTCAACCGCGCGCAGG
>JASGFX010000035.1:0-24890 GCA_047605325.1 Solirubrobacterales bacterium | reverse complement strand
TACGCCGGCGGTCTCGAGCGCAAGACGTGGCTGCTCGATCACGAAGCGGCCGCGCGCAGCGCAAACTCCAACTCGTAGCGGACATCGGGATTGTCGAGCTCGTCGCCGAGCAGTTCGCGCAGGCGGGTCATCCGGTAGCGCAGGGTCTGTTGGTGCACGTGGAGCTCGTCGGCCGCCGCGGCGACGCTGCCGTTGTTGCGCAGCCAGGCGAGCAGGGTCTCGCGCAGGCGCTCGCGCGAGGCCGGGGTCTCTTCATCGAGGGCGGCAAGTCGCCGCTGGGTGATCTCGTCGGCGAGCAGTCGGTCGGAGCGCGCGATCAGTTGCGAGCGGTTGTCGTCGGCCGTGACGATCGCGTCTGATCCCCGCTCGTCGGCCAGCGAGAGCATCGCGCGGCTGTGGGCGTACGACTGAAATGTCAGATGGGGCGGGGCCGCCGTACCGAGGCCGCAGCGGATCTCAGCAAAGCCCTCGGTCAGTTGCGCGCGGCGCGCCGGATCGTGCGGGTCGGGCACGAGTGCGGTGTAGACATTTTCGTCGCCGCGCACGATCGAACCCTGGGGGAGGCGGCGCACCGGCGCGCGCCCGAGTCCGGCGGCCCAGGTAAGCACCGCGAGTTCATCGGGCACGGTCCAGTTGGCGTCGGCCGCAGCTTCGGCCAGCGCGCGCGGATCCTGGCCGATGCGGCCGCGTGTCAGGAGTTCGATCAGCTCCGCGCGGCGTGAATCGAGTTCGCCGGCACGCTCGGCCTGGGCTTGCGCGTAGCCCTCGGCCGACTCGGCGGAGAGCTCATCGATGTAGGCGAAGATCGCCTCGGCGAGCAGATTCGTCTCGCGCTGGTCGATTTCGGCGGTCAGCGACGCCTCGGCGAGATGTCTCCAGGCGACCTGCGCGCCGAGCCGGTAGGCGGCGAGCAACGCTCCGATCGAGCGACCGGACTCGACCTCGCCGCGACCGAGCGCGAAGTAGACACGGCGGCCCTCTTCGCGCATCGAGGTCTCGGGGTCGCGGACCATTGCGACGAACTGCATCAGTGCGGTGTTGACGCCCGTGCGCAGAGCGTCGCCGAAGGCGCCGGAGAGCGGGCGGGTGTAGGCCGGGATCTCGAGTCCGATCGCCTCGAGCGTCTCCTCGATGATCGCCGGCAGTTCACGCTCCATCAGCGCGGCCGAGGCCTCGGTCAGGCGCTCCCAGGGTTTGTGCGCGGCAGTGCGAACGAGCTCGGATTCGGCGTGCATTTGTGAATCTTATAAGAAATCAACAAAAAATGTGATCAAGTTGTGGTCTTGGGGCGCTGTTTCAGCAAAGAATTAGACGTATCTTGACCGCATGAGCAAACTTGAACAGCGCATCACAATCGCCGCCGTGACGATCCCGTTTCTCGGGTTCCTTGTGGCCATCGTCCTGTTGTGGAACAACGGGGTCGACTGGCTCGACCTCGGCATCCTGGCTGTGATGTACGTGTTCACCGGAGCAGGCATCACCGTGGGCTACCACCGCCTCTTCACCCACCGCTCCTTCGAGACGAAGCGTTGGATCAAGATCACGCTCGCGATCGCCGGTTCGATGTCGGTGCAGGGCGCACCGATCCACTGGGTCGCCGACCACCGCAAGCACCACGATTTCGCCGACGAAGAGGGCGACCCGCACAGCCCGCACACCCATGACCACGAGGGCGTCAAGGGAATCTTCGTCGGCTGGTACCACTCGCACATGGGCTGGTTGTTCAGCCGCGACGAGCGTGCTTCGGCCAGCCGCTACGCCCGCGACCTGAAGAACGATCCGGACATGGTCTGGGTGGACAAGCACTTCTTCAGTTGGGTGCTGCTCGGCCTGGCGATTCCGTTCGCGCTCGGCTTCGTGCTCGGTGGCTTCTCGCTCTACGCGGGCTTCACGGCATTCATCTGGGGCGGCCTCGTCCGTATCTTCCTCCAGCACCACGCCACCTGGAGCGTCAACTCGATCTGCCACATGTACGGCGACCAGCCGTTCGAGATCGAGGATCAGTCGACGAACAACTGGGCCGTCGCGTTCGTCGCGCTCGGCGAGGGCTGGCACCACAACCACCACGCTTTCCCGACATCTGCGCGTCACGGACTGACCGGCCGCCAGGTCGACCCGGCCTACATCATCATCAAGAGCCTCGAGAAGGTCGGTCTTGCGTGGAACGTCCGCGTGCCGAGCGACGAGGCCCTCGACAAGAAGCGTCGCGCCGAGTCCGGCGCAACCAAGTTCGCTCCCCAGCGAAACGAGACCGACTCGATCTTCGAGTCGATCCCTGACAGCCCGGCCACGGGTTCCGAAGATGGGGGCGTGGGTCTGTCCACTTCCCGCGCTCCGTCTCCACTGGCCGAGGCGACCGAAGACGAGCAGGACCGCCAGGCGGTCGCCTGACCGGCTAGCTCGACTTCACCGCAGAAACGCCTGTCCGCGCCGCCGGACTCCCCAAGAGCCGGCGGCGCTCCAGGTTTCGCGCCGACTAACGCGCAAGTTGTTTTTGGCCTTGGCGATGACCTTCCACATGTCGCCGACGGGCGCTTCGAAAACGCGGCCGTGGCCAGGGGCGAGGCGCGCCGGAGAGAGCTCGGTCAGCTTCTTCGCGCTGTCGATCACCGTCGGCGGATGCCAGGTGCCCATCTTGACGAGCGGGAAGAGCGGGTTGACCACGGCGGAGGTCGCGAGTCCGCCCAGGGTTGAGAAGACGTCGCCGCAATAGAGCGTGCTGTCGCGTTCGTCGAAGTACGAGAAGTGGCCCGGCGTGTGTCCGGGGGTCGCAATCGCGCGCAGGGATCCGATCTTCTCGCCGTCGGAGACGAATCGGGTCGGCTCCGACTTCTGTCCCTTCAGGCCGCCACGGATCTTCGTTCGCGGCTCGTCCTCGTCGAGCGAGAGATCGCCGCGCATCAGTCGCGAGTCGCGTTCGCTGATCAGCAGTTCGGCGTCGGGGAAAAGCGCCACGAGTGCGTCGACGCTGCCGATGTGGTCGTCGTGGGCGTGGGTGAGCAGGATTCGTCTGACGCCCTGGCTCTGCTCGCCGGCCTCTCGCTTGATCAGTCGCGCGGCGTTCATCCCGGTGTCGATGATCGTGAGGCCGTCGTCCTCCTCGATGAGGTAGATGTTGAGGATCGCGTAGCGCCTGAGACGCTTGAAGTTCGTGTCGTCTGCCATCGCCGGAATCTAACGGCACGGCCGCACGCATGTCGCTGGTAGAACCGGAGGCATGAGCGAATCACTTGAAGGAACAGTCGCGCTGGTCACCGGCGCAAGCAGTGGAATCGGCGAAGCGACGGCACTTGCGCTGGCAGATGCCGGTGCCGACGTGGCGATCGTCGCGCGTCGTGTCGACCGACTCGAAGACCTCGCGGGGCGGATCGAGGCCAGCGGTCGCAGGGGTCTCGCGATCGAGGCCGACCTGACCGACCGCGCGCAGGCCGAAGCCGCCGTCGAGAGAGCGGCTGATCACTTCGGCCGGATCGACACGCTTTTCAACAACGCCGGCGTGATGCTGCTCAGTCCGCTCGCGATGCAGGAGGTCGACGACTTCGAGCGGATGATCGACATCAACCTCAAAGGCCTGCTCTACACCGCCAAGGCCGCGCTGCCGCACCTCACCGTCGCGGCGCAGACTTCGCCACGTGGCGTTGCCGACCTGATCAACGTAAGTTCGGTCGCCGGGCGCGTCGCGCGTGCCTACACGAGCGTTTACAACATGACCAAGTTCGGTGTCGCCGCGTTCTCTGAAGCGCTGCGGCAAGAACTTGTCTCGCAGCACGTTCGCGTGAGCAGCGTCGAGCCGGGGGCCGTCGCGACAGAACTGACCGATCACCTGAACCCGCAGGCCAAGCAAGGTTTCGAGCAACGCTTCAGCGACGTCGAGGTGCTCGAGTCCGCGGACATCGCCGATGCCGTCACCTACATCGTCACGCGACCGCGCCGGATGGCTGTGAACGAAATCCTGATCCGCCCGACCGAGCAGGTCGGTTGACGCGCTTTACAATATCCGCTATGGTGTAAAAGAACAAGACGCAGGGGTGCGTTTTGTAATCCACCCATCCAGGAGCCGAGAAGTGTCAACAACCACCGTCAACGAGGCCGGCGACGAGAAATTTCCGCCCGCGCCGCATCACCACCATGATCACGACGACGACCCCGTCGAGCTCAACGAGCCAGAGACTTGGCACGACCCCAAGCGCTATGCCTGGATGCTCGGTCTGATCATCCCCTGCGCGCCGTTCATCGCGTATGCCCTCGTCAGCCTGACCGGCTGGAGCTTCCTCTGGTACGGCGGTCCGCTGATCGTCTTTGTGCTCTTCCCATTTCTCGACCAGTTGATCGGTGCCGACTCCTCGAACCCGCCCGATTCTGTGCTCGCGTGGCTGGAAGCTGACAAGTACTACCGCTGGGTCGTCTTCGCGTACATACCGCTGCAGTACGCCGGACTCGTCTTCGCCTGCTATCAGTGGGCCTACGGCGATCTGACCCTCTTCGAGTCAGTCGGCCTCGCGCTCACGATGGGCACGGTCAGCGGAATCGCGATCAACACCGCGCACGAACTCGGACACAAGCGCGAGAAGTCGGAGAAATGGCTTTCCAAGGTCGCGCTGGCGCAGACCTGGTACGGACACTTCTTCATTGAGCACAACCGTGGCCACCACGTGCGCGTCTCGACTCCCGAGGATCCCGCCAGCTCGCGCTTCGGCGAGAGTTTCTACGAGTTCTGGCCGCGCACCGTCTGGGGCAGTCTCAAGAGCGCGATCGAGATCGAGAAGAAGCGCCTCGATCGCACCGGCGACGGTTTCTGGTCGGTCAAGAACGACCTGCTGCAGGCGTGGGCGATGAGCCTCGTCCTGTACGTCGTGCTGACGGCCGTGTTCGGCTGGGTCGTGCTTCCCTATCTGATTCTTCAGGGGGTGATGGGCTTCTCGCTGCTCGAGGTCGTCAACTACCTCGAGCACTACGGCCTGCTGCGTCAGAACAAGGACGACGGCCGATACGAGCGCTGCCAGCCGGCGCACAGCTGGAACAGCAACCAGGTCGCTTCGAACGTTTTCCTGTACCACCTGCAGCGTCACTCCGACCACCACGCCCACCCGACTCGCCGCTACCAGGCGTTGCGTGACTTCGAAGAAGCACCTGAGCTTCCGAGCGGCTACGCGACCATGATCGTCGTCGCACTCGTGCCGCCGGTCTGGCGTCGGACGATGGACCACCGTGTGCTCGAGCACTACAACGGCGACATCACCAAGGCGAACATCTTGCCGCGCAAGCGCGCGCGCATCCTCAAGCGGTACGGTGGCGGCGAAGGCGGGCGTCCCCAGGACGGACCGCAGGCACCAGCAACCGCAGGAGCGTGATGACGTTGGCAAAGTTCGAGTGCCCCGAGTGCGGGTACATCTACGACGAGGTTGAGGGCAACCCGCGCGAGGGATTCCCGGCCGGCACCAAGTGGACTGAGGTCCCGGACGACTGGAACTGCCCGGACTGCGGCGTGCGCGACAAGATCGACTTCGAAGAGATCGGCTGAGCGGGCCGGTGGCCACACAGGCCAGGAACGGCACCTACCGCGAAGCCGCGCGCGATCTTCTGCGCGCGAGCCTGCTCGACGCGGCCGCCGAACTGATGCAGGATGCGCCGTGGTCGGAGATCTCGATGGCTGCGATCGCGACCCAGGCCGGCGTCTCCCGCCAGACGCTCTACAACGAATTCGGCTCGCGCGATGTATTCGCGCAGACCTTCGCGCTGCGCGCCGCCGACCGGTTTCTGACCGAGGTTGAAGAGGCGTTCTCCAACGCCTCGGACGACCCGCCGCGCGCGCTCGAAGAGGGCTTCCTGCGTTTCCTCCAGATGTCCGAGGAGGACCCGATGGTCAAGCACATCATCGTGCGCGACCCCGGCGCCGACGAACTGCTCTCGCTGTTCACGTCACGAGGCGGCCCGGTCGTCGAGCTTGGAACCAGTCGGCTGAAGGCCCGCATGATCGAGCTCTGGCCGACCGCGTCGCCCGAGCAGGCGCAGATCCTCGCCGAGGGAATCGTCCGGATGGCGATCAGTCACGCCGGCCTGCCGATCAGCTCGCCCGAGCAGTCGGCGAAGGATGTCGCGCAGCTGCTCGCGCCGTTCATCACGGCTCATCTCCCCGTCCAGTAGCCGCAGGATTCAGCCCCGGACTGCTGTAGTTTGCAGGCATGGGACGAATCAAACAAGGTTGGGCACTGACAAAGAAGGCTTGGGGCGTTGTTCGCGAGAACCCCGGTCTGATCAAGCTTCCGATCATGGGCGGGATCCTCGCCGTGATCGCATTCATCGTTTTCGCGATTCCGGCGGGTCTTGTCGCCGATTCCTCCGACTCGAACGCCGCTTACGCGGGCGCGGCGATTCTGCTGGCGATCGGCGCGTATCTCTCGTCGTTCGCGGTGATCTACTACAACGTCGCGCTGGCAGCCGCGGCGGATCTCGCTTTTCGCGGTCAGCCGACCGACAACCAGGCCGGTCTCGCGGTCGCGCGTGAGCGCCGCGGCGTGATCGCCCAGTGGGCGCTCGTCGCACTGGTCGTCTCGGCGATCTTCAATGCGCTGCGCCAGCGCGGTGGTCTGTTCGGGCAGATCGCCGCCGGACTCGGCGCCGCGATCTGGGGTCTCGTCACCTTCCTGATCGCCCCGGTGCTTGCCTTCGAGGGCCTCGGGCCGGCCGCTGCGATCAAACGCTCCTCCTCGATGTTCCGCGACAAGTGGGGCCAGCAGATCACCGGGAATTTCGCGATCGGAGCGATCACCGGTCTTGCGATGGTGCTCGCGATCGTGATCGCCGTCGGTGGAGTGTTCGTGCTCGCTTCTGGCAGTTCGGCTGCGATCGCGGCCGGCGGCGGACTGCTGCTGCTCGGCATCGTGCTGGGTATCGCCGCCGCAGTGGTCGCGGGGGCGGTCCGCGGAGTCTTCGGCGTGGCGCTCTACCGCTACATCGCCGACGGAACGGTCGTCGGCCCCTTCACCGCTCAGGAGTTCGAGAGTGGCGTGAAGGTCAAGGGCCAGGGCCGCGCGCTCGGCATCTAAGCCTTCGAAGATGACAAGTCTGCGCCCCCAGCGCAGACTTGTCGGTGGGCGCGCTTGACCTTTACATCAAATGGTGTTACATTCGCGCGATGGCCACTGTTGAAACTTCAGCACCTCCCGTCACGCTCGGCAGTCCGCTCACGTTGCCCTGCGGGATCAGCGTGCCCAACCGCATCGGCAAGGCGCCGCTCTCCGAGCAGCTCGGCGACCGCGAGAACTCGCCGACCGACGACCTGATCCGCCTCTTCACCCAGTGGGCGCAGGGCGGAAGCGGCCTGCTGATCACCGGCAACATCATGGTCGATCGCCGTTCCGTCGGTGAACCGCGCAACGTGGTGATCGAAGACGACCGTGATCACGACAAGCTCGCCGAGTGGGCGAGCGCCGCGAAGTCCGCTGGCGCTCCGGCGATCGCGCAGATCAACCATCCGGGACGCCAGGCGCTGGCCGGCGTCGCGACCCGTTTCGTCGCGCCGAGCGCGGTGAGGGTGAAGATTCCCGGCGCGCCGTTCCCGACGCCGAAAGCGTTGACCGGCGACGAGGTGCTCGAGATCATCGACCGCTTCGCGCTCGCCGCGAAGGTCTCTGTCGACGCCGGTTTCGACGGCGTCCAGCTGCACGGCGCCCACGGCTACCTCGTCTCCCAGTTCCTCTCGCCACTGGTCAACCAGCGCGACGACGAGTGGGGTGGCGATTCCGAACGTCGCCGCAAGTTCGCGCTCGAGGTGGCGAAGGCGATGCGCGCCGCGATCGGCCCCGACAAGATCCTCTCGGTCAAGCTCAACAGCGCCGACTTCCAGCGCGGCGGCTTCTCCGAGGATGAATCGCTCCAGGTGATCGAGGCGCTCGGCGAGCAGGGTGTCGATCTGCTCGAGGTCTCGGGTGCACCTACGAGAAGCCGGCGATGGTCGGAGCGGCGCAGAAGAAGGAAGACGCGAAGAAGTCTGCGAGCACGAAGGCCCGTGAGGCCTACTTCCTCGAGTTCGCCGAACGCGCGCGCAAGATCACGCAGATGCCGCTGATGGTCACGGGTGGCCTGCGCTCTGCGGGCGCGATGCAGGAGGCCCTCGATGAGGGCATCGACATGGTTGGTCTCGGCCGCCCGGTCTGCCTCGAGCCCGATCTTCCAAACCGTCTGATCGCCGACTCTTCGACTGTCAGCAGGTTCAAGCCGATCCATACCGGCGTCAAGCTGCTCGACCCGGCCGCAGACCTGTGGTGGAACAACATCCAGCTTCAGCGCCTGGGCGCCGGCAAGCAGCCGCGAAAGCATCTGACCGGCTGGGAGTCGGTTGGACACGCGCTCGTGCGCGACGGCATCAATGCCGTGAAACGCAAACGCGGCTGAGGCCGTAGTCTGCCCTTATGGCAGATGGAGTCGCACGAATCGAAGTCACTGAGGATGGTCCCTATCTGGTCAGCGGCGCCCTGCCGCTGAAGATCGAGACGATCGTCAGCGACGAGAACGGCGAGTCGATCGAGTGGGAGGAGGGCGCCGAGTTCGAGCACCGCGAGAGCTACGCACTCTGCCGCTGCGGACAGTCGTCGAACAAACCCTTCTGCGACGGCTCGCACAACAAGGTCGACTTCGACGGCACCGAGACGGCCGCGCGCGAGTCCTACGAGGACGGCGTCAAGCTCTATTCCGGTCCCACGCTTGACATGAAGGACAACCCGACCTTCTGCTCGGTGGCTCGCTTCTGCGACGCGCGCGGCAAGGCTTGGAGCAACGTCAAGCGCACCGACACCGATGAGGGGCGTGAGATCGTTTCGGGCGAGGCCATGCGCTGCCCGAGCGGCAGGCTCGTCGCAGTCGAGAAGACCGACGGCGATCCGCGTGAGCTCGAGCCGAACTTCGAGACCCCGGCAGTGGGCCTGATCGAGGATCCGACCGAGGGCTGCAGCGGACCGCTGTGGGTCCAGGGCGGGGTGGAAGTGGTCGCCGCCGACGGAGCGACCTACGAGGTGCGCAATCGCGTCACTCTCTGCCGCTGCGGCAAGTCGGCGAACAAACCGTTCTGCGACGGCTCGCACGTCGACGCCGGCTGGCGCGCCGAGTACCCGGGCTGAGCCGGAGCCTCAGCCGCTCGTGCCCTTGAAGATCATGTAGGCGCCAAGCACCACGCAGAGCGCCGCCATCACTGTCGCGTTGTTCGTGATCAGCCAGTTCTTCAGACGCGCGAGCAGATCGGCCGAGCGCTCGCCGATCGCGAGGAAGATCACGATCGGAGTCGCAACGCCGATCGTCGCGATCAGCGTGAAGATCACGATCCCAAGCGTCTCTTCGCCAGAGGACAGACTCGCTGAGGTGACTGCGCCCGCGGCGCTCAGCACGAGCAGAAGATTCTTGGGATTGAGGATCGAGAGGGCCAGTCCGAGCGCTGCAGAGCGGCGCGCGTCGAAGCTGTCGATCGTCGACATCCACTTCGGGGTATCGGGCCGTGTGTCACCGCGCGGGCGGCTGCGCCAGTATCGGCCCCCGAGCAGAAGCAGAAGCACTCCGACGACGACCTGCCAGATCACGGGGCCCGACTCGGAGCTCTTGCCCGTCGCTCCGGTGCCGCCGGACACCAGCACTGCGATCATTCCCACGGCGAAGATCGAGACCACCCACGAGATCGCGAAGGCGATGCTGTTGGCCCTCGCGCGGGGGGTGCCGAGTATCAGCACGACGCCGACGATCGGGATCGGTGAGAGGCCCGCGGCGATCCCGAAGGCGAAGATCTGGCCGAGTGCGTCGCTCAGAGTCCGAGCTCCGCGACGCCCTGCTCGTCCCAACCGAGGTGGTGGGCGAGTTCGTGCCGCAGAGTGCGTTCGACCTGTGCCGAGAGCAGCGCGGGGTTGTGGCCGAAGTCGCGGAGCAGCGTGTCTCTGAAGATCATGATGCGATCAGGGTAATTGTCTCGGCCGGCGCCGTCGCCCTGGTAGAGGCCATAGGCCTGGTGCTGGCGGCCGAGGTCGGAGACGACCACGGGCACGGCTTCGAGATGGATCTGAAATTCCTCTGGCAGGCGATCGATTGCATCCTGCACGAGTTCGTCGAACGCGTCGGAGGTGACCTCGGTTCCGTGCTGTTTGGCAAGGTCCTCGCTGTAGTCGACGAGCTCATCGAACTGGCGGTCGGACAGTTGCCCGATGCCGTGGGTGTGGGGTGGCTTGCGATCCATTGCGCAGATTGTGCTGGATCGGACGCCCGGGCGCGCCGATATGGTGCCCCGCAGTGTCTGATCATGTGATCAAGCTCGAGGGCGTCACCAAGCGCTTCGGTCAGCTGACCGCCGTGGATGACGTCACCGTCGAGGTGCCGGCTGGACGCTGCTTCGCCTGGCTCGGACCGAACGGATGCGGCAAGACCACGCTGATCCGGATGATGCTCGGTCTCGCGCGTGCCAACGCCGGCAAGATCGAGGTCTGCGGTTTCAATGTTCCGCACCAGACTGCATCCGCGCTCGCGCAGGTCGGCGGCATCGTCGAGGAGCCGCGCTTCTACCCGTACCTGACAGGGCGCCAGAACCTTCAGGTCTGGGCCGCTCACTTCGGCGCCGGCGCGGACGACCGCATCGAGTCCTCGCTCAAGCGTGTGCGCCTCGACGACCGCGCCGAAGAGGCCGTCAAGACCTACTCGCTGGGCATGCGCCAGCGTCTCGGCGTCGCCCGCGCGCTGCTCAACGATCCGAAGCTGTTGATCCTCGATGAGCCGACGAACGGTCTCGACCCGGCCGGCCTCGCGGAATTCCGCGAACTGATCCGATCGTTCGTCGATGAAGGCCGCAGCGTCTTCATCTCTTCGCACATCCTCGGAGAGGTTCAGAAGATGGCGGATGACATCGCGATCATCCAGAAGGGCAAGATGATCGCGTTCGGGTCCGTTGACGATCTGATCAGCGGAGGTCAGCAGAAGATCTACGCGCGCGTCACCGACGTCGCTTCGGCCACCGCGCTGCTCGACGGGCAGCCCTGGGTCAAGGGCCTCGCTACCGACGAGCACAGCGGTGTCACAGTGACCGTTGAGAAGGCCGATGACGACACGCTGCTCCACGCCGGCCGCACGCTGTTCGACGCTGGAGTCGGCGTCATCTCGATCTACCCGCTCCAGGAGTCGCTCGAGCAGCGCTTCTTGGAGATCACCGGGGGAGAGGGCGCGCTGTGATCGGTTTGATTCCCGCCGAGATCCGTCGCCAGACCGGGCGCCGAGGCTCGTTCTACGGCTCCCTGGGGTTCGCGCTGCTGTTTGCGATCTTCCTCGGCATCTGGGCCGTGACAACGAAGAGCGATCCATCGCGCACGACGATCATCGTCAACGGCAAGGGCCTCGTCTCGGCGGCAGTCGTGATCTGCTCGATCGTTGTGGGAGCGATCGCGGGCGCCTACGACACCGATCAGGGCACGATGCGTTACCTCGTGCTGACCGGTCGCCCGCGCTGGCAGCTCGTGATCGTCCGCTACCTCGCATTCATCGCGACGGTCCTGCTGTTCACGACACCCGCGATCATCGCCATCCTCCTGATCCAGTTCTTCGGCCACGCCGGCGGTCCGCCCTCGCCTGACGCCAACGGCTGGCCGCCCGCGATCGACATGATCTGGGGTATTTGGCTGAGCGGAATCCTCTATGGCTTTCTCGCTTTGAGCATCGGCACGTTCTTGAAGTCGAACGCGGTCGCCATCGCGGTCGCGATCGCGCTGAACTTCGCCGGGGTGCTCGCGGCTGGACTGCTCTGGGAGTACGTCAATCACACGCTCGGAAACATCTTCTACCCCGTCGTCGTCAGCGGGATCGTCGAGCGCAGCGCGACCGGTGCGGGACCAGATGCCGCATTCGGGACGATCTCCGTCGCCGGCTCCGTGATCGTGCTCGCGCTTTGGCTCGTCGTTCTGATCGGCGCGGCGATCGCACGCGTCCAGCGCTCCGAGTACTAGAGCCCGAACTCCTCGGCGATCAGTTCGTAGGAGCGCTTTCGCGCCTCGTGGTCGTGGGTGATCGTGACGAGGATCGCCTCCTCGGCGTTGTATTCCTCGACCACCTGCTCGATCTGGGTGCGCACCTGCTCGGGCGTGCCGAGCACCATCCTTCGCTGGTTGCTGACCCCGGGCTCGCGGCCTTCGCTGCGCAGGAAGTCGATCGCCTCCGCTACCGGCGGCACTTTGATCGGTGTGCCGCGCCGCAGCATCAGCATCGACATTTGGATCGATGCGGCGAGTTCGCGCGCTTCTTGCTCGGTTTCGGCGCAGAGTGTCCAGATTCCGACCATCGAGTGCGGGGCCGCGAGGTCGTTCGACTGCGCGAAACCTTGCCGATACGAGCGCCCGATCGCTGCGCCGTCGCTGTTGATGAAATCGGCGAAGGCGTAGCGCAGACCGATTTCGGCCGCCCAGATTGCCGACTGCTGCGACGAGCCGAGCAGCCAGACCTGCGGAACCTCGTCGCCGCCGGGCAGCGCGTACTGGAGCTTGTGGAACGGGTGATTGTCCGGCAGCTCCTTGCGCAGGTACGCGAGCAGTTCGAGCAGTTGTTGGGGGAAATCGTCGGCTGCGGCCTGCCGGCGATCGCGCTGCAGGGCAAACTGGGTGATCGGATCGGTTCCGCTGGCGCGGCCGAGCGCGAGGTCGATCCGGCCGGGATAGAGACCGGAGAGCAGGCTGAACACCTCCGCCACCTTGAACGGGGAGTAGTGCGGCAGCATCACTCCTCCGCTGCCCACACGGATCCGCTCGGTGTTCTCGGTGACGGGGCCGATCAGCACTTCGGGCGCCGGTCCCGAGAGTGAGAGGCCGTGGTGCTCGGCGAGCCAGTAACGGTGATAGCCAAGGGCGTCGGCGCGCTTGGCGAGGTCGATCGTGTTTGCGAGCGCGTCGCTGCCGACAGAGCCCTGCGGCACCGGCGTCTGGTCGAGCACGCTGAGTTTGAACTCGGCGTTGCTCACGGGAGCGTCGTCTCCAGCCACTGCGCGACCGGCGCGATTTCTTCTGCGGGGATCTCATGACCGCCTGCGAACTCGAAGAATTCAGGCGTGAAGCCGGCCTTCTCGAGCTTGCTTCTGGCGATCTCCGCGAAGCCGAAGTCGATCACCATGTCGTGAGTTCCATGACCGATGAATACGGGCATCTCCGACCGCGCTTCGAGTTCGGGCTGCCAACTGTTGTCGTCGAGCACCGGGATGAAGCCGCTCATCGCAAGCACGCCAGCGGGCCTTGGCCGATCGGCGCCGAAGGCAAGGGCGTAACTCACCACCGCGCCCATCGAGAAGCCGCCGAGCACCGCCCGATCGGGTGAGACGGCGATGCGCTCGAGATGATCGTCGTGGAACGCGGCCAGCTCCGCCCGGGCGTTGGCAAAGGTCGTGGGGTCCGGGTAGCCGACTCTCGGGACCGCGTACCAGTGGAAGCCGGGTTGCTTCTCGATCTGTAGCGGGGCGCGTGGCGCGAATACATGCAGCCGGCGCTCGGGGTCGAAGAGGTCTGCCAGCGGCAACAGGTCGCCCTCCCACGAGCCGCGGCCGTGATGCAGGAACAGCGCGCCCGTGGCCGGACCGTCGGACGGGCGTTCCATGAAGTCGAGACTCATTCGTTGCCCGCCTTCTCGATGATCGCCGGGGTGACCTCGGCGACGCGGTCGACGACCAGCGTGGCGATCTCCAGCACCTCGGGCGGGGGTGGGAAGTCGCGGTTGGGCGCCGCGATCACCGGCATGCCAGCCGCCACCGCGGCGCGAATACCGTTTGCGGAATCCTCGATCACCACGCAATCGAACGGATCGGCGCCGAGGTTGCCGGCGGCGTGCAGGAAGACATCGGGCGCCGGTTTGCCGCGGCCGGCCTCCTCGGACGAGACGGTGGTGGTGAGCGCCGGTTCGATGCCGGCAAGTTCGGCAATCAGGTCGATCAGTTCGCGGTTGGATGAACTTGCGATCGCGACCGGCCAGTGCTCGGAGGCGGCTTTGACCGCATCGGCGGCGCCGTCGATCAGCGGGAGATCCTCGCGGTAGAGCGCCTCGAGTCGAGCGACAACGCGTGTGCTGATCTCTTCGGCGCTCAGCGGCACCTGGAGTTCGTCGCGCACATAAACAGACCATTCATGCGAGGCCATCCCCATCATCGCGGTCTGCGCGCCCGCGCCCCAGCGGCCTCCGGTCTCCTTGACCAGCTCTTCGCGCGCCTGGTCCCAGAGGTGCTCGGACTCGACGATCACGCCGTCCATGTCGAAGATCACTGCTTTGACTGGCATTCGAGGACGGTAAGCGATTCGCTCGTGCGCACTGGCCGCTTTGTCACAGGGGCGTGACGATTCGCCGACGAAAGCCCCCACCTTTCTGTGACCTCTGGCCTTGGGGGCCAGAGGTCACAGATTCTGGCGCTTGGGAATGTGGCTCCGCATAAGCGGACTGCAGTCCGTATATCTGCTATGCTGCACGCATGAGCGAGCAGAAGAAATTTGAACTCGGAGTGGTCACCTTTGCCGACAACGGCCTCGACTTCGATGGCGAGAACCCGCTGTTCACACCGCAGGAGCGGATGAAGAACCTGATCGAAGAGGCCGAGCTGGCCGATCAGCTGGGTCTCGATGTCTTCGGAGTGGGCGAACACCACCGCGACGACTATGTCGTCTCCTCGCCGACGACCGCGTTGGCGGCGATCGCCGCGCGCACCGAGAACATCCGTCTGACCAGCGCGGTCACCGTGCTCTCCAGCGCCGACCCGGTGCGCACCTACGAGGAATTTGCGACGGTCGATCTGATCTCCGGCGGCCGCGCCGAGATCATGGCTGGGCGCGGCTCGTTCACCGAGACCTTCCCGCTGTTCGGCCAGTCGCTCGACGACTACGACGAGCTGTTCCTCGAGCATCTGCAGCTGCTGCTGAACGTTCGTGAGAACGAGATCGTGACCTGGGAGGGCAAGCACCGTCCCGACATCGATGGCCGCGGCGTCTACCCCCGTGCGTTGCAGCAGCCGTTGCCGGTCTGGATCGCCGTCGGCGGATCGCCGGAGTCAGTCGCGCGCGCCGGCCTGATGGGCCTGCCCCTGACGATCGCGATCATCGGCGGAACTCATGACCGCTTCGTGCCGCTCGTGGAGCTTTACCGCCGCGCCAGTGAGCAGGCCGGCCACGGCGAGTTGCCGCTGGGGATCAACTCACACGTCTTCGTCAGCGAGTCAAGCACCGCGATCGACGACTACTACGACTACTACGCCCCGGGCATGACCCGGATCGGACGCGAGCGTGGCTGGCCGCCGATGACCCGCGACGACTTCGAGGCCCGCATCGCTGGCGGGGGCATCCCTTGGATCGGGCACCCCGAAGAGATCGCCGAGCGCATCGTCAACTCATACGATCTGTTTGGCAACTCACGCTTCCTGATCCAGAGCAGCATCGGCCGCATGCCGCACGACGTGGCGCTGAAATCGATCGAACTGTTCGGGACCAAGGTCGCGCCGCTTGTGCGCGAAGAGGTGGCCAAGCGGTCTGTCAGAACTCTGGCCCAGCCCAGTTCAGCGTGAAGTTGAACGAAACCGAACATGTCTTGATCACGCCGCCACCGACGTCATAGTCGCCCAAGGCCGTCATGCTCCCGGATCCTTCGTGCGCAGTCGTGAAGGAGAAGTTGAAGGTGTAGAGCAGGCCGTGTGCGAAGCCGACGTTGTCGCTGTAGGTCGTTTTACCGATCGGTCCGCCAAGCGTGAATGCTTGGTTCCAGTTGAAGTTCACGTATTGGTGCTCGTAACTTGACCCGCAGTCCATCACCGTGTTTCCGCCGAGCCAGTTTGTGATTCCGGGCACCGCGTGGTCGGGGGATTTGATCGTGAACATGAACTGATGGCTCGAGTCGAGCGGGTCCTCCGCGCGCCACTTCCCGAACGCCTGCGGGCCGATCTCTTGGGTGGGAGTGCCTGGTCCTCCGGTGTTCGCCGCCGGCGGAACGAGCTTCAGCTTCTTGCTCCCGCTGAACTTCTTGATCTTCTTGGTGCCCGGGAAGCTGAACGAGAACTTCACTGTCTTGCCGTACTTCTTTGCTGGCAGCTTGCCCTTGAACAAAGCGACGCAGACCTCCGAGTCGAGCGTGTACGCCCTCGCTGAATCCCAGATCTTCTTCGAGCCGGAGTTCACGCTCGCCTCGAGTTTGGTCTTCTTGCCGGGGCAGGACTTCACGCTCGATGGAAGCGTTGAAGTCAGGGTGAACTTGACGGACTTTCCGCTCACGGAAGCGGCAGTGATCGCGTAGGTCGGCTTGACCTTGACCGGGGAGGCGTTCGCCCCCGGCGCGATCAGCAGCAGCAGGGCAAGTGGAGCGAAAAATAGGTAGCGCATCAATCGAGTATCGCACCTCGTTTATCCACTCGTATACACCCAGCTCTGCGGTCGTGTGACAAGCTCATCCCCGATGACTCCGCCGCCGCCCGCCACCCGCACGTTCGAGCAAGACGTGGAGTTGCTGACCAACGTGCTCGCCGAGGTCGTCGAGAGCAGTGAAGGCGAATCGGTGATCGATCTGCACCAGAGCGCCGTCGCGCTGGCACGCCGCGCGCGCGACGGCGACGCCGGGGCGCCGACCGAGCTCGAAGCGCTGGTCACCGGCCTCTCGCCGCGCATGACGGAACTGCTCGTGCGATCCCTGACCCGCTGGTTCCAGCTGATCAACCTCGCCGAGGACAACAACCGCGTGCGCCATCTCCGCGCGCGCGATGCGGCAGATCCATCTGCGCCGCGAAGCGGGTCGATCCGTGAGGCAGTCGAGCAGCTCGCCGACTACGCCGGGTCGAGCGAGACGCTGAACGAACTGCTGGATCAGGTGAAGATCGATCTCGTGATGACCGCTCACCCGACGGAGGCGCGTCGCCGCACGATCATCGCCAAGCAGGCGCGCGTGTTCCATCTGCTGCGCGAGCTTGACGAGCGCCCAGGACTCGCGGACGACGACCTCGACGTGCGCCGCAGACTTGCGGCGACCGTGCACGAACTCTGGGGGTCGGACGAGATCCGCGCTGTGTTCCCGACCGTGCTGGACGAGGTCCGCTCCGGACTCGCCTATTTCAACTCGACGCTCGGCGATGTGATCCCGGGGATCTACCGCGACCTCGAATCGGCGGTGACAGAGGTCTTCCCCGATGCCGAGCGCGATGCGGGAGCCGCTGAAGTGCCACGTGTGCTGCGCATGGGCTCATGGATCGGCGGTGACCGCGACGGAAATCCGTTCGTAACGCCGAATGTCACGGTCGATGCGCTCGAGTTGATGCGCGACCAGTGCCTGCACTTCCTCCAGCAGCGCGTCGAGCTGCTCGCCGAGCGAGCTTCGTTCGCTGAACAGCAGGGACATCGAGCGATCGAGCTCCAGCCGCTGCTCGCCGCCAACGCCGAACGCTTTCCGGAGCTCGCCGCAGAACTCGCCGAACGCAATCCGCGCGAGCCGTATCGGCGGCTCTTCTCGTTGCTGTCGCGGCGCATCGAGGCGACCCGGGCCGACGAACCCGGGGCGTATGGCCATTCCGGCGAGCTGCTCGAAGATCTGCGCGCCGCCCGCGACTGCCTGCTCGCCGATCGCGGCGAACTCGCTGCCGGCGGCGACATCCATGACACGATCCGCCAGGTCGAGGTCTTCGGCTTCCATTTCGCCAAGGTCGACGTGCGCCAGCATGCGCGCCGTCACCGGGCGGCGCTCGCTGAGGTTTTCGCCGCTCTCGGCATCGAAGCTGACTACGCGGGCCTTACCGAGGAGGCGCGGCGGCAGCTGCTTGCATCTGAGGTGGAGAATCACCGTCCGCTGATCCCGCAGGACATTTCGGGATTCGAGCCTGAGACGCAGGAGGTGATCGAGACCTTCCGGATGATCGAGGCCGCGATCGAGGGGCGCCACCGCGGAGCGATCCTGACCTACGTCATCAGCGGAGTCGAAGAGGCGGCCGACGTGCTCGAGGTGCTCCTGCTGATGAAGGAATCGACGATGAGCCGTGCCGGCGGCGACGAGGCAGAGCTGCGGATCGCTCCGTTGTTCGAGAGCGGGACAGCGCTGGCAGCTGCGCCGCGGATCATCCGCACCTTGCTCGAGACCCCTTGCTATCGCCGGGCACTGAACGCGATGGATGACGTGCAGGAGGTGATGGTCGGATACTCAGACTCCAACAAGGACGTCGGCTACGTGGCGTCGACCTGGGGCGCCTACCGCGCCCAGCTGGAGATGGTCGAGGTGCTGCGTGAATTCGGCGTGGGCTGGCTCTTCTTCCACGGACGTGGCGGAGTCGTCGGCCGCGGCGGCGGTCCGACCCGCCGGGCGATCCTCTCGATGCCGCCGGGCGCGATCGACGGCCGACTGAAGATGACAGAGCAGGGCGAGGTTCTGGCGGCGAAGTACGCCGTGCCAGAGATCGCCCACCGTGAACTCGAACTCGCGGCCGGCGCGACATTGGTCTCGATGACCCAGCGTGAGCCGTCGGTCGACGCGGAGACGATCGCCCGCGCCAACGAGATCCTCGACCTGATGGCGAGCAAGTCGGCCGCGGCATACCGCGCTCTGGTCTATGACGACCCCGACTTCGTCGAGTGCTTCATGAATGTGACCCCGGTCGATCAGATCTCTCAGCTGCAGCTCGGCTCGCGTCCGGCACGCCGCAGCGCGGCTGGCGGAATCGGCGACCTGCGCGCGATCCCGTGGGTCTTCTCGTGGACTCAGGCACGCGTGATTCTGCCGGCGTGGTTCGGGCTCGGCACGGCGCTGTCCGCCGCACGGGAACGGTTCGGCTCCGACGAGCTCGCGCGGATGGGCGCCGAGTGGCCGTTCTTCGAGGCGCTGATCAGCAACGCCGAGATGGCCTGCGCCAAGGCCGACCTCGGGATCGCCCGACGCTATTTCGACCTGTGGGACAACGCCGAGCCGCGCGAGCGCATCTGGAGCGTGGTCGAGCGCGAGTTCGACCTGACCGCGTCCGAACTGAACGCGCTGCGCGGTCAATCGCGGCTGCTCGGCGGATCGCCGACGCTCCAGGCGTCGATCGACCGTCGCAATCCCTACGTGGATCCGCTCTCCTATGTGCAGCTCGCGTTGCTGCGCCAGTTGCGCGGAGAACGCGATGTCGCCGAGGGCGACGAGTTGCTCCGGCGAATCTCGCTGCTGACGGTCAACGGCATTGCCGGAGGCCTGCGCAACACCGGCTGATCCCGGCCGAGCGTGATGCAAGAATCGGATTTTCTGCTCTTCCCCGCTCAGGAGTTTCAGATGAACGAACAGTCTCCTCGCCCGCCGCAGCACGTCCCGCCCGGTTGGTATCCCGATCCGCGCTCACCTGGTACCGGCGCATCGCGTTGGTGGGACGGGTTCAACTGGTCTGAGGAGCACGTGCGTCAAGCGACTCCGGTCGCTCCGAGCATTCCAGCTGCTCCCTTCGCGCCGACTCAGCCGCAGGCGGGGCGGCCGACCGGGAGCGATGCGAATCAGACGTGGGCCCTGCTCGCGATGCTCGTCGGCGCGGTGCTGCTGGTCGCGCGGGTCCCCATACATGATCAATGCGGCGAACAGTTCAGCCGGCTCGGCCTACGCGTCGGGCGCGTTGGTCGGCAACCTGATCGGCGCGCTCCTCACCGGATTGCTCTTTGCCTGGGGCGTGACCCGGTATGACGGCGTCGAGGCGGCGGAGCCTCGCCACATGTGGCCGATCGCGCTGGCCTCGTCCGTTGCGGCGGTCGTGCTCGGCGCGCTGCTTTCCTGACCGCCCGCGCCAGCGCGCCGCTTGAAATCCTGCGGCGCTCTATGCGGCGCCGGCGGCCAGCGGCCCGCGCAGCTCGGCCGCACCGGCGCCCTCAGGCGCAAGCGGACCGCCACGCGCGACACGCAGCAGCGCCCAGCCCAGCAGCAGGATCAGCGCGATCGTCATCAGCGCCACGATTGCGGCACCGACGCCGAAGAGATATCCGGGCACGCTGGTGCGGCGCTCGCGCTGCATCATCTTGCGGTCCATCACGACGTCGCGGGTGAAGCTGGCGCTGGCCGGGGTTTCGGAGAGCTTGAGCGCGGCATCGGCCGGCATGTAGACCGGGACGGCGCCCATAACGTCGCCCTTGTGCACGCGCAGCGCGGTCTTCCACGTGCCGCCGACCGGCAGCGGCTCAGTCGTGGTCCACACTCCGGGGCCAAGCTTCTTGAGCGGGGCGGTGGTCGCGTGGCCGTCGCCCTGCCAGGCCATGCCCACGACCCAGTCTGCGCCGTCGCCGAAGGTCTTGTCGCTGTAGGTGACGGTTGCGTTGACGAGGCGCGTCGGGCTCGAGGCGACCTCGGTCAGCTTGACGCTCGCGGTCAGGCCGGCCGGTGCGTGTTGCGGGATCAGCACGGCGATCAGAACCGTGAACACGGCGATCGCGCCGACCGGCGTCCAGATCACGCGGCGGCCGAGCAGCGGGCTCTCCTGCGTGGCGGTCAGCGTGGTGCCGAAGAACGTGCCGAGGATCGTGCCGCAGGCGGCGGCGACCAGCGAGGCGGCGATCGCGGTGGGGAGGAGATGCCCGGGCCACGGCAGCGGCATCCAGACGTGACTCCAGCCGAACTCGGCGAGCGTCCCGATGCTTCCGATCAGCAGCGCGGCGAGACCCGCAAACCAGTAGCGCCCGCGACCGAGCGCGACGATCGCCGCGAGCTCGACGCACAGCGCGGCGGCGATGTAGAGCGGGAAGTGGAGGGTGATCTGTCCGAAACCGACGGCGACGATCAGCGTGAGCACGCTGTTGATCAGCAGCGCGCCAAAGCATGCGATCAGGGCGCCGCCGCGTCCGTAGAGTGTGCGCGCCGCAGTCAGCACGACGCCGGCCGAGAACGCGATCAGGATCGGGTGGTAGAGCAGCCTGAACTGCGGGAAGCCGTAGGAGAACTCCTGCTGGTAGGCGATCGTCATGCCGGTCAGCACGCCGCCGAGCAGCAGCGCGGTCGAGAGCTGGGCGACCGGACTCTTGCGCTCGCCGGCCTCGGCCGCGGCGCGCTTCTCCTCGCGCGAGCGCGGCGCGCGCTGGGTGCGCATGCCCTCGCGCATCAGCACGAACGATGAGAGCAGCACGAGCAGGCCGCCGGTGATCATCATCAGATGGGTCGGACCCCAGAGCGTGACGTCTTGGCCGAACAGGCGGTGCCAGACGTCGTCGGCGGCGAATCCCGTGAGCGAGAGCGTGCCGCAGGCGAGCAGGGACACTCCGCCGGCCGGCGCGTACCAGTCGTGCCCGATACGGACCGCGGCCTCCCCAGCTGCGCGGCCCTTGGGCATGACGATCGCGAGCCAGCCGGCGGTGACGAAGAGCACGGTTCCGACGATCAGCATGTAGTGCGAAGGGTTGGCGAATGGTCCCGGGTCACGCCCGGCGTCGAGGTGCAGCGAGACGTCCCAGACGAAACCGACTCCCGCGACGGCGAGCGCGAGGACGGCGACTAGGTAGGGGAGGATCGTCCAGCCCGGAAGCTTCGTGGCGCGCTCGAGCGTCGCCCCGAGCCGCTCGAGCTTGTCGGTGCTGCCCGCGCGATGGCGCAGGCCGAGCACCATGATGAAGGTCATCCATGCCGTGATGAAGATGCCGCCGATCACGAGCTGGCGGATCTCAGCGCCGGCCGCGGGGGCGGTCTCGACGCTGCTTGCAACTGCCGTCAGAAGCTCCATGACGGCGAGTGTACCGATCGGTACGTTTATTTGTGTGTGAGCCTCGTCACACGTCGAGAAGCTCAGGCTGGTGGTGCCATCCCGGCGACCAGTTGCTGATAGCCGGCGATCGTCTGCGCGAGCTCTGGGGTGTCGCCGGTCTCAAGCCATTCGACCGCGAGGCCGAAGAACCCGCTCATCGTCGCCGTCACGGCGACGTCGTCGTCGACGACGACGCGGCGGCCATGGGCCCGTGCGTCTTCGAGCTGCTTACGCAGCAGTTCGCGCAGCGAATCCTTGAAGTCGACAACCGCCTCCGCGAGACGTTCGTCGGTGACCGATTCGGTCATCACGCCGAACATCGCGATCAGCAGCGCGCGGTCGGAGGTGATCGCGTCCCACATACGACTGAATCCGGCGCTCACGACCTCGGCGGGATCCTGGATCCCGGCGACGGCATCTTCCAGCAGAGCGATCAGGCGCTCGCCGATCGACCGCGTGAGTTGCACGAAGAGGTCTTCGCGCGAGTCGAAGTAGTAGAGGACCATCCGCTTGCTGACCCCGGCCTCGTCGGCCACGCGCGAGAGCGAGGTGGCGGCGTAGCCGTCGCGCCCGAGGCAGCGCAGGGCGGCGTCGAGAATCTCCTGCGACTGCTTGGCCCCTTTTGAGGTAGGTGGCTGGGTCTGCGACATCGGGGCACCCTACCGCGCGAATCCGGCGCCACCGGGGAGGCGACCCGCTTCACCTGATTGAATCGCCCGGTGCTCGCTCTGCAGCTAAGCCAGGTCAAGAAGGCCTTCGGCCCGATCCAGGCCGTCAACGGTCTCGATCTCGAAGTCGACGAAGGTATCTGCCTCGGGCTCCTGGGGCCGAACGGCGCCGGCAAGTCGACGACGATGCGGATCCTCACCGGCCAGTCGATCGCCGACTCCGGGACGATCAAGGTGCTCGGCATGGAGATGCCCAGGCAGGCCAAGCTCGCCCGCGCGCGCATGGGTGTCGTGCCGCAGCTCGACAACCTAGATGTCGATGTCACCGTCGAGCAGAATCTTGCTGTGTTCGCCCGGCTCTATCGCGCGCCGGACGTGCCGGCGGCAGTCGACCGCGCACTGGAGATCGCGCGCCTCACCGATCGCCGCAAAGACTCGGTCTCCGAACTCTCCGGCGGGATGCGTCGCAGGCTGTTGCTCGCGCGTGGCCTCGTGCACGAGCCCGAACTCGTGCTGCTCGACGAGCCGACCGTCGGTCTCGACCCGCAGATCCGCACCCAGCTCTGGACGCTGATCGACGATCTGCGTAGCGCCGGCTCGACGATCCTGATGTCGACGCACTACATCGAAGAAGCCGAGCGCCTTGCCGACGAGGTCGCCGTGATGACGGCCGGCGCGGTGATCGCCCGCGGCAAGCCGCGCGACCTGATTCGCGAACACGCCGGTGAGCGCACGGTCGAAATATACGGCCCGCCGCACGAGCTCGAACGGCACCGCGACCGCTTCAACACAGCAGGGGTCACCGTGCGCGCGGCAGGACCGGCGATCGCTGTGCTGGCCGCCGAGCAGGCACCGCGCGAGCTGATCCCCGACCACGCGGTCGATCGTGCAGCCTCGCTTGAAGATGTGTTCGTGAAGCTCACGGGGGAGGATGCCGAATGAGCGACCAGGTGATCACCAAGGCCGGCCGCACCGTGCGCATCCGCCGCTTCGATCCCGCCGCTATCGGCGCTGTGATGAGCCGCGAGATCGCGAACTTCCGCACCTTTTGGAAGGGCACGACCTTCAACAGCCTGCTCGATCCGACGATCTACCTGCTGGCTTTCGGTTTGGGTCTCGGTACGACGATCGTCGGCAACGTCGAAGGCGTTCCCTACACCCAGTTCGTCGGCACCGGAATGGTCGCGACGGCGGTGATCTTCTCGAGCGCGCTGCCGGCGATGTTCGGCACATTCGTGAAGTACCACTTCCAGCGCACCTACGACGCAATCCTCGCCACGCCGGTCGACACCGAAGAGCTGGTGACGGCCGAGGTGCTCTGGATCGCGCTGCGCAGCGGGTTCTATGGCACGTTCCCGATCCTTGTGACCTTCTTCTTCGGACTGCCGCCCAAGCCGACAATGGTGCTGATCCCGATCTTCTGCTTCGTGACCGCGTTCGGATTCGCGTCGTTCGGAATCGGTGTAGCCGCCAAGGCTCAGAAGATCGACCAGTTCAACTACGTCACCACCACGTGCATCACGCCACTCTTCCTGGTTGCCGGCACGTTCTTCCCGATCAATCAGCTGCCGCACTGGGCCCAGCTGCTCGCCAACTTCAACCCGCTCTACCAACTGGTCGAGCTGGTGCGTGGCGCATGCTTTGGTTTTGAGTCGGTCGATGCGCTGCGGCTGCTTGCGCTGATCATTTTCTCGCTCGCGCTCTGGCGCGTGGCGATCCGCTTCATGCAGCAGCGCCTGATCGACTGATTTGACGATTACACCATTCGGTGTTACATTGATCGGCGCAACTCACCCCTAGAGCCTTCAAGGAGTCGTCGTGTCAGCCAAGCCAATCCTCGCGGGTCGCACCTGCGTGATCACCGGAGCCGCATCGGGAATCGGGCGTGCGCTCGCCGTGCGGATGAGCGGGATGGGTTGTCCCGTCGCGATCTGTGACTGGAACGAGGAGGGTCTCGAGGAGACCGTCTCGATGATCAAGACCCCGGTGCTTGCGCGGAAGCTCGATGTCTCCGATCGCCAGGCAACGATGACCTGGGCCGCCGAAGTCAAGGACTGGGCGCCGGAGAAGTACGGCATGTTCATCAACAACGCCGGCGTCACGGTGAGCCAGCTCGCGGCCGAGGCTGCGCCTGAGGATGACGAGTGGGTGATGAACGTCAACTTCTGGGGCGTCGTCAACGGCACCCGCGCGTACCTTCCGCTGCTGCTCGAGCAGGGCGATGGCGCGATCGTCAACGTCTCGAGCATCTTCGGCCTGATGGGCTTTCCGGCTCAGAGCATGTACTGCGCCAGCAAACACGCCGTACGCGGCTACACCGAGTCGCTGCGCCACGAGCTTCGCGATACCGACATCCGCGTCTGCACCGTGCACCCGGGCGGCATCAAGACGAACATCGTGCGCAACGCGCGCTTCCACAAGGATGACGTCGGCCGCACCGACCGCAAAGACCTTGAGAAGGAGTTCGACAAGATCACGATGACGACTCCGGCGAAGGCGGCCAAGACGATCCAGAAGGGCGTCGACAAGAACAAGGCGCG
>JASGFX010000034.1:0-25392 GCA_047605325.1 Solirubrobacterales bacterium | reverse complement strand
CCGACATCTTCGAGACGACCACCTACAGCCTCGACACCGGCGAGATCGAGGCCGTCGACGCAGACGGCGCGAACATCAGCGCATCCGGCGGCGCCTGATCAGCGGACCGGGTCGTCCGGGACGCTGAAGATCTGATGCTCTGTCTGCGGCGCGGAACGGTCGTCTCGATCGAGCGTGCCGCCACCGGTGTGCGCGGTATCGAGCGCATGATCGTCGAGATCGACGGCGAAGAGCGCGCCGCCTACGCCGACGTCGGTGCTGTCGGCGGAAGCCTGGCGGGCGACGACGTCGTCGTCAGCACCGAGGCGCTAGATCTGAACCTCGGCTCGGGCGGCAGCGATGTCGTGCTCGTCAATCTCACGCGTGGGCTCGATGGCAAGGCCGACGCGTCGCGCCACGTGATGAAGCTGAACTACACGCCGCTCCAGCACGGCGTCGATCCCGTCGAACCCGAGAAGCTCGAGAAACCCGTCGGCGGACCGGTCGGCGTGTTTCAACTGCATGGACAGCTCGCGCCGGCCGTGTGGGCCGCGGCGCGCGAGCACCCCGGTCTGAAGATCGGCTACGTGCAGACCGGGGGAGGTGCGCTCCCGGGAGCGCTGTCATCGACCGTCGCCGAGCTGCGCAAGCGTGACCTGCTGTTCGATCATCTGACTGCGGCCCCGGCATACGGGGGCGAGGGAGAGGCGGTGTCGACGATCGGTGCCCTCCACGCGGGGCTCTCGGAGCGTGGGTGGGACTGCGCGATCGTTGGCCCGGGGCCGGGAATCATCGGCTCGGGCACGGCACTCGGTCACGGCGGGATGATCGCGCTCGACTCCGCCCACGCGGCGCTCGCGCTCGGCTGTCCGACTGTGCTCGTGGCGCGCGCGTCGAGCGGTGATCCGCGGCCGCGCCATCAGGGCATCTCGCATCACACGCGCTCGGTGCTTTCATTGCTGCTCGCGCCGGTCACGGTCGGGCTGAGCCCCGACGCGCCGCTTCCGGCCGAGCTCGAGGGGCACCGCTGGGTGCGCGCAGAGCCCGACCTCGACGGCTACGCCGAAAGTGGCCTCCCGCGCCGCACGATGGGCCGCGATCTCGCAGACGACAAGCTCTTCTTCAAGCAGGCACTGGCTGGGGGCATTGCCCTGGCGCGCTCGGTCAGCTGACTCGGCGAGCGCTACTTCGGGCGCTTCTAGAGTGTTTCATCTGCAAGAGCGCCACTCGTTTTCCCCAGTGACTCCAGCAACAAGCTCAACATCTCTCCGCGCACGCCTCGCAGGTGTGCTGGCGCTCGCGCTGATCTTCTGCTGTGCGCTCGCCGCGAACGCCGGTGCCGCGACGATCACCGTCGACAATGACGCCGACACCGCGACACCGAATGCCTGCACCGCGGCGGCAGGAGACTGCACGATGCGCGGCGCCATCGCGGCGGTGAATTCCGGGGCCGGGGGGGACACGATCGACTTCGCGGCCGGGGTCACAGAGCTCGACATCAACGCACCTTTCGACGCGATCACCAAGTCCGCGGTGATCAACGGCGCCGGAAACGTCGAGATCGTCGGCACGGGTGTCTACGCCGGCGACTGCGACGAGACCGACTACGCATTCGACACGAGCGCCGCGGCCGTCCAGATCCTCGGCCTTGCGATCCACGACGTCTGTGGTCGGGCGATCTATTCGACGATGGGAACTCCGACGATCCACGTCGGTCCGCGTCGCGCCGACAACACGGTTCCGATCAGCGGTTCAGCCGCCGACGGAAGCGTCGAAATCTTCAGGTCCGACGTCGGCGGAGAGGGCGCCGAACTGTTCAAGACCGGACTGACCGCTTCCGGGGGCGGCTATTCATGGCTGCCGGTGAGCACTCCGTCGCCGTCCGAGAAGTTCACCGCGATCGTCACCAGCCCGGGCGGACGCACATCGAACTTCTCGTCGACGGCGTCGGCGCCGTCCGACCTCTCCTCGCCGACGCTCCAACGCGCGGTCGCGATCTCGAACAACACCGTCAGGCTCGACTTCAGTGAGCCGATCTCCGGCGGCGTGAACGGAATGCTCTCGGCCTTCGCGCTTGCGGTCGGCGGTGCGAACCGCGAGATCACCAACGTCGGTGTCGATGGAAGCTCCGTCTATCTCGTGAGCATCACCACGCCTTGGAAGACCGGCGAAGCCGGCAGCGTCGCACTGACCGGCGCCGGCCGGGTCGCCGACATCGTCGGCAACGAAGTGCTCGGAACGCCCTCGGTCACCGTCTATGCCGGACCGGGTGAGCTTTCGATTCCGACGATCACCAAACTGAAGGTGGCGCCGTCGAAGTTCTGTCAGCGAGCCACGAGCAAGTGCAACAAGCGCAAGCAGACCTACGTCTACTTCACCGTGAACAAGCCCTCGCGCGTCGTCTTCACGGTCCGTCGCGCCAAGGGCTCGAAGTTCGTCGTCCAGTATGTCCACCTCTATGAGGCGGGCGCGGTCAAGTCGAAGTTGACCGGGACGATGAACGGCCGCACGCTTCCGGCCACGAACCTCACTCTCGAAGTCACTGCCCAGGACAACGCGCGCAACTTCAGTGCGCCGGTCAAGGCGAACTTCAAGACGGTCACGCGCAACAAGTCGCTCTGATCCGGCGCGCAAAGCCCGTTGCGAGGTGCGCAAGCGGCCAAGGATTCGGCCGCCTGAAGCGCAAATCAGGCTTCGATGACGCCGCCCGTGACACAGCAGCGCCCGCTGACCGCCGAGCGCTTCGAAGACCTGCTGCTCGAATTCCTCCAATACCTCGAGTTCGAAGCGCGCTCTGCGGAGAACACGCTGATCGCGTATCGCACCGACCTGATGCAGTACGGCGCGTACCTCGCGTCGATCGGGCAGGACGCGCTGACGGTCACGCAGGCTCAGGTCGTCGAATACCTCGAGTCGCTCGCTGCCGGCGGCGAGATCGCCGGCACGACGCTGCACCGCAAACTTTCCTCGCTGCGTTCGTTCTACACGCACCTGCGCCGAGAGGGCGAGATCGACACCGACCCGACCGCAGACGTGAAGGCGCCGGCGCAGGCGAAGAAGCTTCCCGCGGTGCTCAGCCGCGCCGAGGTCTCGCACCTGATCGATCAGGTCAGGGGCAGCGATCCGATTGCGACTCGCGACCGCGCGCTGCTCGAGCTGATGTATGCGTCGGGCCTGCGCGTGTCGGAAGTGATCTCGCTGGAGGTTTCGGACGTCGACTTCGACGAGGGCATCCTGCGCACACGCGGCAAGGGCAACAAGGAGCGGATCGTTCCGGTCGGCCGACAAGCGATGCTGGCGATTCGCATCTACCTGCGTTCGGGCCGGCGCGCGCTGACCAAGGACCGTCCGCAGCGTCACCTTTTCGTCAACTTTCGCGGCGGACAACTGACCCGTCAGGGTCTCTACAAGATCGTGCGCAAGTACGCGGCCTCCGCGGGCCTTTCAGACCGCATGAGTCCGCACACACTGCGCCACACCTTCGCGACGCATCTGCTCTCCGGCGGCTGCGATCTGCGCAGCGTCCAGGAGATGCTCGGGCACGCCGATGTCTCGACTACGCAGACTTACACGCATCTCTCGACCGAGCGCTTGAAAGACGTCTACTTCGACGCCCACCCGCGCGCTGTCCTGCACGAGCTTCACTAGGGGTTACGGCCTCTAGCTCTTCTGGCAGACAGTGCAGTAGTACGTGCCGCGCCCCGCGCAACGGATCTTCTTGACCGGTGCGCCGCACTCGGGACAGGGCAGGCCCTCGCGACGGTGCACGAGGAACTGGTCCTGGAAACTGCCCTTCACGCCATACGCGTCGCGAAAGTCGTCGATCGATGCTCCCTTGGCGTCGATCCCGGCTCCGAGCGCATCGCGGACCGTATCGCTGAGCAGCTCGGCCTGCGCGGCGGTGATTCGGCCGGCGCGCTTCTTCGGTGAGACTCGCGCGCGGTAGAGCGCCTCGTCGGCATAGATGTTGCCGACGCCGGCGACGACACGCTGGTCGAGCAGGACGGCCTTGATCGGGGTGTTGCGTCCGCGGGTCTGTCGGCGCAGGTAGGCGCCGTCGAACGCGGGGTCGAACGGCTCCGGACCGAGGCGCGCGCCGAGATATGCCTCGAGCGCCTGCTCATCGGCGAAGACCTCGGCCGTGCCGAAGCGTCGTGGGTCGGTGAAGGCGAGGCTTCCGGCTTCGCGTCCACGCGCGGTCTCGAGCCAGAGCTGGCCGCGAAGATGGGATTCGGGCGCAGGGGAGTCGGCGGGGATCGCAAGCAGGTTTCCGGTCATGCGCAGGTGCATCACGAGCGCTGAGCCGTCGTCCATGCGCGTGACGAAGTATTTGCCACGCCGTCCGAGCTCGATGATCTTGCGCCCGACGAGCAGGCGTTCGAACTGCGCCGGCGTGTGGGGGAGAACCCAGCGGTCGTCGTTCACCTCGACTGCCGCGATGCGCGTACCTTCGACGACCGGGGCGAGCTGCCGCCGGATCGTCTCGACTTCGGGCAGCTCAGGCAACGCCGAGGGCTTCGCGGAGGCGCGGGCTCTGCAGCGCGAGGACGAGGTCTTCATAGCCGCCGATCAGCTCCTCGCCCGCGAAGATCTGCGGCATCGTCATCCGGCCGGTGCGTCTTGCGAGGTCGACCTGCGCGTCGACGTCTCCGGTCAGATCGATGTACTCGAAGTCGACGCCGCTCTGTTCGAGCAACATCTTGGCTCGGACGCAGAAGTTGCAGTTGGCCTTCGAGTAGAGGGTCGCGGCTGGGGTGGGGGCATCCATTGCTATACAAAGTGTAGTGAGGTGCCAAAACGTCCTGGTCGAAAGCTCCGGGGCGCCGGTCATCATCTGGGAGTGGCTCACAGTCTGAAAACAGAAGCGATCGTGCTGCGCAAGCTGCGCTTCGGCGAGGCCGACAGCATCCTGCATCTCTATACGGAGCAGCACGGCCGAATAAACGCGATCGCCAAGGGCGTGAGGCGGTCGAAAAGCCGCTTCGGCGGGCGTCTCGAACCGTTCTTCAGGCTCGAGCTCGTGCTTCACGAGGGTCGCGGCGATCTGCTCACCGTGACGAGCGCCGAGACGATCGACGCCCATCCCGATCTGCGTACCCGTGCTGCCTCGATCGACGCCGCGGCGAAGGTTGGCGAGTTCGTGCTGCGGTTGCTCGATGATCGCGAACAGAACCTGCCGGCCTACCACCTGACCGCGAACATGCTCGCGCTGCTCGACACAGATCCGGCCGCTGCGCGGCGGGAGTCCGGCCTCGCCTTCAGGGCGAAGCTGCTGCTTGCCGCAGGATTCGCTCCCGAGCTCGGATCGTGCGTGCACTGCGGGGCGGGCGAGGAGTTGATCGCTTTTTCTCCGAGCGCGGGTGGAATCGTCTGCCGTGGCTGCCGCGAAGCCGGAGACTTCGACTTCGGCGAGCACGCCCACGAGTTCTTCACGGGGGCGGTGGCGGCGCCGCTGGCACAGGCGCCCAGCGCGGGCCCCGACGCCCTGCGCCAGGCAGACCGCGCGATCGCCGAGACGCTTGCTCACCACGCGCACGTGCGCGTGCGCACGCTCGCCTGATCGCGCCGCCGCTGGCATACGCCTCGTTCTGCGCGCCGGATGTCAGAATCAGAGTCGTGGAGGCGGTCAACAGCCAGGTGAACATGAAGGCTTCAGGGCGGGACTTCCGCGCGCGCATGGACGCCCGCGAGGACGCGATCCTGGGGCCGCTCGCCGTGCGCTCGTATCCGGCCGACCGCGCGGCGCCCGAGCCCGACTCGGCGCTGCGCACCCCGTTCCAGCGCGATCGCGACCGAATCGTCCACAGCAAGGCCTTCCGCCGGCTGAAGTACAAGACGCAGGTCTTCATAGCGCCCGAGGGCGATCACTTCCGCACGCGCATGACCCACACGCTCGAGGTCAGCGGAATCGCGCGCACGGTCGCGCGGGCCCTGGCGCTGAACGAAGACCTCGCGGAGGCCGTCGGCCTCGGTCACGATCTCGGTCATCCGCCGTTCGGGCACATCGGTGAAGACGTGCTCTCGCAGTGTCTGCAGCAGCGGTTCGGGCGTGGGTTCAAGCACAATGAGCACTCGCTGCGCACAGTCGATGTGATTGAGCGCGACGGGGCGGGGCTGAATCTCACCAAGCAGGTGCGCGACGGCATCCTCAATCACACGGGTCCGACCAAACCTCGGTCGCTCGAAGGCCGGATCGTCCGGATCGTCGACCGTATCGCCTACATCAACCACGACATCGACGATGCGCTGCGCGCCGGGATTCTCGAGGACGCGGACCTCCCGCAGTTCGAGATCGAACTGCTCGGTGCGAGCCCGTCGGAGCGGATCGACACGTTGGTCAAGGACCTCGTCGCAGAGTCCGAGCGCACCGGCGACATCGCGCAGTCACAGGAGATCGGCGGCGCGATGCTGCGCCTGCGCAAGTTCATGTTCCAGGACGTATATCTCGGACCGCAGGTCCGCGCCGAGGCCGACCGCGTCACGAACCTGATCAAGGGCCTGTTCGCGTACTACGTCGAACACCCCGACGAGATCCCCGGCGGCGAGGGTGAGGACCTCGCGACGAGCGTCACCGACTGGATCGCAGGTATGACCGATCGCTACGCCTTCCGCGTCTTCGAAGAGCTCAACCAGCCCCGGGCGGCGCGCTGATGGCTCGGATCAGCGACGCGTCGAAGGAGAAGGTCCGCGAGGCTGTCGACATCGTCGACCTCGTAAACCACTACACGGACCTCCGCCGCAACGGCTCGCAGTACATGGGCCGCTGCCCGTTCCATGAGGACAACTCGCCGAGCTTCTCCGTCAATCCCACGGACAAGGTCTATTACTGCTTCGGCTGTCAGGTCAGCGGCGATGTGTTCACGTTCGTGATGGAAAAGGAGGCGCTCGATTTTGCGGCGGCGATCGAGTACCTCGCCGATCAGTACAACGTCGAGCTGGTCTACGAAGAGCTTGACCCTCGCGCGGCAGAGCGCCAGAAGGCGCGTGAGCGGCTGTATGAGTTGCTCGAGCGCGCGACGAAGTTCTACGAACGCACGCTCGCCGACGCCGACGAGGCGGCCGCGGCACGTGCCTACCTGCAGGAGCGCGGCTTCTCTCCCGAGGTGATGAAGAAGTTCCGTCTCGGTTACTCGCCCAAAGCATGGGACAAGTTGTTCGTGCCGGCGCTGCGGCAGGGCTTCACCGAGCAGGAGCTGATCGACGCCGGACTCGTGCAGAAGAACGACCGCGGCCAGATCTTCGATCGTTTTCGCGGGCGGATCATGTTCCCGCTGTCGGACAAGAAGGGGATCGTTCGCGGCTTCGGCGCTCGCGGTATGCGTGACTCCGACAAACCGAAGTACCTCAACTCGGCGGAGGGTCCGGTTTACCACAAGGGCACGCAGATCTTCGGGATCGACCACGCGCGGAGACCGGCCGCCGCGAAGAAGCGTGTGATCGCGGTCGAGGGCTACGCCGACGTGCTGGCGCTCCACGACGCCGGCTTCGAGGAGGCTGTGGCCGTGATGGGGACGGCGATGACCGAACAGCAGGCGTCCGAGCTCGCGCGCATGGCCCCGCGGGTGTATCTCTCGCTCGACGCCGACGAGTCCGGTCGACGGGCCGCGCTCAGGGCCGCGGAGGTGCTCGGCGCCCACAAGGACGCCGAGACGCTCGTGATCCAGATCCCGTCGGGCAAAGACCCTGACGAGTTGATCAAGAACGGCGGCAGTGAGGCCTTTGAAGCCGCGATAGCCGCCGCTGTCACGGTCGCCGAGTTCGCCGTCGCCCAGGTCTTCGCCGAGGGCGACATCTCGGACGCCCGTGGCCGCGAGCACGTGCTCGATGAGTTGGTGCCGGTGTTCGGGGCGATGGCGCCGGGACCGGTTCGCGAGGAGCAACTACGGATCGCCGCGGACCGACTGGGGATCTCGGATGGCGTGCTGCGAGAGTCGCTGCGCGAGCGGGCGACAGCTGCGCCTCGCCGCCGGGAAGAGCCCGAAGCAAACGCCCCCCAACCGCCGCGGCAGCCGGTTCAGGCCGATCCGCGCGAGCGCGCCGAGCGGATCTTCATGGCCCAGTGCCTGTCGAATCCGAACGCCGGTGTTCCCTATTTGGAAAAACTTCCCGATCGCGATCTGTCGAGCCCGTTGATGCTCGAACTGAGAGATCATCTGAAAGCGAATCTTGCGGCTCCGCTAACCGGGTTGTCGGAGCTAAAGCCGGAGCTTCAGAGTGCCGTTACAGAGGTAGCGATGCTTTCCGAACGGGAGAGTGCGTCTGCAGAAGTGATCCAGCTGGGTTACTTGAAGCTTGAACTAGATGGCTTGGACCGTCAAATCGCCGGGGCCCCTGGTGACAAAAAGTCCGAACTCGAACTCAAGCGTCATTCAGTGATCAGCAAGATTGGTGAGCTTTCCGCGGAATTTGCATGATTCCCGCAGGGGGGAGATTTTGCCCCCGCCCGACATAGAAGTGTGTTCCAGCCAGGACAACGGGCTTCGGATTCATCATTGCCACCGCAGATGAGTCAGCAAGCAGCAGAACAGACCCCAGACGAGACGCCGGCGCAGCCTGCGCTCAGCCTCGTTTCGGAGGGCGCCGCCAAGCTCGACCTCACGCCGGGCGAGAGTCGCGAGGCGATCGACACTGTTCATCTTTATCTCAAGGCGATCGGCGAGCGCAAGCTGCTCTCTGCTGAGGACGAGGTGCGACTGGCCAAGCGGATCGAGCGCGCCGACAACGAGGCGAAGAACATCATGATCGAGGCCAACCTGCGCCTGGTCGTGAGCATCGCCAAGCGCTACAACGACCGCGGAGTCTCGCTGCTCGACCTGATCCAGGAGGGCAACGTCGGGCTGATGCGCGCCGTCGAGAAGTTCGACTGGCGTCGCGGCTACAAGTTTTCGACCTACGCGGCGTGGTGGATCCGTCAGGGGATCACGCGCTGCATCGCCGACCAGGCCCGCACGATCCGCATCCCGGTGCACCTTCTGCAGAACGTGAACAAGGTCGCGGCCGTGCGCCGCAGGCTCGAGCAGGAGCTCGGGCGCGACGCGACGGTCGAAGAGGTCGCCAAAGAACTTCAGATGGACGAGGACGACGTCAAGAGCCTGATGGAGCTTTCGGCCGACGCGATCTCGCTCGAGACCCCGATCGGCAGTGACGACGGAAGCGCGACGATCGGCGATGTCGTCGAGAACGGCAGCGACCAGGCTCCGGAGGAGATCGTCGCCGAACGACTGCTCTCCGAGGACATCGACGTCGTGCTCAGCCAGCTGAACGACCGTGAGCGCCGCGTGGTTGAGCTGCGATACGGCCTGACCGGCGAGGAGCCGCTCACGCTGGTTGAGATCGGCAAGTTCATCGGAGTCACGCGCGAGCGGGTGCGCCAGATCGAGCTCGCTGCGATCGAGAAGCTCCGCAGGGGCGGCGAGACCGCCCGCCTGCAGGCTCACTGAGCGCCTTCAGAATTCGCGGCGCAGGGCGGCGTCGATCCGCTCGGCGTGTGCGCTCGGGACGCCGCAATCACGCGCGGCTTCCGGCCACTCGGCCGTGAGGGCGAGCGTTTCGTCGAGGATCGTCTGCGCGCGGCCCTGCACGAGACCGGCGTGGCGGCCGAGCCGGGCGAAATCGTCACGCGTGAAGTCGTCGAGTTTGCCGGCGAGCGACATCTGGTGGCGCGAGGTGAACTGCCCGGTTGGGTTGAAGGCGAAGGCGAGGTCGTAGGCGGGGGAGAGGCGCCACTGCCCCTCGCGGTCCATCAGGAACGAGATGTTCTTCGGGTGGTCGTCCTGGTTGCGGAAGACGACGTTGAAGACGGCGCGGCGGAACTGCTGCTCGAAGTCGGCGGCGGGCGCGCGGAGCTCACGGAGGACGTCGAAGGCGTCTTCATATGAGGCGCTGCCGGGGACGTTGAAGTCGAGGTGGGCGATCCCGGCGAGCGTGTGCATGTGCAGGCGGCGGCCGTCGCCGAGGCGATCGAAGCGCTTTGTCATGAAGTGACGACGCTCGCCCTCCTCGAACAGGCGGCATTCGGTCATCGTGATCCCTGCGCGCGCGGCGAGGCGGGAGTAGGCGAATTCGATGGCCCCGTAGCCCTGCGAGCGGCCGAGCTCGCGATCGGAGGCGCCGACGCCGTCGAACTTGAGCAGCCAGTACTCGAAGCCGGCGGCGAGATCGATCCTGCCCGAGCGGACCTCGTTGGTCGCGGGATTCCAGCCGATCACGGCCTTCGGGCGCGCGCCGCCGGCGGAGGTGCCGACCTCGAGCAATTCGGCCATCGCGCCGGGATCCTCGAGCTCGACGCCCCACGAGGATTCTTCGTCAGATGCGATCGCGGCGAACTCGCGCAGCCGCGCGACGTCGAGCGGGTCGCTCGCGTCGGGCCGGTCGACGGATGGGGCGAACTCGAGCGCGCCCATTCCGCGCGCGCCGACGTAGCTGAGCAGCTCGAGCGCGTTCAGCGAGTTGGGCTCGCGCCCGTGGGAGCGGAAGTAGCGGCGGATCAGGCTGGTGCCGAAGCGGTCGGGGAGGGAGTCCCAGAGCAGGCCGGGGAGTCCGCGGAACGTTGACGAGGGGAGGGCTGGGAACGAGTAGGTGCCCGGGCGTTTCTTCAGGACCACGGGCGACGGCTCGACTGGGCTTGCGAGGAAATCGGGGTCGTACTCGAAGACAGCGGGCGAGTCTGGGGAATCCTGCCTGGCCGCGCCGATGCGTCGGCCCCAGAGGTTGACGTCGATCAGGGTCACTCGGAATCACCCCAGGTCCAGGGGGTGGCGGGGGGGCGCCTGCGCCGCGCGCGCTGTTGGACGCGGGCCGAGCTATCGGACTCGGCGATCGGGCTGGCGGCAGCCTGCGGGATCAGCTGATCGACATTGGCCTGCAGGTCGAGCGCGCGGAGCACGCGCAGAAAGATCCGCAGCTGACCGGGCTCGCCCGACTCGAGCTTGCGAATCGTCGCCTCGGTGGTGCCGGCCCGCTCGGCAAGCTCGGCCTGCGGCATGTTCCGGGCAAGCCGGGTCTGCCTAATCCGGGCACCAAGCTCGGCGAGGACGGCATCCTCGCTGGTTCGATCACTGATCTGCATCCCCATAGTATACCGTTAGAAAACCATCGGAAAACACCAAATATCAGCAATAAACAATAGAAAAACATCGTTTAGATGGCCGCATCCGCAAACGCGCCGAGCGAAGCGTCGTCGAAAAGGCAGAAGGTCGCCTCGCTGATCGTCGGGCTGGCCGCCAGTGCGCGCTGCGCAGCGTCGACGGCCACCGGAGCGGCCAGCTCGAGCGGATAGCCGAAGATGCCGGTGCTGAGCGCGGGGAGCACGATGCTCCGGCAGCCGAGCTCCGCGGCGAGGCGGATCGAGTTCTCGTAGGCCGAGGCGAGCGTCTCGGCCTCGCCGTCCTCTCCGCCCCGCCACACGGGACCGACCGCGTGGATCACGCAGGCGGCATCGAGATTCCCGGCACGCGTGGCCCAGGCGCCGCCGGGCTTGATGAACGGGGCCTTGGCGGAATCGGCGATGAGGTCAGGGCCGCCGGCGGCAGCAACCGCGGCAGCGAGGCCTCCGCCGTGGATGAGATGGGAATTGGCGGCGTTGACGAGGGCGTCGGCCGACTGGGCCGTGAGGTCGACTTTGATGAAGCACAGAGCCATCCGAGAAATCGTAATTCCCGAGGCTTTCGACGGGTTCTCAATCGTGCGAGATCGTCGACGCGCAGCTCGCAGGCGGTGAGGGAGCGATCTTCTGATCGTGACCGATCCGCCAAGAGCGAGCATCGGCGAGATCGTGCGAGTGAGAGCCTGTCGAACTCCCCGGGCTGGACTCGAACCAGCGACATTTCGGTTAACAGCCGAACGCTCTACCAGCTGAGCTACCGGGGAATGCGGTGAGAAAGGTACCACCTCAACACCGCCCCCCAGCTTTGCAACGCATTGCTCTGCAAGGGGAATCAGCCGCGAAGAACCGCTTGGGAAAGCGGTATTTCTTGCAACGCTTTGCTTTGCACGAGAAACCGCTTGAACATGGGCTTTTCTTCGGTGCCCTGTTGTTGCAACGCAACGCGTTGCAAGGTCGTCAGGGGGTGGCCTTTTGCTTGGCGAAGGCCATCAGCTCGTCGGCGGCGGTCTGCGCGGCGTCGTGGTGATCGGCCCAGTCGGCGAGCTCGCCGACACGCCTCGCGTAGCGCTGATCGGCCAGGACCTTCTCGACCGCGGCGGCGATCGTCTCGCCGGAGATGAAGCGATTGGGCACCGACACGCCGACCTTCGCCCAGCGCACACGCGCGGCGTTCTCGTACTGGTCGCCGCTGGCCGGCGCGATCACGACCGACGCCCGGGCGCAGAGCGCGCGCATGATCGTGCCGTGTCCGCCGTGGCAGACCACGACGTCCGCAGGGGGGAAGAGCTGGCTGTAGGGCGCCCAGTCGACGACCTCGGTGTTCGCGCCCGGATCGAGCGGAACCGCCGGCTCGCGGCCGTTCTTGGCGGCGACCACGCGCACCGGCAGGTTGCGCAGCCCGTCGACGGCCGAGCGCAGCATCGTGTGCTCGAGGTCCTGCGCGGTGCTGGGAGCGACCACCACCAGCGGCGCGTCGCCCTCGGGCATCTCGACCGGCTCGGCCGGGGGCTCCCACATCACCGGGCCGATCACCTTCACGTGACCCGGCCAGTCGCGCCTCGGCTCGAGCTGCGGGAAGGTGCCCACCAGCACGAGTTCGCGTGAGAGCGCTCCGTGCACGCGGTCGATCGACGGCAGGCCGACGGCGGCGCGGGTCTCGTTCAGCTCGTCGCGCCCGTACTCGAGGCCGACCTGTTCGAGCTTGTGCATCCGCCGCGTCGTCCAGCGTCCAATGGCGTTCTTCGGCGGCGACCAGCCAGAGCCGAACGGGATCGATTCCTCCCCGGTCGCGTGCCAGAAGTGCGGCACCGAGGTGACGAACGGCACGCCGCAGATCTCGGCCGTCAGCGCGCTCGCGAGCGTCAGCACGTCTCCGACGATCACGTCAGGCTGCCACTCATTGACGACGTGGCGCAGCTGCTCGGTCGCCATCGCGGCGGCCTCGTGCACGTCGGGGATACGCTCGCCTGCCACGACGTCGAACTTCGGCGCGCGGAAGAACTTCGCGCCGACGCCGACGATGTGATCCTCCCACCGAAACCACGTGTGGACCGCGACGTCCGCGCCCGCAGCGACGAGCTTCGATGCGATCGCGATCGTCGGGAACGCGTGACCGGGCTCGCCGATCGTGACGAGCAGGATGCGCGGACTGCGCGCTGCCAACTGCCCGTTAGAGGACGCCGGCCTGCTCGGCGGCGGCGACCGTGTCGCGCAGGATCACTTCGCGCTCGGCGGCGTCGCCCGACATCGGCACGACCATCAGGTTGTCGACCCCGACGTCCTTGTAGGCGGCGATGCGGTCGGCGACGCGGTCCCTGTCTCCGACGAGCGAGATCATGTCGATCAGCTCCGTCGGGATCGCTGCGGCCGCCTCGTCGTACTTCTTGTCGAGGTAGAGATCCTGGATCTCCTTGGCCGCTTCTTCGTAGCCGTACGAACTGACGAGGTTGTTGTAGAAGTTCTTGTTGCGCGCCCCCATGCCGCCGACGTACAGCGCGACCAGTGGGCGGATGCGGTCCCGCAGCTCGTCGATGTCGCCGTCGCCGGTGGCCGTGAAGATCGAGGGAGAGACCTGGATGTCGGCGAGAGTACGGCCGGCGCGCTCGGCGCCTTCCTTGAGATTCGCGTTGAGCTGCTCGGCGTGCTCCGGGCCATACAGATACGGCAACCAGCCGTCGCAGAGCTCGCCGGCGAGGGCGGTGTTCTTCGGGCCGATGGCGGCGAGATAGATCGGGATGCGCTCCTGTACGGGGCGGGTCATCAGCTTGAGCGGCTTTCCGAGTCCGTCGGGGAGCGGAAGTTTGTAGATCTCGCCGTCGTACTCGGCGACCTCGCGGCCGAGCATCTTCCGCAGGATCTCGATGTATTCACGCGTGCGCTGGATCTGCTTGGCGAAGGGCTGTCCGTGCCAGCCTTCGGCGACCTGGGGGCCGGATGAGCCGAGGCCGAGGCTGAAGCGGCCGTTGGAGAGGTTGTCGAGCGTCACCGCAGTCATCGCGGCGTTGCCGGGGGTGCGACCGGGAATCTGAAAGATCGCCGAGCCGATGCGGATTTTGCTCGTCGCCGCGGCGAAGAACGAGAGCGGCGTGGCGGCGTCGAATCCGTAGGCCTCGGCCGTCCAGATCGAGTCGTAGCCCAGCGCCTCGGCGGCTTTGGCCGTCTCGACCATGCCGAGGAGTTGCTCCTGGTTGACGGCGTAGCCGGCCATCACTCCGAGCTTCATGACAATTCCTCCTGCGGTTCGAAAAGCTTGGGGGTTAGAAAAGGTCGTCGCCGACGCGCTCGAAGACGATCTCCGGGATGCGGGCGTTGGGCGAGAGCTGCAGCAGCCAGAGCACTGCGCTCGAAAGGTCTTCGGGGCGGATCATCTTCTCGCCGGGGACACCGCCCTCGGCCGACGAGGCGAACTCCGTCATCGGTGTCTCGACGAAGGCGGGGGAGAGCGCGGTGAAGCGGATCCCCTCGTTCTGGAACTCCTTGTGCATGCCGTTGGTCCAGTTGGCGACGGCGGCCTTGGTGGCGGCGTAGAGCGAGAGCCACGGCTGGCCGTAGCGGCCGGCGATCGAGGCGAGGTTGAAGACGTGGGCCATGCCGCTCTCGTTCTCCTTGGCGGCGGCCTTGAGGTGCGGCATCGCCTCGCGCGTGGTGATGATCATCGCGCGGATGTTCACGGCGAGCTGCATGTCGATGAACTTGGTCTCGTAGCCCTCGAGCTGACCGCCGATGCCGACGCCGGCGCTGTTCACGAGCACATCGATGCGTCCGTACCGCTCAACGTGACCGTCCACGAGACCGATCAGGGCCTGCTCGTCGTCGGCGCGTCCGGGAATGCCCTGGACTTCGGCTCCGCCCTGGCGGAGGTCTTCGACCGCCGCCGCGAGCTTGTCTTCTCGGCGGCCGCTGATGGTGACTGCGTAGCCCTCGTCTCCGAGAGCCTTGGCGATCGCAAATCCGATGCCGCTCGATCCGCCTGTGATGAGTGCTGCGCGCTCCGCCACGGTGTGCGGCATCATAACCGGAATGAGCGATGCGATGGCTGAACTGGCCGAACGTTTCAGGGCCGAGGCGCAGGACCGCTCGGCGCAGATCGAACTCCTCCTCGCGTCGCTGCCCGCTGCGGCCGATCCGGCGATGATCTGCGATGAGATCCGCGACCACGCCCACAAGATCAAGGGTGCCGCGGGAATGTTCGGATTCGATGAGCTGCGCGCCCGGGCGAGTGAGCTCGAAGAAGAGGCGTCGGCTCAGTCCGGCGCCGCCGATGGCGGGGTGGCCGCTGCGGAGCTCGCCCCGGTCTTCGCCGAGCTGACGGCCGCAATTCCGGCCGAATAAGGCTTACCTAAGCGGTTTTTCGGGATTCCTAATGGAGTTTTGCCGCTAGTGTCGTTGGCATAATCGTTCTCAAGCGAACCCCTCACAGGAGAAATCGATGCTCAAGGATTCAGTTCAGAAGGCCCTCAACGATCAGGTCAAGCAGGAGTTCTACTCCGCTCACGTGTATCTGGCGATGTGCGCCTGGTTCGAGGATCAGGGCCTCCCGGGCTTCGCGAACTGGATGCGCTTCCAGTACCAGGAAGAACTCGGCCACGGCATCAAGATTTTCGACTTCATCAACGATCGCGACGGCAAAGTGATCATCGAGGGCGTCGAAGCGCCGCCAACCTCTTGGAGCGACCCGCTGGCCGCGTTCGAGGCCGCCTACGAGAACGAGAAGGCCGTCAGCCAGTCGATCGACGACCTCTACAACCTCGCCGACCAAGAGGGCGACCACGCCACAAAGGTCATGCTCCAGTGGTTCATCACCGAGCAGGTCGAGGAGGAGGCGTCGACCAAGCAGGCCGTCGACCGCCTGAAGCTCGCCGGCAGCGACTCGTCGGCGCTGCTGGTGCTCGACCAGCAGTTCGGCAGCCGCAGCAGCTCCGACTAACGCTCGCCGTGTTCGAACGCGTCTGCCGCGGGGCGGACGCGTTCGAGCTATCTGTCGTCGCTGATGTCCGTGTCGTCGTCGGAGTCGGTGCTCCCCGAGAGTTCGCGATACGGCGGTGGTTTCGTCGCCTCATCGACGACCGCGAGTACGACCAGCGGAGCAAGCACCCAGCCCATCACGGCCAGCGGCGTAAGCATGTGCGCAAAGGGGATCACCAGCAGTGTCGTCACGATCACCAACGAGCGCCTGCGCGGGAACGCCTCGGTGATCGTGCCGTTGAAAACCGCGTTTCCGAACATGTAGAGCACTGAGCCGATCACCGCGACTGCCGTGAATTCGGGCTCGACGTGGCCGGTCGGATGCGCGATGACCTTCTCGTTGGCGACGGCGAGCGTGATGATGCCGGCGATCATCGGCATGTGGAAGTAGGTGTAGGCACGGCCCATCGCACCGGGATTCTTGGCCTGCTCGAAGATCTCCGTGGCGCGTCCGGCGCGTGAGAAGTAGACCCACCACATCATCACGCTGGTCAGGAAGGCGACGGCGAAGGCTGCGGCGATCGGGGTGGTCAACTCGAGTTCATGCGAGAGAGTTGCGCCCGTCAGCAGCACGGATTCGCCGAGCGCGATGATCACGAAGAGTTGACAGCGCTCGGCCAGGTGACCGCCCGCGATCGTCCAGGTTTCCGACGACGATTTGCCGATCAGTGGGACGCGGTAACCGAGCGCCGGTGCCACGCTGTCCATCAGTGCTCCGAGGCCCCAGAGCAGAAGCTGCGTGTCACCGTGACTGAAGCCGCCGACGATCCAGAGCGGGGCCGAGAGCACCGCCCAAAAAGTCAGCCGCGAGAAGTTCGCCGCCTGCTCGTTGCGGCCGAGCATGAACAGGCAGAAGGCGCTGCGCCCGACCTGGATCGTGACGTAGGCGATCGCAAACCATTCGGCACGGCCGCCCCAGGCCTCCGGGATCGCTGCCGACATGATCAGGCTGAGGCCCATCAGGACGATCAGCATCAGCCGTACTGGCATCTTGCGTGGGTCGAACCAGTTGGTGATCCAGGTCGTGTCGATCCAGGCCCACCAGATCGCGATCGTGATGATCGCCGTCTCCAGCGCGCCTCGCCATGTCAGGTGCTCGAGGAGCAGATGCGAGATCTGGCTGACCGCAAAGACATAGACGAGGTCGAAGAAGAGCTCGAGCGTCGAGACCTGCGTGCCCTGCTCGCGGTCGCGGATCGCGTCGATCCGCTGTCCTCCGAGGCCGGGCTCGAGCTGGTCGAAGTATGGCGTCACTCGACGGGAGTGAGTTTTCCGCTGTGGACGTCGAAGATGAATTCGCCGACTTCTGTGCCGGTGGGGAGCAGCTTGCAGTCGCGGATCTTCTGCGAGTCCTCGTGCAGCACGGCGCGCTGGTCGGTGATCGTGAGGAAGTCGAGGTCGCCGACGCTCTCGTGGGTGTCGGTCTCGACGAGGCTCGTCAGCGACTCCTGGGTGTTGTTGGCCACGCCGCAGTCGGTGTGCTGAATCAGCGCGATGCGGTTCACGCCGAGCGCGTGCGAGGCGATGATCAGGGTGCGCAGGACGTCGTCCGTCACGCGCGCGCCGGCGTTGCGGATGATCTTTGCGTCACCGGGGATCAGTCCGAAGGCCTCGAGCGGGTCGATCCGTGTGTCGATGCAGGTGACGATCGCGAGACCGCGGCGAGCGCGGCCGTTGGCGAGCTCTTCGTGGTCGGAGGAGTAGGCGGCGTTGGCTGTGAGGATGTCGCTGAATGGCATGTCGGGAAAAATAGCTAGGCCTTGGCGCGCTTGCGCATGTGCGGCAGCAGCTCGCGTTTGCGCAGGCGCATCGATTCGGGCGTGACTTCGAGCAGCTCGTCGTTCTCGAGGAAGTCCATGTTCTGCTCGAGACTGAAGACCGTCGGCGGGGTCAGCTGGACGACGCCGTCGCTCGACTTGCTGCGCATGTTGGTCAGCTGTTTGGCCTTGCAGACATTGATCTCGAGGTCGTCGCCGCGCGAGTTGAGGCCGATGATCTGGCCTTGGTAGACCTTTTCGGACGGCGCGATGAAGACCGTGCCGCGCTCCTCCGCGTTCTGCAGGGCGAACGGCGTCGTGGTGCCGGTCTCGAAGGCGATCAGGGCGCCGTTTCGCTGCTGGTCGAGCAACTGGCCCATCGGCTGGTAGCCGGTCGTCAGCGAGCTCATCACGGCGGTGCCCTTGGTGTTGGTCATGAGGATTCCGCGGACGCCGAGCAGCGCTCGGGTGGGGATCTCATAGGAGAGGCGCGTGACACCGCCGGAGACGGCGTGCTGGTCCTTCTGTACCGCGCGGCGGCTGCCGAGCTCGGTCTGGACGGCGCCGACGTGCTCGTCGGGCACCTCGACGGTCAATTCTTCGACCGGCTCGAAAGTCTCGCCCTCGATTTCGGTGGTGACGACCTGCGGGCGGCCGATTTCGAGTTCGAAGCCTTCGCGGCGCATCGCCTCGATCAGCACTGAGAGGTGCAGCTCTCCGCGGCCGGCGACGAGGAAGCCCTTGTCGAACTGCTCGACGCGCAGGCCGACGTTGGTCTCGAGCTCCTTCTGCAGGCGGTCGCTGATCTGGCGGGAGGTGGTGAACTCGCCTTCGGTGCCCTTGAACGGGCTGGTGTTGGGTCCGAGGTAGATCTGCAGGGTCGGCGCCTCGACCTCGATCGTCGGCAGCGCCGTCGGGTTCTCGGAGTCGGCGATCGTCGCGCCGATCTGGGCGTCGCCGACGCCGGTCAGCTGGACGATGTCGCCCGCGATGCCCTCCTCGACGGGAAAGCGCGCGAGTCCGTGCGACATGAAGACCTCGCCGACACGGGCCTTGGTGTGATTGCCCTCGCGGTCGATCAACGTGACCTGGTCGCCGGCCTTGACGCGGCCACGGCTGATCCGGCCGATCGCGTACTTGCCCTTGAAGTTGTCCCACGCCAGCGCGGTGACGAGCATCTGCAGCGGGCCGTCGAGCTCGACGCGCGGCGCCGGGATGTGCTCGATGATCGCGTCGAACAGCGGCTTGAGCGTGGCTTCCTCTGAAGTGTCGCTCGGCACGGATTCCCACGCCTTGCCCTCGCGGCCGATCGCGTAGAACTCGGGGTAGTGCAGCTGGTCGTCGTCGATCGCCAGCTCGAGGAACAGGTCGGCGAGTTCGCCCTCGACCTCTTCGATGCGGCTGGCGGGCTTGTCGATCTTGTTGATCACGACGATCGGCTTGAGGCCGTTCTCGAGCGCCTGGGTGAGGACGAATTTGGTCTGCGGCATCGGGCCCTCCTGTGCGTCGACGATCAGGAGGCAGCCGTCGGCCATGTTCAGCGTGCGCTCGACCTCGCCGGAGAAGTCGGCGTGGCCGGGGGTGTCGACAATGTTCAGGCGGTAGTCGCCGTACTCGACCGCAGTGACCTTCGCCGTGATCGTGATCCCGCGTTCCTTCTCTTGATCCCCGGAGTCCATGATCAGCTCCTGGGACATCTCAGCCTGGTTGTCGCGAAAGACCTGCGACTGCTTGAGCATGTGGTCGACGATCGTCGTCTTGCCGTGGTCGACGTGGGCGATGATCGCAAGATTGCGGATTTGGGCCGGCGTGTGGCCGGAAGCGGGGGAGGGGCCGTCATTCATGGCCGTGAGGGTAGTTGCGCCGCGGTCAGAGCAGCACAGGGCCCGGCGGCTGGCCGGGGCGGCCGCGACCGGTCTTCTGTTCGCGCAGCGCCGATTCCGCCGCATCCACGACGTCGTCACCCGACTGACCGGCTCGCGCGGCCGCGTTGCCGCAGCTGGCGACGATGCTGAGCATCATGCCCGAGATCAGCTCTTCGTGTTCGACGGCGGCCGTCATCTCCCGCGCAAGCTCAGGGAGCGAATCGGCATCCTTGCCGCACACAAGCACCGCGAACTCGTCACCCTCGACGCGGTAGGCCTTGTGCTCGCCGGCCGAGGCCGAGAGGCGCTCCGCGACCGAACGCAGCAATTGGTCACCGCCGCGGTGGCCGGCGAGGGTGTTGACGCGGCGGAAGTCGTCGACGTCGATCAGAATCAGGCCGGCACCCGGCCGATCGCCCGCTTCGGGCGCGAAGGCCTGCTCGAGGTCGCGCCTGAGCGCGTACACGTTGGGCAGGCCGGTCAGTTCGTCGCGCGTCGCCGAGCGTCGGATCAAGGCCAGGGAATCGTGCTGGCGCTTCGAACTCTGGAGCATGATCACCGACACGATCAGCATCGCCGCAAGACTCGTGAAGTAGCGCGTGATCTCGGCGTCAGTGTATGTGCCGAACGCCCAGAAGCCGATCGAGTACCCGGCGATCAGGATGGCGATTCGCGGCCACGCGATGCGTGACGGGAAGTGCTGCGCGTAGAAGGCAACCGGCAGACTGATCAGGATCAGCAGTGGGCTGTTTGCGCCGCCGGAGGCCCAGACCACCGGCAATGCGTAGAGCAACGTGGCAACGTCGAGGACCATGTAGATTGCGTCGCCGCCCGAGCGAGTGCTCTGGTAGATGCTGCATCCGGCCCAGACCAAGCCGTAGACGCCACAAGCGGCAATTGCCGCCACATGGACCTGCGGTCCTCCGCAGATCGCGGCAGCGAGCGCCATGAGGCCGCAGGTGACCCAATTGGCGGCCGCGAACTGCATCCGCTCGCGGTCGTCGACCGCGTGACGCGGTGCGCCGCGCAGCCGCGCGGCGCTGAGCACGCGGACGGCGTCTGGCGTGCTCAGTCCTTCGATCTCGTGCGGCGGCGTGACCACGGACGATTTCTCCTCGTACATCCGGCGGTCGGCAACATCGATCAGAGCGGCGGGATTCACCCCGTCGTCGGGGTAGACGGCGGTGCCGACCGCGGCGGAGATCTGCGGCAGGCGTCCGCGGATCTCCGAGTTGTGGCGCGTCGAGGAGTTCTCGAAGCGTTCGCGCCAGGCGGCGACGTCGGAAGCGTCTCCGCCTGGGATCACGACCGCGAACTCGTCTCCGCCCAGTCGAGCGACCTGGTCGCGTTCGCTCGAGGCGAGGAACATCAGCCTGCCCATCCGCGCGATCATGCCGTCGCCGATCTCGTGGCCGAAGACGGCGTTGGCGCCCTTCAGGCCGTTCATGTCGGCGATCACGATCGCGAAGCGTTGACCGTCACTGCGACCGAGTTCCGACAGATATTGCTCGAAGGCCCGGGTGTTCGCGGCGCCGGTCAGCGGATCGGCCATCGCCAAAAACGTGACCGCGCGCTTCAGGGTCACCTCGCGGCGACGCTGAAGCACGAGCGCAAGCCCGAGCACCCACATCGTCACCAGCAGGGTGACCAGCTGCAGGACCACGAGTGAAGTGATCGGCGTGGTGATCAGGAGCGTCGCCGTTGCGAGCAGACTGAACCACACGAGGTTCGCGATCGCCTGTGCCGACGGCATCAGGTACGAGACGTAGAAGCCGGTCAGGATGAACCAGATCAGATACGGGCTGTCGGCGTCACCGGTGGCCGAACACTGGTAGACGATCAGCAAGCTCGCAAAGGTCATCGCGCTCTGCTCGACGAGCGGGAACCGCTCGGGCGAGAGCCGCGGGTAGACGATCGCCGTGAACGCGAGTGCAAGCGCGACCAGCGCGATCGTGATCCAGAACGGACCTCGCGGCATCGTCAGACCGACGGAGCTGAGCTGATTGGCAACGTCGGTGACGAGGGCGGCGGCCCAGAGCATCAGCGAGGTGCGAGTGCGCAGTTCGAAGCGCGGGTCGGTCGCGAGCACCTGCCGCAGATGCGCCTGGCCCGGGAAGGCGTCTTCGGGGCGTTCCGGCGCGGGCAGATCGACGCCCAGGAAATCGACATTTCGCTGCCACTCCGACCCGCCTCCGAGCAGCGCGGTCAAATCGTGCTGGAGCGCCCAGGCGCGAAATGGCCGATGTTCCTCGAGTCCGTCAGATGTGCTCTCCAAGGTGACCATGAACTAACCGAAATTCGGTAATTCCGATCATACGGATTCCTCAGGCAGACGATTCGTACGGAGGGCCAGTCTTGAATGGGGCGGGCAGGACTCGAACCTGCGACCCGGGGATTATGAGTCCCTTGCTCTGACCAACTGAGCTACCGCCCCGCAGGCCAGCAATGTTAGGCGTGCCCCGCCGCAGCGATCGCGTGCGGCGGGGCGCTACCTGAACTTCGGGTCCTACTTGACGATGACCGGCATCACGAACGAGTAGGTGCGCAGCGGCTTGGGCGTCTTGCCGCCCTTGCTGACGACTGCCGCGACCTTCACGAAGATCACTCCGCTGCTCGGCGTGTACGGCGCGGTCACCGAGAAGGTGCCGTTGCTCTTGATCTTCACGGCGGCGAAGGTCGAGAACGGATCGCCGCAGCCGGTGCGCGCGGTGATCGTGGCCTTGGCCTTCGGGTAGAGCGGCTTGCTCAGCAGGCCCTTGACCGTCAGCTTGCCTCCGGAGTACGTGGCGGTCGAGCTGGCGACGCGGCGCGAGAGCTTCGTCCACGTGGTCTTCTCGGTGCCGACGGCCGCCTGGTAGAGCGACTTGTTCGAGAGCCAGAGGCTCTTCTTCGGCGCCTTGAACTTCGCGGTGAACGAACCGTCCTTGGCGACCAGCGCGGTGCCCACGACCTTGCCGGTCGGCTTGTAGGTGACCTTGACGGTCTGGCCCGCGTAGGAGATGCGCGCGAAGCCGCTGAGCGTGACCTTCGAGCCCGACGGAGTCAGGTTCGAGATCGCGATGCCGGTCTTGAAGCACGCCTCCGGCAGCGGGTCGGCTGCTCCGGCGACGATGAACACGATCGTCTTCGTCGAGACATTGCCGTGGGTGTCGGTGAACGTCACCACGAGCGTGTGCGTGCCCGGGCTGAAGGTGCCCGTCGGCTTGAACGGGCTGCTGCACGGCGATGAGGCGCCGCCATCGATTGCACAGGAGGTCGTCGCGGTGCCGTCATCGGACGAGATGTCGAAGGTCGGCGCCTCGCCCGGCAGGGTGCCGGTTCCGGTCTGCTGGGCGACGTTGCCGTTCGGCGGCGTCGTGTCGATCGTGAACGTCACCGGTGCGGACGCCGCGCTGGTGTTACCGGCGTCGTCCTTGGCCTTTGCGGTGACCGTGTGGTCGCCCTCGCCGAGTGCGGTCGTCGGGGTGTAGGTCCAGTCGCCGTTGCCGTCCGCCGTCACAGGGCCGAAGTCATGGCCGTCGATTGTGACCGTGACCTTCGAGCCTGCGTCGGCCTTGCCCGTGATCGGCGGCTTCGAGGTTGTCACGACCGAACCACCGATCGGGGCCGAGACCGTCGGAACGGCTGGGGCGATCGAGTCGACGGTCCAGGTGAAGCTGGCCGGCGAGGTTTCGACGTTGCCGTGCGAGTCGGTGCCACGGACCTGCAGCGTGTGCTGGCCCTGGCCGAGGCCGGAGAACGTGTCGCCGCTCTCGCAGGCCGTCCAGTCTCCGCCGTCGAGCTTGCACTCGAAGGTCGCGCCGTTGTCGTCGGCGTGGAAGGTGAACGTCGCCGAGGTGCTCGTCGAGAGCGCATCGGGGTGTGTGTCGATCGTGGTGTCCGGAGCGGTTGTGTCGATCGTGAATGTGACGCTCGCCGTGCCGACGTTGCCCGCGGCGTCGGTCGCCGTCACGGTGACCGTGTGGCTGCCGTCGGCGAGGCTCGCCGTGGTGAACGGGCTCGAGCAGGAGACGGGTGCCGCGCTGTCGACCTTGCAGGTCACCGTGGCAGAGCCGTCGTCGACTGTGAACGACACGGACGGGGTGTGCGTGGTCACCGTCGATGCGGCCCCCGGGGAGCTGATGGTCACGCTCGGGTTGGTCGTGTCGACCGTGATCGTCACCTCGTCCGAGGCGTCGCTCTCGTTTCCGGCTTCGTCGGTGGCGACGGCCGTGAACGTGTGCTCACCCTGCGACAGCGCGTCGGTGGCCGTGCAGGTCCACTTGCCGTCGTCGCCAGTGATCGCGGTGCAGATCTCCGTGGTGCCTTCGTAGACGGTCACGCTCGAGCCGGCCTCGGCCTCGCCGGAGAACACCGGCTTGGTCTGTGAGGTGTGGGTGCCGTCGGTCGGGGCGGTGATCGTCGTGCCGGTCGGGGCCGTCGTGTCGACGGTCCAGCTGACCGATCCGGCTCCGGAGATGTTGCCGGCTTCGTCGACCTGGCGCACCGAGTAGGTGTGTGTGCCGTCGTCGAGGTCACTCAGTTCGACCGGCGACGTGTCGCATTCGACCCAGTCGCCGTCGTCGAGCTTGCACTCGGCGGTGGCGCCGCTCTCGATGCCGTCGTAGGCGATCGTGGCAGAGGTCTGCTGCGTCGGTGAGGTCGTCGGCGATGTCAACGAGACGCTCGGCGCGGACGGTGCCGCGGTGTCGACGACCCAGCTCACCGAACCGGCGTCAGAGACGTTGCCCGCCGCGTCGGTCTGGCGCACCGAGTAGGTGTGCGTGCCGTCGCCGAGGCCGTTCAGGCTGATCGGTGATGATCCGCAGGTCGCCCAGTCGCCGTCGTCGAGCTTGCACTCGGCGGTGGCGCCGCTCTCGATGTCGACGTATCCGACTTCAGCGTGCGTCGAGTTGGTCGGCGAGCTTTCAGGGTCGTTGAGCCAAACGGACGGAGCCGACGGTGCCGTGTGGTCGACCACCCAGGTGACCGATCCGGCGTTCGAGGTGTTGCCGGCCTGGTCGGTCTGGCGCACCGAGTAGGTGTGCGAACCCTCCGAGAGGCTGCTGAGGTCCACCGGCGACGCGTCGCAGTCATCCCAGTCGCCGTCGTCGAGCTTGCACTCGGCGGTGGCGGCGGCTTCGATGCCGCCGTAGGCGATCGTGGCGGTCGTCTGCTGCGTCGGCGAGCTGGTCGGGGATGTCAGGGTGACGCTTGGTGCGCTCGGGGCCTGTGTGTCGACGTAGAACGTGACAGTGGCAGATGATTGGTTGCCGGCTTCATCCGCGGCGAGCACGCTGACGACGTACTGGCCGTCCTCGAGGTCGGTCAGATTCAGCGGCGAAGAGCCACAGGCGGTGAACGCCGAGCCGTTGACGCTGCAAAGCACCTGGCTGAGGTTCGCGTCGCTGACCGCGAAGGTCACGTCGACGTGGTCGACGCCGATGTGGGCGCCGTCGTCCGGCGCGCTGATCGAGACCGACGGATCGGTGTTGTCAACCGTGATCTTGCGCACGTCGCTGGCGTCGCTGACGTTGCCGGCCTCATCGGTCGAGGTGGCGGTCAGGTTGTGGACGCCCTCGTCGAAGCTCGGGTCGGCGGAGAGGCTCCACTCGCCCGTGTCAGCGTCGGCGACGGCTGTGCCAATTTCCGTTGCGCCGTCATAAACGGTCACGGTGCTGCCCGGCTCGGCGAATCCGCCGATCGAATGGGTCGTGGCGGTCGTGACGATGTCCGCGCTCGG
>JASGFX010000033.1:0-30239 GCA_047605325.1 Solirubrobacterales bacterium | reverse complement strand
TATCGTCTCGAACCGAAATGGCGACCTTCTAATAACTCAACGCACTCAGCTCCATGGAGCTCCACGACCGCGCGGTCGACCGCGCCAAGAAGCACGTCGACCTCGGCTTCTTCTGGGACATGGCCAAGGTGCTGCCGGCAGCCGAGGCTGCGATCGGCAACGAGGATCAGTCGACTGCCGACATCTTCAAGATCGGCTCGCTGTTCCGTGATTTCTTCGAGGCCGAGGACGGCGACGACCACGTCGAGGCGCTGCGCCCGTTCTTCATCGAGTACCTAGAGAAACACGACGCCTGATCTGACTCGCGCGCGGACCAAATCGCGCGCCAAGCAGGGTTGTTCTTGGAGCATGCACTCGCTCCGACGACACCTCACATACGCAAACGTCATGTCCACGCTGGCGATCTTCATGCTGCTCGGCGGCTCGGCCATCGCGGCCGGCAAGCTCTCGGGCTCACGCCTGAAGGACAACTCCGTCTCCGGCAAGAAGCTCAAGGCCGGCTCGGTCTCAAACAGCAAGCTGCGCACCTATTCGGTGACGGGCGCCAAGATCAAGACTTCGACGATCACCGGCAGCCGGATCGCATCGAACACGCTCACCGACCGCGAGGTGGACATGTCGAAGCTCGGCAAGATCGGCAAGGCGCAGACCGCCGACAACGCCGGCAAGGTCGATGGCAAGGACGCATCTCAGCTCACGGCCAAGTGTCCGTCGGGCACGGTCGATCTCGGCAGCGCCTGCAGTGAGTCGGGCTCGCGCGCGGCCGTCAGCGGATATGCCGCGGCGCAGTCGTGCGCCTCGGCCGGCGGATATCTACCCGGCGCCGCGCAGCTTGTCGGCGCCGACCGCGCGAACAAGATCGCCGTGGCGAGCGGCGAGTGGAGCAGCGACTGGAGCGGTGCGACCGCCACGCTGGTCTCGGGCGAGTCGATCGGCGGCAGCGCCGATGTCGGCTCCGGCAGCCAGCCCTACCGCTGCTTCTACGCGCTCAGGGAGCGCTGATCTGCGCCGCCCAATCGATCAGTTGTTGTACGTGGGCATCGGTCATGCCGACCTTCGGGTCGGTGTGGACGAGCAGGGTCGGCGCGGCGCGCCCGGCCGCCCAGGCTTCGCATGCCTCGTTCATTCCGTCATCGATCCACGCGGCGGCTCGTTCGCCTGCCCGCGCCGTCAACTCCTCGAGCTTCCAGTGTCCGCTGCCATCGAGACTCGGACGCGTCGCAAAGTCGACGACCTCGAGCTCGGCCGGCAGTCCGAGCATGTGGATCAGGTGGTCGTTGGCGCGCTCGCCCCAGCCGGTCGCCCAGACGGATTCATAGGCCGGCAACAAAGCTTTAACCCGGCCCCCCATAGCCGCCGGAATATGGTGGGGGATGCCGTCGACGAGATACAGATCACGAGGATCCGCGCCCTCGCCCGCGAATCCGAAAACACTGAGTACGCCGTCGACATCAAGGAATAGGAGAGGCTTCTCGGCCATTGGATAGGCGAGCGTAGTTCTTGCGCGGTCACTGCGTCATTTGTCCACGACGCGGTCGCGAATATTGGGTGATCGCCCGCCAGGGGTAAAGCTCCGGCGGCAATCGTTCGATATTCACGGCACGCATCAAGGACACGCACGGATGCAGTCCGTAGATGCGGTCTCCGCCTCGCAGACGTTCGAATCAGCAACAGGCACGGAGCAACTTTCAAGGGATTGACTATGGGTGGGACGGACCTACAGCTTGGCGTGGCCTTGGCACTTCTCTGTGCCTTCGCGACCAACCTCGGCTTCATGCTGAAGCACCGCGGCGCCACCCAGTCGGCCCCGGTCGACTTCCGGCACCCTGCGCGCAGCGCCGCAGCACTGTTCCGTTCTCCCGCCTTCCTCGCCGGCTACGGCATCGCGGTGATCGGCGTCACGCTGCACATCGCCGCGCTCTGGTTCGCGCCGATCTCGATCGTCCAGTCGACGATCTCCGGCGGACTCGTCTTTCTGGCCGTGATCGCCGAGCGGATGTTCGGCCTGAACCTCGGGCGCAGGCAATGGGCGGGAGTGCTGCTGACGGCCTTCGGCCTGATGCTGCTGGCCCTGACTGTGCGCCACGCCGGCGAACACCAGGGCTTCTCGATGTCGGCGCTGATCGCGTTCGAGTCGATCGCGCTGATGATGGGTGTGCTGCTGCTGGCCGGACCGCGCCTCGGCGCGGCCGCCGAGCACCACGGACTGATCCTCGCCGCCGCCTCAGGCCTGTTGATCGGAGTCAGCGACGTCGCGATCAAGGCGATGACCAACATCGCCCACGTCGAGGGCGTCATCGGAGCGCTCGTCTCGCCGTGGTTCATCCTGGCGATCGCGATGGCGGTCGTCTCGTTCCTTTCGGTCGCCCGCGCCTTCCAGGTCGGCGACGCCGTCCCGGTGATCACGATGATCGGCGTGGCCGCGAGCCTGCTGCAGATCGTCGGCGGCATCGTCGTCTTCAACGACCCGTTGCCCTCCGGCGCGCTGGGAATCGTCGCGCAGGGAGTCGGCTTCGCCCTGATCTGCGTCGCCGCCGCGCTCGTGCCGGCGCCGACGCGCGTCAGTACGCCTCAGGCCGCGTAAACAAGCCCGGAGCAGGGATTTTCGCGCTCCTGGGGTTGATGATGCATCTGCGCTACCATTCGCCGCCGTATGCCAAGCATTAACCAGCTGGTCCGCAAGGGCCGCAAGAAGCCAAAGAAGAAGATTTCCACCCCCGGTCTCAAGCAGATCAAGGGCGGTCACACCAAGCAGGTCGCTCCTCAGCGCCGCGGTGTGTGTACGCGTGTCTACACGACCACGCCGAAGAAGCCGAACTCGGCGCTTCGCAAGGTCGCCCGTGTGCGCCTGACCAACCAGATGGAAGTCACCGCTTACATCCCCGGCGAGGGCCACAACCTCCAGGAGCACTCCGTCGTGCTCGTCCGTGGCGGTCGTGTCAAGGACCTCCCGGGTGTCCGTTACAAGATCATCCGTGGAACCCTGGACACCGCTGGTGTTTCAGACCGCAAGCAGGCCCGTTCGCGCTACGGCGTGAAGGTCAGCTAGCCCGCCACTTCAAACAGAGAGTTTTCACCGCCCGATGCCACGCCGCAACGCCGCAAAACTCCGTGAGGTTCAGCCTGACGGGGTCTACAACAACCGCCTCGTCCAGCAGCTGATCAACAAGGTCATGCTTGACGGCAAGAAGAGCACCGCCGAGCGCATCGTCTACGGCGCGCTCGACACGCTGGCGCAGAAGAGCGGCAAGGAGCCCGTCGAGGCTCTCGAGGCTTCGATCAAGGCGATCACCCCGAACGTCGAGGTCAAGAGCCGCCGCGTCGGTGGCGCGAGCTACCAGGTGCCCGTCGAGGTGCCGGCCCGCCGTGCTCGCACGCTGGCCATCCGCTGGCTCGTCGAGGCCTCTCGCGATCGTCGTGAGAAGTCGATGCAGGACCGCCTCGCCTTCGAACTCCTTGACGCGCAGTCCGACCAGGGCGCCGCGTTCAAGAAGAAGGAAGACATCTTCCGCATGGCGCAGGCCAACCGCGCCTTCTCGCACTACCGCTGGTAACCCCAGCTCGCTAGCCGATGAGGATCGCGTACCTCCTCTCTGCGCTGGGACGCAGCGGCGGGGTCAACGCAGTGCTGCAGCATTCGCGCTGGCTGCATGAGGATTTCGGCCACGAGATCACGATCTTCGTGCACGACGACAGGCCGGTTGTCGATGACGTCGGAGCCGGTGCCTACGCCAGCGTGCGCCTGCTCCAAGACGTCGAGCCCGGCGAGCCGGAGTTCGACATCGCGATCGCGACCTACTGGGAGACGGCCTTCTGGCTGCACGAGATCCCGGCGCGTACCTACGCGCACTTCGTGCAGAGCCTCGAGGACCGCTTCGCGCCGCCGCGCACCGGCCTACGTCTGCAGGCGCGCGCATCGCAGGGCCTGCCGCTCAAGCTCTACACGGAGGCCGAGTGGATCTCCGATTCGCTCCAGGCTGTGCGCGACCACGAGCACATCCCCGTCGTGCGCAACGGCATCGACAAAGACGCCTTCCCGCTGATCGACGCGAAGTCCACCCATGACGGCCCGCTGCGCATCCTGATCGAGGGGCACCCGGACGTCTGGTTCAAGTCGGTGCCCGAGGCCAGGGCCGTCGTCGAGCAGATGCAGCAGCCGCACGAGGTCGTATACGTCGTGCCGAACCCCGACCACTTCGGTCCGACGCTCGAGCACGGCACCGCTGAGGGCCCCTTGACCGGCGAGCAGCTTTGCGAGCGCTACACCTGGGCCGACGTCGTGCTCAAGCTCTCGCGCGTCGAGGGCATGTTCGGTCCGCCACTCGAAGGGTTTCACCGCGGAGCAACCTGCGTCGTCTGGCCGGTCACCGGGCACGACGAGTACATCGTCCACGGCAAGAACGGGATCGTCACCGATTGGGATGACATCCGCGGCACGGCGCGCTGGCTCGACATCCTCGCCGAGCGCCGCGACCTGCTGGCGGGGCTGCAGGCCGAGGCGATCGTGACCGCGGCAGCCTGGCCCTCGTGGCGTGATCAGGCGCCGGCTGTGAACGACCTGCTCGGAAAGCTTGTGTCCGAAGGCGGCGGGACAAGCCGCGAGGATCTGCGCACCGTCTCCGAGGCAATGCGCGTCTCGTTGTTTGCTGCGGATCGGCAGTTCGCGACGATGGGGCAGCTCGACGGTGGCTGGTCAGAGACGCACAAACGGATGTGGGCACTCGAGGCGGAGGTCGAGCGCATGGGCGGCCGCAAGCGCGAGCGTGCGCGTCGCTTCGCACAGAAGGTCTACCGGCGGATCAAGCCGGTCCAGCCGATCGACTGATCGGCGGGGCTAGGAGCGCCCCCGGCCCCGCACCGCGACGTCGGTGTAGAGGTCGGAGATCAGTCGCGGGTACACGGTCGACGCGCGGAAGTGCTCGGCCTTCATGCGACCGGTGACGCGCAGGCGGTGGAAGACATTCGGGTCGGCCCAGACCTGGCCGAGGGTCTGGTTGAGGTTTGAGATCGCAATCACCTCGACGTAGTCGATGTCGGGCTCGAAGCCGTGGCTGGGGCTGAGCGGCTCGGAGACGACCAGATGGCCGGCGGCAAGGCAGAGCGTTACACGCACCTCGAATGTCGGGTAGTCCTCATTGTGGATGTTCAGCGACACCGTCGGCTTCTTCATCAGCTCGAGCAGCTCGTCGCCGAAGACGCCGTGGGCGATGTGCAGCACGTCGTGGCGGTGCTTGGCCTCCAGCAGCCACGCCTCGCGGTGACGCGTCGAGCGGCCGAAGAACACCGGGCGTGGACGCTCGGTCCAACGCTCGACCGGCATGAAGAATTCGTCGGCCACGGGCAACGGCATCGACCGCCAGATCTCGACGTGCTCGGAGGCCGACTCCACAACGAGCGGGTCGAACGAGATCACGCGGTCGAAGTTGCCGGCGTCGATCCCACCGAGGTACGCGAGCCGGCGCTTGAGGTCGGGATGCTGGTCTTGCGCGGTGGCGCGGGGGAGGGGCTCGGTCAGAAACCCGACGGTCAGCGCGTCGACGTCATGGAACAGCCCGCGCGGGACGATCTCCGGGCGGAAGACGATCACGACATCGGGCGAGAAGCTCTCGATCTCGCGTACCACCGCATCGGCTCCATCGCCGTCGCGCAGGTCGACGAAGCGCGGCTCGATCTCGTCGGTCGCATGGTTCAGCGCCGAGCTCTCGAAGTAGGTGCGCTGGCCGACGAAAAGCAGCTTGACGCGCTCGCCGGCCACCGGGCGGCGCACGCCCAGATGGTCGAGCGCCGTCGCGATCGCCGGATCGCGCGAAATCTCCGTGAAGGCCGTCATCGTGGCGGCAGTCTATTTGCCGCTCTCTCACACGTCGGAGCGCGCGGCTGAACCCGCGCGCCGAACAGACCTGGCTTCGTCGCGTCACGGCGGCGGGCGTGGCGCTCGTGATCCTGACCTGGGCCGCCCTCGCAGTCCATTGGATGACTGAACAGGTGCCCGAGCGGCTCGAGACCAACTCGGCCCACATCGTCGGAACCGTCGTCACCGTGTCGCCCTCGCGGCAGGCATGCGTGATCGACCAGGTCGTGCCGCAGGGCTCGCGCTCTGTCGCGATCGCCGTGGCAGAGCCGTCTGCCACGGGTCCGGGCGCAAAGACGCCGGGTGCGCGGCTGGTCGCGGAGGTGCGCGTCGGCGGGCGCAGCTACGCCGGCGTGAGCGGCCCGATCGCGGCCGAGCGGGCCGGCCGCATCCAGATTCCGCTGGGATCTCCGATCGAGCAGGGCGGCGCCCACGGCGAGGTCTGCGTCAGCACCGACGCGGGGCGGCTGCCGCTGGCGGGCGATCCCGAGGGGCGCCAAGCCGGTGTGTTCGTGAATGGCGATCGCGGGCGCGAGTACAAGCTCTTCCGCGCCGGCTTCTGGTCTGGCGAGACGATCTCGCGGCTCGCGCAAGCGCAGACGATCTTCGAACGGGCGTCGCTGTTTCGCCCGAGCTGGTTCGGGGCTTGGACCTTCTGGTTCGTGTTGATCGCTGCCGCCGGCGCATGGCTGCTCGCCGCCGCCGCGCTCGTGCGCAGTCCCGGCCGCGGCTGGAGCGCGCGACGATGGATGGTTCTGCTCGCCCTGGTTACGGCGGTGAACGGCCTCGCGTGGGCCGTCGTCACTCCGCCGTTCGAGGGGCCCGACGAGAACGAGCATTTCTCGTACGTCGAGCGGATTGCCGACGGCAGCCTCCCGGCCGACGCCAACGACTTCGTCTCGCCGGCGCTGATGGGCACACTCGACCGCACGCGCGAGGGGATCGCGCTGAACCCGACCGGCGCGATGCCGTGGAGCGCGACCGAGAACGCCCAGTGGCGATCCGAGATCGCCCGACTGGAGCACGACCGCTCGATGGTGGGTCACAGTTCTGCGGCGCAGTACGTGCCGCTCTACTACGCGATTGCAAGCGTGGTCTACAGGGCGACGCCCGGAAACGTCGTCGCCAAAGACTTCGGCCTGCGGTTGTTCTCGGTGCTGCTGACGATCGCGACGGTGCTCCTCACGTTCCTGACCGCACGCGAGCTCGCGCCGCGGGCCCAATGGTTCGCGCCGGTCGCGGCGCTCGTCGTGGCGTTTGAGCCGATGCTTCTTCACATCGGCGCGCTGGCCCATCTCGATCCGTTCGTCACGGCGCTGGTCAGCCTGCTCACGCTGCTTGTCGCCCGGGTGATTCGGCGGGGACTGACCACGCGCACGGCTCTCGCGATCGGGGTGACCTTCGGCGCGGCCTGCGTCGCGAAACCGATCGCCGTCTCGCTGGCGCCGGCGCTGATCGTCGTGGCGGTTTGCCAACTCGCGCCGCGTCCGCGCGACTGGAGTCGCCGCGCGCGCGACATGGCGCTCGCGGCGACTGCCTCCTGCGCGATGATCGCCGCCGCGTATCTCGCGTTCCGCGGATCGTCGGGAGTCGTCGAGCAGTCGACCGGCTCGGCTCGCGGCGCGTTCTCTTACGGCGGGCTGATCTCGTACAGCTGGCAGTGGTTCCTGCCGAGGCTGCCGTTCATGTTCTCGTGGTACGGCGCGGACTTCTGGGGCAACCCACCACCGGTGCTGCGAGTGATCGTGCCGGGTTTCTTCGCGAACTTCAACTGGCTCGACACCGCGTTCCCGTTCACTGTCTACCGCGTGATCGCGGCGATCTGCATGCTGCTCGGGATCAGCGGGCTGTGGGGCTTCTGGCGCTACCGCGCAGAGCGCGGGCGCTGGCTGGTGTTCGCGTTGTTCGCGGCGACTGCCGCGCTCAGCGTCACGGCCTTCCTGTTGTTATCGGGCTACGTGCTCGCCGTCGGCACCGGCGCAGCGCTGATCCAGGGCCGCTACTTCCTGATGCTCGTGACGATCTTCGGGCTGTTCGTCGCGTGGGGCTGCTTCTCGGCCAGCCGGCGCTGGGGCTACGCGCTCGCGGCGTGGCTAGTCGTTTCGCTGGCGCTGCTGAACTTCTCGGGCTACGCGATCTCGCTCGCGCGCTTCTACACCTGAGCGTCAGCCGCGACCGCGCAGGCGATCGAGCGGGCGGGCCAACATCCCCGTCAACTTCCAACGTCGCGACGTGGTGATCCGTTCGAGTTCGCGGGCGAGCTCTTCGGCTTCGCTGCGCCAAGCTTCGCGTGAGACCGAAACCTGTTTGAGCCGGTGGGCCATCACATGCGCCTCGCCCTCGAACGCCCACGCCACTCGAGACAGGCGCGCCAACTCAAACGAGGCGTCGTTGTGTGCCGCGGGCGGATTGTCAGCGAGCAGCTGCTCGAGCGCTGAGATCTGCGTCGCAACATGGGCGGAGACGCGAAAAAGGTGCCTGGCCAGATCGCGATTGACCATCCCCATTCGCTGGTCGTAGCGTGCGAGTTCCTCGACGATGCGGTCGGCGGTCGCGGGCATCGGAGTGTCGGTCCCGGCGATCCCGCTCGCGAGCAACTCATCGATGTTTTCCTCGGTGACGAAACCGTCGGTGCCGAATTCGTCGTACACGAAGGCGGCGCGCCCGCAGGCCATCGCTTCCATGACCACGCGACCCTTGCCGAAGACGATGTCGGCACGGTTGATCGCGATCTCTGGCGTCCGGGTGGCGCCGAGCTCTTCATTCGCACCCCAGAGTTCGAGCTCGATCCCAGCGCGCTCGCAGGCCTCGACCAGCACTGCGCGACGGGTATCGGTCGTGTAGCCGCTGAGTGAAATCGCGCGCCGGGGCCGCTCGGCGATCGGACCGTGGGGCGTGAAGCGTTTGTTCAACTCGATCGGCTGGCGTACCTGGACCGTCGGGACCTTCACCGAGATGCCGGCGGCGCGCGTCTTGTCCGGACCGTAGGGCTGAAAGATCAGCTTCACGGCTCCGTCGAGCTGGGGCGACATGTCCACGTCGTAGAAGTTGCCGTGCCAGACAAATGCAACAGGAAGCTCGGGCAGCTCCGCGTTGATGTCGTGCACCGAGGGCCGATCGTGCGCGATCGCGACGTCGAATCTGCCAGAGAGACCCTTGAGCGATCCGGCTGTGCGCAGGCCTACGGCCTCGAGCTCATCGCGCCAGGCAAACTCATCGAGCGAAAACACCACAACGTCGTGCCCGACACGCTGCATCTCGCTGGCGACCGTTTCGACGTGCGAGCGGACGCCACCCCCGAGGCTCGGTTGGCGTAGAGCGATCAGGATCCGCATCGGGGGCGATTCTCGCAGACCGCCGGTTAATCTGTCGGTCGTGCATCCCGCCCCCGAACCCGCCGCGGCGTTGGCGCAGCCACCGTTGCCGGCGCTGCTGATCAACGGCGTCTCCAAGCGCTTCTCGCTACCCGTCGACAAGGTGCAGACGCTCAAGGAGCGCGCGCTCCACCCGATCCGCAGCAGCGAGCGAAACGAGTTCTCCGCGCTGAGCGACGTTTCGTTCCACGTCGAGAAGGGCGAATTCTTCGGCCTCGTCGGGCGTAACGGCTCGGGCAAGAGCACGTTGCTCAAGTGCATCGCGGGCATCTACACCGCCGACGAGGGTCAGATCTACCACGACGGCTCGATCAGCTCGTTCATCGAACTCGGCGTCGGCTTCAACCCGGAGTTGCCGGCCTTCGACAATGTCGTGCTCAACGCGACCCTGCTGGGCATGGAGCCGGAGGCGGCGCGAGCGACCTTCGACACAGTGATGGACTTCGCCGAACTCTGGGAGTTCGAGAATCTCAAGCTCAAGAACTACTCGTCCGGCATGTATGTGCGCCTGGCCTTCAGCGTGATGCTGCAGATCGACGCCGACATCCTGCTGATCGACGAGGTGCTCGCTGTCGGCGACGCCGCCTTCCAGCAGAAGTGTTTCGACCAGTTCGACCGCATGCGCGCCGAGGGCAAGACGATCGTCTTCGTCACCCACGGCATGGACGCGGTGCGCCGCTTTTGCGACCGCGCGGTTCTGATCAACAAGGGCGACATGATCGCGATCGGCACCGCCGACGAGATCGCTGAGCGCTATCTCGAGGTCAACAACCTCGCGGGAGATCCGGCATGAGCGCGGATTCATCGGCAGCGGCCGTGCGCGTCTCGCCGCCGGTCCACGAATACCCCGCCGCCGAGCTACCCGGTCTGATCGAGCGGATGCCCGATCGCGTCGCCGGGCCGCGCGCGATCGGCGGTTCGACCAAGCGCTTCCTTCGTCTGACCTGGATGCTCGCGTACCTCGACTTCAAGCTGAAATTCTTCGGCTCGGTGCTCGGATATGCGTGGCAGCTCGTGCGTCCGCTGATGCTCTTCGCGGTGCTCTACGTCGTCTTCTCGCAGATTCTGCGCTTCGGCGACACGCCGAACTATCCCGTGGTGCTGCTCTCGGGCATCGTGATCTTCAGCTTCTTCTCCGATGCGACCAACTCGGCCGTCGGCTCGATCGTTGAACGCGAGGGACTGGTGCGCAAGATCGCGTTTCCGCTGCTCACCTGCCCGCTGGCCAGTGTCACGTCGCTGTTTCTCACTCTGGTGCTCAACTATCTCGTGGTGATCGGTTTTGCGCTCGCCGTCGGGATCGTGCCCGGGGTGCGCTGGATCGAGATCATCCCGTTGCTCGCTCTGCTCTATTTCGTTACCGCCGCCGTCGGCACCGGCCTTTCTGCTGTCTACGTGCGTTTCCGCGACGTGCGCCCGATCTGGGAGGTGATATCCCAGGTGCTCTTCTACGCCTCGCCGGTGATCTATCCGATCGAGTTCATCCCCAATCCGACGCTGCAGAAGCTGATCATGTGCAATCCGGTGGCAATGATCATCGAGCAGTTGCGCCATGCCACGGTGGACCCGTCGGCGCCGAGCGTCGTGCACGTCTTCGGCAACTGGTGGATGCTCGCGATCCCGCTCGGGATCACCGTGCTGCTCGCCGTTTTCGGGTTCATGGCGATCAGCCGGATGGCGCCGCGCGTGGCCGAGGAGATGTGAGCAAGTGGCCTACTTCGCCCTGGCATCCGGTCTGGTCGGAGCCTCTGGCGGAGGAATCGGCACGCGGCTGACGGCGCTCGCCGACCAACTCTCGGTGGAGCACCGCGTCTCGCTGATCGTTCCTCGTCACACGCGGGAATCGCTCGAGGCCCGCTATGCCGGCAACGATTCCGTGTTGCTGCGTTTCATCCCGGATCCGCTCCCCGACGATGTCGAGGGATTCCATTCCGATGCCTACCACTGGTCGATGCGGATCTACCGCGCCGTTCGCGAACTCTGCGCCGAGGATCCACCGGACCTCGTCGAGTTCGCCGACTACGCGGGGGAGGGTGCGGTGACGGTCCAGGCCCGCCACACCGGCGATCCGCTGTTGGCCGGCACCGCGGTGGTCCTTTGGCTGGCGAGCAGTTGGGAGATGGTCGATGTGCTCGACGGCTTCGTGCCCGACGATCGCGCGCGCCGCATCACCTACGCGCTGGAGCGGTACGCGCTGGCCTTCGCCGATGCGATCGCCTACACCGGCACCGACATCCTGCGCACCTACACGGAGTTCTACGGGGCTGATCAACTCGCGCCCGCGATCGAGTATCCGCAGGTGATCACGTACATCGAGCCGTCGAGCAGTGTGCCCACCGCGCGACCAGGCGATCCGCTGCGGATGCTCTACATCGGCCGTTTCGAGCGCCGCAAGGGTGTGCTCGATCTCGTGCGTGCACTCGCGCTTGCTCCGTTCGACGGCTGGACGCTGACGCTCGCAGGGGCCGACACCTACTCGGGCAGCCTCGAGACCTCGATGCGCCAACTCGTGGCTGCGGCAGCAGGCGATGATCCACGGATTGCGCTGCTCGATGCGGTCGAGCATGAAGAAATCCCTGCTCTGGTCGACGCCCACGACGTCGTGATCTCGCCATCGATCTGGGAATGTGGTCCGAACACCGTGACCGAGGCGCTCGCTCGCAACCGGGCGGTTCTCGCCACGCCGGTCGGCGGCCATCTGCTCACGGTCATCGAGGGACAGAGCGGAATGCTCGCCGGATCTCCGGGGGCGGAAGCGCTTGAGCAGTTGGTGCGTCGCGCAGTCGAGCAGCGCGACGAACTGCGCGAGTTGATGCGTGCCGAAGGCCCGCGCGAGCGTTTCCGCGAGCTGGGGGAGAACGGCGACATTGCCGATCAGTTTCTTCGCGCAGCGGTGGCGGGGCGCGAAGCTCGGGGCCCGATCGACCCGCCGCTGGTCACGGTCGTCGTGCCGTACTACCGCATGGGCGAATACGTCGTCGAGGCCGTCGAATCGGCGCTTGCCCAGAGTTGGAGCGCGCTGGAGGTCGTGATCGTGCGCGACGGGTCGTTCTTCGAGGAAGACGCGGTGCTCGATCGCTGGGGCGACGACCCGCGGGTGCGCGTGCTGGCCAAGCGCAACGGCGGAGTCGGATCTGCGCGGAACTTCGGCGCGATCCACGCCGAGGGCGAGTTCATCATGTTTCTCGACGCCGACAACCGATTGCACCCGGAATTCGTGAGCCGCTCGCTTGCGGCCTTCGCCGCAGACCCGGAGGCTGTCTACATCACGAGCAACATGCGTCTGATCGACGCGGCTGGCGAGCCGTTGACCGAGGCCGGGCCGGGCTTCATGATCGGCAGCTTTCCGCGGCTCTCCGAAGAGATCAACTGTTCCGGCGACGCGATGTCGATGTTTCGCAGGAGCGTCTTCGACCGAGGCTTTCGTTACGACGAGGAGATGGCTTGCCACGAAGACTGGGAGATCGCCGTTAGTCTCAGGCGCGCAGGTCTGTTCGGGCATGCCATCCCCGAACGATTGCTCGATTACCGCGTGCGTGATGGTTCGATGCTTCGCTCGTTGGCCGCTTCGGCCGAGGGCAAGTTGATCGCCGAACGCGACGCGCGGGACCGCGCGAGGCAGATGTCATGGAAACACTGATCGAAGAAGCACGGCTGCGCGAGCGGATCGCCAGCCTCGAGGCCGAAAACGCCCGGCTTGCCCGGATGCTCTCCGACGGCGGAGCGGTTCGCGGGCCGGCCGCGTCCTCGCTGATGCAGGCTCGTCTCGCAGACACCGAGCGCGAACTCGCCGAAGCACGGGCAAGCGAAGCGGTCCTGCATCAGACGATCGAGGATGTGCGCAACTCCTTCAGTTGGCAGTTGACGGCGCCGCTTCGAGCTTTCAAGAAGCTGTTTTCGCGCCGCTGACCGGCGCAACCTCGCTTGCGCGGGGCGACCGGCGCCGACAATCCCGCAATCTGGGCGCAAACGACTGCCGACCCGTGCTACCATCGCTCGCGATCTCGCGGTCACGCCTGCTGTGCTGTTCAAATGGCAGAGTGCGCGCTTCTGAGCCGAGAGGTCTGCCGCCGATCCAGCTTTCGGGCTGAATCGGGTGGTTCGAAGTCAAATGACAGCCAATTCGACCACATAACGGGACTTACACGTAGGGCCGATCCTGACGGGATCGACGCGGGCCCTGCGAGGGCCCTTTTTTGTGCCCTGGGCGACGCGTCAAATCCGTAAGAAGCCAAGTTCCAACCTCGCAAGCAAGTCGGCGCGAGACCAAATTCCAGAAAAGCAGTTCATCGACCCTCACAGGATCCAATCAACCTGTCATGCCACGCCAAGTTTCACTAGAGAAGACCCGCAACATCGGGATCATGGCTCATATCGACGCCGGTAAGACGACGACGACTGAGCGCATCCTCTACTACACCGGTAAGACCCACAAGATCGGCGAAGTCCACGAGGGCGCGGCCACGATGGACTGGATGGAGCAGGAGCAGGAGCGTGGAATCACGATCACCTCCGCTGCCACCACCGCCTTCTGGAGTGACCACCGCATCAACATCATCGACACGCCGGGCCACGTCGACTTCACCGTCGAGGTCGAGCGTTCGCTGCGTGTTCTCGACGGCGCCGTAGCCGTTTTCGACTCGGTTGCAGGCGTTGAGCCGCAGTCCGAGACCGTCTGGCGTCAGGCCGACACCTACAAGGTGCCGCGTATCGCCTACGTCAACAAGATGGACCGCACCGGCGCTTCCTTCGAGAAGTCGGTCGAGACGATGATCGACCGCCTCGGCGCCAACGCCGTGCCGATCCAGCTGCCGATCGGCTCCGAGGCCGAGTTTGCCGGCATCGTCGACCTCGTCTCCGAGAAGGCCACGATCTACAAGGACGATCTGGGCAAGGAGCTCGAGGTCGTGGACATCCCGGCCGAACTCGCAGACGCAGCCCACGAGGCGCGCACCCACCTGATCGAGACGATCGCCGAGTACGACGACGACCTGATGGAGACCTACCTCGCCGACGAGCCGCTCGATGAAGCGCGCGTCAAGGAGGCGATCCGCAAGGCGACGCTCGACATGACGATGACCCCGGTTCTCTGCGGATCTTCGTTCAAGAACAAGGGTGTCCAGCCGCTGCTCGACGCGGTGATCGACTACCTGCCGTCCCCGCTCGACGTCCCGGCGATCGAGGGCCACCACCCCAAGACCGACGAGCTCGACACCCGCGAGGCCAGCGACGACGCGCCGTTTTCCGCCCTGGCCTTCAAGATCGCGACCGACCCGTTCGTCGGAAAGCTCGTGTTCTTCCGCGTCTACTCGGGCAAGCTGCAGGCCGGCACGAAGATTCTCAACGCCACCACCGGCAAGACCGAGCGCCTTGGCCGCATCCTGATGATGCACGCCAACGACCGCGAGGACGTCGACGAGCTCTACGCGGGCGACATCGCCGCCGCCGTGGGCGCCAAAGAAGTCACCACTGGTGACACCTTCTGTGCCCCGGACAAGCCGATCGTGCTCGAGAAGATGGAGTTCCCCGAGCCGGTCATCCAGGTGGCGATCGAGCCGAAGACCAAGTCCGACCAGGAGAAGATGGGCAACGCCCTCCAGGCTCTCGGTCAGGAAGATCCGACCTTCCGCATCCACACGGATGAAGAGACGGGACAGACGATCATCGCCGGAATGGGCGAGCTGCACCTCGAGGTCCTCGTCGACCGCATGCAGCGTGAGTTCTCGGTCGAGGCCACGATCGGCAAGCCGCAGGTTGCCTACCGCGAGACGATTCGTGGCGAGGCGCTCAAGGTCCAGGGCAAGTTCGTCCGCCAGTCCGGTGGTCGCGGCCAGTACGGCGACGTTGTGATCAACATGATCCCGAACCCGGGCGAGGGCTACGAGTTTGAGGACAACATCAAGGGTGGTGTTGTTCCGGGCGAGTACATCCCGTCGGTCAACTCCGGCATCCAGGAGGCCCTCCAGAACGGCATCAAGGCCGGATTCCAGATGGTCGACGTCAAGGTTCAGCTGATCGACGGCTCCTACCACGATGTCGACTCTTCGGAGATGGCGTTCAAGATCGCCGGTTCGATGGCTGCCCAGGAGGCCGCCAAGCGCGCCAAGCCCGTGCTGCTCGAGCCGGTCATGAAGGTCGAAGTCGTGACGCCCGAGGAATTCCTCGGCGACATGATCGGCGACCTCTCACGCCGCCGCGGCAAGGTCGCCGGCCAGGAGCCGCGTGGCAACGCCATGGCGATCGACGCCACGGTGCCGCTTTCGGAGATGTTCGGGTACGCGACCGACATGCGTTCGGCCACCCAGGGACGCGCGAGCTACACGATGCAGTTCGAGCGTTACGAGGAAGTCCCGAGCAACATCGCCGAAGAGATCGTCGCGGCCAGGACGGGCGCAGCAGTACCGGCCTAGCCAATAGGCAGATCAAGCAATCAATTTCGACTTAAACCCAACCAAGAAGAACAAACACAGAGGAGAGGAAGAAAAGTGGCGAAGGAAACTTTCGAGCGCGACAAGCCGCACGTCAACGTAGGAACCATCGGTCACGTCGACCACGGCAAGACCACGCTGACCGCTGCGATCACCACCGTGCTCGCTGAAGCACAGGGCGGCGAGGCCAAGTCGTTCGCCGAGATCGACAACGCTCCGGAGGAGAAGGAGCGTGGTATCACGATCGCCACGTCTCACGTCGAGTACCAGACCGACGCGCGCCACTACGCGCACGTCGACTGCCCCGGTCACGCCGACTACGTCAAGAACATGATCACCGGTGCCGCCCAGATGGACGGCGCGATCCTCGTGGTCTCGGCCGCCGACGGTCCGATGCCGCAGACGCGTGAGCACATCCTGCTCGCCCGCCAGGTCGGCGTTCCGTACATCGTCGTGTTCCTCAACAAGGTCGACATGGTCGACGACGAGGAGCTCCTCGAGCTCGTCGAGGAAGAGGTCCGTGACCTCCTCAAGGAGTACGACTTCCCGGGTGACGACATCCCGTTCATCAAGGGTTCGGCGCTGAAGGCCCTCGAGGGCGACGCAGACGCCAAGGCCAAGATCATCGAGCTGGGCGAGGCCCTCGACTCCTACATCCCGGAGCCCGAGCGCGACCTCGACAAGCCGTTCCTCATGCCGGTCGAAGACGTCTTCTCGATCACCGGTCGTGGCACCGTCGCCACTGGTCGTATCGAGAGCGGCATCGTCAACACCGGTGACGAGGTCGAGATCGTCGGCATCAAGGAGCAGACCGACAAGACCACCATCACTGGTGTCGAGATGTTCCGCAAGATCCTCGACGAGGGTCGCGCGGGCGACAACGTCGGTTGCCTCCTGCGTGGCACCAAGCGTGAGGAGATCGAGCGCGGCCAGGTCCTGGCCAAGCCCGGTTCGATCACGCCGCACACGAAGTTCAAGGCGCAGGTCTACTGCCTGAAGAAGGAAGAGGGCGGTCGTCACACCCCGTTCTTCAGCGGTTACCGCCCGCAGTTCTACTTCCGCACCACCGACGTGACCGGTGTCGCCAACCTCCCCGAGGGTGTCGAGATGGTCATGCCGGGCGACGACGTCGAGATGGACATCGAGCTGATCCAGCCGATCGCCATGGACGAGCAGCTGCGCTTCGCCATCCGTGAGGGTGGCCGCACGGTCGGCTCCGGAGTGGTTACGGCGATTGTCGAGTAACGAAGGTTGAGATAGCTAGCGGCAAACCGGGCGGATGTTTTGAGTTCCTCCAAACATCCGCCCGGCCGGTAGCGATTCGAGCCGAAGGAATCAATGGCAGCAATAACCCAGAACAAGATCCGCATCCGCCTCAAGGCTTACGACCACGAGGCCATCGAGGCGGCGGCGAAGGAGATCGTTCAGACCGCTGAGCGCACCGGCGCGACCATTTCCGGTCCCGTGCCGCTGCCCACCGAGAAGAACGTCTACTGCGTGATCCGCGGTCCGTTCAAGGACAAGGACTCACGTGAGCACTTCGAGATCCGCACGCACAAGCGTCTGATCGACATTCATCACCCGACGCCCAAGACCGTCGACTCGCTTCAGCGTCTCGACGCCCTTCCCGGCGGCGTCGACATCGAGATTCGCATCTAAGACAGAGAGATTTGTAAAGCAATGGCAGGTTTGATCGGCAAGAAGATCGGGATGACCCAGATCTTCCAGGAGGACGGCAAGGTGGAGCGCGTGACCGCGATCCTGGCCGGCCCCTGCCACGTCACCGGTCTCCGCAATGCGGAGCGCGACGGCTACGACGCCGTCCAGCTCTCGTTCGAGGAGATTGCAGAAAAGAAGCTCAACAAGCCGGCCGCCGGCCTGTTCAAGAAGACCGGCACTCCGGCCTCGCGCAAGCTCGTCGAGTTCCGCGGCGTCGCGGATGACTTCGCCCCGGCACCGGCTCCCGAGCCCGCCGAAGGCGAAGAGCCGATCGAGGTTCCCGAGTGGAGCGGCGAGCTGAAGATCGGTGACACGCTCACTGTCGCGCAGTTCGCCAAGGGCCAGACCGTCAAGGTCGCCGGCGTCTCCAAGGGCAAGGGCTTCGCCGGAACGGTCAAGCGTCACAACTTCGCGCGCGGACCGGTCACGCACGGTTCGCACAACACCCGTGCCCCGGGTTCGATCGGACAGAGCGCCGACCCGTCGCGTGTCTACAAGGGCATCCGCGGCCCGGGCCACATGGGCTCCGAGCGCGTGACCCAGCGCGGCCTCGAGATCGTGGACGTCCTCCACGACGAAAATGTCATCCTCGTCCGTGGCAGCGTCCCGGGCCCCAAGGGCGGTTACGTGGAGGTTCGCAATGGCTGATCTGACGGCTCCGTACCTCGGTAAGACCGGCACGGTCAAGCTCGCACCGGAAGTCTTCGGTGAAGAGTTCGACGGCGCCCTGGTCCACGAGGTCGTCCGCGCAGAGCGCAACGCGCTGCGCGGCGGCAACGCTTCCACCAAGACCCGCGGACAGGTCGCGATGACCGGCGCGAAGGCCTGGCGCCAGAAGGGCACCGGTCGTGCCCGCGTGGGCGCTCTTTCCACCGTGCACCGTCGCGGCGGCGGAGTGACCTTCGGCCCGACCCCGCGCAGCTACACCTTCAAGGTCAACCGCAAGGTCCGCCGCAAGGCTTTCCGCGCTGCGCTCAGCCTCCACGCCGAGCGTGGATCGCTCGCGATCATCCCGTCCGGCGCCTACAGCGAGCCGGCCACCAAGGATGCTGCAGCAAACCTGAGCAAGTGGAACGACAAGGGCAGTGTCGTCGTGATCACCTCTGGTGAGGGCGACGCGAACACCGCCAAGTCCTTCCGCAACATCGGCCGCGTCCGCGCAGTTCTGCCGACCGACGCGATCGGCGTCTACGAACTGACCGCCGCCCAGTCGGTGGTCATCTCAGAGGACGCCCTCGAGGCCCTCACCGCCCTCGCGAGCAAAGACATCAAGCGCGACTCCAAGAAGCCAGTCGTCGCAGTCAAGGCCGGCAAGCGCAATAAAACGCTCGTGAAGGGCCAGAAGAAGGGTGCTGCCGAGAACGCCGCCGCGGATACTTCGTCCTCGCAAGCTGCGGACGAAGCATCCACACCGGCTGCTGTCGACGCCGTCGAAGACGCTCCCCTCGCTGAGAGCGAGAACTCTGAAGGAGGCGAGGAGTAGATGGACGCCCGCACCGTGATCATCGAGCCCGTCGTCAGCGAGAAGTCCTACGCGCTGATGGGTGCGAACAAATACACCTTCCGCGTCCACGACGACGCGAACAAGACCCAGATCGGGCAGGCCGTCGAGGAGATCTTCAATGTGAAGGTCGCCAAGGTCCGCACGTCTTCGGTCAAGAGCAAGCCCAAGCGCCGCGGTGGATTCCAGGGCCGCACGCGCGAATGGAAGAAGGCCATTGTCGAGCTCCAGCCCGGAAGCCGCATTGAGCTCTTCGAAGGAGCTGCAACCGAATAATGGCCATCAAGCGTCACAACCCCACCTCGCCCGGCCGTCGCTTCGCGACCTGGCTGGTCAACGACGAGGTCACCAAGACCACACCCGAGAAGTCCTTGACGACTGGTCTGCGCAAGACCGGTGGCCGCAACAACAACGGTCGCAAGACTGCGCGCCACAAGGGCGGCGGAGCCAAGCGCGCCTACCGTCAGATCGACTTCAAGCGCAACAAGGATGGTGTGCCGGCCAAGGTCGCTGCGATCGAGTACGACCCGAACCGCACCTCCAACATTGCGCTGCTTCACTACCACGACGGCGAGAAGCGCTACATCCTCGCGCCGAGGGGCCTCAAGGTCGGTGGCACCGTGCAGTCCGGTCTCGGCGCTGAGATCGCCGTCGGAAACACGCTTCCGCTGTCCGCGATTCCGACCGGTACGGTCATCCACGCAGTCGAGCTCCAGCCCGGCAAGGGCGCCCAGCTCGGTCGCAGTGCCGGCGTGGCGATTCAGCTCGCCGCCAAGGAGGGCGCCAACGCCACGCTGCGTCTGCCCTCCGGTGAAATGCGCATGGTCCCCGCGAGCTGCCGCGCAACGATCGGCGAAGTGGGCAACGCCGACCACCAGAACGTCACGATCGGCAAGGCCGGTCGCGCCCGCCACATGGGCAAGCGCCCGCAGACGCGAGGCGTCGCGATGAACCCTGTCGACCACCCGCACGGTGGTGGAGAGGCCCACAAGACCCCGGGCGGTCACCCGACCACCCCATGGGGCAAGCCCGCACTGGGTTATCGCACGCGCAAGAAGAACAAGAAGTCCGACGACATGATCGTCCGTGGCCGCAAGCGCGGCAAGGGCCGTCGGCGCTAGGAAGGTTTGAGGTAGATGAGTCGTTCATCAAAGAAGGGACCGTGGGTCGAAGATCGCCTCTTTTCTCGCATCGAGGCGATGAACGAGAGCGGCAGCAAGCAGGTCGTCAAGACCTGGTCGCGCGCCTCGACGATCTTCCCCGAGTTCGTCGGCCACACGATCGCCGTGCACGACGGCCGCAAGCACGTGCCGGTGTTCGTTTCCGAGTCGATGGTCGGTCACAAGCTGGGCGAGTTCGCCCCGACCCGTACGTTCCGTGGCCACGCTGGTGGCAAGGGTGCGGTCAAGTAAGCGCAATGGCTGAAGAAAAAGACATCAAGAACGAGGCGACCGAGGCCGCCGCGGCAGAGGAGAAGGCTCCGGCGAAGAAGCCGGCTGCGAAGAAGCCTGCCGACGAGAAGGCCGACGAGAAGCCTGCGGCCGAGAAGAAGGCCCCGGCAGAGAAGAAGGCTCCGGCCAAGAAGGCCGCTGCCAAGAAGCCTGCGGCAACAAAGAAGGACGACGCCGAGGGCGCTGACGACAAGGCCGAGGCCGCGTCCGAGGAGAAGGCCGAGAAGAAGGCCCCCGCCAAGAAGGCTCCCGCGAAGCGCACGGCCAAGAAGCCGGCCGCCAAGCCCGAGTCCGTCGAACCCACCTACGTTCGCGCGACCGCGCGCTACGTCCGCTCGGCTCCGCGCAAAGCCCGTCTGGTCGTCGACCACATCCGCGGCGAGTCCGTCGAGGACGCCCGCGTCTTCCTCCAGTTCACCGCGCGCCACGTCGGCCGCGACGTCGCCAAGGTGCTCGAGTCGGCAGTCGCCAACGCCGAGCACAACCACGAGCTCGACGGTTCCGAACTGCACATCGTGAAGGCCTACGTCGACGAGGGTCCGACCCTCAAGCGTTGGCGTCCGCGCGCCAAGGGCCGCGCAACCCAGATCCTCAAGCGCACCAGCCACATCACGGTCGTCGTCTCTGACGTCCCGGCGAAAGACTTGAAGAACAGAAAGGCGGCTGCCTGACATGGGTCAGAAAGTCCACCCCGAATCAATGCGCGTGGGGTACATCCACGACTGGAAGTCCAACTGGTTCAACGAGAAGCAGTTTGCCGACTACCTGATCGAGGACGTCCACATCCGCGACCACATCTTCGGCCGTCTCTCACACGCCGGTCTTTCGAAGATCACGATCAAGAAGAACGCCAACGAGGTCACCGTGAACATCCACACGGCGCGCCCGGGCATCGTGATCGGCAAGAGCGGCAGCGAGGTCGACGCGCTGCGCCGTGACCTGCACAAGCTCACGGACAAGTCCGTCAAGGTCAACATCCTCGAGGTCAAGCGCCCCGAGCTCGACGCCATGCTCGTCGCCCAGTCGGTGGCCGAGCAGCTCGAGAACCGCGTCGCCTTCCGCCGCGCGATGAAGCGTGCGCTGACCAGCGCGATGCGCAGTGGCGCCAAGGGCGTCAAGATCCAGGTCTCGGGTCGACTGGGTGGGTCGGAAATGGCCCGCACCGAGATGTACCACGACGGTCGCGTGCCGCTGCACACGATCCGCGCGGACATCGACTACGGCTTCTGGGAGGCCCGCACCACGTTCGGTCCGATCGGCGTGAAGTGCTGGGTCAACAAGGGCGAGATCATGCCCGAAGGTTTTGCATCCGACCTCACCGAGATCGACGCTCCGGCGCCGGCCAGCGACCGCGACGACCGTCGCCGCGGCGGCGCAGGCAACCGTCGCGACGGACGCGGCGGTGGTCGCGGAGGTCCAGGCGGACGTGGCCCGGGTGGCCGCGGAGGCCAGGGCGGACGTGGCCCAGGTGGCCGCGGACCGGGCGGACCCGGTGGCCGCGGAGGCCAGGGCGGACGCCCGCAGCAGTCGGCTCCTGCCGCGCCGCAGGCCCCTGCCGCTCCGGCAGCCGACGCCCCGAAGGCAGACGGCGAGGTGAAGTCCGATGCTTAGCCCGAAGCGCACCAAGTTCCGCAAACACCACCGTGGCCGCATGGCCGGCAACTCGCGTGGCGGCACGACCGTCAACTTTGGCGAGTACGGCCTCAAGACGATCGAGCGCGGCTGGATCACGAACCGTCAGATCGAGGCGGCTCGTATCGCCATGACCCGTCACATCAAGCGTGGCGGAAAGGTCTGGATCACGATCTTCCCGGACAAGCCGACGACCAAGAAGCCGGCCGAGACCCGCATGGGTAAGGGAAAGGGCTCGCCTGATGGCTGGGTCGCAGTGGTCAAGCCCGGACGTGTGATGTTCGAGATGTCCGGAGTCAGCGAGGAACTCGCCCGTGAGGCGATGCAGCTCGCCGGCGCGAAGCTCCCCGTGAAGACGAAGTTCGTCGTCCGCGAAGGACAGGAGAGCTGACCATGGCAAAGGTTTCAACAAAAGACATCGCCGAGATGAAGGACGACCAACTCGTCCACTACATCAAGGATTCCCGCGAGGAGCTCTTCAACCTCCGCTTCCGTCACGCGACGGGCGAGCTTGAGAACACCTCTGCGATCAAAGAAGCAAAGAAGGCCCTGGCGCGCGGCCTCACGGTCGCCAACCAGCGCAGCCTTGACGTGAAGAGTGAGATTCAGCGTGGCTGATGAAGAACAGAACAACGTAGAAGAGACCCAGGCCGAGGCCGTCGAAGAGACGCCAGCGGACGAGGCTGCGCCGGAGACGGAAGCGGCCGAGACTGCTGACGCCGCCGAAGAGCCGGCCGAGCCCGAAGAGCAGCTCTCCCCCAAGGAGCGTCGCAAGAAGGCGAAGTCTGGTCGCAACCGCAAGCCCAAGTACACCGGCACGCTTGAGGAGCGCCGCGCCCAGCGCGACGTCCACCGCAAGAAGAAGGCCGTGCAGCGCCGTGCGCACCGCGCCAAGCTCCGCGAGGAGCACAAGGCCGCCGGTCCGCGCGAGGGCACTCCCGCCGCCGTCAAGGAGCCGGGTCGCAAGAAGGTCCAGCAGGGCACGGTTGTCTCGAGCAAGACCGACAAGACGATCACGATCGAGATCGAGGTGCAGGAAGCGCACCGCATCTACAAGAAGGTCGTCCGTCACTCCAAGAAGCTGACCGCTCACGACGAGCGCAACGACGCCAACGAGGGCGACACCGTCCGCGTTATCGAGTCGCGCCCGCTGAGCAAGACCAAGCGCTGGCGCCTGGTCGAGATTGTGGAGCGTGCCAAGTGATCCAGAACGAATCCCGCCTCAAGGTCGCCGACAACACCGGCGCACGCGAGATCCTCTGCATTCGTGTCCGTGGTGGCAGCCGCCGCCGCTACGCGGGTGTGGGCGACACGATCACCGCGACCGTCAAGCAGGCCGCTCCGAACGGCTCGGTCAAGAAGGGCGAGGTCGTGACGGCCGTCGTCGTTCGCACGAAGAAGGAGTTCGGCCGTGATGACGGCACGTACATCGCCTTCGACGAGAACGCTGCCGTGATCATCGACACCCAGAACAACCCGCGCGGCACGCGCATCTTCGGCCCGGTCGCGCGTGAGCTGCGTGAGCGCAACTTCATGAAGATCATCTCGCTCGCCCCGGAGGTGCTCTAGACATGGCACGCAAGCTCAAGAGCTACAAGCGCAACGCCGGCTCCAAGAAGGTCCGCCGCGGCGACCGTGTGGTCGTGCTGTCCGGCAAGGACAAGGGCCACATCGGAGAGGTCATCCGCGTCGACCACGAGAAGAACCGCGTGTTCGTCGAGGGTGCGATGATTCAGAAGGTCAGCAACCGCATCGCGCAGATGCGCAACACCAACCAGGGCAATGCCAACACGGGCGGTATCATCGAGCGCGAGGGTCCGATCCACGTTTCGAACGTCGCCCTGGTCGACCCGAAGGACAACAAGGCCACCCGCGTCCGCGTTGTCCGTGAAGACGGCGCCCGTTCGCGCCGCTCAGCCCGCTCCGGCCAGAAGCTGGACTAGATACGTAAAGCAGTAACGACTACTTATGCACGCAGACGCAGAAAACACCACGACTTCCAAGCCCGCGCCGCCGGCTCGCCTCAAGATCAAGTACTTCGAGGAGATCCGTCCTGCGCTCAAGGAGCAGCTCGGCCTCGAGAACATCATGGAGGTTCCGCGCATCGAGAAGATCGTGCTCAACATGGGTGTCGGCGAGGCCAAGCAGGACAAGAAGCTGCTCGAGGCCGCCCAGACCCAGCTCGCGCAGATCGCCGGCCAGCAGCCGAACGTCCGCCGCGCGCGCAAGTCGATCGCGACCTACAAGCTGCGTGACGGCATGCCCGTCGGCGTCGCCGTGACCCTGCGCGATGCCCGCATGTACGAGTTCCTCGACCGCCTGATCTCGATCGCCGTCCCGCGCATCCGCGACTTCCGTGGCCTCAACCCGAAGTCGTTCGACGGTCGCGGAAACTACGCGATGGGCGTGCGCGAGCAGATCATCTTCCCGGAGATCGACTACGACGAGATCGACCAGACCCGTGGTCTCGACGTGATCATCACCACTTCCGCCAAGACCGACGAGCAGGCCAAGGCGCTGCTCGACGCCTTCGGCTTCCCGTTCCGCAAGACCGAACAGCAGACCGAAGCCGTCGCGGCATAAGCAAGAAACGAAAGAACCACTTAGAGACATGGCAAAAACGTCACTCAAGGTCAAGCAGTCCCGCCCGCAGAAGTACTCGACGCGCGAATACACCCGTTGCAACCGCTGCGGCCGTCCGCGCTCGGTGTACAGGAAGTTCGGCATCTGCCGCATCTGCCTGCGCGAGCTGGCGCACCAGGGCTACATCCCCGGCATGACCAAGAGCAGCTGGTAATCACATGACTACGAACGACCCGATCGCAGATTTCCTCACGCGCATCCGCAATGCGCTGCTCGTCGGCCACGACGAGATCTCCCTTCCGTCCTCGAAGACGAAGGTCGAGATCGCCCGTGTGCTCAAGGAGCAGGGCTACATCCAGGAGTACGCAACGGCCCCGGCCGTCGACGTCCCGGGCGAGAGCCTCACGGTCCGCCTGCGTTACGACGACGACCGTCGCCCGGTGCTCTCCGGCCTCAAGCGCATCAGCAAGCCCGGACGCCGCGTGTTCGTCGCCAAACAGGACATCCCGCGTGTCCTCGGTGGCATGGGCACCACGATCATGTCCACCAGCGGTGGCGTGATGACCGGCCACGAGGCCACCAAGAAGGGTCTCGGCGGCGAGATCTGGGCGGAGGTCTGGTAGCCATGAGTCGCATTGGTGTTCAGCCGATCCAGATCCCCGAGGGTGTCGCGATCGAACTTGAGAAGGGCAACGTGACCGTCAAGGGTCCCAAGGGCGAGCTCTCGCAGAGCTTCGACCCGGCGATCCTCGTCGAGCAGAACCAGGACACCCTGGTCGTCACCCGTCCGTCCGACTCGAAGGAGCACAAGGCCAAGCACGGACTCGTGCGCGCGCTGGTGGCCAACATGGTCAACAACTGCGCCAACGGCTACTCGAAGGAACTCGAGATTCAGGGTGTCGGTTACCGCGCCTCGATGAAGGGCAAGAACATCGAGCTGCTCGTCGGTTACTCGCACCCCGTCGTGATCGAGCCGCCGGAGGGCGTGACGATCGAGACGCCGCAGCCGACGCAGGTAATCGTTTCCGGCGCGGACAGCCAGAAGGTCGGCGAGATCGCCGCTCAGATCCGCAAGACGCGCCCGCCGGAGCCCTACAAGGGCAAGGGCATTCGTTACAAGGGCGAGCACGTCCAGAGGAAGGTTGGTAAGCGCGCATGAGCCAGACGACGACGCGCATCAAGAACGAGCGCCGCACGCGCCGCAAGCGCCGTGTGCGCGCAAAGATTTCCGGCACCGCCGAGCGTCCGCGCATTTCCGTGGTCCGCTCAAACCGTGGCGTCTCAGCTCAGCTGATCGACGACACCGCCGGCAAAACGGTCGCTTCGGTCAACTGGACCGAGGACGCACTGAAGAAGCTCTCGGGCGCCGAGCAGGCGACCAAGGCCGGTGAGCTTCTGGCCGAGCGCGCGAAGGCCGCCGGCATCGAAAGCGCGGTCTTCGACCGCAACGGTTTCCTGTACCACGGACGCGTCAAGGCGTTCGCCGAAGGTGTCCGCGAGGGCGGACTCACGGTCTAGAAGGACGAGCAAGGATTTCATGGCTGTAAAGCACCGCATCACGAACGTTTCCGCCGACGGCCTGGACCTCCAGGAGCGCGTCGTCGACATCAACCGCGTGGCCAAGGTGGTCAAGGGTGGACGTCGTTTCTCCTTCACGGCCCTGGTCGTGGTGGGTGACGAGAAGTCGATCGTCGGCATCGGCTACGGCAAGGCCAACGAAGTGCCGATCGCGATCCAGAAGGGTGTCGAGCAGGCCAAGAAGAACCTCTTCGAAGTCCCGAAGTACAAGTCGACGATCACGCACCGCACGCTCGGCCGCTTCGGCTCGGGCCAGGTCCTGCTCAAGCCGGCATCCGCCGGTACCGGAGTGATCGCCGGTGGTGGTGTCCGCGCTGTGCTCGAGCTCGCCGGAGTCCACGACATTCTTTCGAAGTCGCTCGGTTCTCAGAACCCGATCAACCTCGTCAAGGCAACGGTCGACGCACTGCAGTCGCTGCGCCGCCCCGAGGACGTCGCTCGCGCTCGTGGTCTGAGTGTCCACGAGGTGCTCGGAGTCGAGCCGCCGAAGCGCAAGAACGTCGAAGACGAAGCCGCCGCCGAAATCGAGGCCGACGAGGCCGTCGCCGAGGCAGCGCTCGAGGTCGCGGTTGAGGCCGAGACGGCTGCGGTCGAAGAGGCCGAAGCCGCCGAAGACGCGGCCGCCGTCGCCGAGGTCGCCGAGGAGATCGCTGAAGCCGCCGCCGCTGAGGGCGACGCTGAGACCGCTGCCGAAGCAGCCGAGGTCGCGATCGAGGCCGCCGAGGTCGCAGAGGCCGAGGCCGAGCTCGCCGCGGAAGACAATGCCGTTGCGGAAGCTGCCGTCGAAGTCGCCGAGGAGGCGCTCGAAGACGCCGAGGCCGCAGCAGAAGAAGCCGCCGAGGAGAGCAAGTGACAATGGCCAGCACGCTGAAGATCAAGCAGGTCAAGAGCAAGAACGGCGCGAATCACGCACAGCGTGAGACCCTGCGCTCACTGAAGCTTGGAAAGATCGATTCCACGAACGAGGTCAAGGACTCCCCGGAGATCCGCGGCATGCTTCACCGCGTGCGTCACCTGATCGTGGTCGAGGAGAACTGACACGATGGCCGAGGCCAAGAAATCCGACGAGAAGACCGTCGGCACCAACAACCTTTCACCCGCACCGCAGCAGGCCAAAGCGCGCAAGCGCGTCGGTCGTGGCCATGGTTCGGGCACCGGCAAGACTTCGGGCCGTGGCCACAAGGGCCAGGGTTCGCGCTCGGGCGGCAAGCCAGGCCCCGCCTACGAAGGTGGCCAGACCCCGATCCACATGCGCATGCGCAAGCTGCGTGGTGCGACCAAGAAGACCTCGATGCCGATCGAGCCTTTCCGCACGCACACTCAGCCCGTCAACGTCGACGACCTCGCGCGCCTGTTCAAGGCCGGCGACACCGTCAACGCCGAGACGCTGGCCGCGAAGGGTCTTGCGACGCGCAAGAACATCGCGATCAAGATCCTCGGTCGCGGCGAGATCGACGTCAAGCTCGACGTCACGGCCGCGAAGTTCTCGGCCGAGGCCCAGCGCAAGATCGAGGCTGCAGGCGGCACCTGCACGGTGATCGAGTCCTAAACTGATTTCGCCCTGGGGGAGGGCGCACGCCGCTATGTTGCAGACACTCGCCAACGCTTTTCGCACACCGGAGATCCGCAAGAAGATCGCATTCGTCGCTGCGATGTTGCTGATCTACCGCGTCGGTTCGTACATCCCGTCACCGGGAGTCGACGTCGACGCGCTGAAGAGCTTCCAGGGCCAGTTCGACAGCGGCAACATCCTCGGTTTCCTGAACCTCTTCTCCGGCGGCAGCCTCTCGCGACTCTCGCTGTTCGCCCTGGGGATCATGCCGTACATCACCGCGTCGATCATCCTGCAGCTGCTCACCGTGGTCTCGCCGACCCTTGAGCAGCTCGCGCGTGAGGGCGAGGTCGGGCAGCAGAAGATCACGCAATACACGCGCTACCTCACGGTCGGCCTCGCGATGGCGCAGGCGATCGGTTACGTGATGCTGTTCAAGAGCCAGGACAACTCGGTCATCACGAACGACAAGTTCGGCAACCTTCTTCTCATCGCCACCTGCCTCACCGCGGGCACCGTGCTGCTGATGTGGATCGGCGAGCTGATCACCCAGCGCGGCATCGGCAACGGAATCTCACTGCTGATCTTCGCCTCGATCGTCTCCGGCCTGCCCGGCGGTGTGTCCTCGTGGTGGAACAGCACGGACCAGATCTTCAAGCTGATGATGCCGTTCATCGCGATCGGCGTGATCGTCGCCGTCGTCTTCATCCAGGAAGGCCAGCGCCGCATCCCGGTGCAGTACGCCAAGCGCCAGGTCGGCCGCAAGATGACCCAAGGCGGATCAACCTACCTTCCGCTGCGCGTGAACATGGCCGGCGTCATCCCGATCATCTTCGCCGCCTCGATCATGGCCTTCCCGCCCACCATCGCGACGCTGATCCAGACCCCGTGGGCGCAGGACATCGCCAACTTCTTCAGCCCGAACGGCACCGCCTACATCATCGGCGAATGCCTCTTCATCATCATGTTCACCTACTTCTACACCGCGGTCACGTTCAACCCGCGTGAGCAGGCCGACAACCTGAAGAAGTACGGCGGATTCATCCCGGGCGTGCGTCCGGGCCTGCCGACGGCCGAGTACCTCGACCGCATCCTCGCTCGCCTGACCTTCCCCGGCGCGCTCTACCTGGCAGCCGTCGCCGCCTTCCCGATGATCCTGATCAACCAGACGAACGCCGGTTTCTACTTCGGCGGCACCTCGATCCTGATCACCGTCGGTGTGGCGCTGGACACGATGAAGCAGCTCGAGGCGCAGCTCCAGATGCGTAACTACGAGGGCTTCCTCAACTAGCTCCGACGTCCCGGCGGATTCGCTCCGGGCGACGTTCGATAGCCAGATTCTTTCCAAACATCCGCCCGACTGGGCGGATGTTTGGCATTTCGGCCGCTTGTTTGCGGGATACGCCCGACGAGACGCAACAGGCGGAATTGGCCGGTCGGCTAACCTCACCGACCTCATGGCCGCTGAACTGAACTTGGTACTCGTCGGGCCTCCGGGCGCCGGCAAGGGCACCCAGGCGTCACGCCTGATCAAGGATTTCTCCCTTCCCTTCATCTCCGTCGGCGACATTCTGCGCGCCAACGTCAAGGAGGGCACTGAGCTCGGCGCCAAGGCCAAGGAGTACATGGACAAGGGTGAGTTGCTCCCAGACGACCTCGTCGTCGACCTGATCATCGGTCGCCTCACCGAGGACGACGCGAAGGAAGGTTTCATCCTTGACGGCTTTCCGCGCACCGTGCCGCAGGCCGAGGCGCTCGAAAAAGGCCTCACCGCCGCCGGCCGCAAACTCACGGCAGTGGTCGTGATCGAAGTGCCGGACGACGAGCTGATCGATCGCCTCTCCGGTCGCCGCGTCAATCCCACGACCGGCCGCACGTACCACATCAAGTACGACCCGCCCAAGCACGAGGGTGTCGACGACATCGACGGCACCAAGCTGATCCAGCGCGACGACGACAAGCCCGAGACGATCGCCAATCGCCTCAAGGTCTACCACGACCAGACCGCCCCGGTGATCGGCTTCTACGAGGCCCAGAACACCGAGAACAAGGCGCTCGTGCGCCGGATTGACGGCACTCGCGAGCCCGACGAGGTCTACCGCCACATCCGCGCGCTCGTCGCCACCGTGCGGCTCGAAGACACGCTCTGACCCCGGCGACCGACTGCCAACCGTGTACTCAGGCGTGATCAACCTCAAGACTCCAGAACAGCTCGACCAGATGGCCGCTGCGGGCGCCGTCCACGCCGAGGCGGTCAAGCTCGCGGTCGAGGCCGCGCAGCCCGGCGTCACGACCAAAGAGGTCGACACCGTGGTCGAGAACTTCATCCGCAAGGCCGGGGGGATTCCGACCTTCAAGGGTTTTCGCGGATTTCCCGGATCGATCTGCATCTCGAACAACGACATGGTCGTGCACGGGATTCCCGGCGCCGAGGTGCTCGAATCTGGCGACACCCTCTGCATCGACATCGGCGTCACGCTCGGCGGCTGGGTGGCTGACGGCGCCGTGACGATGCCCGTCGGTGGCGAATCGAACGTGGTCGCCGACCGGTTGATGGCCACGACCAAGAG
>JASGFX010000032.1:0-32187 GCA_047605325.1 Solirubrobacterales bacterium | reverse complement strand
CCGCGGCGCACAGCGTGCCGGCGGTGTCGATCATGTCGTCGACGAGGATCGCCGTCTTGCCCTTGACATCACCGATCACGTAGCCGATCTCGGCGACCTGGTGGGCCGGGCGCTCCTTGTTGAGGATCGCCAGCTCGGCGTTGAGCTTCTGCGCGAACTTCTTCGCCAGCTTCACGCGGCCGGCGTCCGGCGAGACGACCACGAGGTCATCGCCGATGTGCTGGTCCTTGATGTACTGCGTGAGGATCGGCATCGCCGTCATGTGGTCGAGCGGCTTCTGGAAGAAGCCCTGGACCTGACCGGCGTGGAGATCCATCGAGAGCACGCGGTCGGCGCCGGCGCCCTCGAGCATCTTTGCGACGAGGCGTGCGGTGATCGGCTCGCGCGGCGCGGATTTCTTGTCCTGGCGCGAGTAGCCGTACCAAGGTGTCACGGCGATCACGCGGTGAGCCGAGGCGCCGACTGCGGCGTCGATCATCACGAGCAGTTCCATCAGGGCGTCGTTGGCGTTGATCCCGGCGGCCTCGTTGCCGCAGGTCGACTGAACGATGAAGACGTCGGCGCCGCGCACGGATTCTTCGAAGCGTGCGTAGACCTCGCCGTTGGAGAAGGTTTTGAGCGTGACCGGTGAGAGACCGACGCCGAGACGATCCGCGATCCGACCGGCCAGCTCCTGGGTGGCACGTCCGGAGACGACCATCATGCGCTTGTTGCCGTCTGTGATCTCGGTCTTCAGAGCACGCGGCTCCGTCTCAGGCGGGTTGGTCATCGTCGTGGGCTCCATGACGGGGGATTCAGGCCTTCCTGCTCACGATTTACGTCTTGCGTAATCCGCGATGTTCTTCTGTCGGGCGCGGGCCACGGCGAGTGCGTCGGCGTCCACGTCCCTGGTGATCACACTTCCTGCTCCAGTGTAGGCACCATCGCCGACAGTGACTGGGGCGACGAGCGTTGTGTCCACGCCGGTGCGCACGCCGCGTCCGATCGTCGTGCGGTGCTTGTTCTTGCCGTCGTAGTTGGCGGTGATCGTCGCGGCTCCGAGATTGGCCCCCTCACCGATGTCGGCGTCGCCGATGTAAGAGAGGTGGGGGACCTTCGCGCCGGGTCCGACGACAGAGTTCTTGATCTCGACGAAGGTGCCGGCCTTGGCTCCTTCCTGCAGCTCGGCATCCGGGCGCAGGTAGGCGAACGGGCCGACGCTGGCGCCGCCGCCGACGCGCGCCTGCACGAGGTATGAGTGGAGGATCGTCGCCTCGTCGCCGACCTCGCAATGGGCGATCGTCGCCTGCGGACCGATCGTCGCGCGCTCTCCGATCGTCGTGATCCCGCGCAGATAGGTGCCGGGCTCGATCACGGTGTCCTGGCCGATCTCGACCGGGGCCTCGATCCAAGTGGAGGCCGGGTCGGTCACGGTGACTCCCGCGAGCTGGTGGTCGGCGACGATCCGCGCATTCATCAATTGCTGGACTTCAGCGAGGTCGACCCGGTCGTTGACGCCGAGCATCAGCTCCGGCGAATCGAGTTCGAAGGCGATCACGGTCTCGCCGCGGGCGAGCAGGATCGGCATGACGTCGGGGAGGTAGTACTCGCCCTGGGCGTTGTCGCTCTTGACCTCGGCGAGCGCCGAGAAAAGCTTCTCACGATCGAATGCGTAGATGCCGGCATTGACCTCATCGATCAGTAGTTCTTCGTCGGTGGCGTCGCCGTCGGCCTTGGTCTCGACGACCTTCTGCACCGCGCCATCGGCACCGCGTACGACGCGGCCGTAACCGGTCGGATCTTCGAGACGCGCGGTGGCTACGACCATCGCCGCACCGGATTCGCTCTGTGCCTCGGCGAGGCCCGCGACGAAGTCCGAATCGATCAACGGCACATCGCCGGAGAGCACGAGCACCTGGGCGGCGTCGCCGATCGCTGACTCTGCAGATTTGATCGCGTCGCCGGTGCCATTGGCCTCATGCTGGATTGCGGTGATCGCGCCCTCGGGAAGGATGTCGGCGAAGTCGTCGTCGGGTCCGGTGACGACGATTGTCTTTTCGGCCCCGGCGTGCTGAGCGGCGAGCACGGGGTAGACCAGCATCGGCAGGCCGGCCACCGGGTGGCGGACCTTCGTGAGCTGGGATTGCATGCGGGTGCCCTTGCCGCCCGCCATGATCGCCACTGCGCCAACCGGAGTCATGGCCGATCATCCTACTTTCGCGCGGCCCGTTGCTGTAGAACTATTGGGATGTACCGACTTTTCAGAGCGCCGCTTCTCACCATTCTTCTGCTGCTTGCCTGCGCGTCCGGGGTTTCGGCCGCTCCGGGCGCGCTCGATACGTCATTCGGAATCGGCGGGTTTGCGACCGCGCCGATCAATACGACCTACCCCGGGAGCGTTGCCTACGACATCGCCCTGAGTCCAACGGGTCAGATCGTCGCCGCCGCCTCGCGCAACGACGGCGGGGTGTACCGAGTGATGGTCCAGCGCTTCAATGCCGACGGTTCGACCGACACCTCATTCGGCGACGGTGGACTCGCGACGGCCGAGATACCGACGGGATTCGCGATCAACGTCGTGGCCGGCGTCGGCGTGCAGCCCGATGGCTCGGTGGTCGTTGGTGCGCGGGTCTACCCGACGCCGGCCACGACGCCCGGAGTGTTCGCGGTGATTCGCTTCACCCCGAGCGGGCAGCTCGATACGGGATTCGACGGCGACTCTGCCGGTAACGGGATCCTGATGCTCACGGTCGGGCCTCCGGGTCCGCCGAACCCGAGTGAAGTCCTTCGCGACTTGATCGTCGAGCCATCGGGCAAGATCGTGATGGCCGGCGACAGCGAGTACTCCGGGCACGCGAATCTATCCGTGGGCCGACTCAACCCTGATGGCACGTGGGACACGAGCTTCTCGGGCGATGGCAAGTTCAGTCAGGTGTTCACCACTACAGATCTCGACTTCTGGTCGATCGCAGACGTCCCCGGCGACGGTGGCTATGCGATCGGCGGCCGCTTGCTGCCGGGGAGCGGACCGACGATCACTCAGCCGACGGTGGTGCGGATCAAGGAGGACGGCACCCTGGACACGTCGTTCACCGGTGGTGTAGGCAATCTCTCCCCGACACCGGGTGTAGTTACCTACCTCTGGTCGACTGACAACACAAGGCTCGGCGAGATCAAGGCGGTCGTTGCCGACCCCGCCGGTGGATTCATCGCCGGCGGATACCAGAACGCGCCGCTGCCGAATCCGGGCTACTACGGATTGGCGCGCTACACAGCGACCGGCGCACTCGATCCTTCGTTCGGCTCAGGCGGGTTGAAGATTGACCGAATCGGGGGCGGCGGGAGCGCCATCTACGACCTCGCCGTCCAACCCAACGGCAAGATTCTCGCTGGCATGTCCGGAGTGGACAGCAACACAGGTTTCGTCGGACGTTTCAACTCCGACGGTTCGCCCGACACGAGCTTCGGCAACGACGGCGTCGTCGACCCCGCTGCATACGCCGCCGATCGAATTGCGCTCCAGCCCGATGGGAAGCTCGTCGTGAGCGTGCGCCGCACCGGCCAGACCGAGACCACCCTGATGCGACTCCTCACCGCAGACGACCCGATCTCGACCTTGCCTGTGTTGACTCCGACGGTGAAGATCTCGACTCCGGCGAAGAAGTCGCTGAAGACATCGAAGCTGAAAGCCATCTCCGGAACCGCCGGCCCAGCCGGCTCGATTGCGAAGGTCGAGATCGCGCTGCAGCGCAAGGACTCGAAATTGCTCAAGAAACACAAGAAGTGTGCGTGGCTGAGCAGTTCGAAGGCGAAGTTCAAGAACAGCTCGGCGAAGAAGGGCAAGTGCCGGTCGCCTCGCTACTTGAAAGTTGCCGGATCGACCAGCTGGAAGTACAAGCTCAAAAAGACGCTGCCTGTCGGCAGCTACGCGCTGACTGCGCGGGTCACGCTCACCAGTGGTGCCATCGCGACCAAGACCTATTCCTTCAAACTCACGAAGAAGTAGGAGCCATGCCCGACATCAGTCTCGATTTCTCCGACCTCTCGGCGACCTTCATCAACTGCACACTGAAGAAGTCGCCCGAGGTCTCAAACACCCAGGGCCTGATCGACATCTCGGCCGGCATCATGAAGAAGCACGGCGTGAAGGTCACCGAGCTGCGCTCGATCGACCACGACATTGCTGTCGGCGTCTACCCCGACATGCGCGAGCATGGCTGGGAGCGCGACGAATGGGTCGACCTCTGGCCGATGGTCTTCGGCGCGGACATTCTCGTGCTGGCCGGCCCGATCTGGCTCGGCGACAACTCTTCAGAGATGAAGAAGATCATCGAGCGGCTCTACGCGCACTCCGGCGAGCGCAACGACGACGGCCAGTGGGCCTACTACGGCCGCGTCGGCGGCTGCTTGATCACGGGCAACGAGGACGGCATCAAGCACTGCGCGATGAACATTCTCTATTCGCTCCAGCACGTCGGCTACGTGATCCCGCCGCAGGCCGATGCCGGCTGGATCGGTGAGGCCGGGCCGGGGCCGTCGTATCTCGATGCTGAAGGCGGCGGGCTGGACAACGACTTCACCAACCGGAACACGACCTTCATGACATGGAATCTGATGCATCTTGCACGGATGCTGAAGGCGGCCGGCGGAATCCCGGCCTACGGCAACCAGGCTGCTGAATGGGACAAGGGCGCGCGGTTTGATTTTGAGGGACCGGGCGCGTCGAATCCTGAGTACCGCTAGCGCAACTTTTCGACGGCGGTGGCGTTTGCATGGTTGACGCTGCTCGGCGTCCTCTGGAACTGCTCAGGAGGGATTTTCCCGATGGCTCGACTTGCTCGTCTGGCTTCGCTCATCGCGCTGATCTGCGCTTCATCAGTCGTCTTTGCCGCCCACGCGACCGCAAAGGATTCACTCGCTCCGAAATCTGCGGGCGACCGCTGGCTTCCCTGCGAGCGCTGGGTGATGTACCACTGGAATCCGGTGGACATGCCGAGCTTCTACGAGCAGACCGGAATCAGGCAGACCGAACTGTTCGACTGGCTGCAGGACGACGACCACCACACGCTCGGCGGGCTGCTCAGGCACAAAGGCCTCGATCCGAAACAGACTCTGGCGGATTCGCTTGCGGTGAAACCCGCAACTACCGCCTCCACGCGCAAGGTCCTGCTCGAGCGCACCGGCCGCCTGCTCACGCAGGGCCATCTCGCTCAGCACGTCTTCTTCCACTGGTTCCACAATCCGTCGATCCGCCAGAACGCGCGCGAGATCTTCGGGATGAACCCATGGGACTACGCGCGAGCTCGCAACATGGGCTTCTCGCCGGCCGATGTCGGTCGTTTGAGTCGCGGGTACACACGCAAACAGACTGCCGCGCGCATCGTGAAGGTGATGATGCGTTACGAACAGCGCGGAGTCAAGTGGGGCGCGACAAACCAGACCGAGGCCGATCACTATCGCGTACGGATCACCAAGCTCGCCGACGTCTGGCTCGATCAGCGCTACCACAAGAAGCGCCCCAAAGGTGGGCTGCCCGGGCCCACGAAGGCCGTCGGCAAGGACAACGCCAAGCGCTACATGTGCCGTGACTTCGTGGGAGCCAGCCAGCGGCGCGACGGCACGACTGCCGGCGCTGCGTCGACTCGTTCGCTGCACGGGATCTTCTGCCCGCTCGGCGCGGCGACGCGGCGGGAGCTCGCCGGAGAGTCGACTACGGGAGCTTGAAGTGAGGGTTTTCGATCAGTCCGAACAGGTCGCCCGTCGGCAGACGGAACTGCGCGACCTTGATGCCCTCGCCGGTGTCGTTGACCTCGGAGACGACGGTCGCACCTGAGGCGATCAGCTCCTCAGCTGCCACGACGATGTCGGCGACGCCCCAGTAGGACTGCACCCCGTCGGAGACATCCGAGTTCGGGTCGATTCCGAGCTCGTACCCGCCGACGTCGTAGCCGACGTAGAACGGTTCATCGAAGTACGGCTGCTTGCCGAGCAGCTCGTTGAAGTACTTGACGCTCTGGACGAGGTCGTCGGTCGGGTAGATCGTGGTGCGTAGTCCGAGGAGTTCCATCGTTCCACCCTACGGGAGGTCGCTTTCTGTCGCGTGACTGAGTACGTTGACGACGTTGCCATCACGGTCGCGGAAGAAGAATCGTCTGACGCCCCACGCTTCGTCGCTCAGCGGGTGAACGACCTCGAATCTCGAGGATGCAACGGCGGCATGGGCCGCATCGACGTTGTCCACCTCAAGCGACAGTGATGGGTTCGTGCCTGCTGTCGCGTCACGGTCGATCAGGCTGAACTGTGCGTCGCGGCCGGATCCGAGCGTGACGATCCAACCGTGATCCATCAGCACTTCGAGGCCGAGCGCCGCGCGGTACTCGGCGACAGCGCGCGGGAGATCCGTGACGGTGACGACCGGGACTGCGCGACGCAGGGCCATCGACTCAGGAAGGCTGCGCCGGGAAACGCTGCGCCCAAGGTCGCGCCTGCTCGAGCTGTGCCGCAAGCTGGAGCAGCGCTCCATCCGAGCCCAGCGCGCCGTTGAACTGCACGCCGAGCGGCAGGCCGTCGTCGGTCCAGTAGACCGGGACATTGATCGCCGGTCGGCCGGTCAGGTTGGCCATCTGGGTGTAGGGCACCCAGCCGAGGTTGTCCTCGATCATCTGCTCGATGATGCCGGTCTTCAGCATCAGCTTGCCGCCGTGAGTCCGGTGGATCACGCGGGCCGCCTTCTGCAGTGAGGGTGCCGTGTCGAGTTCGCCGATCTTGACCGGCTTGCGCGCGATCGTCGGTGTGAGGAAGTAGTCGTAGCGCTCGTAGAACTTCGAGACCGCGTGCGTGTACTCGACCGTGCGGGCCAGAGACTTTGCGGCGGCGACGATCCCGTTGGCGCGGCCGATCTCGGCCATAGCCAGCGTGTCGGCCTCGAAGTCCTTGTAGGTCGCGCCGGTCTCCTCGCGCGCCATCTCGACCTCAGCCGCGCACTGCGCAAACCAGATCGTCAGGAAATCCTCGGCCAGGGCCTTGTCGTCGTAGGGCGGGTCGATCTCCTCGACCTCATGTCCGAGTTCGGTGAGTAGCTGAGCCGTCGACTCGAGCGCTTTCACCGCCTCTGGATCTGGAGTCCGTGTGATCGCGGACTTCGCCGAGAAGCCGATCTTCAGCTTGCCGGGCGCCGACTTGATCATCTCGGCGAATGGGCCGGAGGGCAGTGCGCCGTCATAGTCGGCCAGCGGTGTGCGGCCGACGATCGCGTCGAAGATCCCTGCGTTGTCGCGCACGGACTTTGCGACCACGCCCTGCACGGCCATGCCGAACATCGGTTCGTTGGTCTGCGGGCCGTAGGGCGCAAGGCCACGACTTGGCTTCAGGCCGACCAGCCCGTTGCAGCCGGCCGGGATGCGGATCGATCCGCCGCCATCGTTGGCGCCGGCCGCGGGCACGATGCCGGCGGCGACTGCCGAGGCTGATCCGCCCGAGGATCCGCCTGGCGTGCGCGAGGTGTCCCACGGATTGCGGCATGGCCCCCACAGCTCAGATTCGGTGATGCCCTTGGCGCCAAACTCGGGAGTGGCGGTCTTGCCGAAGATCACGAGGCCGGCCTGGAGGAAGCGCTCGGTGACCAGCGCGTGCTCGTCGGCGACCCAGTTCTTCAGGGCGCGCGAGCCGTACGTGGTGGGGTAGCCCTTGTATTCCTGCATCAGGTCCTTGATCAGGAACGGGACACCGGCGAAGGGGCCGGTCAGTTCGCCGGAGGCCTGCGCGTCGGCCTCGCGCTCGATGTCGATCACGATCGCGTTCAGCTTGCCGTTGACCTCTGCCGCGCGAGCGCGCGCGGCCTCCAGCAGCTCGGCTGGTGTGACCTGCTTCTGCGCGACCAGCTCAGCGAGCCCGGTCGCGTCGAACCCCATGTACTCCTTGACGTCCATCTGGATCCTCCGTATGAAGTGATCCCCCCGCGGGCGAGACTAGTGCCTCGCCGAATCCCAAGGCTGGCTTCCTCAGCCTTTCAATGAGGAACCCAGTGGCTTCCTCAAGGTCCGAGTGAGGAACCCACTGGCTTCCTCAAGGATTCACTGAGGAAGCCAGTGGATTCCTCATCAAACCTTTGAGGAAGCCAGTCGGGTGTGTGGGTCAGTCGGAGTTCTTGAACTTGTGCAGGGCGATCGGGAGGCAGACGATCACGGCGATCGCGCACCAGATCAGCATCGCCGGCACCGGGTGCTCGAGCTGCCACGAGCCGTGGGCCTGCGTGCCCTGTGAGACCTGACGGATCGCGGCGACGAAGGCCGAGACGGGGTTGTGCTCGCCGATCCACTTGGGGATCGCCTTCATCGTCTCTATCGGGACGAACGTTCCGGCCATGAAGGTCAGCGGGAGCACGATCGCGAAGCCGATGCCCTGGGCGGCGTCGGCGCTGCGCACGGCCATGCCGAGGGTTGTGCCGACGATCGTGAACGAGAACAGGCCGATCAGGATCAGTCCGGCCATCTGCAGTGCGCCCCCGATTCCGACCTCCGGACTCCAGCCGCAGATCAGGCCGATCGCGATGACGATCGAGATGCCGATGATCTGCTCGAGCACCTGCCCGATCACCTGCGCGGTGAGCACCGACATGCGCACCACCGGGAGCGATCTGAATCGATCGATCACGCCGCTCGCGAAGTCGGTTGCCGTCGCGGTGGCGGCGCCGATCACACCGAAGCCGACCGACTGGGCGATGATGCCGGGAAGCAGGAAGTCCTGGTAACTCATGCCCGGGATCTTGATCGCGGAGCCGAACACGTAGAGAAACAGCAGGGTGAACATCACCGGCTGGATCGTCACGTCGGAGAGGCGCTCGGGTACGCGCGGGATCATGCGGATTCCGCGTGCGACGAGCAGTCCGGTCTCGCGCCAGAAGCGGAAGGCCGGAGCGGGACGGGCAGGCAGGGTTTCGCCACCTGCGTAAGCGGTCTGGGCGTTCATGCTGCCTCCTCCGTGTCCTCGGCCACGTGGCCGGTCAGCGCGAGGAAGGCGTCGTCGAGCGTCGGACGGCGCAGCGCGATCTCGTCGATCGCGACTCCGCTCTCCTGCACAGCGGCGGTGACGCTGGCGAGATCCGTGAGTTCGTCGTTTGCGGGAATCGAGATCGTGCGACGCTCGGCCGCGGTCGCGATGTCCCACTTCGATCCGAGGGCGGTCGAGAGCGTCGCGAGCCCAGCCTGATCGACAGTGACGATGTCGACGCGCTGCCCGCCGAGCTCGGCTTTGAGGTCACGCGGCGTGCCGGTGGCCACGGTACGGCCGCGGTCGATCATCACGATCGAGTCGGCGAGCGCGTCGGCCTCTTCGAGGTACTGCGTGGTGAGCAGCACGGTCACGCCGCGGTCAACGAGTTCACGCACGGTCGTCCAGACGGTCTGGCGGCTGCGCGGGTCGAGGCCGGTCGTCGGCTCGTCGAGCACGAGCAGTTTCGGCTCGACGACCATGCTGGCTGCGAGGTCGATGCGCCGGCGTTGACCGCCGGAGACGTCCTTGACCAGCTTGTCGCGGAACTCGCCGATGTCGAAACGCTCGATCAGCGCCTCGACGATCCGCTTGGCTGCAGCGCGGTGATAGCCGCGCAGCTGCGCCATCAGCATGAGATTCTCGCGCGCGGTCATGTTGTCCTCGAGCGCGGCGAACTGGCCGGTGAGCGAGGTGATCTGGCGAACGGTGTCGGCCTCGCGGACGACGTCGTGGCCGAAGACCGCCGCAGTGCCGGCGGTTGGTGCTGAGAGCGTGGTGATCATGCGCACGGTGGTTGTCTTGCCGGCGCCGTTGGGGCCGAGGATCGCGAGCACCTGCCCGGGGGAGGTGGAGAGGTCGATCGCGTCCACAGCCGTGAAGTCGCCGAAGCGCTTGGTCAGCCCTTCGGCCTGGATGGCTATGTCGGAGTTCAAATTCATACAGTCACTGTAACACATATCTACAGCGAATGTAAAAATACTGTCGCTAAACTATTTGTATGGCCGAACCCGGACTACGTGAGCGCAAGAAGCGCGAGACGCGACAGCACATCTCTGATGTCGCGACCCAGATGTTCCTCGCAGAGGGCTTCGACAATGTGCGTGTGGCCGACGTGGCCGAGGCCTGCGGTGTCTCGGAAAAGACGGTCTACAACTATTTCCCCAACAAGGAGTCGCTGGCGCTCGACCAGGAAGAGCCGATGCGCGAGCGTCTCGCCGAGGTGCTCGGCCCGGGGGCGACCGAGCCGCCCTCGGCGGCGATGGCTGCGCTGGCGGTGGAGACGATTGAGCACATGGTCGCGCACCACGAATCGGTCGACGAGATGTCAGATCTGGTCGGCAAGTTCATGGCGATGATCGCCGAGACTCCGGCACTGGCCGCGGCGCGCGACGCGGCGACCAAGCGACTGATCGACACGGGCGCGAAGGCACTCGCGGCGCGCTACGGGCGCGACGAGTACGATGCCGACGTTCGCGTCGCTGCGGTCGCGCTCGTCGGCTTCTGGGACGCCGCGCGGATCCGCGGCGTGATCCACCTGCGCGACGGACGCACCCCCGACGAGATCCGCAAGTTGACGAAGGCCGACATGAAGGCCGCCGCCAAGCTGATCCACCACGGACTCGACGGTTCGAGCTTCAACTGATTCGACACAAGTACGATCTCACCGCGCTCGGATCATCGAGCACTGTGGGGCGTAGCCAAGTGGTAAGGCTCTGGGTTTTGGTCCCGGGATCGCAGGTTCGACCCCTGCCGCCCCAGTCGTTGGAAGAGCAAGTGCAAAAGACGAAGACTTCCGCGCAGCGGGTCTCGCGCGCGATCTTTGCGGTCGGAGCGATCGCCGCAGTCGTCGCGCTGCTCTTCCTCGGCGCCTACTACTACGGCCAGCACAAGTACCACGAGTGCCTCACTGCCGATGACGTGACCTATCCGCAGGGCGGTTCCGACACGCCGTGGCTGCCTTCGTTCAATGCCGCCGCCAAGGCGTGCGCCGACAAGAACTTCCTGCCCGAGAGCTGGCTCGGCTGAGTCGCGGGTAGATTCTGCGCCGCAACTTCACGAGGGGAATTCAAATGTCACAGCGCACGAACATCTCGACCGGCTCACCCTGGGAGCCCAAGCTCGGCTACTCACGCGCCGTCGTCGCCGGTGGAATGGTGTTTGTCGCCGGCACGACCGGCACCGGTCCTGACGGTGAACTCGTCGGACCGGGCGATGCCGCCGCGCAGACGCGCCAGGCGCTCGCCAACATCGGAGCGGCGCTCGAGAAGGCCGGCGCATCGCTCGAAGACGTCGTGCGCACCCGGGTGTTCGTGAAGGACATCTCGCAGTGGGAGGCGATCGGCCTCGCTCACGGCGAGACGTTCGGTGAGATCAGGCCGGCGATGGCGATGGTCGAGGTCAGCGCCTTGATCGACCCGGAGATGCTGGTCGAGATCGAAGCCGACGCCGTGATTTCCGCCTGAACCTGCCACACTCATTGCATCGACGGGCAATGCGCAAGGAGCGCCGCCCGTAGTGGTGAATTTCGAAGGACGGCCACCGACCCCCATCGGTGCGAGCCGCCCGGACATCTCTTTGCGCCGGCAGACCGAAGCCGGATTCGTTGTGAGGTCACGAAAGACAGCCACACGAATGCTCATCCTGAGCGCAAATCACAGAAAGAACTTTTGAAATGGCCAACGGTCGATCAAACGCTGCGCGCAAGAACACCGGCGCGCGCAAGAACAACCCGCACAAGAACACGAACAAACCCAAGAACCCGCGTCATGGGTCGAACAACGCGAGCCGCAACGGCGGCGGACGCTCAGCAGGCAACAAGAAGAAGTCGAAGCTGATCGATCCCTCGTTGTTCGTCAACAAAGACGTCAAACCGGCCCAGCAGGTCGACTACACCGCCAAGCACACGTTCGACGACTTCGGTTTCGACGAGCGTCTCCTGCGCAACGTCAAGGCGCGTGGCTACGAGACTCCGACCCAGATCCAGGACGAGGCGATCCGCCCCGTGATGGAGCGTCGCGACGTACTCGGACTCGCCAACACCGGCACCGGCAAGACCGCCGCGTTCATCCTGCCGGTGATCGATCACCTGCTCGAGACCGACGGCAAGAACGACGTTCTGATCATCACTCCGACTCGCGAGCTCGCCGCACAGATCGAGGACGACTTCCGCGCCTTCACGAAGAACATCAAGCTCTTCTCGGCGCTGTGCGTCGGTGGCACGAACATCAACCCGCAGATCAAGGCGCTCGCCAAGGAGCCGCACGTCGTGATCGGCACGCCGGGCCGGCTCAAGGATCTCGTTGAGCAGGGCAAGCTCGATCTCGCCTTCACCGACACGTTGATCCTCGACGAGGCAGATCGCATGCTCGACATGGGCTTCGTCAAAGATGTCTCCTTCCTCTGCAACCAGGTCCCCGTCGAGCGCCAGACGCTCTGTTTCTCGGCGACGATCACTCCGGACATCCAGAAGCTGATCGACGATCTGCTGACCAACCCGGTCACCTGCTCGGTGCGCACCAACACCACCAACGATCACATCCACCAGTCGATCGTTCAGGCCGGCTCCAAGCAGGAGAAGGTCGAGCAGCTGCACGACATCCTGATCGACCCTGAGGTCACCAAGGCGATCGTCTTCACGCGTACCAAGTGGGGTGCGCAGAAGCTCTCCGACAACCTCAACAAGCGCGGCTTCTCGAGCGAGGCGATCCACGGCAACAAGTCGCAGCCGCAGCGCCAGCGCGCGCTCAAGGCCTTCAAGCAGGACAAGGTCAATGTGCTTGTGGCGACCGACGTCGCTGCGCGCGGCCTCGACATCCCCGAGGTCTCACACGTGATCAACTTCGACGAGCCGGAGACGCACGACGACTACATCCACCGCATCGGCCGCACCGGCCGTGCGGGCAACGGCGGCAACGCCGTGACGTTCGTCGCTCCGCGGTAGTCCGCGAAGCTCAGCTAGAGGTCCTGCACCCGAGAGAGATGGTCGGCGGCACCGGCGGCAGCCGCCTGCTTGCCGACCCACTCCTCGAGGTCGCGGATCCGGAAGTGGTCTTTCTCCACGAACCACCAGGCGCGGTCGTAGTACTTGACGTCCGGAATCCGGAAACTGCCGTCAACGAGTCCGGCGATCGTCGCCGGGTCGAAGATCCGTCGGATCCAGATCTCGTCGGCTTCGTCGCTGATCGTGAGATCGAACTTGTCATTGAACTCGGCGCTTTCGAGGCTGATCGGCTTCATGCCGGAGAACTTTCCCTGAAGGCTGTCGAAGAGTTTGAGGTCGAACGCTCCGCGCTGGTGAATTGAGAGCCTCTGGATCGGCAGCACCGGACCGGTCAGTCGCATGATCTTGAAGTTGTAACGCGTCTCGTGAGTGCCGTTGCTGTCGGTGCGGCGATCGATGTAGGTGAAGTTGTAGAACAGCGTGTCCATCCCCTGCCAAGTGCCCTCGAAGGCGTCGGTCGCCTTGCGTCGATCGCCGCTTTTGGCGTAGGGCGCGTTGTTCGGGAAGTAGTCGTCGCCGCGGCTGGTCATGCCACGGACCTGGCACCAGTCCGCCTGGTAGAGGTCATCGGCGCTGTCTGAGGCCGCGTCGTAGAGAAACCAGCGGAAGATTCCGTATCCGACCGCGCCGCCCGCGAACGCGCCGAACACCGGGTAGCCGATGTTCTTGCCCACCGCGTATCCGATTGCGATTCCGGCCAGCGCGAACCCGACCACGAACCACTTCATCCGCGCGTTCCAGCGCGAGTTCGCATCGGCGGTTCCGATCGCCTCGTAGTGCTCGAACGGTTGCAGGCTCATGAGAAGTCCACCCTTCCGACGCCGCGCTCGTGCGCGGCGGCTTCGACGTATGGCATCGTGCGCAGACCGAACGTGCCGAGGTAGAGGTTGCCGGGAAAAGTCTGCAGACGATCGTTGAGGCGCCGGGCATTCGAGTTGTAGATCGCACGTGCGCCGGTCACGTTGTTCTCGATCTTGACGAGCTCGTTCTGTAGTTGGAGGAAGTTCTGATCGGCCTTCAGCTGCGGGTAGCGCTCTACGACGACGAACAACCCGCGTAGTGCCCCGGTGAGATGGTTCTCGGCGGGCACCGCGGCGGAGGCTCCGCTCTGGGCTGCCGACTGCGCGAGTGCCCGTGTCTCGGTGACCGTCTGGAGCACGCCGGCTTCGTGGGTCGCGTAGGCCTGCACCGCGGCCACGAGATTGGGGATCAGATCGCGACGGCGCTTGAGCTGGATGTCGACCCCCGACCAAGACTCCTCCGCCTGGTTGCGTGCCTTGACTGCCATGTTGAAGAGCGCCAGCCCGAACAACACGACGATCAACAGTGCGAAGAAGAGATACACCCACCAAGCCATGCGGCAAATCTAATCGTGGGGGCGGCAGGTGAAACACTTCCCAGTTGTGCGGCAATGTTCTCATTGATGACGTTCATGCAAACCGACGCCGAACTGATCGCACAGTCGCTGGCCTCTCCAGAGCGCTTCGGGTTGGTCTTTGACCGCCATTTCCGCGCAATCCATCAGTTCGCGGCACGACGGCTCGGCGTTGCCCAAGCTGACGACATAGCGGCCGAGACGTTTGCCCGGGCCTTCAAGGCAAGGCGAAAATTCGTCCCGCAAGAGGGGAGCGCGCGGCCATGGCTCTACGGAATCGCCACGAACGTGATGCGTATGCACAGCCGCGGCGAGGTCAGAAGGCTGAAGGCCTACGCCCGCACCGGGATCGACCCGGTCGAAGACTTCGCCGGCGCGGCAACCGATCGCGCATCGGCCGACAAGAGCCGTCGAGCACTGCTCGCTGCTCTGGCGGAATTGAGCAGGCGCGACCGTGAGATCGTCCTGCTGGCCGCCTGGGCCGAGCTCAATTCGGTCGAAATCGGTGCGGCGCTCGGAATGTCCGATGCGACCGTGAGAACCCGGCTCGCCCGCGCCCGCAAGAAGCTGTCCCGGACCGAAGCAATCTCGCCCGCGCCGACGGGCGGCGACCTGGCAATCGAGGAGCAACGATGAACACGACGACCGATCCGATCCTGCTGCTGCGCGAGCTGCGCGCCGCCGTCGCCGAGCCGACGCGCGAAGCAGAACTGCGCGCCCGCGACGCGATGTTCGCGAGTCGTTCTGGGGGTCGCTCGCGCACGCGAATGGTTGCCGCCTTTGCGGTGTGCCTGCTGGCGCTCGTCCCCGCCGTCGTCGTGCTCTCGCCATGGACTCACACGCAGAGCGCCCAGGCGGCGGTCGACCAGCTCGCCGAGACCGCGGCCGATCAGCCCACGATGAAGCTAGGACCTCGCGACTGGATCGTCTCGCACTACACGGCGAGGTACTCCTGGATCCAGGATCTGACGCAGGAGCGACTCGACACGCTGACCGCCCGCGCGCTGGCCGTCGCGGAGATGCCGGGGAACGATGGCCACTACCTGAGGAGAAATTCGGACAACAAACCGATCTCGGACGCGGAGGCTGACGCGATCAATCGCAAGCAGCAGCGCAGGATCGATCGCATCCGCGATGGAGTGAAATTGGACGAGCTGCCTGCGACGCACATCGAGGCCTGGAACGAGTCGCCTTACACCCAGGTGCGAAGCACCACCGGCATCGGAGGCGGTGGCGGGGGAAACAACACGATCCATTACGGCTCGCCGCAGCAGGCCGCTGCCGGCAAGATCCTCCAACGCGCGGGCATCGGCGGCGTCAACGCGAATCCGACCGACTTCGGCGGGATGGAGATCTCGTCACTCCCGGCGCAGGCGATCGGAGACGAATCAAGCGTCGAAGGACTGAGCACGGAGCCCGATCGGATGCGCGACCAGCTCGCAAAGTCCGGGGCGATAGTCGGACTCAGTGAGCGACCGAAGGCCGGGTCGACGCTTGACATCTTCGGGAAGACGGCCGGGGTGGTCTTCTCGCCCTATGCGTCTCCGCAACAACGCGCGGCGGCGATTCGGCTCGCGGCGAGCCTTCCCGGCGTCGAGATCGATCAGCACGCGCGCGACTCCGCGCAACGCGAGGGAATCGGGATGGCGCTTGCGATCCCGGGCGGCAGCATGCAGTTCGTCTTCAACGAAGCCGACTCCAGGCTGCTCGGAATGGTTGTGCAGATCGACGACGTGAAGACGTTCGTGGGCGACTCATACGCGATCGGCAAGGACCACAAAAAGATCCCGGTGCTTCCTCCATACGATTCGGCCACCGTCGCGGTGAGTTACGACGCGCTGACGATCTCGCGCGGCGCCCCGCCGTGCAAGCCGACATTCTGCATGACCGGTCCCCACCCGTCGAAGGCCGAGCTCGAGCGGATGCGGCGCATCGCGGGAACCGGATGACGCGCAGCTTTCTGAAACACGTCACGTTCGTCACACCTACGAAACGATGAGGCCCACCCCGCTCGTTAGCCTGCGGTGATGCTCTCGGCAGGCAGCTCAGATCCGCAGCAGATCCTCGAAGAAGTCTTCGGCTTCGACGCCTTCCGCGGCGAGCAGGAGGCGATCGTGCGCAGCGTCAGCGGCGGGGCAGACGCGCTGGTGCTGATGCCGACCGGCGCCGGCAAGTCGCTTTGTTACCAGCTCCCTGCGCTCGCGCGCCAGCGTGCCGGGCGCGGCGTGACGATCGTCGTCTCGCCGTTGATCGCCTTGATGCGCGACCAGGTGCTCGCGCTGCACGAGCTGGGAATCGAGGCGGCGTTCCTCAACTCGACGCTCGATCCGGAAGAATTTGCGCGCACACGAGAGCGGTTGTTGGCGGGCGAGATCACCTTGCTCTACGCCGCGCCCGAGCGCGTCACCAACGTCAACTTCCTTGTCGATCTCGCCACGCTGCACGACTCCGGCAAGCTCAGCCTCTTCGCGATCGACGAGGCGCACTGTGTTTCGCAGTGGGGCCATGACTTCCGGCCCGAGTACCAGGGGCTCACGGTGCTGCACGAGCGCTTCCCCGATGTGCCGCGCATCGCCCTCACCGCCACCGCCGACGCGCTGACCCGTCGTGAGATCGCGACGAATCTCGATCTGACCTCGGCCACCGAGTACATCAGCAGCTTCGACCGCCCGAACATCTCCTACGCGATCGAAGAGAAGAAGCGCGCCAAGGACCAACTTCTGCGCTTCATCCGCGAGTCGCACGAGGGTGAGGCGGGGATCGTCTACTGCCTCTCGCGTCGCAAGGTCGAGGAGACCGCAGCTTTCCTGAGCGACAACGACGTCACCGCGCTGCCCTACCACGCGGGCCTCTCGGCCCAGCAGCGCCAACGCAATCAGGATCGTTTCCTGCGTGAAGACGGCGTTGTCATGACGGCGACGATCGCGTTCGGCATGGGCATCGACAAGCCCGACGTGCGCTTCGTCGCACACCTCGATCTGCCGAAGAACATCGAGGGGTACTACCAGGAGACCGGCCGCGCCGGTCGTGACGGTGAGGCGGCCGAAGCCTGGATGGTCTACGGGCTCCAGGACGTCGTGCTCCAACGCAACATGCTCGAAGATGGCGAGGCCGGCGAGCGCCACAAACAGGTGTTGCGCCGCAAACTCGACGCTCTGCTCGCGCTCTGCGAGAGCACTCACTGTCGTCGCCAGCAGTTGCTCGACTACTTCGACGAGGGCAGTGAGCCCTGCGGCAACTGCGACAACTGCATCAGCCCGCCAGAGACATGGGACGCCGGCCGCGAGGCGCGGATGTTTCTCTCGTGCATCTTCCGCTGTGACCAGAACTTCGGCGCCGGGCACATAATCGATGTCCTGCGCGGCAAGGAGACCGACAAGGTCCACCGCTTCAACCACTGGAACCTCTCGACCTGGGGGATTGGCGCTGAGGTTTCCGAGCAGCAGTGGCGCGCCGTCCAGCGCGGGCTGGTCGCGCGCGGCTTCATCTTCCAGGACACCGACCACTTCAACGTGCTGCGGCTTTCGGGCGAGTGGCGCGAGTTCATCAAGTCGGATGAGCCGCTCGAGCTGCGCGTGGCCGTCAAGCGCACAAAGGCCGTGCGCAAGCGTGAAGCGCTCCCCGCAGATGAAGAGCCGCTCACGCCCGATGAAGAGATTCTCTTTGAGTCGCTGCGCGTCTGGCGCAAGCGGCAGGCCGATGAGCGTGACCTTGCCGCCTACATGGTCTTCGACAACAAAACGCTGAGGGCGATCGCCCGATCGCGCCCGGTCACACTCGACCAGCTCTCAGATGTCAAGGGCGTCGGCGCGGCAAAACTGGAAACGTACGGAGCCGACGTGCTTGCGCAAGTCGCTGGGGCGCCGGACGCAGACATGGTTGATGGCCAAGAAGTTTCGAGAAGTTAGAAGCGCATTGCTCGCGGCGGGGTGAGAGAATGTCCGGCAGTCCGGCTCTCACCAAACCTGGAGAAAGGGCGCTCTCGTGGTCACGATCGCCGGGAAAGACTCCGATACGGTTCCTGTGGGAACGCTCGCGTCGATACGCAGAGCAACCGGTTTGGAGCACTTGAGATGAAGGACTACCTGGTCATCTACGAACAGTCTGAAGTCGGCGCGTGGGGTGCCCACACGCCAGACGTCGACGGTGTGATCGCGCTCGGTGCGTCGAAGGACGAAGTCGAGGTCGGGATCAAGGAAGCGCTGTTGGCGCACATTGCGTATCTGCGGAGCGAAGGCCTACCCGTGCCTGAGCCGCACGTCGCTGTCGGATATGTGGCGGCTTAGCCGCGTCGTCGCGGCGAAACTGGAAACGTACGGAGCCGACGTGCTTGCGCAAGTCGCTGGGGCGCCGGACGCAGACGCGACCGACGGTGATGCAGCGGAAGATCCCGCGCGTCCCGCGGAGTATCCCGCCTGACAGGTTGGTCGCACCAGCGCCTGAGCATGTGAAACATGCTTGCGCGCGTGCCTGACGGCAACTTCTAGTAGATCGAGTTGCGGCGAAAGACGACCGACGCTGCGCCGTTCGTGCAGGTGGTCATGAGGCCGAAAGTCCCGAACGGATCAAGATTGCACGCGAATCCGGCGACGTTCAGCGGCTGGAAGCTGAATCCCGACTTGCGCCACGCGCTGTCGAATTTGTCTGCCAACTTCGCCGCGTCGGCGCATGCGATGCCGCTGGCAAACCAGTTGTGAAAATCGAGCCCGCCAGCGTCGTCGCATGAGTCTCCGGCGATCGTCGGCGTTTGAGCCTTTGCTGAAAGCACCACGAGCTTCACGTAGTAGCCGCGGCGCCGATTCGAGTTCACCGGGTCGTAGATCGTGTACTTGCCGGGATTCAGCTGAATGGTCAGCGACGACGAGCGACCCGGACGAACCGCCGCGCCGGCCACGTTTCGGTACTGACCACCGTCGATCGCGACGCCGTGGCGGTGCTTCGCCTTTCGCGGCACGAGTACCGAGAAGGTCGCCACGCCGCGGAGCATTTTGATTGTGCGCGTCGGCGTGTCGAAGCTGTGCTTGCCCTCATTCACCCGCAGCGGCAACTCGCCACTGATCGGCCCGGTCGTCCGTGCACCGGCGGTCGGCGCAGCGAGGGCGAACGCCAGCGCCGCCGCGATCAAGAACGTGCGAATCACGACGGAACCCGCCCGCCCTCAACACCAGGCTCGGCCGCCGGCCCGCCCGGGTTCGCGATGCCGAGCACGCGCATCGACTTGAGGCCGAGTGAGAGGCGCTCGCGGCCGTCGGTGGACGAGCAGTCGAGTCCGGTCAGATCCTTCACCCGCTCGAGTCGGTAGCGGATCGTGTGGCGGTGGGTGTAGAGCCGCTGGGCCGTCCCGGCGACGTTTCCGTCGGCGGCGAGGAAGGTGTCGACGGTGTGCACGAGGTTGGTCTCGTACTGGTCGTCGTAGTTGACCAGCGGTTCGATGGTTTCGGCGTAGAAGCGCTCGAGTTCACCGGGGTCGTCGCACAGCGCGGGCAGCAGCAGGCGGTAGGCGCCGGTGTCCTCGAAGCTCATCAGATTGCCGGCGGATCCGGCTTCAGCGACGTTCACCGCAAGCAGTGCTTCCTGGCCCGCGCGGTAGAGGTCGGCCGGATCGCTGGTGATGCGGCCATGGCCGACCGTGAAGTTGAACTCGCCGAGTGAGGCCTCGAGCTCTTCGCGGATCGTGTTGGCGGCCTTCTCGACCGACTCGCTCTCGGAGCTGGGAAGCAGCACGTAGACCTCTCCGGCCTTCGTGCTCGGACGGTCGACCTGCGCGGTCACGACGCGCGGGTGCAGCGAGCGCGCGACGCGTTCGACGACGAGCAGCAGGCGCGCCCGCCAGTCGTCGCCGACGGCTTTTCTCGGGGTGGCGCGGGCGAGGATGAACGCGCAGCCGCGTTCGACTTCGATGCCGAGCTCTTGGGCGCGCGCGGCGACGGCGCTTGACTCCTTCGTCACGCCGTTGATCAGATCTCCGATGAATCCGCTTGCGACCTGCTGGTCGGCGAGCTCAGGGGCGAGCGTGCGCTCGAGTTCCAGAGCGATCAGTGTTGCGACCATGCGCAGGGCGACCGGGTCGACACCGTCGGAGACACGAGAGCGCACACGCAGCGAGCCGACCTTCTTTTCTGCGACCGTCAGTTCCTGGGTCGAGGTGCCGCCTTCCCCGGCGAGCAGCCGGCGCTCGTCCTCGGGCGATGCGGCTGCGACCGCGAGCACGGCGCTGCGCGAATCGATCACCGCGAGCGAGGCTTCAAGCGCTGCGGCGGCCGCGCGCGTGACGGCAGTCAGGCCTGTTCCCGACTCGACGGCAGCCGAGATCGCGTCAAGCTTGCTCAGTGCAGAGCTCTCCGATTTTGCGGCCGGAGCCTTCTTCGCGCCTGTTTCGCCAGCCTTGGGCACACATCAAGCATAAGAACGCCGCGCGGCTACCCGGCGACAATCAGATCTTCTCGCCGAAAAGGGCGAAAAATCCCACGCCGATCAGCGCGCCGATGCCGAGCATCGCGATCAGCACATAGAGCGAGAGAAACAACGCGGAGACGCGCTCCCAGCCGCGGCCGTAGGAGTTCCACGCCGGATAGGCGATCAGCACGACGAAGGCGATCAAAACGATTCCGCCACCGATCGCGGCGGCGATCATCGCCCACTGCGTCAGCTGAGAATTCGATGCGGCAAGGAGTGCGGCAAGCATTCAGGCAACGATATCGGCGTCATCCGAGGGTCCCGCCGAACTGCCGGTCGTGCGCAGGTTGCGAATGTGCAGGATCAGGAACGCGAGCGCCGCGACCACGGCCGTGATCGTGGCCGTCAGCGCGACGCCACCGATCACGTCGGTCAAGTAGTGAGCGCGCAGATAAACCCGGCTGAGCGCGATTGCGATCGTGAGTGCGATCGCGAGCACGACGATGAACGCGCGGGCGAGCAGATCGCGCACGCGTTCGAGCGTCACGGCGATCGCGATGTAGGTGACCGCATAAGCCGCGTGGCCCGAGGGGTAGGACCAGCCCTGGGTGGGTACGAGCGATCCCGACGGCCGCGGCACTTCGAAGAGGTCCTTCAGCGGAGTCACGAGCAGGCCTGCGACTGCGAGTGAGATCACCAGTACGAGGGCCTCCGCGACGTGCCTGCGGTAGATGCAGTAGCCGGCGGCGATCAGCGTGAATGCTGCGGCGACCGGGAATGCTCCGAGGTGGGTGATCGCTTCGGAGAGCGTGTCGAGCCAGTCGGTACGGATCGACTCGCAGACGCGGAAGGCGGCGTCGTTCAATCGAGTGGTGAATGCCGTAGGCCAATCCGCGGCTGCGACTGTGTAGAAATAGAGCGTGTAGCCGGCGGTCACGAGCACGGCCATCACCGTCGTGAACTCGAGTCCGAGATCGCCGGGTGTCAGACGCGCCCAGGCGAAGCGCAGTTGCGGTCCGAAGAACCGGTAGACCGGCAGCACGAACTTCTCCCAGCCGCGCCGAATCGGGCGGAGCACGCGTGCGCGAGTGGGGCTCTGGTCCTCCTGCTCGTCGAGCCACCTGACGAGCTTCTCGCGTTCTTCGGGCTTGCGGAACCGGCGTACGAGATACACCACCACGACGATCGTGCCGACGACCCAGCCGAAGATCAGTACGCCGCGTTCGGCCCAGTGGATGACCTGGTCGAGGTTGTTGCTGAAGATGTAGCCGAGCATGCAGAACGTGATCGCCCACAGCCCGGATCCGATGATGTCGTAGGGCATGAAGCGCCGGTAGGGCATCTTCGATGAGCCGGCGATGAACGGTGCGAGTGCGCGCACGAGGCCGATGAAGCGACCGATCAGGATCGTCTTCCCACCATGCTCGCGCATGTAGTGCTCGACCTGTTCGAGTCGCGCCTCGGTGATCTTCACGCGCGGGCCGTGCTTGACCAGGAACTCGCGGCCGAGTCGGTGTCCGAGGTAGTAGCTGACCGAGTCGCCGGCGAAAGCTGCGAACCAGACGATGCCGATCAGCAGCCGGATGTCGATCTCACCCTGACCTGCGACGACGCCTCCGACAACGACCGCGGCCTCGCCCGGGGCGACCAGTCCGATGAAGGCGCCGGTCTCGAGGAACGCGAGTACGCCGACGAGCAGGTAGGTCCACTTGCCCAATGCGCCCGAGATGTCTTCGAGCACCTGTTCGGGCTGGGGCAGCCAGCTGAATGCGCCGGCGGCGTACAGCGCCAGACCTGCGATCCCGATGATCGAAATGACCTTCGCCTCGGTGTCGAGCTTGCCGCGACGCCAGCGTGTCACGGCGATCGGCAGCCAGATCAGGGCCGCCAGTGCAGCTGTGAGCTGGATTCCGTTGGTCGCAAGTGGGATCGTCAAGTGGGCGCTCCCTGCTCGTGTGGCGCTCCGAACTCAGAACCGACCGGTACTGCCGCGTGGGCGAGGTGTCCGGCGGCGATCAGCTCAAGCGCCGCGGACTCGGCGGCCGCGCGGTCGGCGAAGACGCCGAAGCTCGTCGGACCCGACCCGGTGAACGCGGCGGCGAGCGCTCCGTGATCGCGCAGCAGCTGCGGCAGGCCTGCGAGTTCCGGACGGAGCGCGACGATCGCGGGCTCGAACGCATTCTCGACGAGAGCGCACAGCCCGTCGGTGTCGACGCCCTCGGCGATCTTCTCGAGCAGCGCCTCCTCGCGATGGACGATCTCTGGCTCGGGCAAACCGGCGCGGTCGGACTGGTTGAAGACTTCCGCAGTCGAGAGGCCGAGTTGCTGCTCGATGATCACGTAGGCGCGACCTGCGGCCTGCGCGAGCGAACTTGGATCGATCAGTGCGACGCGCTCGCCGGCCCCGTGGACGAGCGCGGCGCCGGGTGTGAGTTGGCTCGGCACATCGGCGCCGATGCGGAACGCGATCTCCGCGAAGTCGTCGATCGGGCGGCCTTCGATCGTCGCGGCCAGACGCAGCGCTGCGGCTGCGTCTGCGCTGCCTCCGCCCATGCCCGCGGCCACCGGGATGCGTTTGTCGATTGTGATCTCGAGCGCGTGGCCGCCGAGCAGACCGGCTTCACGCGCGGCGCGCAGTGCGCGCTCGGCGAGGTTCTCTCCGTCGATTCCGTCGCACACCGCGCGGTCATGCAGGCCGTCGGCTTCGCGGATCGTCAGGGTGTCCGCCAGCGACACAGACTCGAAGAACGAGGCGATCTCATGCAGGCCGTCGTCGCGCGTCGGACCGAGATAGAGGCAGAGGTTGAGTTTGCCGGGGGCTTCTGCGGTGAGCGTGTTCATTTCGCCGGTCCGATCAGTCCATCGAGTTTGAGGAACTGCTCGGCGGTCAGGCGCTCGGCGCGGATGTCCGGCGTGAGGCCGAGCTCGGCGAGGGCGTCTGCGGCGCGCTGCTTGATCTCCTTGTCGGACCGGCGTGCATGTGCGAGCGAGCTCACGAGCGGCTTGCGACGATGGGCGAACGAGTCGTGCACGAGGTCGACGAAACTCGGCGGCGGAGTCGGGGCGGAGCGGCGCAGGGTGACCAGCGAGGAGTCGACGTTTGGCACCGGATGGAAGATATTTCGCGACAGCTTGCGCGTTGCCACCCGCCCGGCGACGGCCTGCACGAGCACGCTGGTCCCGGCGTAGAGCTTGCCGCCCGGCGCTGCGGCGAGCCGCTCGCCGACTTCGCGCTGTGTCATCACGCAGCAGAGCTCGAGGTTCGGCAGTTCATAGAAGGCCTTGATGATGCAGGTCGCCGCGACGTTGTATGGAAGGTTGGCGATCAGCTTGTTCGGGACGGGCGCCAGCTCGGCGTAATCGAGGTTGACGGCGTCTGCGAAGACCAGTTCGGCGTTCTGCTTCTCGCCGAGCGCGTCTTCGAGTGGCGGGCGCAGAGTCTCGTCGATCTCGACTACATGCAGGTGCGCCGCGCGATCGGCGAGGTACTCGCTGAGCACGCCGAGTCCGCCGCCGATCTCGAGCACGTCGTCGGCATCCGAGAGTGCGGAGCTCTCGGCGATCACGCCGAGGATGTTGTTGTCCACGAGAAAGTTCTGGCCGAGCTTGTGACGCGGACGGATCTCGAAGCGGCGCATCCGCTCGATCGACGGCTGCGCGCGTGGGGCGTCTTGCTCTTCCGGACTCACGGCGCTGCGCGCGGGCTACCAGCTCAGCGCGCGCTGCGCGTTTGCTGTCACGAGCGCGTCGAGCTCGTCGTAGCTGACGCCGCGCTCCTCGGCGACGAGTTCGGCGGTCAGCGCGACCCAGGCCGGCTCGCAACGCTTTCCGCGGTTGGGCACGGGCGCGAGAAATGGCGAATCCGTTTCGAGCAGGAGCAACTCGTCAGGTACCTGCTTGGCTGCGTCGCGCAGATCGGGAGCGTTCTTGAACGTGACGTTTCCCGCGAACGAGCAGTAGAAGCCGGCATCGACGGCGCGGCTGAGCTGAGAGGCGTCGGAGAAGCAGTGCAGGATCACGGCCGGTAGCTCTCGACCGTGATCGATCAGCATGTCGATGCATTCGGCCTCGGCGGCGCGGGCGTGAATCGAGACCGGCAGGTTGTGTTTGGTCGCGATCTCAATCTGCGTGCGGAAGGCTTCGCGCTGCTTCTCGGGCGGCGCGCTGTCGCGGAAGAAGTCGAGTCCGGTCTCGCCGATCGCTCGGACCTTCGGGTGGGCTGCCGCAGCATCGATCGCGTCGGCGTGCTCGTCGCCGAAATCGGTCGTCTCGTTGGGGTGGCAGCCGACGGCGGCGTAGACGATTTCGTGAGCGCTTGCGATCTCGAGGGAGACGTCGAAGGTCTCGCGGGTCAGCCCGATTGTGAGGATGCGCGTGAGGCCTGCCTCCTCGGCTCGCGCGACGATCTCGGACGGCGTCCCTTCGCACATCTCGATGTGGGCGTGGGTGTCGACCATCAGGCGTTTGCGGCTTCGAGTTTGGGGAAGAGCGGCGCGAGCGGAAGGGTCTTGAAGCCGCCGTCGCCGGCGCCGAATGTGGCGACGGCGAGATCGGCGGCCTGGTCGCCGTGGCCGAGCGCGTCGAGCAGCGTTTGCGTCGATTTCGGGATGTACGGGTGGAGCAGGATCGACACTACGCGCAGGCCCTCGGCCAGCGAATAAAGCACCGCGTCCAGCTGTTCGGACTGCTCCTCATCCTTGGCGAGCTTCCAAGGCGCTTGCTCTTCGACGAAGCGGTTGAGGCGACGCACCAGCGACCAGACGTCATCGAGCGCACCGGTCAACTCGAGCGCGTCTACGCGGCGAGCGAGGCTGTCGGCTGCGCCGCCGAAGTCGTCTTCCAGGCCGGTGACCTCGGGCCGCGCCGGCACGATGCCGTCTCGATATTTGCCGATCATCGCGAGGCTACGGCTCGCGAGGTTGCCGTACTCATTGGCGAGCTCGCTGTTGTAGCGAGTCTCGAAGCCCTCGGTCGAGATCGAGCCGTCGTTGCCGAATCCGACTTCGCGGAAGCAGTAGAAGCGCAGCGCGTCGGAGCCGTAGAGGTCGACGACCTTGTTCGGGTCGAGCACGTTTCCGAGCGACTTGCTCATCTTTTCGCCGTCCATCAGGAGGTAGCCGTGGACGAAGAGCTGCTTCGGTAGTGGCGCCTCGAGCGCCATCAGCATCGCCGGCCAGAAGACGGCGTGAAACTTGATGATGTCCTTCGCCATCACGTGCACGGAGGCCGGCCAGATCTCCTCGCCCGGGCGCGCGATCCTCGGGGCGGTCCAGTAGTTGAGCAGTGCGTCGAACCAGACGTACATCACATGCGATGGATCCCATGGCAGTTCGACGCCCCAGCTGATCTTCGAGCGGCTGAGCGCCACATCGCGCAGGCCTCCTTGGATGAAGGAGAGCGCTTCGTTGTAGCGGTGGCGCGGGAGCACCCACTCGGGATTCTCGGCAAAGAGCTGCTCGAGCGGCTCTTGAAAGGCCGAGAGTTTGAAGAACCAGCTCTCCTCGGATTCGCGGTCGAGCGGGATGCGGTGGATCGGGCAGGTGTTGCCCTCGCCGATCTCACGCTCGGTCTTGAAGTCGGCACACTTGGGGCAGTACCAACCCTCGTACGTGCCCTTGTAGACATAGCCGTTGTCGTGGATCTGCTGCCAGACCTTCTGGACCTCGGCCTTGTGCTCGGGGTTGGTCGTGCGGATGAAGAAGTCGTTGGTGACGTCGATCTTGTCCGTCAGCGCCTCGAAGCGCGGCGCGTTCTTGTCGACGAGCGCCTGCGGGGTCGTGCCCTGGGCTTCGGCGGCGATCACCACTGGCTCTCCGTGCTCGTCGGTGCCGGTCACGAAGAAGACATCCTCACCGCGCTGACGCATGTGCCTGGCGAGGATGTCTGCGCCGATCGTCGAGTATGCGTGGCCGAGATGCGGCTCGGCGTTTACGTAGTAGATCGGTGTGGTCACGTAGAAAGACACGCGCCGATCCTACATTCGGGCACTCAGCTCGCTTGCCGCAGGGGGATCACCTCAGCGACCTCGGCTGCATTTTCGGCTGGGATCTCCGGTGGCCCGATCCCGGTACGTCGCCGTCGCATCAGCAGCGCCGCCGCGCAGACGATCGCAATCGCAATCAGCAGCTTCTTCGGAGTCGCGGGCGCGCTCGCCGCTTCACGTGGGTGTGGACTCGTCACCGCCGGGTGGGCCGGGGCGCTGGCCGACACCGCAACGCGCTCGGACTTCAGAGGGGGAGGGGCCACGCGGCTGATGCCTCTGTTTGCCGCGTGGCCCTCACGCGCGTGGGCGCCGGCGGGGCGGGCGGCCGTGACCTGCCGCTCGCGCACCCCATGCCGTTGTGCCGGCGAACTGTCTCCACCTGCCTGCGCGTGAACTTCTGCGGAGCGCGCGCTCGGGCGCTCCAAGACTGTGATCTTCGGTGTCGCCTGTGCAGCGATCGGCCGCGGCGGAAGTCGGCGCGCGCCCAGTAGCCCCATCGGGTCGACGTAGGCCCGCGTGCTCGCTCGGCGCACACTCAGGTGCAGGTGGGGCTGGGCAGCTGAGCGGCGCCCGGTCGTGCCGACAGCGCCGATCTTCTCGCCGGTGCGGACCGTCTCACCCCGGGTGACGTCGCGCCGAGAAAGGTGCAGGTTGCTGATCAGCCACTCGCCGTCAACGCTGCGCAGCGTGATCGTCTGGCCGCCGTCGGGGAGTCTGCCCGAGTAGCTGACGCGGCCGTCGACGATCGCCAGCACCGGTGAACCGTCCGGCGCGGCGATGTCGAGGCCTCTGTGTTGACCCGCGGCGTAGGGATCGCTGCCGTTTCTGTACGGCGTGATCACTTCGCCCAGCAGCGGCCAGGGCCATGCGCCAGTACCTGCCTCGGCGGTCGCCGGACCCTGTGCGCGAGCGCATGCGGGCGCGGTGAGCGTGAGCAGCGTCAGAGCGATGGCGATGAGCGCGCCGCTCGCCGCGCTGTGCCTGCTGCGCCGACTGCGTGCGTCGTGCGCCTCGCGGCCTGTTGGTTGGGCGTCTGCGATCAACATGGCGGCCAACCTAGACACGAATCGCCCGTCCGTGGGGCGCGCGGCCGCACTATTTGCAGATGTGGCGCGAACTTATTGCAGATCCGTCACAGACGGATCAAAAGCGGCACAGATCTCAGGGTTGGTAGAGATCGTTCGCGCGCAGCCCGGTGAGCTCGGCGACGACCTTTGCTGCGTCCCGTCCACGCGCGCCGGATTCGGCGAGGCGATCGACTGCGGCGCGCGCTTCGGCGAGCCTGCGGTGTTCGAGCGCTTCGGCGGAAGCCGCTCCGACGACGAGCACGATCTCGCCCTTGACCTCTCCGCCACCGAACTTCGCGGCGAGTTCCTCGGCCGCCCCGCGCGCGATCTCCTCATGCAGCTTGGTCAGCTCGCGGCACACGGCGGCGGGACGATTGGGATCGATCACTGCCAGTCGCTCGAGCGTCGCGCCGAGTCGCTTGGGCGACTCGAAGGCGACAAGCGTCTCGGTCAGGTTCGCGAACAGCGCGTCGATCTCGGAGGCTTTGCGTGGGACGAACCCCTCGAAGCGCCAGTGGTCACTCGGCAGTCCGGCCGCGACCAACGCAGCGAGCACCGCCGAGGGGCCCGGAAGCACCTCGACCGGCAGACCGGCGGCGATGCAGGCTTGGACCATGACGTAACCGGGGTCCGAGACGAGTGGCATGCCGGCGTCGGAGACCAGCGCGACGATTGCGCCGTCGTCCATCTGTTTGACCAGCTCGCCCGCGCGACGACGTTCGTTCTGCTCGTTGTAGGAGACGAGCTTGCCGGAGACACCGAAGCGTTCGAGCAGTTTGCCGGTGCGTCGGGTGTCCTCGCAGGCGATCACGTCGGCTTCGCGCAGCGTCGTCAGCGTGCGCAGGGTGACGTCCTCCATGTTGCCGATCGGGGTCGGGCAGACGATCAGTCGGCCGGGCATCTAGACGTCCTCCAGTGGTTCGGAGAGGCACTCGACGAACGCCATCGCGGCGGCGCCGAGCATTCCGGCTTCGGCGCCGAAGTGTGCGGGCAGCACCTCGGCGATGTCCTTGTTGGGCTTGAGACCGCGCTCGGCGAGGTGCTGTTTGGCGGGCCCGAGCACGAAGTCTCCGGCTCCGGCCGCCGCCCCGCCTCCGATCACGATCGCTTCGGGGTTGAAGATGTTGCTCATGCTCACGAGTCCGGCGCCGAGGTAGTGGCCGGCCTTCGCCAGCACCTCGATGGCGCCCTCGTCGCCCTGCTGGGCGAGATCCGTGGCAGTCGCGCCGGTGACCTCTCGCCCGGCGGCGAGCTCTCGGCCGAGCCCGGACTGCGGATTTGCTTCGGCGTACTCGCGCGCGTAGCGACCCATCGCGGTGCCGGAGGCCATCGTCTCCAAGCAACCGAGGTTCGGGCAGAAGCCTTGGCACGGCGGTCCATCTGCGAGCACGGTGATGTGCCCGAGTTCGGCGCCCGATCCGGTGGCCCCGCGAAAGATCTGGCCGTCGATGATGATGCCGCCGGCGACGCCGGTGCCGAGTCCCAGCAGAATCATGTCGCGCTTGCCGCGCGCGGCGCCGAAGCGTTGCTCGGCGAGCGCGGCGACGTTGCCATCGTTGTCGAGCGCGACCGGCAGGCCGATGCGCTCGCTGACGACTTCGCGAATCGGCACGTCGGCGATCGGGAGATTGACCGACATCACGGCGCTGCCGCTGTTCTGGTCGATCAGAGAGGGGATGCCGAGGCCGATCGCCTCGACCGGTGCGTCGCCGTCGGCCTCCTGGCGCAGCTCGGTGATCACCTCGACGATCAGCTCGATCAACTCGTCCTGCTGGAGACCGTGCGAGGCCCGCTTGGCGCGGTGGTGGACCTTCAGATCCCCGGACACGACGCCGGCCGCGAGCTTCGTGCCCCCGAGGTCGATGCCGATCACCCGGCGGGCTGCTGCTGATTCGCTCATTGAGCGCATGCTAAACCGGCAGGGGGAGGGTCCAATCCGGGGAAACAATCCAGCGCGGGGTTTGTTCCTATAACCCTGCCCCCGCATGAGCAAGGACAAGCCTTCATACAAGACCTATCGCGCCCGCCGCTATCCGTGGGACCGCTTCCGCCGTTCGCAGTTCGACAAACTCAGCGACACGCCGCCCGCGCAGCCCGGTGACGCGCACTATCCGGCGCCGCCGCCATCCAGCACGCGCGAGGACGTCGGCATGCAGCCCAAGGCCGCGCCGCGCCGCGCGCCCGTCGGTGGAGGCTCGGCTCAGCGTGAGCCGCGCAAGCCGCCGAAGGTGAAGAAGCCGCGCAGCACCGGCACGTGGCTCAAGGTGCTCAAGTGGGTCGCGATCTGGGCCGTGGCCTGGGTGGCACTCTCGGCAGTGCTGTTTGTCGTCAGCGCGACGATCCAGCAGTCGAAGGTCTCCGACGCGACGAACGCCGCGCTCGGCGGGGGCGGCAACCTGCTGACAAGTCCCGGCAACGTACTCGTGATGGGCCTCGACGAGCGCCCGAAGAACTGGAAGGTCGCCCACGACTCGGCGCGCACCGACACGCTGATGCTGCTGCGTACGGGTGGCGGCGAGGCGCGCCGGCTCTCGATCCCCCGTGACAGCTACGCCGAGATTCCCGGCTACCAGGCGCAGAAGATCAACGCCGCCTACGCCTACGGCGGCGCGGCGCTGACGATCAAGACGGTCGAGAACTTCATGAACGTCGGTGGCGGGGACATGAAGATCAATCACATGATCATTGTCGACTTCACCCACTTCCCGGCGCTGATCAACGCGCTCGGCGGGGTGACGGTCGAGGTCGAGCAGAAGTGCATCCACAGCACCTTCGACGGCAAGACCTTCAAGCTGAGTCGCGGCAAGCATCACCTCAACGGCGATCAGGCCCTGCGCTATGCCCGCGTCAGAAAGAACACCTGCAACCTCGCCGAGGATGACATCGATCGCGCCGCAAGGCAACAGCAGGTGATCGCCTCGATGAAGCACAAGCTCTACAACCCGCTGACTTTCGTGCGGCTGCCGTGGATCGCATGGGCCGCGCCGAAGGCCTTCGTGACCGACATGAGCCCATTCACGCTGATGGCGTTCATGACCTCGATGACCTTCGGCGACAGTCCGAAGCCGCGCGTGCTGGAACCGTCGGGCGCGGGACCGGCGGGCAGCATCATCATCCCCGAGAGCGAGCGCGCCAAGTGGGCGACTCGCTTCGAGGACTGACGAAGAGAGTTCCGGTGCTCAGTACTGCGGCGGCTGTGGCGGCGGCGGACCCTGGTTGTACGGGTCGTTCGGCGGCTGCTTGTTGCCCTGGGCCATCATGAAGAGGCCGAGGATCAGGCCGAGCGCGCCGGCGACCATGAGGATCACGCCGACGACCTGGATGTCGATTCCGGCGACCGTCGCGGTCACTGCGAATTTGAGGATCGCGCCGACGGCGATCAGGAAGATGGATGCACCGATTGTCACTTCTTGTCCTTCGACTTGGTTGACTCGCTGGAAGACTTACCCTTTGATTCTGACTTGGAATCGGACGTCTTTGCGTCACTCGAACCGGATGAGTCGCTGGCGGATTCGCTCGGACCGCCCTGTCCGGCCTTCGCGCGGCGGCTGCTCGAGTAATCGGTGTTGTGGAATCCCGAACCCTTGAAGTGGATCGCCGGCGCGGTGTAGACGCGCTCGACCGGCTCACCGGTCTCCGGGTCCTTGGTCAGCGGCTCGTCCGAGAACTTCTGGATCACTTCGAAAGTCGAGCCGTCGACACGCTTGTATTCATAGATCGGCATTGCGCTTAGGGTAGCTTTTGCGCCTCTATGGGGGACATTCCTACACCGCCTTCCGCCGCCACAGACTCGGTCACGATGGACAAGATCGTGTCGCTCTGCAAGCGTCGCGGCTTCATCTTCCAGTCGTCCGAGATCTACGGGGGACTTGCCAGCACATATGACTACGGCCACTACGGCGTTCTGCTCAAGAACAACGTAAAGGCCGAGTGGCGCCGCGCGGTGGCCCAGGAGCGCGACGATGTCGTCCTGCTCGACGCGGCGATCCTGATGCACCCGAAGACCTGGGAGGCGTCCGGCCACCTCGCCGGATTCTCCGATCCGCTCGTGCAGTGCCTGGGCAAGTGCAAGCGCCGCTTCCGCTACGACCACCTCGTCGAGGAGCTCGAAGCCGAGGGCAAGCCGACCGACAGCGTCGTCTGCCCGGTCTGTGGTGGCGAGCTGTCCGAGCCGAAGAACTTCAACCTGATGTTCCAGACGAACATGGGTCCGGTGCAGGACGAGGGCTCCACCATCTACCTGCGCCCCGAGACCGCTCAGGGCATCTTCGTCAACTTCAAGAACGTCATGCAGTTCGCGCGCAAGAAGCTGCCGATGGGTATCGCCCAGATCGGCAAGAGTTTCCGCAACGAGATCACGCCGGGCAACTTCATCTTCCGCACGCGCGAGTTCGAG
>JASGFX010000031.1:0-36518 GCA_047605325.1 Solirubrobacterales bacterium | reverse complement strand
GACCGCGGCGAGCGCGCGCGACTTCGTCCACATGCCGTGGGCGATCGCCTTGGGGAAACCGAAAGCCTTCGCCGTGAGGTCGTGCATGTGGATCGGGTTGCGGTCACCCGAGACCGACGCGTAGCGGCGGCCGAGGTCGCCGGGAAGCGACCACGTGGCGACCTGCGGGATCGCGTCGAAGTCGACACCTTCGCCGAACTCACCGGTGATGCTCTTGTCGCCTTTGCCGATCTTCAGGTAGGTGCTGGTGGCCTTCGAGACGAGCTCTTCGCCGACGCGTGCCTCGCTGATCACGTCGAACTGCTTGCCCTTCGCGTGCGGGCGCAGGTTCTCCGCGCGCACCGAGAGGCCGAGCGGCTCGGCCGCGTCGACATTGCGCGCCTGCTCGATCTTGTTGGCGACGTGTACGAGGCCGATCACCGGGAACGGGAAGCCGTCCCCGGTCATCAGCTTCAACTGCAGCGGCATCGAAAGCACGTTGAAGTAGATCGGCGGCAAGCTGCCGATGAGCGTGTGCTCGGCGACGCGGCCGAAGGCCGCGAGCTTGTCCAGGTCGACGGGCTGGGCCTCAAGGGCCACGACAGTGTCGGGAAGCTCCTTCTTGCGCGTACCCGCAAGCGGAGTCATGCCGATCGCAGCCTTGAAGTAGAGGCCGCCTGCGCCCGGAGCGCTTTTCAGTTCAACGGTGCTCATCGATCTCGCTCCTTACGCGCCGATCAGCATCTGGCCGCAGACGCGGACGACGTTGCCGGTCAGGCCCGTCGAGGCGGGGCTGGCGTACCAGGCGATCCCCTCGGCGACGTCGACCGGCAGTCCGCCCTGCTGCATCGAGTTCATGCGGCGACCGACCTCACGCGGGCCGAGCGGCATCGCGGCCGTCATCTGGGTCTCGATGAAGCCCGGAGCGACAGCGTTGATCGTCACGTTGTGCTTGGCCCATTCGGGAGCGGTCGACTGCACGAGACCGATGACGCCGGCCTTGGAGGTCGAGTAGTTGGTCTGCCCGGCGCCACCGGCGATACCGCTCATCGACGAAACGCAGATGATGCGGCCGTTGGCCTTCACGAGCTGGCGGGAGGCCAACTCGTCGTTGATGCGCTCCTCGGACGAGAGGTTGATGTCCATCAGCACCGACCACTTGTCTTCGTCCATGCGGCCGAGCGTCTTGTCCTTGGTGACGCCGGCGTTGTGGACGACGATGTCGACGCCATTGTGGTGCTCGTCGAGGAAGTCCGCGATCACGCTGGGCGCCTCGGCCGCGGTGATGTCCTCGACGATCGAGGATCCACCGAGCTTGGCCATCAGCTTCTCGAGGTCTTCTTTCAGTGGCGGGATGTCGAGACCGACGACGTGCGCGCCGTCACGGGCGAGCGTCTCGGAGATCGCGGCGCCGATGCCGCGCGATGCGCCGGTGACGAGTGCGACCTTGCCGGCCAGCGGCATGTTCCAGTCGATCTCAGGGGCTTCGCCGCCGATCGACGCGACGACACGGGCGACCTGGCCCGAGATGTAGGCGCTGCGCGGGGAGACGAAGAAGCGCAGCGTCGACTCGATCTGGTCCTCGGCGCCGGGCGCCACGTAGATCAGGTTGACGGATGAACCCTTGCGGATCTCTTTGCCCAGAGCGCGCGTGAAACCCTCGAGAGCGCGCTGCGCGGTGGCTTCCTTCGCGTCGCCAGTGAGTTCCGGCTGCGTGCCGATCACGACGACGCGGCCGCAACCCTTCACGCGACGGACGACCGGGTGGAAGAAGCGCCAGACCTCTTCGAGCTGGGTCGAATCGGTGATGCCGGTGGCATCGAAGACGACGGCCTTGAAACGCTCGTCGCCCTCGGGGGCAGTGCCGGCCGGGACCGACTCGACATCCGCCTGCGCGCCGGAGAAGATTCCGGCGATCGTCGCTTCGACACGGCCGCCCGGGGCGGCCCCGATCAGGACCTTGCCCTCGACGAGCGCGGCGCCCTTTTTGTAGCGCTCGAGCTTCGGTGGCTGGGGCAGGCCGACCTTCGGGGCGATGAAGCCGCCGACGGGGCCACGGACGAACTCTGCATAACGGTCAGTAGGCATGTTGAATCTCCTTAGCGCTCCATGATCGCGACGACGCCCTGGCCACCGGCGGCGCAGATCGAAATCAGACCGCGGCCGGAACCCTTCTCGTCGAGCAGCTTCGCGAGGTTGGCAATGATGCGTCCGCCGGTCGCGGCGAACGGGTGCGCGGCGGCGAGTGAGCCGCCCTTGACGTTCAGTTTTGCACGATCGATCGAGCCGAGCGGTGCGTCAAGCCCGAGGCGGTTCTTGCAGAAAGCCTCGTCCTCCCAGGCGGCGAGCGTCGCCAGCGTCTGCGCGGCGAAGGCCTCGTGGATCTCGTAGAAGTCGAAGTCCTGCAGGCTGATGCCGTTGCGCGCGAGCAGACGCGGCACCGCATAGACCGGAGCCAGCAGCAGGCCCTCCTGCTTGACGATGTAGTCGATCGCGGCCGTCTCGGCATCGACAAACTTCGCCAGAGGCTTCAGACCCTTCTCGGCGGCCCACTCCTCGGTGCCCATCAGCACGGCCGAAGCGCCGTCGGAGAGCGGCGTGGAGTTGGCGGCCGTCATCGTGCCGTCCTTGCCGCCGAATACCGGCTTGAGTTTGGCCAGTTTCTCGAGCGAGGTGTCGGCGCGCAGGTTGCCGTCGATCTCGACGCCGAGGTATGGCGTGACGAGATCGTCCTGCCAACCCGACTCCCATGCGGCGGCGAGCTTCTGGTGCGACTCGAAGGCCAGCTGGTCCTGGTCCTCGCGGGTGATGTTCCATTCCTTGGCGGTGATCGCTGTGTGGTCACCCATCGAGAGACCGGTGCGGGCCTCGCGGTTGGCCGGGATCTCCGGCTTGACCATGCCCGGGCGGAACTTCTTGAGCAGCGTGAGCGCCTGCTTCTTCGGGTCCTTGATGCGGTTGACATCCATCAGGATCTGACGGAGGTCTTCGTTGAGCTCGATCGGGGCGTCAGACGTGGTGTCCGTACCTCCGGCGATGCCAGAGTCGATCTGGCCGGTGGCGATCTTGTTGGCGATCAGGATCGCCGCCTCGAGACCGGTGCCGCAGGCCTGGCCGACATCGAACGCCGGGGTCTCCGGTGCGAGCTTCGAACCGAGCACGACCTCGCGCGAGAGGTTCAGCTCACGCGCGAACTTGAGCACCGCACCACCGGCGAAGTCGCCGATCTGCTCACCGGCGAGGCCGTAGCGATCGGCGAGACCGTCGACTGCCGCGGTGAACATGTCCTGGTTGGATGCGTGCGAGTACTGGGCGTTCGAGCGGACGAACGGGATGCGGTTGCCGCCGATCACCCAGACGTCCCGCAGGGACTTGGCTGCCATTTGGGGTTCTCCTGTTGGGAAAGGAAGTGTGAGTGGACTACTTGAGTTCGGACGAGGACTTGCCGAGGAGCTGGCGCGCGATGATCAGCTGCTGGATCTGCTGCGTGCCTTCGAAGATGTCGAGGATCTTCGAGTCGCGTGACCACTTCTCGAGAAGCGAGTTCTCGGAGTAGCCGAAGCTACCAGCGAGCTTGACCGCGCGGAGCGTGATGTCCGTGCCGCTGCGACCGGCCTTGGCCTTCGCCATCGAGGCGTTGACCGAGTTGGGCTTGCGGTTGTCAGCCATCCACGCAGCTTCCATGGTCAGCAGCTTGGCTGCCTCCCAGTCGGCCTCAAGCTCGATGAACTCGGCGACGGCGCCCGGCTGGTATGCGGCCGGCTTGTCGTAGTCGATCTCGAATCCGTTCTCCTCGAGCAGCTTGCGCAGCTCGTCGAGCGACGCGCGCGCGACACCGAGGGCCATGCCGGCCACCAGCGGACGCGTGTTGTCGAACGTCTGCATGACGCCGCCGAAGCCCTTGTCGGTACGGACCTCCGGATCGCCCAGGAGGTTGTCCTTGGAGACGCGGCAGTCGGTCAGGATGAAGGCGGCGGTGTCGGAGGCGCGGATTCCGAGCTTGTGCTCGAGACGGTCGAGCTTCATGCCGGGGTTGTCGCGCTCCACGATGAACGACTTGATTCCGGCGCGGCCCGCCGACGGGTCGACATTGGCCCAGACCACGACGACATCACAGCGCTCACCGGACGTGACGTAGATCTTCTCGCCGTTGAGGATGTAGTCGTCGCCGTCCTTGACCGCAGTCGTGCGGATCGAGGCCGAGTCGGATCCGGCTTCAGGCTCGGTGATCGCCATTGCGGCCCACTTGCCCTTGAAGCGCTTGAGCTGCTCCTCGTTGGCGACGGCCGCGATCGCGGAGTTGCCGAGGCCCTGGCCGGGCATCGTCAGCAGCAGGCCGCAGTCGCCCCAGCACATCTCGACGACGCTGAGCATCGTCGACAGGTTGGTGCCGTTCTTGTTGGCGTCGGTGTCCTCCTGGACGAGCGTGTCGGCCTGGCCGACGCCCGCGGCGCCGGCACCCTGGCCGGAGCCCTCTTCCATGCCGTCGATCAGTGCGCGCAGCATGTCGAGCTCGACCGGGTACTCACCGTCGAAGTTGTCGTACTTACGCGAATTGGGGCGCAGCAACTCTTCGGCGACCATGTGGGCCTGACCGACGAGCGGCGCGAACTTCTTGGGTGTTTCGAGATTGATAGCCATTAGACGAGAAGTACGCCCTCCATCAGGCCGGCGGCGCGAAGGTCGCGGTACCAGCGTTCAACGGGATATTCCTGTGTGTAGCCGTGGCCACCGAGCAGCTGGACTCCGTCGGAGCCGATCTGCATGCCGTACTTGTGGGTGAGCTGGCGGACGATCGCCGACTCACGCGCGAAGTCCTTGCCCTCGTCGGCAAGCGAAGCGGCACGGTAGGTGGCAAGACGGATGCCCTCGAGCTCGATCGCGATGTCGCTGATCTTGAACGCGACGGCCTGGCGGTGGCTGATCGGCTCGCCGAAAGCGACGCGCTCATTGACGTACGGGATCAGGTAGTCGAGCGCTGCGCGACCGCAACCTGCGGTGACTGCGCCCCAGGCGATACGCGAGAGGCGGATCATCTCCGTGAAATCGGCCGCCTCGCCGAGCAGCGCGTCGGCCGGGAGCTTGACGTCCTCGAACTGGACGGTCCCGTTGGCGGCCGGACGGATGCCCATCGAGGGCTCAGGCGTGACCGAGATGCCGTCGTACTTGCTCTCGACGATGAACATCCGCGACTTGCCGTCGAGCTCTGCGGCGATCACGAACAGCTCGGCCTCAGCCGCGCGCGGGACGAGATTCTTGACGCCGGTCAGGACGTAACCGTCGCCCGACTTGGTCGCCTTGGTGTCGAGCTTGTTCGGATCGAAGAACGGCTTCGGCTCCATCACTGCGAGCGCGGCAGCCGGGACATCCTCGCCGACGAACTCGGGCAGGTACTTGGCCTGCTGCTCGCCGCTGCCCCATAGGCCGATCGCCGTCGAGACGGCGGCCGGAGCGAGCACGGCGACGGCCATGCCGAGGTCGCCCTTGGCAAGCGCCTCACTGATCAGAACACTGGTGACGGCCGAGCGCTGTTCGACTGCGCCGCCGAGCTCCTCGGGCACGCCGATCATCGTCACGCCAAGCTCGGTGCTGGCCTTCAGCACCTCGTCGGGCGTCTTGCAGTCGTTCGAAGACTTGGTCGCAATCGGCAGGAGCTCCGCCTTGGCGAACTCGCCGAACGCCTCGACCAGCATCTCCTGCTCGTCGCTCGGGGTGAGGTCGAACTTGCCGGTGCCCTCAGCCTTGGGCTGACGGGCTGGTTTGTCCTGCTTGGACTTGGCCGAGAACTGACGGCCGGCCGCCGCGGCGACCTTGAAACCGTTCTTCGAGCCGTGGTAGACGGCCTTCTCGGTCGGCTTGCGCAGCTTGAGCTTGTCGATCGTGCTCGAGCTTGCGAGGTTGTTCAGGAAGCGGAGTCCAGCGCCCATGCTCTTTTCGGCAGGGGTCTTGGATTTTGTGGATGTGTTCTGTGACATAGGCCTTCAGGTCGTGGGAGGATCCCGAGGATGGTGTTCCGAGGTTGAAGATGTATCCCCATAAGTGACTAGCGAGTCACTTAGCTCAGAAAGCAAAGAGTAGCCGGATATCGGCGTCGTGTCAAGTACATGTGATGAACTCCCCAGATGGCCGACGACGACCTCGCAGTGGCAGTTTCGGAATCGCTCGCGCCCTGGGCCGAGCAACTCGGCGACGATCGCGTTGCGTACGCCAACCACGTGATCCGTGTTCTGCTCTTCTGCGACGCGCTCGCGGAGGCCTCCGATGCCGCCGCCGGGCGCCCGAGCCGACGCCCGGAATTCATCGCCTGCGGAGTCTTCCACGACCTCGGGATCTGGACCGATCGCACCTTCGACTATCTGGTTCCGTCGATCGAACTGGCGGCCGACCATCTGCAGGTCGCGGGACACGAGGAGCTGATCCCGCTCGTGTCGGAGATGATCGACCAGCACCACAAACAGCGCGCCGCCGGTGCCGAAGATGATCCAGTCGAGCTCTTCCGCCGCGCAGACCTCGTTGACGTCTCGCTCGGCGCGCGACGTTTCGGGATTCCGCGCCGCCGCGTGTCCGAGATCCGCCGTGCGTATCCCAATCGTGGATTTCACCGCCGACTTGTGCAGCTCTCGGCCAAACGGCTGATCGAGCACCCGACATCGCCGCTTCCGATGTTCAAGTGGTGACGCCCCGCCAGGGGTAGAACATTCGTCCAGGTAAGGGCTGAACCCTCACCGCGGCTGATGGTTTTTGACGATGCCGGATTGACCGATCGGTAGATCCGGCATCCCACAATGCACAACCGCAGAGCAACCGACAAGCCGTCTTCGCATCGCCCGGAACGCGACCGCCTGAGCGAACGGTTCCTGAAGACCGCTTCCGTCGCGGCGCTCTGGTTCATTTCGGCGGCGCTGCTGATGGGCGTGTCGTTCGTACCCGCGACCGTCCCGGACAACGCGAACTTCTGGCGCATCACACTCGGGGTGCCCGCGGTGCTGCTGGGAGCGCTTTCGATCCACCTCGGCCGCCGGCTCAGCGAGCGACACTTCCAGCTCTACATCGAGTTGTGCATGATCCCCGCGATCGGGCTCAACCTGATGATTCTCCTGGTCAGCCCCGCGACGATCGCGCTGCTCTTCAACCTGATCGCGACGCTGCTCTTTGCCGGCTACTTCCTGAGGCGCTTCGCATTGGCCCTGACGACGTGCGCCGCGATCGGCGTCGCGCTCACATCCCTGTTCGTCGAGCCCGCCTCACAAACCCCTCACCTCGGCGCCTTCCTCGTCGTGTTCATCCCAACCTTGGTGATCACGACAGCGCTGTTGCACATCCAGAACAGCGAGACGCTCGACGCGCTGCACGCGACCACACGACTCGCGCGCACCGACCCACTGACCGGTCTCGCGAACCTGCGCGCGCTCAAGTCGGCAGCGCGTCGACGCTTCACCAACAGAAAGGTGATCAACCGCGGCGAGCTGACGGCGCTGCTGCTGATCGATCTCGACAACTTCAAATCCGCCAACACCAAGCACGGTCACGTCGGCGGAGACTACGCGCTGCGCATGATCGCCAAACAGATGCGGCGCGTCGCCCCGGAGAACTCGACACTCGCCCGCGTGGGCGGCGACGAATTCGCCGTGCTCTTCCCGTCTGAATCGCGAGCGCGCGCCGAGGAGAGCGGCGAGATGTTCCGTGCAGCGGTCCGCGCCGCCGTGTCGGTCGCCGAGATTCCGGGGATCGACATCGGCGCCGCAGTCGGCTGCGCGATCCATCCGGACGATGGCCGCGACCTCGACGAACTGCTCGACCGCGCTGACAAGGAGCTCTACGCACGCAAGGGCGAGAAGCGGCATGTGGTGCCGAACCTCGAAAGCGCGGTCGATGAGGACACGCGGCCGGCATGGCTCGACGAGATCGAGTCGACGCCGATCGAGGTCGTCGGAGAACCGCGCGGCCTCGATCACCTGACCGGCGGCGAACTCGGTTGGCTCGGGACGCGAACGCTCTACGCGCGGACCTCCGCTCTCGCCTTTGCGATCGGATCGGTGATCCTCGGCGCGAGCATGCTGATGCCCGACGCCTACCCCGACCCGACGATCACGTGGTGGATGATCATGTTCGGCGGGCTGATCCTGTCCGGTGGCATCCTGCTGGTCAACGCCCAGCCCCAGACGCTGATCCACGCGATCTTCGATCTCGTCGCGCTGGCCGTGCTCGGTTTCCTGATCGCCGGAACCGGCGGACTCGTGAGCACCGCGGCGCCGCTGCTGATTCTGCTCGCGACGTCCCAAGCGTGGTTCTGGGAGACGCGGCTCGTCGTCCTGCGCGTGGTCGGACCGGTCGTCGTCGCCTGTTCTCCCCTGCTCTACCAGTCGCTAGGAAGCGGTACCACGGCCGAGCTTGCCGCGGTCACACTGTTCGCTGAGTCAGCGATTCTTGTGGCCGTGGTCGGCGCGATGTACTTTGACCGCCACCTGCTGACCGCCCTCCAGGCGCAGGCCATCATCTTCGCCAACACCGATCCACTCACCGGCGTCAGCAACCGCCGCGCATTCGACGCTCACGTCAACGAGCTCCTGAGCGCCGACGAATCCAGCAGCTTTGCGATCGTGATGCTCGATCTCGACAACTTCAAACAGGTCAACACGAACCGCGGCCATCGCGCCGGCGACGCAGTGCTCGCGGCGATCGGCGAAGAACTCAGGTCGGTCTCTCGAGAAGACGACATGATCGCCCGCGTCGGCGGAGACGAGTTCGCTGCGGTGCTGAGCGGCGTCGGCATCGACGGTGCGCGCGCCCTCGCGGAGCGCTACGTGAACACGATCTCCACCACCACAGCTGCACGCGAGGCCGGAGTCGGCGCAAGTGCCGGATTCGCGCTCCATCCGCTGCACGGCGACTCGCTCGACGAACTCGTCTTCACGGCCGACAGCGCGCTGATGGCCGTCAAAGCCTCGGGCAAGGGCAGCGCGCGAGTGGCGCGCGTCGTCTCTGCCGTCAACTGAGCGCGGCTTCGGCGCGACCGCGCTGCTGCAGCCACACAAGCGTCGCGAATCCGAGCGACGCGAAGATCCCGACGTAGCCGATCACGTTCACCCAATGAGCGATCTGCGTGTCGTTCTGAAGCTGCCCGTAGTGCGCGAGCAGCGTGTTCCAATCATGCTCGCCGCCACCGGCCAGCGGCAGCTCCATCGCGCGCGCATCCGCGATGTAGCGAGCGATGTAGTGGAAGTTCTCGAAGAACCAGATCGCCGCGAACGTGAACGACAGCACTGAACGCTGCCACCAGAAGACGCCGGCGATCACCGCGGGCACGATCAGCTCCATCCATGTGCCGCCCCACCACTGTGGCCACTCACCGAAGACCGAGAAGAACGGATGTCCGAATTCGTGGATCACGAGGTTGATGTCGTCGATGATCGTGAGGTAGCCGTCGGCGTCGCTCGACATGCGCCAGAGCAGGTACGCGGCGAATACAAAGATCGCCGCCAGGCCGGCTGCGGAGACTGGATTCCACGGTGATCCGTCTGCTGTGCGCGGGCGCGGGGGCATGATCTCGTTGTCGGCAGGCCGCGCTTCTCAACTTGAGCACCATACGTTCGGATGACAGGAATCACCTGCGATCGGTCAAAATACGCGGCATGAAACTCAAAGCCACTCTTTTGATCACCATCCTCGCGCTCGCCGCCTTCGCGGCCGGCTGCGGCAGCAAGGGCGCCTCGGTCTCGGACGTCGGAAACGTCGCCTCGACTGCTACCGATTCGACCGGTTCGACCGACGAATCCAGTGACGACTCCAGCTCCGGTAAGACCGTTCAGCCGAAGGTCTCCGGATCGCTCGGCTCCAAGCCGAAGATCAGCGACGCGTCGGGCGAGCCGCCGAGCGACATGGTGATCAAGGACATCAAGAAGGGCAGCGGCAAGGCCGCCAAGGACGGCGACGAGGTCACCGTCAACTACGTCGGCCACAACTGGTCCAACAACCAGGAATTCGACACTTCGTGGGGCAAAGAGGCCTTCTCGTTCAAGCTTGGCGAGGGACAGGTCATCGCCGGCTGGGACGAGGGCGTCAAGGGCATGAAGGTCGGTGGCCGCCGCCTTCTGATCATCCCGCCTGACAAAGGCTACGGAGCGCAGAGCCAGGGATCGATCCCGGCCAACGAGACCCTGATCTTCGTCGTCGACCTGAAGAAGGTCAGCTGAGCGTTTGACTCGCACGATTCAAACGCTCAGCTATGCGACGTTTTCGTTTGATTCGTCGGCGAGGCGGTTCGTGATCACGCGGATCGCCTCGTCGCTTGAATCGATCAGTGTGTAGCGCCGTCCGAGCTTGGCGCAGACCGCGCCCAGCGTGCCGCTGCCGGCGAAGAAGTCGAGACAGGCGTCACCCTCGCGAGTCGACGCGAGCACCATTCGCCGCACGATGCCCTCGGGTTTCTGGGTCGGATAGCCCGTCTTCTCCCCTCCGTTGGTCGGCACGATCGTGTGCCACCAGACATCGGTCGGCAGCTTGCCGCGCGCGGCCTTCTCGGCCGTGACTAGGCCCGGCGCCATGTACGGCTCGCGGTCGACCTCCTCCGAGTCGAACCAGTAGCCCTTGGCGCTCTTGACATAGACGAGAATCGTGTCGTGCTTGGCCGGCCAACGGCGCTTGGCGCGCGCGCCGTAGTCGTAGGCCCAGATGATCTCGTTGAGAAACTGCTCGCGTCCGAAGATCTCATCGAGCAGCAGCTTGCAATAGTGCGCCTCGCGGTAGTCGATGTGGAAGTAGAGCGTGCCGGTCTGGCTCAATACACGATGCGCCTGCTCGAGGCGCGGAGCGAGAAAGCTGAGGTAGTCATCAAAGCTGTCGCGGTATGAGGACTCCGCGAGCAGACGCGTCTTGTAGTTGCGTCCGCCGAAGCCGACACGGTCACCTTCTCCAGACGGGGTGGTCTCGAGCGTGCGGCGAGTCTGGTCCTTGCCGGTGTTGAACGGCGGATCGATGTAGATCATCTGGAACGCTGCGCCCGGCAGCTGCGGCAGCAACGTGAGGTTGTCGCCGCGAAGAACATTGTCGGCGCGCGGGTCGATCACGACTCAACCGTACGCGCGCCCGCGGCGTCCGTCAAAACCTGAACTTGACAAATGTTCATGTTTTGGATACGATCGCGTCGGTTTTCGGGCGGGGGCCCGCAGACCAGTGTCCAAAACAAGTCTCTGACAGACAACCTCATTGGGGGGAATCGAACATGTCTCGTGCAATCCGAAGGGCCACTCGTGGCACCCTTCTTCTGGCAATCTCGGCAGCGGCGCTTCTCGCGTTCTCCGCCGCAGGCGCATCGGCCGCCACCGTCTCATACAGCTTTCCCGATGCAATGGCGCAATCGCTGGCCACCGGCGCCGCAGCGCCCGACGGCGCGAATCCGCTGCTGTGCAAGACGTCAAGCGCCTATCCGCGGCCGGTGATCCTGATCCACGGAACGGTCGAGAACCAGCGCAGCAACTGGAATGCGGCAGCTCCGCTGCTCAAGAACGATGGCGCATGCGTCTACACGTTCAACTTCGGGGCCGGCCTCTTCACCGTCGGCCAGTTCTACGGATTGGACACCGTCGAATCGAGCGCAGGCGAGCTGAAGAATTTCGTCAACCTGGTCAAGCTCTGGACCGGCAAGAGCCAAGTTGATCTCGTCGGCCACTCGCAGGGCGGATTGGTCGCGCGGTATTACATCCAGTTCCTCGGCGGCGCGTCAAGCGTGAAGAACCTCGTCGCCCTGGCTTCGCCCAACGGCGGTACGACGCTCTCAGGTATCGCGAAGCTCGCCGACGTGGTCCCAGGTCTCGCAGACATCTTCGTGTATTCGTGGTGCAAGTCATGCGCCGACCAGGTCACAGGATCCGCGATGCTCAAGAAGCTCAACGCTGGCGGCGGCACGAGCGCGTCGGTGAAATACACAAACATCGCCACCAAGTACGACGAAGTCTCCACGCCCTACCAAACGGCTTTCCTTTCGGGGTCGAACGTCACCAACATCACAATCCAGGACGGCTGCTCCGCCGACCTCAGTGAACACCTCGCGATCTCGTACTCGCAGCGCGCGCTCTGGTACGTGAGAAAAGCGCTGAACCCCGGCCTCACCGGGACCGCCCCGTGCACCAAATCGCTCCCGCTGATCGGCGGCTGAGCGGGTCTGAATCGGACGACGACGGGGCCGCATCCAGCGGCCCCGTCCAGTCCCCGCGGTGGACCGGGTGGTTGCTAGCTTGGCGCGCATGGCCCGACGCGTCCCAGTCCAGAAGCGCAGCCGCGAACGCGTCGACACCATCCTCGCCGCCACCGGAAAGCTGATCGCCGACGAAGGAGCGGACCGAGTTTCCATGCGCAGACTGGCCGAGGTGAGCGGCGTGCCCGTCGCCTCGATCTACCAGTACTTCGAGAACCGCGAAGAAGTCATCGCCGCATTTCTCGAAAGCGAGATGGAACAACTGGACCTTGCGACGGCCGAGGCGATGCTCAAGCTGGAGCGGATCGATCTGCGCAAGCTGCTCGAAACGATCGGTCACGTGCATCTCGAATACCACCGCAACAACCCGGCGGCAGTCAACGTCTGGTTCTCGGGCCGCGCCGGGTATCTGGTGGCCGATCGCATCCGCGCCCAGAATGCTCGGCTCGGCGAGTGGCTTCGCGGCGGCGTGGTGCGTTCCGGGCTGCTTTCAGCTGACGCTCCGCAGTTCGGCGCCGCGCTGACGATTCGTCAGTTCGACCGGATGTTCGAGTTCGTGTTTCTCGAGCAACGCTCCGACGAAGAGCAGGAGGAGATTCTGGCGATGCACGTCGACTTCGCGGCGCTCTACCTCGAGCGATTCGCCGGGCCCAACAACGGTCGAGGTGTGACGGTCGAGGATTTCCTCGCGGCGCTGGGCGAGCCACCCGCCTACGTCGTGGACGTCGACTGAGCCCCGACCATCGCGCTCGCCGCGGCAAGCGCTTCTGCCGGCGTGCGCGCCTTGTCCATCGTCTCCGCGTATTCGGCCTGAGCGTCGGAGTCGCTCGTCACCGCGCCGCCGGTGTGCAGACTGACCTGTTCGCCGTTCTTGACCAATGTGCGGATGACGATGTTCAGATCCATCGCGCCGTCGTCGCCGATCCATCCGATCGCGCCGCTGAAGATGCCGCGTCTTGAAGCCTCGGTCTCAGCGATCGCCTTCATCGCCTCGACCTTCGGCGCGCCGGTCATCGACCCGCCGGGAAAGCATGCGCGGATCACGTCGACCGGCGCGACACCGGCACGCAGCTGACCGCGAACGGTCGAAACGAGATGGTGCACGCTCGCGTAACTCTCGACCACGCACAACTCCGGCACGCTGACGCTCCCGATCTCGCAGATCCGCCCGAGGTCGTTACGAGCCAGATCGACGATCATCGTGTTCTCGGCGCGGTCCTTGGGCGACGCCGCGAGCGCCTCCGCAAGATGACGGTCTTCCGCAGCATCAGCCGAGCGCGGACGCGTGCCCTTGATCGGACGCGTCTCGATCGTACGCTCGGAGTTCACGCCGACGAGTCGCTCGGGCGAGGAACAGAGCACCTCAAGCTCGCCATCGCGCAGGTACGCGCCCATCGGCGCGGGGTTGCGACGGCGGAGCTCGTCGTAGATCTCGCGACCGGTGGCCTTGGAGCGCCCTCGAAACTCTTGGGTGAGGCAGAGCTCGAAGAAGCGCCCATCCGCGATCTCGGTGCGCGCCCGCTCGACGTTTGCCAGATAGGCGTCGGGTTCGGTGACTGGCTCAAGGCCGGATGCGCGAAGCGTCGCAAGATCAAACTCGCGACCGACTCGCGCGGGCGACTCGAGGTCTGTTCGCTCAGGCGCAGCCTCGATGACCTCGACCGCAGCGCGGAGTTGCTCCGAATCGTCTGCCGTCACGTACGTCGCGCGCTCTTGGGCGTCGACGGCGACGATCGCCCCGAATCGGACGAAATGGAGCAGCTCCCCTGGCTGGTCCGGCGCGACGGATTCCGGGACCGTCGGCTCTATCCCGCGCAGCAGTTCGTAGGAGAGATAGCCGAGGGCGCCCGATCGGAACGGGGGACCGGAGACTTCAAAGCGCGGCCTGGCGCGGGTGAACTCCTCCAGCGCAGCGAGCGCTTCAGACGGATCGGCGCCGTGCTGGCGCCGCAGTTCGTCGCCCGGGAAGAGTCCGAGGTACGAGGCACCGCCGAGCCGGCCAGGAGCGACCGGGCTGTCGAGCAGCGCTACGCGCTCGTCGGACAGTTCGCGCGCGATCGCCCAGAGATCGACGGCCCGCGGGATCCGGCGCGTACTCACGTGGTGACCCCGCTGTAGCGATCGAGCAGCGCGGCATGGAGCGCGCTCAGCTCGTCCTGCGCGCGAGCACCGATCTCCTGTCCGTCGATCTCGACGACGCGGCGGATCTCGATCAGCGAGTTGGTGATGAAGACAGCGTCGGCGACGCGGAGTTCGTCGGTTGAGACATCACGCTCAACCGGAGTCAGGCCATGAGGAGCGGCAAGCTCGATCACGGCCGCGCGGGTGACGCCCGGGAGGCAGCGACCGAGCGCCGGTGTCACGAGGTCGGCGCCGACGACCATGAAGACGTTGCTCGTCGCACCTTCGATCAGTTGTCCTGAGTCGGCGATCAGCGCCTCGTCGAAGCCCTGCGATTTCGCGCGGCGCAGCAGCTGGGACTGAAGCTGGTAGCTGGTCGACTTGTGCGGATAGGCATAGCCGGGGGCGTCGACCGTCTTGACCTTCGCGTCGAGACCGGCCGGACTCGAATCGATCAGAGTCGCGGTGACGATGCGCGTGCTCGACGCCGGGTTGTGCGCGAAACCGTCGGTTTCGCCCCGCGAGACGGTCACGCGGATCCGCACCTCCCCCTCGCTGAATTCGCCGATCGCCTCAGCGACTTCCTCCTCAAGCTGCTCGCGCGCCGGGGTATCTGTGAAGCCGCCGGCTTCGAGCGCAGCAGTGAGACGCTCGAGATGCTCATTCAGGAGGGCCGGTCGGCCGCCGTAGGTGCGGAAGGTCTCGAAGTAGGCGTCGCCGTGGAGCACGGCGGAGTCCCCCACCCCGAGCGCCGGCGCTTCGGGATCAACCTGCCTGCCGTTGAGGATCACGACCTGGGACATCGCCTGATCGAAGATACGCCACACCGCCACCATCTAGACTGGTCGCTCCCGAACGGTTCGCGCACCGCGAGCCGAACTCGGGCGCGTAGCTCAGTGGGAGAGCGCTCGCCTCACACGCGAGAGGTCGCAGGTTCGAAACCCGCCGCGCCCATCGGTGCCCCAAGCATCAAAGCTGATTTTCTGCGCCTGGCGCGCTGGTCTCAACAAGCGGTCTGACGAAGTCGGCTACCTCCGAGACGACGACGGAGAAATCTTCGGGCAGTCGATCCTCAAGAAATCCTTCTTCGAGATAACGCTGCCAAGCCACTTGTCTGCTGGTCGGCAGCGTGATCAGGACGTCCTCGACCGGAACAAGTTCGGTCCCGCGGTGGGCAGCGGTGCGAGCCAGTTCCGTCCGCAACTCTTCCTCGTTGAACTCACCACTCGCTGCGATGAGCATGACGTCCGCGAAATCCCGCATGCGGGTATTGGCATCGCCGCGCGACAAAATCGTTTCGATCTTCTCCGCCAAGACGGTTTCCAAGCCGTACGCGTTGACCGCGAAAACGTCGCCCCCAAGCATCGGGCTGATTTCGAGCCGCGTCGGGTCCACAGGATCTCCGGTGCTCATATCGACCTTGAGCTTGAGCTTCGCGGTTGAGATTGATGCGTCGACGCTGAAACGGAGCCCCGGGTAGTCCTCGGCCTCGCGCATCGGCTCGGCTCGAATGGTGGACGGATCGAACACCACTCCGTCATCAATCTGGATCGCAATCAGCTCGCCCAACACCTTTGTCAGGCTCTCCGCCTCCAGCTCCAGCCCATCCACCAGCACATCGGCGTCTCTCGTCGCGGGGCGGATTCGTCGGGACGCGAGAAGCATTCCGCCCTTCAGCGTGAAGTTCTCGACGTAAGGGGATTGCGCGAGCCGCGCGAGGAATCGCTCGTGAAGGTAGATCTCCAATTGGACCTGCGTCACCCCATTGGTGAACTCAGCAGCCCGTCGCTGGAGTTCCCTGTAGACGGTGTCTGAGACTTCGGTCATCCGAGAATCTCAAGCGCATCCATCAGTGACTTTTCAACGTTCAGCTCGCGTGACAGTTCAATCAGTTTCCGACGATTGGGGTGCGTGCCGGCGAGGTACTTCCGAAGAGGCTCGAGCCCGGGCCCTCCGCCGAACCTCTTTCGCATTCGCATCGCATCAATCACGCTGCGTTCCGGGCCATAGATCCAGTACCGCTCGCCGGTGAAGAGGCGCTCCTCGAGGCGTTCAAGCTGGGCGGTCCTTGCATTGAAGACGTGCACCTTGGTTCGAGGGCGCTCGATGACTGGCCGATGCGCCCCCTTTGCGACCGCGACGTGCACTGCAGACGGAATCGCGTCGATCAGATCCCAATGCGCCAAGGCGGATTCGAGACAGATCGTCCCGCTCGGGATCCGCTTGCAGACGGTGACAAAATCGAGATCCGAAATGGCGGGCGCATCAGAAAGCCGGAACACGCCCCGCGACAGTTCCACGAAGTAGCCGCTGTCGCGAGCCCCGTATATGTCATTCCGGGACAAGCCTGCCGCCTCGACTTCCTGCGGCGTGACGGTACCTCCGAGACTTCGGGCGACCTTACGAACTTCGTTCCAATCCGCTGCTCCGGCCATATGCAAATACTACATATATATGCTGTATATATGTAGATTTTGCACGATCGCATTCATCCTCGCGACCTGGCAGTCCCAGCTAATTCTCTGCCGTTGCGGCATCGAGCGATGCGAGCTGCAAATCGGAAGGCTCGATTCCGGCGGCGTCGATTCGGAGCTTTGCCGCACCGATTGACCCCCGCGCCAACCAGCAGAGTTCGTGCTGCAGCAAGCTGAAGACCGTTGGTCGTCCATCAATCGGAATGGTGATGTCGCGTCGTTCGATGGCGGCTGCCTCCTGTTCGCCTCGCCGACTGGCGAGGTGGTCCCGGAGTTCGTCTTCCGGCCTGTCGAACGGGCGCTCAAGTCCTTCGCCACGAAGCCACGCAATCCGACCTCCCAGATCCATCACATCGATGTCCCGCTCGATGGCAGAAGCCGATGGATCCTCGTCCTCGACCCTGAGAAAGGTCGAAATGGTGACACTCGGATCCTGCCACGGCATCCCAGTCCCGTAGCGCGCGGAAACATCTGTGACCTCGTCGGGTTCGGGGCCGCTCCAGCCGACCCGAACCTCTCCGCCCTGCCAGGCGCCGGGGGCCAGCCCGACCGGGACGACCCCAGACTGGTCGCGAAACATTCTCCACGCATTCTCGCGCGACGCGCGACGCGCCTCAGTCGCCTCTGCCTCTGTTCGGGTCTCTCGCGGGATCGTGATCGTCATCGGCGGCGACGTGGACTGCATCGCCAGCTGCTCGGTTCGCCCGCACACCTCGCAAACTGCGCGGCGGGTTCCCGGTGACCACTCCACGAAGAACTCGTCATCGCCCTCGGTCCACTCCCGATGCGGCACAGACGCAAGAAGCCAGGCGCAGCTCTTGCACTCCGGGCAAGCTGCGTCGTCGATCTCGAGTGTCTCCGTATCGACGTAGCCCGGAAGCGGCAATCGCACCGGCGAACCCTCGCGATCCCAGAAGGTCACGGATGTTCCGAAGAAGATCCCCGACACAAGTGCCACGGCGATCCAGAAACCCTCGGCCGCTTTGACCTCGTACACGACAAGGTGTCCGTCGACATGCGGGACGCTTGCCCCTTCTGGCAGTGCCCCTCCGATCACGCTCACGCCGTCAATCGTCGATCCGCCGCCGAGCACTTCAAAACCTTCGATGCGCTCGCCGACTTCCTCACGCGTGTCCTCCGGTTCTTCCCCATCATCAAACCAGTCTGGGTCAACGTCAAGCTCCGACGCATCGTGAGCCAGCCAGAACGAACCGTCTGGGTCCTTGCAGATCGCGGCCAGTACGCCAGCATGCTTGATCTCCAGCACCGGCACCCAGCCGAACTGATTGTCGCGATCAAACCCCATTCGGCGAGTCTACGGCCGGGCACGATCGAGAACACGGCTCGACTTGCTGTCGGCCGCACTCTCGCGACACCTCCACACACGTATTTTGAATTCGTGTTAGTTTGACTTATATGAATTCGACCAAGACGCGCGGCTACTCGATGGCCAACCGTGCTGACTCCGCTGCGGAGACCAGTCGGCGCATCCTCGACTCGACGCTCGAGCTGTACTGGCAGTACCCGATCGAGGAGATCACGCTGGCGATGATCGCGGAGCGGTCCGGGGTCACCGTGCAGACCGTGATCCGCAAGTTCGGCGGGCGTGACGACGTCTTCACTGCCGCAGCCGTGCGCACGCGCGCCGAGGTTGAGAATCAGCGCAATGCTGCGCCGGTCGGGGACATCGACGCGATCGCCTCCACTCTCGTCGCGCACTACGAAGAGGTCGGCGACGGCGTGATGAAGCTGCTCTCCGAAGAGCACCGCCTCCCGGCGATCGCGGAAATCGTCGAGCGCGGGCGCATGCTTCACCGCGACTGGTGCGCTCGTGTGTTCGCGCCGCTGCTCGACGGGCTCCGCGGTGCAAAACGGGCACGCAGGCTCGAACAATTCGTCGCGATCTGCGACGTCTACACCTGGAAGATCATGCGGCGTGACGGAAAGCTCAGCCGCGCCGAAACCGAAACCGCGATTGTCGAGATGATCGCGGCCTTGAAGGGGGCAGACCAATGAGCAAGATCCTCGCCTACACCTCTCCTGCGCTCGGCCATCTCTACCCCCTCACGCCGGTGCTCAAGGAGCTCGTCGCTGGAGGCCACGAGGTCATCCTGCGCACCCGCGCCGACTGTGTCGAGATGATGCGCGGTTTCGACGTCGACGCCGCGGCGGTCGACCAGCAGATCGAGAACCTCGAACTCGACGACTGGCGCGCCTCCAACCCGCGCAAAGCTCTCGAACTCAGCGTCGGCCTGCTCGCCGAGCGCGCGCAGTACGAGTCCGCCGAGCTGACGCCGCTGATCGAAGAGACCGCGCCCGATTTCGTGCTCGTCGACTCGAACTGCTTCGGCGCGCTCGCGGCGGCCGAGGCCTGGGGCGGGCCGTGGGCCGCGTTCTGCCCATTCCCCCTTCCCCTCGCATCACGCGACGCGCCGCCGTTCGGCCCCGGCCTGAAGCCCGCCGCCGGACCGGCCGGCCGTCTGCGCGATCGCATGCTCAGACCGCTCGTGGCCAGGCAACTCGGCAAGGCGATGCTGCCCCCGATCAACAGGGTCCGCGCAGCCAACAAGATCGAGCCGCTGACCGACGTCGACGAGATCTTCCGCAAGCCGCCGCTCGTGCTCTCGATGACTTCCGAACCATTTGAGTACCGCCGCAGCGACTGGCCGGCCTCGATCGTGATGATTGGCGCCTGCGCCTGGGAGCCGCCGGCGACTGCGCCCGCGTGGCTGGACGCGATCGACAAACCGATCGTCCTGGTCACGACTTCTTCTGAATTCCAGAACGACGGGCGCCTGATCGAGACTGCATTCACCGCGCTCGCGGACGAAGACGTGGAAGTGGTGGCCACCGCACCGGCCGAGGACATCGCCCGCTTCTCGCCGCCCGCGAATGGCCGCGTCGTACCGTTCACCCCGCACGCGCCGATTCTCGCGAAGGCGACCTGCGCGATCACGCACGGCGGGATGGGCGCAACGCAGAAGGCACTGGCAAACGGTGTCCCGGTCTGCGCCGTTCCCTTCGGTCGCGACCAGATGGAGGTCGCTCGCCGCGTCGAGGTGTCGGGCGGCGGGACGATGCTCTCCGCGCGCAAGCTCTCCGCCGAACGCTTGCGCGGCGCCGTGGCCGAAGCGCGCAGAAAGCAGGACGGTGCCCGACGAGTCGCTGCGGGATACGAAGCTGCGGGCGGAGCAACTGCCGCGCTGGCCGCAATCGAAAGCTTGATCGAGCAGCCAGCCGAGGTGCGTGCACATGTCTAGCTACTATTGAGTAATCATGCGCCTACTCGCTCTGGTCTTCACAACATTCGCTCTTGCCGTCTGCGCCTCGTCTGCGGCCGCCGCCCAGACAGCTGATCCAAACGAGAAAACCACCGTCACCGACATCCAGTGGCGGATCTCCTACAGCCAGGAGATCCCCGGGAACTGCGCGGTCTTCGCGTTCTCTCAATGGACTGCTTCGAAGTTCAAGGGCTGGGACGTCTACAAGCTCGGTTGGACCTGGACGGGGACGACCACCCTCGCCACCAACTCCCAGATCTCGTCAGCGCCCAAGTACGACGACGAACTCCGCTACGGCGGAAACACCGTTTCACCGCCGGGAGGCAGCCACTGGGTGCTGCTCGGCGACGGCAGCTACCGCGCCGGCCCGCCCCCGGCAGAAGCCGAATGCCAGGCGATGCTCGCCCACAGCCAGACACTCTTCGCAGGCAACCAGGTCACGACCTTCTACCGCCGAACGGCCGCGTGCGCAACCAAGCTCGCCGCGCTGACGAAGGCCGAGAAGTCCTACAAAAAGGCCAAGAAGAAGTCGAAGAAGGTCAAGTCCAAGGCGAAGAAGAAGCTGACGAAGGCGCAGGCTTCCTTCAAGAAGGACTGCACCAAATAGCGCTTCAGCCCGGGTACTGCGCCAGTGCCCGGGCGAAATCTGGAAACCCGCGGTTGAACTCCACGCTGCCGGCCTTCATTCGCTCGCGGATCAGCTCGATGCTCGACGGGTCGCCGATGTCCGGCACACCTGAGTCGTAGTCGGTGACGTGGCCGAGCACGGCCACCGGCACCCCCGACTCGAGCGCGAGCGCAGTCTCCTGCGCGGTCGTCATGTTGATGTACGACCAGCCCTGGCGTTGGTAGAACTGCGATTCCGCGCGTGTCGCAAAGCGCGGGCCGCGGATCGAGACGACCGTTCCTTCGGATGCGCGATCGCTCACATCAAAACCTTCGCGCAGCGCTTTGCGCAAACCTGCGTCGAACGGCGGATTTGCCGGGGGGTGGACGATTTCGTCTTCGATCATCGAGCCTGCGAACCCGGTCAGATCAACCATGTCGTCCGGCACGACCAGTGCGCCCGGCGGCACGTCCGGCGTCAGCGATCCGCAAGCCGTGGTCGTCACCAGCGCATCAACGCCGTGATCCAAGAACGCCCGCATCGTCGCCACGTAGTCGACGCGGTGCGGTGGCACCGGATTCGGTTGACGATGAATCGCGAAGACATCGCACTCGCCGAGCTGCAGGCGATGGCGACCTGAGCCGAGCCCTTCGGCTCCATCAAGCGCGAACCCGGTTCCGAGGATCAGCCCGAGTTTCATGACGAGAGCACGATCGCGACGGGAACGCCGCTCGGCAGGTTGTCAGAACCGCTCAGTGCCGCGACCTCAAGTGAGAAGGAGAAGGCGACGACCTCCGCCCCGGCCCGCGCGAGCAACTCGGCCGAGGCCGCGGCGGTGCCGCCGGTCGCGAGCACGTCGTCGTGGACGATCACCTTCGCGCCGGCGAGCGGCATGTGCGCGCTCAGCTCAAGAATGCTCTCGCCGTATTCGAGCCCATAGCTGACCGAACTGACCGGTGGCGGGAGCTTGCTCGGCTTACGCGTCGCGAGGAAGCCGCATCCCAGCGCGGCCGCAAGGCGCGTGCCGGCGATGAAGCCGCGCGCATCCGGTCCGACCACATAGTCGACCGCGCTCACATCGATCAGCCGGTCGAGCGAGGCGCGCAACTCCTCGACCAGCGCGTCGAACAGTTCCGGCCGGGCGTAGATCGGGTTCAGGTCGAAGAAGCGAATGCCCGGCTGCGGGAAGTCGTCGACCTCGCGGACGTGCTCGAGCAACGCTTCAGTCATCGGCCGAGTCTATTTCTTTGGTACGAATTGGCCTCGGGCGATTCCCGCCGACCGACACCCGACCCAAGACGGAGGATCCAGATGACCGACAAGGCAGCTTTCACGGAGGACGAATGGACTCTCATTCTTGAGGGACCATCCGGCGCCGGATTCACCGTGATCATGGCCCAGCGCGGCGGCACCTTCCGCGAGACGATGTCGATGGCGAAGTCCTACGTCGAGGCGCAGAAGCAGCACGGCGGCAGTGAGCTGATCGACGCGATCGTCTCGAACAAGCCGAAGGTCGACCGCTCGCACGCCCACTCGTTCGAAGAGCTCCGCGATCACACGACGAAGGAACTCCGCGACGCTGTCGCGCTTCTGAACTCGAAGGCGACGCCGGAAGAAGTCGCGGAGTACAAGAGGTTCGTCATCACCGTCGCGACCCACGCCGCCGAGGCGCACAAGGAGAAGGGAAGCGAAGAGCCGATCAGCGAGGCCGAACAGGCCGCGCTCACGGCGATCGAAGCTGCGCTCGCCTGAGCGCGCGCAGGTCAGACCCGGCGCGCGTCAATCGCGGAGCGCGCGCCGGATCAGGCAGCCGGCCTGACTACCAAGCCACGAAGTACGCGTTTCCGTCGACGGCCGTGCCCGTCGATGTCCCGTCGGGGTCGATCGTGGTGATAGTCAGCGAGCACGCGCTCGCCGGGTCGAGGTCGACGTGCGCGAGGCGGTCGCCGCCCTGGTAGGAGTCCTCGGTCACGGTCGCGGCCTTCGGCGTGAAGTTCAGCTGCACGCAGAACTGGCCGGTCGAAGTACGCGTCACCGAGGTCACGCTCGAGCTGGTGCGGGTCGAGTCGAGCGTCGCCACGCCAGCGGCGGTACGGAAGTGCCCGTACGCCTTGGGCGTCGCCAGGTCAGCGGCGCTCTTGCCGCCGACGGTGCCCGCGTTGCCGGCGGTCGTCGCGGTGTCGGCCGATGTCGCGTGCGCGGCGCTGGGCACGGTGCCGAGCTTCGACTCCTTGACCTGCGTTCCGGTGATCGTGTCGTTCTTGAGCTTCGAGCCGGTGACGCTCTTGTTCTTCAGCGACGCGCCGTTGATCTTCGCCGCGGCGTAGCCAGTGCCGCCGAGCGCCACGAACAGCGCCAGGCATGAGATCACCAGCGCAGCCGAAGGCCTGTGCTTGAGCAGTTTCTTCATGGAAGCAAATCTCCTGAGATGGGAAATTGATGAGAGATTCCGCACAATACTCGTGATCAGTCGCTCGCAGCGCGCTCCCGCGCCGCAGGCCAGAGCAGTCCGACCACCACCAGCGGATAGACCCACGGCAGATAGGCGTAGCTCCAGTAGCTCGCGCCGATCTCGAAAGCCAGCAGCAGCGCCGCAGCGAGGGCGCTGAGGCGCGGCAGGCTCGCCGCCAGTCGCTCCGACCGCCAGACCGCGACGGCCGCCGCCGCGGCCAGCGCGAAGCCCGCCGCCTGCACGGCGACCTGTAGCGCCGGCGCGCTGGTCACGACCCAGAAGCTCAGCTGCGCGCCGCGGTCCGACTGGAATGCAATCGCGTCAATCATCTTGTGCACGCTGCTTGCGCCGCCGAGGGCGAGCAGCAGCGCGAGCATCGCCAGCGTCAACACGACCGGCGGGATCAGCGCGCGGCGCAGGGCGGTACCGCGAAAGCGGGCGAGCCACAGCGGCAGCACGAATACCGGCGCGACCTTTGCCCAAGCCGCAGCCGACATCCACGTGCTGGTGCGACCCGCGTGCGCCCAGGCGGCAATCGACCAGGCGATCAGCCCGGCGGTTGGAAGGTCGTTCGACCCGGCCGACGCCGCGACGAGCGCCGGGGGGAAGATCAGCCACGCGGCCGCGTTGCGCAGACCGAAAGCCTCATCCGCCGCCGCGCGTCCGGCCTTCAGCAGCGCAACGGCGCCGGCGATCAGCGCGATCGCGGAGATCCACAGCGCGCCGTCGATGTTGTCGAACAGATCGTGCACCGGCATGATCAGCGCGGCGGGCGCGTAGAGCAGATACGCGAAGACCGGATAGGTGTCGCCGTGGACGATCCCCTCCATGATGTGGCCGTAGGGCACGTTGCCGTCGAGCAACTGCGTCGCGCCCGACATCGACGCCTCGGCGACGTCACCGACTCGCCCCCCGGGGATCGCCGCCATCGCCGCCAGCAGCGCGATAGCCCCGGCGATCAGCCGCAGCAGACGCGTCTCGTTCTCTCCAAAGCTCACGAGAAACTCCAGCGATCCGCCTGCGGCCGGGCGCGCGGCGACGAAGAGGCAGCGCGCCAGCAGATACGCCATCAGCGCGACGCCGACGATCATCGTCGCTCCGAACAGCCGCTGATTGACGCTCCAGATCGTGAAGGTCAGCAGCGCGAGCGCCAGGAGATCTGCGTTCTGGATCGAGGCAAACGGCCTGCGCGCCAGCAACAACAGAAACAGCAGCGCTCCGACCGCCAGCACGAACGCCTTCTGGATCGTCGGTCCGCCCGCTCGGATGTAGTCGTCTCCGAGATACTGCGCCGCGATCACCTGGCCTTGCGGCGAGACCGCCACCTCGGCCACCGCCCGCTGCCCCTTGAAGAAGCTCACGCGGGCGTTCTCGCGATCGAGCGGGATCACGTCGGCGCGGGTCGGCGGGTAGGCCTTCAGCCAGCTTGCGACATCGGGATCGGCCAGCGCCCCCTTGACGGCCTGACTCTCCGAGAGCTGCAGCTTGGTCTCGTGACGTAGCGCAAAGCCGAACACGACGATGCCGAGCACGAACACCGCCGCGAACGCGATCCAAACCGGGCGTGTCTGGGCCGACCAGCGCATCCGTCGATATTGACGAGCGCGCAGGCGAATCGGAGATACGCTTTGCCCTCGTATTGCTCCGTGACCGCAAGGGCGCGGCGGCACGCGGACATTGGCGTTGATCGCCGGGTCCCGCGCGGCGAACACGTGTGAACCAGGTCAGGTCCGGAAGGAAGCAGCCTTAAGCAATGTCGTTCGGGCGCCGCGGTTAAGCCTGGAAGGAGTCGGTGTCCGCTTGCGGCCGCGTTTGAGCGCGATCGTCGCGATGCCGATGACTCTGTGGTGAAGCGACCGCTCCTGATCATTTCCTGCGCTGCCGCGTGCCTGCTCGCCGTCGGCCCGGCCGGCGCCCGCGAGCGATCGATCTTCGCCACGCAGCAGCTCGGCGCGGTCGGCATCACCACCTTCTCCGTCGATCTCGAAAGCGGCGCGCTCACCGAGCAGGCAGGCGTCAACACGACGCTCGACATGCCTTCGGTGCCGAGTGTCTCGCCCGACGGCAAACTGCTGTTCGTGGGCGACTACGCGGGCGGCATCGCGCAGAGCTTCACTCCGCTGCCGACCGGTCCCAGCGCGATCACCGGCGCGACGGCCCCGACCGGCGCCGGCCCCAACGCGACAATCGCCGATCCCGGCGGCGCGCACCTCTGGAGCGCGAACTACGACGACGGCAGCATCGGTTCGCTCGGAGTCGCTTCGGGCGGCCTGCTCACGGCACTGCCGGGCTCACCAACCACGACTGGCGGCGCCCCGACCGCGCTCGCGGTCTCACCGCAAAACGACCTGCTCTACGCCCCGACCTACGGCGGCGAGACGATCGCCGGATTCCGCCGCGGCGCCGATGGCTCGCTGACCGCGCTCGCGGGCTTCCCGCTCGTCCACAGCGGCGATCCGATCGACGTCGAATTCAACACCAACGGCACGGACCTCTTCGTCGCAAACCAGGACGACGGATCGATCTCCAGCTTCGCGGTCGATCAAACGAGTGGTGCGCTCACCGAAGTGAGCGGTTCTCCCCTGGCCGTCGGCGGCAGGCCGACCGGGCTCGCCGCGAGTCCGAACGGCAAGTACCTCCTCGTCGCGGATCAGGACGGCGACTCGCTCTCGAGCTATGCGATCGCCGGCGACGGCACGCTCAGCCCAGTCGACTCAGCGACCACCGGGAGTTCTCCAGATGACGTGATCATCTCGCCCGACGGACGCTTTGCATACAGCGCGAACTTCTGGGGTGGGACGATCAGCGGCTTCACGGTCGACTCAGACGGCTCGCTCACCGAACTCGCCGACTCCCCGTTCGGAGATGCGTCCGGGGCGATGGCCACGTTCACGATGACGCCGAATCAAGGCCCGATTGCGGCCCTGAGCACCAGCTCGGACGGCAACACCGCCACGTTCGACGCGACCGCCTCGAGCGATCCCGACGGCAGCGTCGCGGGCTACAGCTGGAGCTTCGGCGACGGGCAGAGCGCAACCGGCGCGCCCGGTCGGATCACGCACACCTACGCGGCGCCGGGTACCTACACCGCCCGCGTCACGACGACCGACGACGAGGGGTGCTCGGACACGCAGATCGGCACCGGCCAGACGCTCTATTGCAACGGGTCACTGGCAGCCCGGGCGCAGCAGGAGATCACCGTCGCGAATCGGCCGGCGCTCAAACTGAGCAACGCGAACGGCGCGCAGGCGCGGTCGAGGCGCAACGGACGCAAGGTCACCCGCCGTCTGCGCACACGCTTCAAACTCAGCGAGAAGGCCAACGTGACGTTCCGCTTCCAGAAGTCGCGCCGGGGCGGCGCCTGCAGACGGTCCCGTGCGAGCACCAGCGCGGTCGGCTTCCGCAATTTCGGAAAGCGCATGACGCGCCCGGCCAGAGCCGGGTCGAACCAACGCACTTTCGCAAGGACGCTGGGCGGACGACGTCTATCCCCGGGCCGCTACCGCGTTCAGCTTCAGGCTCGCGCTTCGGACGGGCGCACAAGCACGCTCGTGACCACGCGCTCATTCTGCGTGCGTTGACCGTCCACTCGCGGCTCAGGAAGCAGGACCGAGCGGCCGATAGAAACTGAATGTTCCGGCGAGCCATCCTGCCGGTGCTGCTGATCGCCGGCTTCGCGACGTTTCCGGCTCTGAGCAGTCACTCCGGGTTCCAGTACACACACAGCGAGACGATCAAGATCGATCGCTCGAAGGGTCCGCACGCCGATGCGGTCGATGACATCACGACCAGTCTGCCGCAGACTTGGTGCGGATCGAAGGTGACCGCCGATCAGACGGTCAATTCGACCGGCAACGAAAACCCGAAGTTCAAGTTCATCTACGCGCACGCGGCCGACCAGCCAGATCGCTTCGACGTCGCAGCCAACGCGATTCAGCGCTCCGTCGCGATCATGCACGAGTTCATGCTCGCCGAAAGCAGCGGCACCCGTACGGTTTCGGTCGACTTCGGCACGAGCTGCGGCGGCAACTACGTCGACATCCAGGACATGACGCTGCCCGGCAATCTCTCGAGCTACCTCGACGCCGAGGGCTATGTCAAGGATGAGGACGTCGCCAACGCATTGATCAACATCGCGAAGTTCCAGTCGAAGCTGCCGCGCCACTACGTCTTCCTGCTCGACCAGTTCGACCCCTCCGACTCGATGCACGGCATCGGCCTGCAGGCCCTCGACGATTCAGCCGGTGCCGGCAACCACAACAACGACAGCAACGCGGTCGCCTTCGTCGCTACTCCGGAGGGCGAACTCGACTCGTTCGTCGAGGCCTATCTCCCGCGGATGTTCCTCCACGAGATGACGCACACGATGGGCGGCGTGCAGAACTCGGCGCCGAACTCGTCGCTCGCCGGACACTGCATCGACGGCAAGGACGTGATGTGTTACAAGGACGGCGGGGCGCGCGAGAACCTCTACACGTCGAGCGTCTGCAACCCCGAAGTGAAGTTCGGGATGGACGAGTCCTACGACTGCAACAAGAACGACTACTTCAACACCGCTCCCGCGGCCGGTAGCTATCTCGCGACGCACTGGAACGTCTTCAACTCGATCTACCTCGTCAAATGCGCCGTCGCGGACCCGCTCTGTATCGCTGCGCCATCGAGCGAGCCCTCCCCCGACAACCCCGCCGCGCGCACCGCGATCAACGCGCTCTACCTCTACAAGAAGAGCAAGCGCTCGAAGCAGGTCGGCACCGTGAGCGCCAGCGGCGCGATCGTCGCCGGATCGAAGCTCGTACGCAACGCCGTCGGCCTTTCCAAGATCAAGCTGCCGAAGGGCAAGTGGAAAGTGACAGTGTGCTTCCGTGAGTCGGGCGAGCCCTCGGTCTGCAGCAGTTCGACGCGCAGCACCTCGAGTTCCGGATATCTGAAGACCGGAACGGTCTACGTGAACACGAATCGCAGCGACAACGCCGCGTGGGGTTCGGTCAGCATCAAACCCGTGACCAAGAGCCTCAAGAAGAAAAAGTACGAAGTGCGGACGACCAAGAGCATCGTCACGTACCAGCTCGACTTCTAGAGCGGAACCGCTGCTCCGCCCGGGCCGTACTGCTCGTCGCCGGCCTTCTCGGCCCCCTCGAGCTTCTCGCCGCGCTTCACGGCGGCGACGCACGCCGGCGATGCGTAGAGCTTCCAGGCCCATGTGCTGAAAACGACCTCGTACGGATCGCCGTCGGCGTCCGTTGGGGTCGAGAGGTCAGGCTTCTTCTGGCTGTAGAAGCGGTTGACGATGTCCTGACTCGCCGGGAAGAGTGCAAGCGCGGCGAGCTTCGTCTCGGGGTCCCCGGTTGTCTGCACACTGCCCGGCTGTCCGCCGAGTTCGTAGCGGAAGGCCGGCACCGGGCGATGATCGGTCGTCGATATGCGACCGCAGAGGCGGTTGTACTTCTCGACCGTGGACGACTGAGCGACCTCGCGCAGGTCGCCCTGGATCGACTGGTAGTTGTGGATCTTGCGCGCGTTGTCCTGCGCGATCGGGATGAACCACGGGATGAACGCGATCGACAGCGCGAGCGATCCCCAGCCGATCCATTTCCACATCTCACGCCGCGGGAAGTCACCCTCGAGCGATTTCCAACCGAAGCAGCCAGCGGCGTAGATCACCGAGAGCAGCACCGTCGGGGTCAATACGTAGCGCGCGATCAGCGGCAGGCCGCCGACCGTCGTGAGGATGAAGATCAGCGACATCAGCGTCGCGAGGCCGAACAGGATCAAGCCCTGCCGGCGCGCGCAGAACCAGCAGTAGACGAGCCCGATCGGAACACCGACCATCAATGGCTCGCGCAGAGTCCAGGCGAAGAACTTCAGCGTCCAGAACGGAGCGACAAAGGGACTTCTCGGCCGATCGAGTTGTGCGGCCAGATCGCTGGTGCCGTGGAACGAATGCAACAGGTCGCCGGTGATCGCCCAGTCGCTGATCGCCCAGAGGATGGGCGCGCTCCCCACGACCAGCGCCAGGAGCACGCGTCCGCGCATGTCGCGGGCCGGCCACATCCAGAGCCAGTAGAGGCCGGAGAGGAGCCACGCCTCAGGGCGCAGCAGCCCGGCCAGGGCGAGCAGCACCAACACCGGCGCACCGCGCCGCGGTTTCCTGATCTCGAGCAGCAGCGCCCAGCAGACGAAGAGGATGAACGGAATGTCCTGGTAGGCGGCGAGGACGTTCTTCGCAAACGCCGGCCGCGTGATGATGATGATCGCGGCGAGCACCCCGACCCAGTCGTTGAACAGCTCCTTGCCGATCCGGTAGACGACGAAGCAGAGCCCACCGAAGCAGAGCATCACGAGCCATGCGAGCACGCCGGTCGTGTAGTCGCCGAACGGGAGCGCGAGGAAGCTCGCGAACGTCTGCAGCGGGTGCGGAGTCGGCGCTATGAAGCCGTTGTAGTCGGGCGTGAAGCCGTGCGCGATGTCACGTGCCCAGAGCAGCGAGTACGACGCGTCGTAGTTGAGGTACGGCGGGCCATAGACGAGCCAGTACAGGATCGGCACGCCGACGATGAAAAGCAGCGGCACCGCGAGTTGACGGATTCGTTGCCCGTTCATCGGTCAGTCAGATTAGTTGCCAGCCGCACCGTCCAGCCGCCGACTTAGCATCGACGCAATGGAAGCTGGCACCTACCAACCGTCCCCGCACCACAGTCTGCTGGTGACGACGATGAACGATCTGCCCGGCTATCGGGTGACCGCCGTCTACGGCGAGGTTTTCGGACTGACGGTCCGCGCGCGCAACGCCTTCAGCAACGTCGGGGCGAGCTTTCGCACGATCGCAGGCGGCGAGGTCAAGGGCTACACCAAGCTGCTCTCCGAGAGTCGCGAACATGCGGTCGATCGGCTGAGGGAGGCCGCCTTTGCGCGCGGCGCGAACGCGATCCTCGCAATGCGCTTCGACTGCAACGAGATCGGCGGCGTGATGAGTGAAGTCGCCGCCTACGGCACGGCGGTCGTCGTCGAGCCGACCACCCCGCCCCAGTAGCGCGCAGCGCGTAGGCGCCGATTAAGCTCGCACTTCATGTCTGGGGCCGCTTCTCTCTATCGCCGTCACCGTCCGCGCACGTTCGACGACGTGATCGGGCAGGAGCACGTCGTGCGCACGCTGAGGAACGCGGTCGATCAGAACAACGTGCACCACGCCTACCTGTTCGTCGGATCTCGCGGCACCGGCAAGACCTCGATGGCGAAGATCCTCGCCTCCGCACTGAACGCCACAGGCGGGCCGTCTTCTTCGTTCTCGGCCGACGACCCGGCGGCTCAGGCCGTCGCGGCCGGCACCTCGCTCGACGTGGTCGAGATGGACGCTGCCTCGCACAACGGCGTCGACGACATCCGCGAGCTGATCGATTCGGTTGCGCTCGCCCCCACCACGGGCGGCTGGAAGGTCTACATCCTCGACGAGGCGCACATGATCACCACCGCCGGGTGGAACGCCTTCTTGAAGACGCTCGAAGAACCCCCGCCGAACACAGTTTTCGTGCTCGCCACGACCGAGGCGAACAAGGTTCTGCCGACCGTCGCCGACCGCTGTCATCGATTCGACTTCCGCCGGCCGACGGTCGAGCAACTCTCCCAGGCGCTGCGACGCGCCGCAGACGCCGAGAAGATCGAGATCGGCGACGACGCAGTCGCGATGATCGCGCGCTCGGCGACCGGTTCTTTCCGTGACGCACTCGGCACCCTCGAACAACTCGTGACCTACGGCGGGACCAGTGTGAAGGCCGAGGATGTCCAAGCTGTGCTCGGCGTCGCCGACTTCGATCTGCTCGCGCGCACGGCCGACGCCGTCGCCGCCGGCGACCGACGCGGCGTGTTGCTGGCCGTCGGTGAACTCGCAGACTCCGGCCGCGACATGGCCACGTTCGCGCGTGAGCTCGCCGCACATGTGCGCAATCTTCTGGTCGCGCGAACCTTGGGCGAGGCCCCGCAATCCGCCGGCCTGACCGCAGAGCAGGCGGCCAAGCTCGTTGAGCAGTCGCAGAGCTTCACCCCCGAGCGCACCGCGCACACGCTCGATCTTCTGAGCGGGATGATCCAGCAGTCTCGCGGTGGAGGCGATCCCCGGTTGCTGCTCGAGCTGGCGCTGTTCAAGGCGGCGCAGCCGGGCGACGATTCCGATCCCGGAGCGCTGCTGGCGCGGATCGAGGCGCTGGAATCACGCCCGGCGGGATCCGTCCCCCCGGCCGCGCCGGCTCCTCCCGTACCTGCGCCGGAGCCGGTTCAGACTGCGCCCGCCGCGCCTGCCCCGGTGGTCGAGGCAGCTCCAGATCCCGGACCCGAGCCCGAACGCGAGCTTGTTGCCGAACCTGAACCCGTGGCCGAACCCGAGCCGGTCCCGCCCGCAGAGCCTGAGCATGCTCCAGAGCCTGAGCCCGCATCGACCCCGGTGGACGCCGCCGAAGCACCGGCGCTCGTCGTCGTCGAAGCCGCTTGGGACAAAGTCGTCGGCACTCTGCTGAACGAGAGCCCGAGCATCGCTGCCGCCGTCGAACAGTCGAAACCCCACGAGATCGAAGGTCGCGCGCTGATCATCGTCCTGCCCGAGTCGCAGAGCTTCAAGCGCAAGCAGATCGACCAGTCCGACAAGCGCGAATTGATCTCGCGCCACATCGAGCAGGCCGTCGGTTTCAGGTTCAATCTCAAGACGACATCGATCCCGGATGAGGTCTTCGACCCAGCGCTCACGGCAGAAAAGCCCAGCGCAGGACTTGACGCAACCGAGCTCGCCGACGCACTCAAACAGGAATTCGACGCCACCGAGATGGCGCGCCCAGCCGAATAGAAACCTTCGAAAGGATCACCGTGGCCCAGCAGCCGAACCTCAACAAGATGATGAAGCAGCTCCAGCAGGCCCAGGCGGCAATGGCCGTCGAACAGGAGAAGCTCAAGGACGAGATCGTCGAGGCTTCGGCCGGCGGCGGCACCGTCAATGTCAAGGTCACCGGCGACCAACAGGTCGCGGCGATCACGATCGACCCCGAGGCACTCGACCCGGAAGACGTCGAGATCCTCCAGGACATGCTGCTCGCAGCCACCAACGAGGCCCTGCGCGCCTCTGCCCAACTCGCCGAGCAACGTCTCGGCGGAATCGCCGGCGGGCTCGGTCTGCCGGGGATGTAGGAGAGCTATTTCGCCGTGTCGACGTCGATGTTCTCACCGCCGGTCGAACGCCTGATCACGGAGCTCTCGAAACTCCCGGGGATCGGTCGACGCACGGCGCAGCGGCTGGCGTTCCACATCCTGCGAGTCGATGAGGCCGAGGGGCTCGCGCTGGCCGACGCGATCCGTGAGGTCAAGGAAAAGATCGGCTTCTGTGAGGTCTGCTTCAACCTGACCGACCAGCCCGTCTGCAAGATCTGCAATGACGAGCGTCGCGACAAGAGTCTGATCTGCGTGGTCGAGGAGCCGGGCGACATCATCCCACTCGAGCGCACGAACGAATACCACGGCCTCTACCACGTGCTCGGCGGCGCACTTTCGCCGATCGACGGGATCGAACCGCAGGACCTGAAGATCTCCGAGTTGCTCTCGCGCGCCACCGATCCCGTCGTACGCGAGGTCGTTCTGGCCACCAACCCGACGACGACCGGCGAGGCGACGGCGCTGTTCATCGGCGACGAACTCGCGCGCCAGCGCCCCGATCTTTCCGTCACGCGTCCCGCGAGCGGCCTGCCCGTCGGTGCCGACCTCGAATACACCGACGAAGTCACGCTCGGCCGCGCCCTGCAGGGGCGCCGCGCGGTCAGCTGAAGGGGCGACGTTGGCGCGTGAGATGACGGCCGCCGACGCGGCCCAGCTGATCGAGCCGGTCGACCAACTCGCGAGCGGCCTCGGCCCGGCCTGGCCGCCGCAGCTGATGGCGTTGCTCGGCGAGCGCGACGACTGGCAGGAGCTGACCGTCGACGGCGCGCTGCTCACGGCCGGCACCCAGCTCTTCTCGCGCGACGGCACCCGCTACCGCTCGGGCTTCTACGGACCGCTCGAGCGCTATTTCGCCTCCTCGGGCGGAAATGTCGAATACGTGCCCGCTGATTTCCGCCGCTTCGGCCCGCTGCTCGCCGAGATCTCTCCGCGCGTGATGTGCACCGCGGCAGCCCCGCCCGACGCCGACGGCTACTGCAGCCTGAGCCTCCACGCCGGCGGCACGATCCCGCAGATGAGAGCCGCGGGCGCCGATCCCGATCGCCTGCTGATCGTCGAGGTGAATGAACAGTTCCCGCGCACCTTCGGGCTCGGAGAACACGCACACCGCCTGCACGTCGACGAGATCGACGTGCTGATCCGCGGCGAGGCGGCGCCCACTCCCGTCCCATCGCGAGAGGTCGACGCGACCGCCTCGCAGATCGCGGCACACGCGATCAAACACATCGCGGACGGCTCGACGCTTCAGACCGGGATCGGCGCGGTGCCGGATGCGATCGCCGCCAGGCTTGCCGAGGGCGCCGGCGGTGACTACGGAATCCACACCGAGATGTTCAACGACGGGCTGATGAAGCTGCAGCAGTCCGGCAAGGTGACCAACCAGAAGGGGCTCAACGACGGCGTCTCCGTCTGCACCTTCGCGCTCGGCAGTCGCGAGTTGTACGACTGGCTGCATGAGAACTCCGAGGTCGCCTTCCTGCCCGTGGATCAGATCAACGACCCGGTGATCATGGATCGCAACCGGCAAATGGTGACGGTCAACGGCGCGCTGACGATCGACCTGTACGGCCAGGTCGTCGCCGACACCCTGGCCGGAGCGCAGTTCAGCGGCACCGGCGGTGGCGAAGATTTCGTCTCCGGCCCGGCTTACGTCGAAGACGGCAACTCCCTGCTCTGCTTCGCATCGACCGGAGGACACGACGAGGCGCGCGTCTCGCGGATCCTGCCCGAGTTGCCCGCCGGCACGATCGTCACCACCCCGCGCCACCAGCTTGACATCGTCGTGACCGAGTACGGCTCAGTCGACATCGCGACGATGACCGTCGCCGAGCGTGCTCGGGCAATCGCTTCGATCGCCCACCCGGACTACCGCGACGAGCTCGAGCGCGCGGCGGCGAAGATCGGCTGAGCAAACTCGATGCCGGCGCGAACTCCGCGCCGATCGATTTCAAGCGAAATCTCGCGTATACATACGTCCTGCCGAGGGGTGGGAGGACGTATGTATACGCAGAGATCCGCTTGCACAACAGAAAAGGGCCGCCCGCGCATCGCGGACGGCCCCCTTCCGAGCGATTGCGGTGAGGCTGCGAGCTAGCTGATCTTGATGGTGGCCTTGCGCGGCTTGCCGGTGACCGACTTCAGGGTGTAGGTGCCCTTCAGCGTGCCGACGTAGGTCAGCTTGGCCTTCTTGCCCTTGATCTCGGCGTAACCGTAAGTCTTGCCGTTCTTGGTGATCTTGGCGACTACGCGCTTGCTGCCGAAGGAAGCCTTCGAAAGCTTGATCGTCTTGACCGTGGCGTCCTTGCCGTCCTTGCCAGCCGGACCCTGAACGCCCTGGATGCCCTGCGGACCCTGCGGGCCGACTGCGCCCTGGGCGCCAGCAGCGCCGTCAGCACCGTTGGAGCCGTCCGCGCCGGCGGCACCCGTGGCGCCAGTTGCGCCCGCAGCACCATTCGTGCCGTCTGCGCCGTTCGAACCCGCGGCACCGGTCTGGCCAGTGGCGCCAGCAGCGCCGGTCTGGCCGGTAGCCCCGGTGTCGCCCTTCGAGGCGCACGGGAAGTCCGCCAGCGTGAAGGTGCCGTGAGTGTTCGGCGTGCGCTCTGGCCCGGAGCCGACCGCGTAGCCCGGCAGGAAGCCGGAAGCCGCGAGCGCGGGCTGGACGTTCGACAGCGAGGTCGAGCCGTCCCAGTTGTATGTGCAGACCGAGTTGTCGAAGTTCAGATCGAAGAGCTTCAGGTCGGTGTACGTCTCGTACGGAGAGATCGAGCTGGTGCCGGTCACACGAAGTTCACCGGTGCCGTTGCCGTTGAGAACGATCTTCGGGCTTCCGATCTTGATGTGGAAATTGTGACCCGGAACGGTCGGGCCGGTCGAAGCCGGGCTGTCGTAGACGAGCGCACCGGAGAACTGCAGCGAGCCAGTCTGCGTCTTGACGTTGATCGATCCGCCAGTCGCGGCGAACGAGAACACCTGGCTGCTGCCGAGGACGCCGGCGGTGCAGGTGTCGAAAGGAGTGGTCGTGTCGACGGTCGTGCCGGTGGCGCCGTCCTCGACGTAGGCCGAGCCACCCGCGTAGGCCGCCGAAGCACCGGTGCGCGTGACGTAGCCGAGCCAAGTGCGACAAGTGTTGGCGACGACGTAGGGCGAGTCGTAGACCTTGGCCTGCGTCCACTGGAGAGAAACTGCCGTCGCAGAGGCAGTTCCAGCGGCGGCACCGAGCGCCGCGATCGCGACGACTACCGAGAGAGCCAAGAAGCGGAGTTTTAGGCCGCTGGCCAGGCGAATGGGGCTTGACATCTTGAATGGGTCCTTTCCGATGCCCACTGGACTTCGATGTCCGACCGAGCACAAGAGATTTAGGGTTACCTAATGGTCAAGAGACTATATCCGACCATCACGGTATGTTTATGTAAGGCCTACCTAAGGGGTTGGTAATCTGACCTGTCTCATGGCTGAGACACCGACACAGACACCCTTCATTCCGCGCGACATGGGTGGCCACAAGGTCCCCGAGAAGTCCGCGGCCCTCGACTACCCGACCCCGCTTGAGCCCCTGCAGGACGTGGGCGAGCTCCAGCGCCTCAGCGCCGCCGACCAGGCACGCACGATCGTCGCCGGCGACAACGTATGTACGCTCGCGAGCCTGACGGTCGATGGCGACCCGTGGGCGTCGGTCATCCAGTACGCCGTTCTCGACGACGGCTCCCCTGTCTTCAGCCTCTCCAAGCTCGCGCTGCACGGCCGCAACCTCGCTGCCGACCCGCGCGCGAGCATCGCGCTCGCCGGTCCTGTGCCCGAGGGGCACGACCCGGGCGACTCCGGTCGCGTCACGCTGGCCGGCAAGGTCATCGAGCCCGAGGGCGAGCAGCTCGAGCTGGCGCAGCGCGCCTACTTCGACGCGATCCCGTGGTCCGAGACCTACACCGCTTTCGGCGACTTCACGCTCTACGTGCTCGACATCGAGAAGGTGCGCTGGGTCGGCGGCTTCGGCCGCATGAACTCCTCCACCCCGGAGCAGTACAAGGCCGGCGAGGTCGATCCGACCGCAAAGCACGCCGACTACGCCGTCAAGCACATGAACGAAGACCACGCCGACGCGTTGCTCGAAATGGCCAAGGCCTTCTCCGGCCACACCGACGCCACCTCGGCGACGGCGCGTCGCGCCGCTCGCGAAGGGCGCGGCCGCGCACGCGAGACCGAGCGCGGCAAGACGCCCGGCCGC
>JASGFX010000030.1:0-37549 GCA_047605325.1 Solirubrobacterales bacterium | reverse complement strand
GCGGCGCGTCGCGGTAGAGGCGCTCGATCTCGTACTCCTTCGAGTAGCCGTAGCCGCCGTGGATGCGGAAGGCGTCCTCGACGACCTCCTTGCCCACTTCGGAGGCGAACAGCTTGGCCATGCCGGCCTCGACCTCGGAGCGCACGCCGGCGTCCTTCAGGCGGGCGGCGCGGCGCACCATCAGACGTGCGGCCTCGACCTTCGTGCCCATGTCGGCGATCTTGAACTGGATCGCCTGGTGCTGCGCGATCGGCTTGCCGAAGGTCTTGCGCTCCTGGGCGTACTTGACGCCGAGTTCGAAGGCGCGCTGGGCGATGCCGACGCCGCGGGCGGCGACGTTCACGCGGCCGACCTCGAGCGCGTCCATCATCTGGATGAAGCCCTTGTTCAGGCCGGCGTCCTCGCCGCCGAGGATGTTCTCGGCCGGGCACTTGTAGCCGTCGAAGACCAGCTCGGTCGACTCGACACCCTTGTAACCCATCTTCTTGAGCTGCGGCGGCACGTCGAGGCCCTTGTACTCGCCCTCGTTCTCGTGGACGCCCGGCTCTTTCTCGGCGATGAAGCAGGTCATGCCCTTGTACGGCGGCGAAGCCTCCGGGTCGGTCTTGACCAGCACGAAGACGAGCGCGGACCTCAAGCCGTTCGTGACCCACATCTTCTGGCCGTTGATCTCGTACGAGCCGTCGTCGATCTTCTTTGCGGCGGTCTTGATCGCCTGGACGTCAGAGCCGAGCTCGGGCTCAGACAGAGAGAACGCGGCGCGGATCTCACCGGTCGCCATGCGCGGCAGGTACTTCTGCTTCTGCTCTTCCGAGCCGAACTTCATCAGCAGGTAGGAGCCGATGAAGTGGGTGTTGACGATTCCGGCGACGGAAATCCAGCCGCGCGAGAGCTCCTCGACGATCATCGCGTAGGTCGTCAGGTCGAGGCCCATTCCGCCGTATTCCTCGGGGATCGTCACCCCGAAGAGTCCGAGCTCCTTCATCTGCTCGTTGACTTCCTCGGGGAACGAGTCCTCGTGGTCGTGCTTCTCGGTGACGGGGATGACCTGCTCGTCGACGAACTGGCGCACCATCTCGGTGATCGCCAGTTGCTCTTCGGTCTTGTCAATCTGTGCTGGGATTGCTGCGGCTTCCATTTTTGTTCCTAAGTCGTGGGTTAGCTGGCGACGGGCTCGGGGACCTCGGGGGTCCACGGCTCGCCGGGGTCGAGGCCGATCAGGCGGCCCTTTGCTGCAAGTTCCTGGGCCATCTTGCGGTTGGCCTCGTCGATCATCTCGTTCTCGAACATGACGGCGCCCTTCTTCTCCACGTTGGTCGCGTGGTCGTAGGCGGCGAGCATGCGCTCGGCCCGCTGGTACTCATCGAGCGGCGGTGAATAGAGCTCGTTGATGATCGGAATCTGCTGCGGGTGAAGGCTCCACTTGCCATCGAAGCCCATCGTCACCGTTCGCACGGCCGCCTCGCGCAGGCCGTCGTCGTTCTTGACCTGGCTGTACGGGCCGTCGATCGCCTGCAGGCCGAAGGCACGGGCGGTCGAGAGGATGCGGAAGTTGACGTAGTGCCAGATGTCGCCGGGGTAGCTCTGGTTGTCACCGCCGACCGAGAGAATGCGCATGCCCATCGCGGCGCTGAAGTCGCCAGGGCCCAAGATCAGGGTCTCGATCCGCGGAGAGGCGGCGGCGATCTTCTCGATATTGATCAGGCCTTCGCCGTTCTCGATCTGCAGCTCGAGGCCGATGCGGCCGAGCTCCCAGCCCTTGGTGATCTCGATCGAGGTGAGCAGGCGGTCGATGAAGGTGACGTGCTCGGCCGACTCGACCTTCGGGATCATGATGCAGTCGATCTTCTCGCCGGCAGCCTCGACGACCTCGATCAGGTCACGGTAGGCAAAATGCGTGTCGACGGCGTTGACGCGGACGACGACCGTGGGCGCCTGGTAGTCGAAGGTCTGCAGCGCGTTGATGATCAGACCGCGCGCCTCCTCCTTCTTGTCGACGGCGACCGCATCTTCGAGGTCGAGGAAGACCTGATCGGCGGGCAGCCCAGCGGACTTCTCGAGCATCTTCTCGCTCGAGCCGGGAACTGCGTGGCAGGAGCGGCGCAGGCGAACAGGGCGCGCGACCTTCTCAACTTTGATTGACATCGTTTGGGAGATCCTGTGGGGTACGAACTCGCGGCTGGTTGGGCGCGGCCAAGTGGCTTCAGCGCAACCCGTCAGTCCGCGGTCTCAATTGGAATCTGACAGGCGGGAATCATAGTGCGCCGCGAGCTCTTCAATGAGCTCGGAGAGCGTCTGCAGATCCGCATCCCGCTGCGAAATCTGCGGGCTCGGGTCGCTCCACTCGATGCCGAGCGCCGGATCGTCCCAGCGGCAGCCGAGTTCGTCGGCGAGATTCCAGTAGTGCGAAACGGCATATACGTGGATCGAGTCTTCGACGAAGTAGAAACCATGCGCCACGCCGTGCGGGATCATCAGCGATTTCTGTGAGTCCTCGGCGATCTCGACGGTCGTACTCAAGCGATATGTCGGGCTGTCCGGCCGAAGGTCACAGAGCCCGAACAACACGCGTCCGATCGGCACTGTCAGGTAGTCGTCGTGAACCGGGTGCACGTGTACTCCGCGCAGCACGCCAGCCTTCGAGCGCACCGCGTTCCACTGGATCGGGTCGGCCCCGACACCCCACTCTTCGCGATAGAGCTCGGTGAAGACGCCGCGGTCGTCGGCGTGCGGGGTGAGCTCACGCAGCTCGACGCCGTGGGGCAGCCGGCCACTCACGCGCGACCCTCGACGCGGTCAGCCATTTCGAGCATCTCGGTGATCCGCTCGACCTGCGCGAGCGCAAGATCGGCGCTCGACTTCGGCGCCGGTCCGCCCTTCACGTGCTCGACAAACGCGCGCAACTCGGCCAGCAGCGGCAGTTCGCCGGGGGTTGCGATCTCACGCTCCGGTGCGCCGTCGTGCGGCCGCACGACGATCGGCTCCGCCCCGCCCCCCTCGAGATGAGCGGAGCCCAGCGATCCGACCACACGGAGTTCTCGTCGCAGGGCCGGCGCGCAGTCAGAGAATTCAAGGTTCACCCACGGAGGGCCGCCAAGCGTCGCGACAAGTCCGACGAGGCCGCCGCTCGAATACTCGCCCGTCGCCGAGACGAGCGGCGGGATCTCGCCGAGGATCTCGTAGGAGATCGCCAGATCGTGCGGAGCGTGCGTCCAGACCGTGTTCACGTCGGGGTGCCTGTTCCGGTCCGAGACACGCCGAGTGTGGATCGACTGGACCGCGCCGATCTCACCGCTCTGCGCCACGCGGGCAAGCTCCAGGACTCCCGGGTGATAGCGCCATTTGTCCATCACGAAGAGGCGATCGCCGAACGAATCAGCCAGTCGCCGTGCGTCCGCGAGGCTGTCGCTGAGCGGCTTCTCGACGAAGATCGGTCCGTCGATGCGCGCGGCGAGCGTGTCGATCACTTCCGCGTGCTTGGTCGTGATCGGAGCCGCGACGGCCGCTTCGACCGGCGGTAGTTCGTCGACCCCGCTGACGATCGAGGCCGCGAGTTCTGCGGCGTTCGCTCGCGAACTCTCGCTGCGGGCGACGACGTGGACGATGCAACCGAGCGAGACGAGATCGCGGAGAATGTGCCGGCCCCACTTGCCGGTGCCGACAAGTGCGATCGAAGGTCCTGAATCTGCGGACGTCATCGCTTGAATCTTAGGAGCCAAATATTCTCGCGTGATGCCGATCCGCGTGCCGAATTCCGAATCGCCCGAACTCTCGATCGTCGTGCTCTTCACTCACGATCCCGTTCTCGCCACGCGCTGCGCCGAATCGATCGCCGCCGTCGCCGAAGAGCTTCCGGCGACCGAGACGATCTTTCTGCTGGGTGGCAGCTCACCGGCCGTGCGCGATGTGATCGGCGCCGTCGAGGGCGCGCGGGTGATCGACTCACCCCAGAATCTCGGTACGGCCGTCGGGTGGACATTGGGATTCAACGCCGCTCGCGGCCGACGAATACTGCTGATGCACGAGGACGCCGAGGCGACGCCGGGAATGACGCCGAGCCTGCTCGAGACGCTCGACGCGAATCCCGACGCGGCGATCGCGGGGCCGTGGCTCACCGAGCTCGGCGGCGAGGAGGCCAGCAGCTGTGGCTGGGTGTGGTTCCGGGACCAGGCCCAGACCCGCGTCGCGCGTGAGTACATGCCGGAGGATCTGATCGGTGCGCCCTACGCGGTCGACGGAGTCAGTTCCGCGATCTCGATGTGGGACCGCCAGTCGTGGCTCGAAGGCGGCGGCTTCGACGAGCGCAACTTTCCAGCTCTCGGTGTCGACGCCGACGCCTGCACCTCTGCCTGGGCGCGTGGGCGCAGCGTGCTGATCGATCCACGTGTCACGGGGATCCACCGCACCGGCGCGATGGATGACGCGCCTGGGCGACTCTCGGGCAAGTTCGTCAGATACTTCATGCTCGAGCGCTTCAAACGGCTGTGGTTCGAGAAGTGGGGAGCGATGGCAGACTGGTTCGCCGAGCTGCCAGAAGGCGCCGCGCCCGGATCGGTCGAGGACGCGTCGCTGCGGATCGCTCAGCGTCGGCGCAGGGAGCGTCCGCGAATTCCGGGCGAGTTTCCGCTCCCGCACCACCCTTTCACCGACCCCGACGGAACCGGCGCGATGCCGGCCGAAGTCGACGCGGCGATGCTCGATCGACTCGCGCGAGCCGAGGCTGCGGCGATGGACGAGTACCACCTCTGGCTGATCAAACACAGCGAGCGCCAGCAGGCCGAGATCGAGGAGCTCGCCGCGGCCGTTCGCACGGGTTCTGCGCGCGAGAGCCATCTCGCCGAGCAGCTCACGGCGATCCACGCCGGACGCTATTGGCGCTTGCGCACGAAGGCGCGCAAACTGCTCGGCATCAAGGGCTGAACCTCGAAGCTACTCCGCGCTCTTGAACTCCCAGATTGCGATCGCGAGCATCAGCAGCCCGAGGCCCGCGACGATCATCACCTCGAGCGCAGTCGGAACATTCCAGCCGAACCAGGTCACGCCGGTGGTGTTCGCGAGCTGCGGCGGGATGTTGTCGATGTGGTTGAAGACGAGCTTGCGCATCGGGTCGACGGCATAGGTCACCGGGTCGAAGCGGTTGAGGATCGTCAGCCAGGTCGGCAGATCGTTGACCGGATACAGCGCGCCAGAGATGAAGAACATCGGCATCACGATCATCTGCATCACTCCCATGAAGCTCTGCATCTGAGTGATCCGCGCGGCAAGCATCACGCCGAACGCTGTGATCGCCGCCGCGAGCAGCAGCATCAGCAGAAAGGCGCCCACCACGAGTGGGACGCTCCACGGCACATCCACCAGCGGCGCAATCAGGATCAGCAGCAGTCCTTGGATGCTCGCGACGGTCGCGCCGCCGCAAACCTTGCCGATCACGATGGAACTACGCCGGATCGGCGCGACCATCATCTCACGCAGAAAGCCGAACTCGCGGTCCCAGACGATCGACATCGCCGAGAACATCGCGGCGAACATCACCGACATGCAGAGAATGCCGGGGAAGATGAAAGTCTTCATGTTGAAGTCGTCGGCCGAAGCGCCCGCGAAGGCGTTGAGACCCGATCCGAGCACGAAGAGGAACAGGAACGGCTGAACCAGCGACGTCGCGATGCGAACGCGGTCGTTGGCGAAGCGAATCATCTCGCGGCGCCACATGATTTTGATCGCGCGCCACTCGTTGTGCCAAGAGCGCTCGGGCACGCTAACGCGCACGGTCTCCATGTAGGTGCTCATCGCCTTCCTCCCATCACCTGCATCACGACCCGGTTCTGGGCCTTTGCGTCGAATTGCTCCACATCGCGCATCGAGGCGCCTGTGTATTTCATGAAGACGTCGTCGAGCGTCGGCCGGGCGACGTTGACAGACCGGATCGGGACGCCGAGTTCACTGAAGAGCCGCGGCACGAACTCTTCGCCGGAGGCGACGCCGAAAGTGACCGCGCCCTCCGACATCTTCGCCTCGATCGAGAACTCTTCTGCGAGCCGCTCAATGGCACGGTCGTCGTCCTCGGTGTGGATCCGGATCGTGTCGACGCCGACCGAATCCTTGAGCACGGCCGGGGTGTCGATCGCGACGATCTCGCCGTGATCCATGATCGCGATGCGATCGCAGAACTCGGCCTCGTCCATGTAGTGCGTGGTCATGAAGATCGTGATGTCCTCGTTCGCGCGCAGCTCACGGATGTAGCCCCAGATCGAGGCGCGTGTCTGCGGGTCGAGTCCGACCGTCGGTTCGTCCAGAAACAGCACGCGCGGCGAATGCATGAGCCCGCGCGCGATCTCGAGGCGGCGCCGCATCCCGCCGGAGTAGGTCATCACCTTCTGGTCCTTGCGCTCCCAGAGCGCGACCATGCGCAGCACCTGCTCCATGCGGGCGTCGACGAGATCCTTCTGGATTCCGTAGAGCTCCGCGTGCATGCGCAGGTTCTGCGAGCCGGTGAGGTTGGGATCGAGCGTCTGATCCTGGAAGACCAGACCGATGTGACGACGGACGTCGTCGCGCTCGGTCACCACGTCGTGGCCAGCTACGCGCGCCGCGCCGCCCGTGGGATTGATCAGCGTGCAGAGCATGTTGATCGTGGTCGATTTCCCCGCCCCGTTCGGTCCGAGGAAACCGAAGACCTCACCGGTGGCCACTTCGAAGCTGACGCCGCGCACGGCTTCGAGCTCCCCATAGCTCTTCTGCAGGCCCTCGACCGCTACTGCGGGAGGTGCTTCTTTGATCATGCGTAAAACCTTTCGTACGGTGTACGAGCGACGATAGTACACTGTACGGCCAAATGTCTGACGCACACGGAGAACTCTCCCCCGCCGAGCACGAACTCCTGGCGCGGCGACGCGAGATCGCTGACGCGGCGATCGCGATCGCTGACGAACAGGGCATCGAAGCCGTTTCGATGCGCAACATCGCGGCGCGGATCGGCGTCGGCACGATGACGCTCTACACATGGGTCGAGGGCAAGGACGACCTGATCGCCGCGATGAGCAACGAGCTCGCCGCGCAGATGCTCGTGCCCGAGCCGCTTCCGAGCGATTGGCGCGCCGCGCTGACCGCGATCGCATTCGCCACACGCGACGTCTTCGCGCACCACCCCTGGATGCTCAGTCCCGCGCGGCCGATGGGCCCGATCGGAGCAAACATGCTGCGCCATGTCGATCAGTCACTGCGAGCCGTCAGGGAGCTTGAGCTCGACTGGGAGCTGCGCGGCGCAGTGCTGCGAGCGGTCGACCACTACGCGCTCGGGTACGCCGTCTCGAATCAGCGCCGGCAACTGCGCGAAGCGGCCCACGCCGAGCGCGACTCCGATCCCGACTACGGGGAGGCGTTCGCGAAGGTCTCGCGCTCGCGTGCCGCGCGGATCCGCGGTGAGGCTCCGCAGTCACGCGCCGACCAGGCCGGGGCGATCGAGCTGCGCGAGCTCTTCGCCGGCGGCGATGCGCCCGCACTGACCGAATACTTCGGATCGGCCGAGAGCGCGCTGGAGCGCATCCGTCAGGGCCCGCCACCGATCGAAAATGCCTTCGAACTCGGTCTCGAGTGGCTGCTCGACGGCGTCGAACAGATGTTGGCCGAGCGCGCGGCGCGTTAGCCTCGCCAGCGTGAACGACACGCCCTTCACGAGTTTTCCGCAGATCGTCGAGCACCTCGCTTCCGACCCGCCGGGACTCGCGCTGATCGAACTCACGCGCGAGGGCGAGCGGCGCGAGTACACATTTCCCGAGGTCGCCGACGCCGCTGCCCGCTACAGCGGGGCGTTCGCCGCGCGCGGCGTGCGGCCGAGCGACGTGGTTCTGACGCTCGTCGGAAACCGCCCGCAATGGGTCTTCTCGATGCTCGCCTGTTGGCGGATGGGCGCCGTTGTGCTGCCCTGCAACGAGATGCTGCGCGCCAAAGATCTGAAGCTGCGGATCGAGAGCGCGGCGCCGAGACTCGTCGTGACCGACGAGCGCAATCTCGCCGAGCTCGAGGAGAGCGGCTGGAGCGGCGAGACCATCGTCGTGCCCGACGACTCGCTGCTGGGTGCCGACCCCGCCCCCACATTCGCCGCAGGCGCGAGCGACCCGGCGATGATGATCTTCACGAGCGGAACGACCGGCGATCCCAAGCCCGTCGTGCACACGCATGACTGCTTGCCGGGCCAGGCGCTGCAGGCCGAGTTCTGGTTCGACGCAAGGCCCGGAGAGGTCGCGTGGTGCACGGCAGCCAGCGGCTGGAGCAAATCGGCGCGCAACGTCTTCCTCACCCCCTGGCTCTGCGGCGCCGCCGCAGTGCTGCACGACGCACGCTTCGACCCCGCCGAGCGGATGGCGACGATCGCCGCCGAGCAGGTCAACGTGCTGTGCATGGCACCGACCGAGTACCGCGTGATCGCCCGGCGGATGCAGCTCGAGCGGATCGATTCGCTGCGGCAGTGCGTCTCGGCCGGCGAAGCACTGAATGCCGAGATCTTCAAGAACTGGCGAGATGGGCTCGGCGTCGACATCCACGATGGCTACGGCCAGACCGAGACGGGTGCGATCACCGCCGTGCGGCCGGGCGACCCGATCAAGCCCGGCTCGATGGGGCGGCCGATGCCGGGTGTCGAGATCCGCATCGTCGATGGGGAGCTGTGGGTCGACCCCGCCACCGTTCCGACCTTCTTTGCGGGCTACGGACGGCCGGGCTCGCTCGAGCCGCCGCAACTGCATGCAGACGAGGACGGTCGCGAGTGGTGGCGCACCGGCGATCTTGTGAGCCAGGACGAAGACGACTACCTCTGGTTCGACTCGCGCAACGACGACATCATCTCCTCGGCCGGATACCGCATCGGACCGTTCGAGGTCGAGAGCGCGCTGATCTCGCATCCGGCGGTCGCCGAGGCTGCCGCCGTGGGAGCACCAGATCCCGAACGCGGACAGATCGTGCGCGCGGTGCTTGTGCTCAAGGACGGCTACGACGGCACGTCGGAACTCGTCGCGGAGCTGCAGGCTCACGTGAAGGGTGTGACTGCGCCTTACAAGTACCCCCGCCTCGTGGAGTTCGTCGATTCGCTTCCAAAGACCGCCAGCGGCAAGATCAGGCGCGCCGAGCTGCGACGCCTGGGCCCCGGCAACGCCTGAATCAATCGTTCGAGATCCATCGAACCGGCATTAGAATCGGATCGATGGCCAATCATCCCGAACAGCCCGATCTCGCCGACGTATCGCTCGAGGTCGCACTCCAGGCGCTCGCCGACGAGACACGCCTGCAGATCGTTCGCGAACTTGCAAGCTCGGGTGATCCCTGCGCCTGCGGCTCGATCGACGTGGACGTGAGCAAGGCCACCCGCTCCCACCACTTCAAGACGCTGCGCGAAGCCGGCGTGACCAACACCGAGATCCTCGGAACCAAGCGTCTGGTCACGCTGCGTCGCGAAGAGTTTGACGCCCGTTTCCCCGGACTGCTCGACGCGGTCCTCTCGCCGGCAGTCGCCTAGCGGCACTGCGCCGAAGTCAGGCCGCGCGATAGCTTCGGGCGATGCCCAACCGCCTCGCCGAAGAAGCCTCGCCGTATCTGCAGCAGCACGCGGACAATCCCGTCGAGTGGTATCCGTGGGGTGAGGAGGCTCTGGCAGAGGCTGCGCGGCGAGACGTTCCAATCCTGCTCTCGATCGGCTACTCGGCCTGCCACTGGTGTCACGTGATGGCGCACGAGTCCTTCGAGGACCCGGCGACCGCCTCCTACATGAACGCGCAGTTCGTGAACGTCAAGGTCGATCGCGAGGAGCGGCCCGACATCGACGCGATCTACATGGAGGCCGCCCAGGCGATGAGCGGACACGGCGGCTGGCCGCTCACCGCATTCCTCACGCCCGATCAGGTGCCGTTTTTTGCCGGGACCTACTTCCCGCCGACGCCGCGCCCGAACATGCCGAGCTTCATGCAACTGATGGAATCGGTCGTCGAGACGTGGCAGAGCAATCGCGCGCAGATCGAAGAGCGCAGCGAGCAGCTCACCCAGCAGCTCTCGATGACCGCCCGCCTGAAGACGCCGGACGATCCGATCGTCCCGGAAGCGCTCGATGCGGCTCGTGAGACGCTCGCAAAGGCATATGACCAGCAGCTCGGTGGATTCGGCGGTGCGCCGAAGTTTCCACCACACAGCGTGCTCGAGTTTCTGCTCGCCTCGCCCGAAGCAGCCGATCGTGAGATGGCGCTCGAGACGCTGCGCAAGATCGCGGCAGGCGGCATCCACGACCACGTCGGCGGCGGCTTCTCGCGCTACTCGGTCGACTCCCGCTGGCACATCCCGCACTTCGAGAAGATGCTCTACGACAACGCTCTGCTCGCGCGCACCTATCTGCATGCCTTCCTCGTGACCGGCGAGGCTGATTTCGCGACCACTTGCCGCAGCACGCTCGATTGGATGCTCGAAGACCTGCTCGGCGACGGTGGCGGCTTCGCGAGCGCACTCGACGCCGACTCGATCGATCCCGACGGGCACCTTGAAGAAGGCGCTTACTACGCCTGGGAGATCGACGAACTACGCGAAGTCTTCGAGTCTGTCGCCCCGGGCCACATCGGTCAACTGATGCTCTACTGGGGAGTGATCGACCACGGCGAGTTCGAGGGCAAGAACGTGCTCTTCATCAACGCGCCGGAGCAGCGCCCGGACGAGCAGATCCTCCGCGAAGTCAAGCTCGCGCTGAAGCGACGCCGCGACCAGCGTCAGCGTCCTGCGCGCGATGAAAAGCGGATCGCGTCGTGGAACGCGCTTGCGATCAGCGCGCTCACCGATGCCGCGGCCGTCTTCAGCGACGAGTGCTATGCGCAGGCGGCGGCCGACTGCGCAGAGTTCATCGAGCGTGAGCTGGCCGGCGACGACGGTCGACTGAGGCGTTCATGGACCGACGGTCGCCCCGGCCCCGCAGGCTACCTCGAGGACCACGCCTACTGCGCCGCCGCGTATCTCACGCTCTACGAACGCACCGGCGAGGAACGCTGGTTCGCGCGCTCACGCGAACTCGCCGAGGTCGCGCTCGCGCACTTCGAGGACCACGAGGTCGGCGGCTTCTTCACTGTCGCGGACGACCACGAAAAGCTGATCGTGCGGCGCAAGGACATCGAGGACAATCCGATCCCCAGCGGAAATTCCGCGATCGCGCTGACGCTGCTGCGGCTCCACGCCCTGACTGGCGAGACGCGCCTCCGTGACTCGGCGACGCGATGCCTCAAAGGCCTCCAGCGAATCGCATCGCGCCTGCCCCTCGGCTTCGGCTGCGCGCTGCAGGCGATCGATTTCCACATCGGTCCGGTGCCGGAGGTCGCGATCGTCGGACCCGACGAGCAACGGGCCGCGCTCGAACGCGTCCTGCTCGGCGCGTTCAGGCCGAAGCTGGTCAGCGCGTCCGCGCAGAGCGCAGATGGCACGCGGGTCCCGCTGCTGGAGCTGCGCGAGACGATCGACGGTGCTGCAGCAGCGTACGTCTGCCGCAACTTCGCCTGCGAACTGCCGGTCACCGACCCCGCTGCGCTCGCCGCCAAACTCGATCAGCCGTAACGCGAACTCCCGCCGGCGCTGCGCCAGCTCGGCGGATCGTCGCCGTTCGAAGACCGGGCCTCGGGCCCAGGCGTCGCCTGAGCGGCGGGCACCTGAATCTGTTGTGGCACACCGACGGCCGGCTCCGCCGCGCCAGCTCGCGGAGTCATCCTCGCCGGCCACCACATCTTCTCGCCGAGGATGAATCCAAGCGCCGGCACCAGCGTCGTTCTCACCACCAGCGCGTCGAACAGCACGCCCACCGCGATCGCGAAGCCGATCTCTGTCAGCACGGTGAGTGGCATCGCGGCCATCACGAAGAACGTGCCCGCGAGCACGATGCCGGCCGAGGTGATCACACCGCCGGTGACGATCAGGCCCCGGCGCATGCCCTCGCGGGCGCCGTGCGCATGCGCCTCCTCGCGCACGCGCGCCATCAGGAAGATGTTGTAGTCGACCCCGAGCGCCACCAAGAAGATGAACACGAACAACGGCACGTATTCGTCGACGCCTGTGTAGCCGAAGATCTCGGAGAAGGCCCAGAAACTCGCCCCCATCACGGCGAGAAACGATGCGACGACCGTGAGCATCAGCACCAGCGGCGCGACAATCGAGCGCAGCAGCAGGAGCAGAACCACGAAAACCACGAGCAGTACCAGCGGCATGATCAGCTTGTTGTCCTTCGCGGCGAAATGCCGGCTGTCGGCCTCGACCGCCGTGGCACCAGAGACCAGCGCGTCTCCGCCCGTCGCCCTGTGCAACTGGTCGCGCACGCGCACGATCGCATCCATCGCTTCATCGCTGTAGGGACTCTCGGTCAGCGTCGCCTCGATGCGTGTCGCCCCCTTGCCTTTCTGGACGATCCCGACCGCCGCGACGTCATTTGAGTTTTCAAGCGTCTTCACGACCAGCGGCACCTTTTTCTGGTCGGCGACAAGCACCGTCATCGGGCCGGTCGCGCCCGGGGGCACCGCGCCTTCGAGCAGGTTCATCCCCTCGACCGACTCGACGGGCTCGTGGAAGCTCGACGCGAGGTCGAGTCCGCCGGGTTTGAGCGTCAGGCCGAGCGCCATGACGCCCATCACCGCGAACACCGCCGTGGCCAGAAACACGGGCCGGCGCGCGATGTCGCCGGCGAGCTTCGACCAGAAGTTGGTCGGCATCTCGTCACTGGCCGTGCCGGCGCGCGGCACAAACGGCCAAAAGATCGGTCGCCCGAAGACCAGCAGCAGCGCAGGCAGCAGAGTGAGCATCGCAAGCATCGAGACTGCGATACCCATCGCCGCGATCGGACCAGCGCTCGCCGTCGCGTTGACGTCGGCGAGCGTCAGGCAGAGCAGCGCCGCGACCACGGTGCCGGCCGACGCGAGAATCACCGGTCCAGAGCGCGAGAGCGCCACGGCCATCGCCTCGTGACGATCAGACACGCGCCGCAGCTCGTCGCGATATCGGGCAATGATCAGCAACGCATAGTCGGTGCCGACGCCGAACACAAGCACTGTCATCAGAGCTGCCGCCTGAGACGTGATCGTCACGCCCTGTCCGGCGAGCTCGGTCCCGAGCCCGCGCGAGGTGACCTCAGCGACTCCGACACTCGCGAGCGGCAGAAGCCAGAGGAACGGGCTGCGGTAGATCAGCAGCAGCAGCAGCGAGATCAGCAGCACCGTGCCGACGAGCAGCTTGCTGTCGACCTGGTCGAAGATCTCGACCTGATCGTTGAAGAAGCCGGCCTGTCCGGTCAGCTTCACAGTCATGTTCGGCGGCGCCTGCGCTGCGACCTGATGCAGGCGTTCGGCCGCCGCGAAGAGGACCTCTTTGTCGCCGTGGGCGCGAAGCTGGAGGTAGACGGCCGCCGACTTCTTGTCGGGGAAGAACAGCGGCACGGCCTTGCCGTACTGACCCTCGACCGGCCGCTTGGCGAGCTGAGCCGCGGCGGCCGCGACGGCGGCCTTGTCCCGCTCGGTCAGGCCCTGCCTGTTCTGGTAGACGAGCAGGCCGCTCAGCAGCTCGTCGCCGAATGCCTTCTCCTCCAGGTGGATCGCTTCGAGCGACTCCGCCGATTGGGGTAGATAGTTGGCGTCGCGGTTGTTCTGGGCGTCGTTGAAATCCAGCGCGGAGGCCGCAAGTGCGAGCAGAATGGCTGTCCAGCCAGCCAAGAGGAACCATTTGGTTCTCCGGCCGGCAGCAAAGCGAAATACGTTCATTCTCGGATCGTGGGGGTGAAAGAAAGGTCGGCGCCCACTACCTCAATCGGCGCAGTACCGAAAATCTTGAAAACCGAGGCTAGAGGATCGGCAGGTAGCGCTCCAACTCCCACTGGGTGACCTGCGTGCGGTAGTTCTCCCACTCGTTGCGCTTGATCTCGATGAAGCGCTTGAACATGTGCTCGCCGAGGGTCCGCAGCACGAGCTCGGAGCCCGATGCGATCTCGACCGCCTCGCCGAGCGTCTCGGGCAGGTGCTCGACTCCGAGCCGCCGGCCTTCCTCGGTGTTCAGGTGGTAGAGGTTCTTCTCCATCGGCTCGGGCAGCTCATAGCCCTTCTCGATTCCCTCGAGTCCGGCCTGCAGCAGTGCCGCAAAGGTGAGGTACGGGTTACATGCCGGATCAGGACAACGCAGCTCCGCACGCATCGCCTGACCATCGGCGTTGGCGCCGGTGGAGCGGTACGGCGGGACGCGTACCAGCGCCGAGCGGTTGCGGCGGGACCAGGCCAGATACACCGGAGCCTCAAAACCCGGCACGAGGCGCTTGTAGGAGTTGACCCACTGGGCGAAGATCGCGCAGATCTCACGCGCGTGCGTTAGCTGGCCGGCGATGAACGCCTTGCCGGTGTCGGAGAGCTTGTAGCGGTCGTTCTCGTCGTAGAAGGCGTTCTTGCCGTCCTTGAAGAGCGACTGGTGGGTGTGCATGCCCGAGCCGTTCTCACCGTGCAGCGGCTTGGGCATGAAGGTCGCGTGGTAGCCGTACTGCTGGGCGTACTCCTTGACGACCATGCGGTAGGTCATGCAGTCGTCGGCCATCTTCATGGCGTCGGCGTAACGCATGTCGATCTCGTGCTGCGAAGGGCCGACCTCATGGTGCGTGTACTCGACGTGGATGCCCATCTTCTCGAGCGCGAGCACGGTGTCACGGCGGATGTCCGAACCGGCGTCGAGCGTGGTGAGGTCGAAGTAGCCGCCACGGTCGAGTGGCTGCGGTCCGCTGCCGGGGGCTGGCGCGTCGTCCTTGAAGTAGTAGTACTCGAGCTCGGGTGCGACATTGAAGACGTCGAAGCCGAGATCGTTGGCGCGCTTCACGGCGCGTCGAAGGGCGTGGCGCGGGTCGCCCTCGTAGGGCTGGAGGTCGGGCGTGACGATGTCGCAGAACATCCGCGCGACGCCCTGCTCCTCGGGGCGCCATGGCAGGATCGCGAATGTCGCGGGGTCAGGCATCGCGACCATGTCGGACTCTTCGATCGCATTGAATCCGGTGATCGAGGAGCCGTCGAAGCTCGCGCCGCCGTCGAAGGCGTCGCGCAACTCGGCGCTGTTGATCGAGAAGCTCTTCAGCTGACCAAGGATGTCCGTGAACCAGAGCCGCACGAAGCGAATGTCGTGCTTCTCGATCTCACCGAGAATCTGTACGGGCGTCTTGGTGTCCGGCAAGGTGGTCTCCTCGATCCTGCGCCGGGATGCGCGGCGCTCGCGAGGCGAATCCTAACGCCCCGACCGTATGCAGGTCAGCTCAGGTGCCGGTGACGATCGCGACCGCGATCATGAAAACGCCCATGAACAGCGCCCACTGGGCGGCTCGGTCGGGGCGGCGGTCGTAGCGATCAATCTGAAAAGCGAGGCTGCGCTGCGCCGAGCGGCGCGGCGGAGTCGCCTGGCCGCCGATCTTCACCGTGCGCACACCGGACTCGTCGATGCGGGAGCGCTCGCGTGCGGGCGCGGCCTCGGCGACGTGCGGGCGGTGGGTGTTCACGCGACGGGCGCGTGCGGCGGAACGATCGTAAGTCGCGTGAGCGCGCGGCTTTGAAGCTGCGGATGTGTCCCTCTGAGCGGAGGGTCGGCCGTACGTCTCTAGATCGAGATCGTCCCCGATGACCGGCTCGCGGAATGTGCTCACTTTCAGTACTTCCTCTTTCGTGGTGCTTACGGGGTTAGCTGACGGACTCGCGCGGAAAGAGCCGCGCTACGCGCCGGAGACGAAGCTCCCTTGCGATTCGCCCCATGCCGACCTGCAGGAACAGTGACGGCAGTTGGGTCCCCCGCGTCGTGTCACTCTGCATTCGATTTTGCAGAATTTGACTTCAGCGGATACTGGAGCAGGATGCTAACAAGGGCACCCGACGACTTGCAACCAAAATCGCTGCAAATGCCCGGAAATTGCCGAGAAATAGTTAGTTCGGTGCGGGTTATCGGTAAACCCGGAGGCGATTGCTAGCTTGCCCGCCCATGGTTCTGGTCTTCGGAGCGACAGGATTTTCCGGCCGCATGGTGGTCGACCAGCTGGTCGCGCGAGGCCTGCCGGTCCGCGCGGCGGCCCGCTCGGCCGAAAAACTCGAGGCACTCGCGGGAGATCTGTCCGGCGTCGAGACCGTCGTCGCAGACGTCGCCGACCCACAGAGCGTCGCGCGCGCGACCGCGGGCTGCGCACTGCTGATCACCACGGTCGGCCCGTATACGAAGTTCGGGGACGTCGCCGCCGAAGCGGCGCTCGCCGCAGGCATCCCCTACATTGACATCACCGGCGAGCCGGCGTGGCTGCGCAGGGTCTTCGGCGAATATGGCGCGCGCGCCGCCGGGCTCGGCATCGCGATGATCCCGGCCTTCGGCTACGACTACGTGCCCGGGAACCTTGCGGGAGCGATCGCCCTGGAGCGGTTCGGCGAGCGGGCGGTGCGCATCGATGTCGCCTACTTCCTCGCCGGCGACAACGAGCGCAACACCGAATCCTTCAGCAAGGGCACGCTCGATTCGCTCGAGGCGTCGTCTCGCGAGCGCGGTTTCGCCTTCGTCGGCGGAGCGCTGACCGACGTCGACGGGCCGCGCAGAAAATTCGAGTACCTCGTCGACGGCGCGCCGGTGTCGGCAGTCGCGATCGGCGGCAGCGAACACTTCACCCTCCCCCGCCTCGCACCGTGGCTGACCGACGTCAACGTCGCGCTGGGTTGGTTCACGCCGGGCCAGCAACGCGCCGACGATGCTCCCGGCTCCGAGGGCCCCAGCGAACGGAAGCGCGCGGAGGCGCGGGCGCGAATCGTCGCGGTCGCGCGAGACGCCTCGGGCGAAGCGCTCGGAGAGATCCGCGCGGACGGCCCGAATCCGTACGACATGAGCGGGCTGCTCTCTGCCTGGGCGGCCGAACGGATCCTCGCCGGAGAGCTTCGTGGCTCAGGTGCGCTCGGTCCGGTCGACGCTTTCGGACTCGACGAACTGCGCGCGGGCTGCGCGGAGATCGGACTTACGGCAGGCTGAGGAGCGTGAGTGCCGGGCTATTTGCCCGCGACGTCGCCGACGTACTCGGAGACGAGCTTGGCGTCCTCGCCGGAGAGCAGTCCAACGGGCATCTGCTTGCCGGTGGCGCCGCCGGTCTTGATCGCCGACTCAACGCGAGCAGCGATCGTCTTCGGGTCGGCACCCGGGGTGCCCAGCGTCTTGTCGAGGTCGGGGCCGTAGACGCCGCGCGCATTGGCCGCGCTGAGCGCGTGGCAGCTGGCGCAGGTCGAGCGGAAGATTGCGCGACCGTCGATCTGAGAAGTGCTGGCGTTCAGCGTGTAGGTGCCGGCGCCACTGGGCATGCGGTCGGTCGTCTTCGTGAGCACCGCAGCCGGAATGCCGATCAGCAGCAGGGCGGCGCCCAGCGCGATGACAATCTTGAACCCACCGGGCATCTTGCCCTTGTACGTGTAGTCCGAGTCCTTGTCGCGCGATGCGTAGGCAGCTCCGAAGAACACGAGCAGCGCAGCGCCGACCCAGATGAAGGTGATGATCAAGGCTTTCATCGGCGGGCATCATATACGGCTGGCAGACGGTTCTTTGTGTGGAAAGCGTCGAACCACCCGGACTTTCGGAGAATTGCTTCCCAATAGAAAAGGCCCGCGCGAGGCGGGCCTTTCCCTTAGCAAGCCGATAAGCCGGATTCTGTCGTTGAACGGCCATCTATCTCTGCCCTATTCAGTCCGAGGACCTATAAGGCGGGGGCTTCACCGAAGCCAAATCCCTCCCGAAGGAGAGGTGGAGTTCTGGACGCGAGGCCCGGTCCTCCTATGTCTTGGATTCACTCCCTGCGAGCTACCTGGATCTCAGCGAGCCGCCTCAGCGATCCTGTTTGCTCTTGCACCTGATGGGGTTTACCTAGCCGCCACGTCACCGTGACGCTGGTGCGCTCTTACCGCACCGTTTCACCCTTACCGTCCGCGCACCTTCCGGAGGATCCGGTCCCTTTCGGTCCCTTCTCCCGGCCGGTCGGCTGCTTGGGGCAAGCCCCTCGCCGCGCGACTTAGGCGGTTATTTTCTGTGGCACTTTCCGTCGGCTTTCGCCGCGTCGGGCTATGACCCCCGACCATCATTGCTCTGTGGTGTCCGGACTTTCCTCGAAGGCCACCTTCCGCCGGTGTCGCGGGCGAACCCTTGACTCCGGTTTTGGCAACCCCCGCGACCGTCTGGCCTGCAGAAACTGACAAGGTCATTCTACCGCCGAGCAACATTCGCGACGCCAAAATGCAAGCGCGATTTTGTTGCAAATAGCGGGTTGTTCGAGCGCTCAGGCAGCTAGAGGACCCTGCGGAACACTCCCACGACCGATCCGACGACAGCCGCGTCGCGTGAGCGGATCGGTTCGTAGGCGTCGTTCTCCGGCTGGAGGCGGATGTGGTCGTCCTCGCGAAAGAAGCGTTTGACCGTCGCCTCGTCGTCGATCATTGCGACCACGATCTCACCGTCGCGCGCAGTCTGCTGGGACTTCACGACGACGAAGTCACCGTCGAGGATGCCGGCCTTCTCCATTGAGTCTCCGCGCACGGAGAGGACGAAGTCGGCCGCGTCGCCTCCCACGATCGACGGCACGTCGACGTACTCCTCGATGTTCTGTTCGGCCACGATCGGACCACCTGCGGCGACCTGACCGATCAGCGGAAGACCAGTCGTCGCACCCTCAATCGCATCGCCGATGCGTCCAGCGGCGCGCCTGGTGGCATTGACGGCCGCAGAGGTCTTGTCGCCGAGGATCTCGAGTGCCCGTGGCTTGGTCGGGTCGCGGCGAATCGCGCCGGCCTTCTCGAGGTTCGCGAGATGGGCATGCACGGTCGACGAGGAGGTGAGACCGACGGCGCCGCCAATGTCGCGGACAGTCGGGGGGTACCCGTTGTCGTCGACGTACTCCTGAATGAACTCAAGAATCTCACGCTGGCGCTTGGTGAGCTGCTGTCCTTCTTCGGACAGTTCAGCCGTCGCGCCGGGATCCTGAATCTGATCAATCATTGGTTGTCTCACCTTCGACTCGTCGAGTGTGTGCATGTCATTCGGCTCGCCCTTCGGACCTCCCGTTCGTGTATTTCGGGGCTGACCCACGAAAGTCACGAAATCTTCTGGGCGAACACTTGTTCGGAATATAAACCGATGCCCCGGACGGAACATTTGTTCGGGTCTGGAATTGCAGATTTCGGCGGATACCCTCGCGCCGATGAGCAGCGGTCAGCCACTGAAGATCGAGATCGACGAGCGCTACGCCTTCGACCCCGAGATCACGCACAAGTTCACCAAGGGCACTTTCCCCGGGTGGCTCGGATTCGAGATTCTCGAACTCGGTCCCGAGCGGGCCGTCGGCCGGATGACGGTGAGCGAGCGCCACCTGCACAACGTCGACTACATGCACGCCGGCGCGTGGACGGCTTTCGCGGACAGCATCGCCGGCTGGGGGGCCGCGCGTCTGCTCCCGATCGGGTGGAACTTCACAACCGCAGAGATGAAGACGAACATCTTCCACACGGCACAGGTGGGCGATGAGTTGCTCGCACTTGCGGTCCCGCTCCACGTCGGTCAACGCACGCATGTCTGGGAAGTCCGGATGGCGCGCGAAGAGATTCAGGTCGCCAACTTCATCTGCACCCAGGTGCTGCTCGAGCCCAAGGGCGACGCGCCGAAGAAGTCGACCAGCGAGGTGCCGCCGGAAGCGGTTGGGCGCGAAGGCGCCGAGCGGACCCCGGATGTGACGCCGATCGAGATTCCGCAGGGCCCGTACGCGACCCACCTCGGCATAGAGGCGATCGAGATATCGAAGGACCGCGCGGTCGGGCGGATGCGGATCGACGAGCGCCACCTGCACAGCGGCAAGTTCATGCACGGCGGCGTCTGGGCGACACTCGGCGACACCGTCGCTGGCTGGGGCACACGCGAGAACCTTCGGGAGGGCCAGGTTTTCAGCTCGCAAGATCTGAAGGTCAATGTGATCGGCGCCGGCCGCGCAGGCATGGTGCTCGACGCCGAGGCGACTCCGCTCCACGTCGGCGCGCGCACTCAAGTCTGGATGGTGGCGATCCGCAGCGAGGGCAAGATCGTCGCCGAGTTCATGAACACGCAGATGGTGCTGACGCCCGAGGGCTGAGGCTTTTCGAGCCAACTACACTCCCCGTGCCCTCGCGCCAGTGGCGGAATTGGTAGACGCGCAAGGTTGAGGGCCTTGTGGGCCGTTTGGCCCGTGGTGGTTCGAGTCCACTCTGGCGCATATCTCAAGTCGTTTCCAGCGATTCGCTGAGGCGGCTAAATATCGAGCAAAGCGATGCCGAACTAACTAGGAGCGGCACTCGCTGCTGCTCTGTTCCAATGCTTCGCTACGCCAAGACAAATGCTCTCCAGTTCGTCGCGCTCTTCTTCGCCGTTTGCGGGACTGGATACGCCGCGTCGAGCCATATGGGCGTATCCCATTCCAGCTCCGACGCCAAGCGCATCTACGCATGCGTCGCCGGTGAGCACAGAACGCTCAACCTCTCGTCAAGGAACGCCCGCTGCCCCGCTGGACAGGCGAAGATCTCCTGGCTCGAATCCGGACCCAAGGGCGAACGCGGCCCGGTTGGAGCGCGCGGAACAGCGGGACCGGCAGGACCTGACGGCCGACAGGGAGCGAAGGGATCCAAGGGCCCCGCAGGCGCACACGGCGAACTCGGACCCACGGCATGTGTGCTCGTCGGACCAGCCGGACCACCCGGCCCGACGGGAGCCACGGGACAACCCGGACCCACCGGGCCGACCGGAGACACCGGCCCCGTCGGCTCCGCACCGGGCGCGACCGGAGTTGTCGGGCCGACCGGAGCCACGGGCGCGACCGGGCCGATCGGCGATGCCGTCGTGGCGCACTACAGCCCGCAGACGATGAGGGTGCAGGCCCAGGGCTGGGGATGCTGATGCGCGAGTTTCTCCACCGCAACGCGATCGCGCTCGTCGCAATCATCATGACGCTTTCTGGCGGTGGCTACGCGGTGGCGGCTCGGCACGCAAGCCCCCCACGGGTCTCGAGCTCGCCAATCCATGCGTGCGTCGCCGGAGACAGTCGGACTTTGAATCTCGTGTCGGCATCGGAGCGATGCCCGGCGGGACAACGACGCATCGTGTGGAACAAGCGTGGCGCCCGAGGGGCCAAGGGATCCGCTGGTCGAGCTGGTGCCGTGGGACCTGATGGGGCGGCAGGCAGCCGAGGGGTCGTTGGCGATGCGGGAGAGGCCGGGGCCGATTGGTCGCCCGACGACTCGGTGCTGACCGGACCCCAGGGGCCGACCGGAGCTGCCGGGGCACCGGGACCGACCGGAGCGGCTGGCGCTCCAGGCCCGACCGGCCCCACGGGGTACGGATCATGAAACGCCTGCTCAAGGACAACGCGGTCGGATTGCTCGCGCTCTTCGTCGCGCTCGGCGGAACTGCTTTCGCGGTGACGCCCACCGGTGGCAGCTCAAAGACCTTCTACGCATGCGTGACCTCGCAATACAAGTCGCTGAACCTCAGCTCCGCCGGCGCCGACTGCCCTGCGGGGCAGCGAAAGATCGCATGGCGCGCGGCCGGGCGCGAAGGGCTTGCCGGTCCGCGCGGTTCACGCGGCCCGCAGGGTCCGAAAGGCGCCGCAGGCGTCGACGGACAGGTCGGACCACCCGGGGCGCCCGGGCCCGACGGCGCTGATTTTGCCGGCACCTACATCGGGCCGCAGGGTTCGATCGGGCCGGCCGGTCCGATCGGTATCACCGGTGCCACCGGTCCGAAGGGGGCGACCGGGCCTCAAGGCGCGTATGTGGAGCCGGGCGCAACTGGGCCGACTGGTGCGACCGGCGTCACCGGGCCGACCGGAGCGACTGGCGAGATCGGGCCTATCGGCGCGACCGATGACACCGGAGCGACTGGCGCGACCGGACCGATCGGCATGACCGGCCCAACCGGAGACCCCGGAGTGACCGGAGAGACCGGAGTGGTCGGCGCGACCGGCGAGGTCGGACCAACCGGCGGTGAGGGCGGTGACGGCGGGAGTGGCGGCTTGTTCGGCGACGGCGGCGCAGGTGGTGCCGGAGGAGCAGGCAGTACCGGAGGAGCCGGCGGCGCGGGCGGATCCGGCGGACTGTTTGGCGATGGCGGTGCCGGTGGAGCTGGAGGCGACGGCGGCGCAGGTGGTGCGGGCGGCGACGGCGGTACCGGCGGTGCCGGTGGAGCCGCGGGCGCAGATCAATGTTTTGTGGCCGGCGACGCCGGCATCGAGATCGGAACCTGCGGCGCGGGCGGCGCCGGTGGTACCGGCGGCGCAGGCAGCCCCTAGCGGTACCCGACCATCAGCCCTTGGTGAGCCGCCCGACGCGCTCGCTGAGGATCACGTCGAGGTTCCACGGCCCACCGGCCTTCTCCGGTTCGACCAGCTCGGTGCGCAGGCCGGCCGCGGCGAGGATCTTCTCGACGCCGTGTGGATCGTCGGACACCTGCTTCGACTCGACGAGGATGCGCGCGACATCGCCCCGGGTGGCCTTCGCCATGTGGGTGACCACGCTGCGTTTGCCTTCCTCTTCGACGAACACGCGCACGCCCAGGAGCGTCCCGCCCGCAGGTTTCCACGCCGCGACATACCCGCTGGACCGCATGTCGACGACGAGGCCGTCGCTCGGCAGCACCCGTTCGAGCGCCGGCTTCCAGTAAGCCGCGAGACCCTTCATTCGCGGCAGCGACGCGCCGATGCCGAGGCGATAGGCCGGAATCCGATCCTCCAGTCGCACAACCCCCCATAGCGCCGACTGGATCAGAATCCGCTCCGCGGCGCGAGCGCGCTCGGCCTTCTTCAGCGAGTGGAGGTCGAGGTATTGGTAGAGCACCCCGGTGTAGATGTCGGCGGCCGGTGCGGCAGGCTGGCGCAGCAGTTTCGCGTTGCGCGCGATCTCGCCGGCCTGTGACTTTCCGAGGCCGAGCGCCTTCAGCGCTCGTGCCGGCGCGATCTTCGTGAGGCCGTCGAGTTTCTCGGTCAGCTTCTCGCGCTGAGGCGTGAGTTCGGGGTGCGCAAGCGCGGCCAGGTCAACGGGCGCGGCCCCTTCGGGCGCATCAGCTTTGCCTTCGGATGGCGGAAGCAGTACGAGCACGCGCGGCAGAGTACGCGCCGGCGCGGCGGTATCAGGAGAGCGGCGGCAGGTCGACTTTCTGCAGCACCGGCCAGGTGGCTGCGTCGATCTGCCCGGTGACCGGCAGGCCGTTGGCGGCCTGGAAGACCTTCACAGCCGCGGTCATCTTCACATCGAAGCTCAGACCGGTCGTGAGCGACGCGCCCGAGGCATTGAGCTTGAGCTTGCACCAGCGCACCATGTCGCTCTTGTAGCCCTGCCGCAACAGCGGGTAGGGCGTGGCTGGCTTGGCGGCCGATGCAGGCAGGGTGGTCGCCAGCGCCTTCCAGGTGTTCGGGCGGGTCTCATGCCAGACCCACCAGCTGTAGCCCTTCGCGCGGTAGCGCTTGGCGTATTTGCGGAAGAGCAGCGCCTGCGATGCCGGCACACGGTCATAGGTCTGACCGAGCGGATGGATCGGCCGCTGGTAGATCTGGTTGAGCGTGTAGGTGTGGTAGAAGACCTGCGGGATCTTCACGTTGAAGGCCCAGAAGTACATCTGCGGCAGGTTCCACTGCGCGCCGCCCGGCCCGAGGAAGACGCTGTAGGGAATCGTCGGGTGGAAGTCGGGGTAGGCAAAACTCGTGAAGCCGACCGGGTAGCCACTCCCGATCTGCGAGCGCAGTCTGGTGATGTACTGCTTGGCTTGCGTGTACTTGTTCTGGTACTCGACTTCAGCGTCGATCACGATGCAGTCGGCACCGGCCTTGGCCGCGCGCGCAGCGAGGTTCGCCTCAACCACCGGATACGTGCCGTAGACGTACTGCCAGGCGCAAACCCTGAGGCCAGCCGCTTTGAGCTTGCTCGCGTAGGTGTCCCATTGCGGCCACCAGTTGGCGCCGTCCGAGCTCTTGACGTAGACCGTCTTGATCTTGTAGCGCTTGGCCTTGCGAACGATCTTCGTGATGTTGCCCTTTTCGGCCTGGGTCACGTACCAGATCCACATGCCCTGACTCCTGAACGCCGAATCGGCGGCGGCGCGCGCAGGTGTGCCCGCGCAGCAAAGCACGAGCAGGGCAGCCGCGAGGGCGCAGAAGAGCAGCCGGAGGCCGCCGGGGCGAACTGTCGAGACCGAGCTGGGCATCGTGGTTCTCTTTCCCGAACACGCGCCCCGCACCTTTGTCGCGGTCGTCTCGCAACGCAATTGGCAGACAGATCGTGTACATTGCCCAGAAAGCGGAATGACATGTCATTCTTTTTCAACCAGCGCGACCCGGCGGGAGCAGCAGTGAGCCAGACCAAGCGAACCAAAGTTCTGATCATCGGCGGCGGCTACAGCGGGATCGGAGCCGCGATCCGCCTGAAGAAATCGGGCATCGACGACTTCATCCTGATCGACAAGGCGCACAAACTCGGGGGTACCTGGCGCGAGAACACCTATCCGATGGCCGGCGCCGACACCCCGTCGATCATCTACTCGTTCAGCTTCGCGCGCAATCCCGACTGGGACTACACGTTCGCGCTTCAGCCACAGATCGAGAAGTACCTCGATGACACGGCCGATCGGTTCGGCGTCACTCCCCACGCCCAGTTCAACACCGAGGCGACGATGGGAGATTGGGACGACGAGGCTGGCGAATGGAACATCGAGACGAGCCAGGGCACGATCCGCGCCAAGTACGTGATCGCTTGCGCCGGCCCGATGCATGAGGCGGCATTTCCCGACATCCCCGGCGTCGAGAAGTTCGCCGGCGAAGCCTTCCACACGGCCAAGTGGGATCACTCGGTCGACCTCGCCGGCAAGCGCGTGGCCGTGATCGGCACCGGTGCTTCGGCGATCCAATACGTGCCGGTGATCCAGAAGCAGGTCGGAGAGCTGATCCTGTTCCAGCGCACCGCGCCGTGGGTGATGCCGCGCATGAACCGTCGCGCGCGTCCGTGGAAGAAGGCGATGTATCGCCGTCTGCCGTGGGTCAACCAGCTCGTGGCCGACCTGATCTACGCCGGGAGCGAGTGCCTTCAGCTACTCGAACGCCGGCCCGCACGCATGAAACTGCTCGAACAGCTAGGCAGGTGGAACATCCGCCGCAGCGCCAGCGACCCGGCACTCGTCAAGCAGCTCACCCCGACTTTCGCGATGGGCTGCAAGCGCATTCTCTTCAGCAACGAGTGGTATCCGGCGATCACCGCGAACAACTCGACGATCGTCTCCGAGGGCGTGCGCGAAGTCGACGCGACCGGGCTCGTCGATCAGACCGGGGCTCACCACGACGTCGACGTGATCATCTATTCCACTGGATTCAAGGTGACCGATCCCGACATCGCCAAGCGCGTACGCGGGCGCACCGGCGAGCTGCTCGCAGACCACTGGCAGGGCAGCCCCTTCGCCTATCAGACCGTCGCTGTGCACGGGTATCCCAATGCGTTCGTGCTGCTCGGGCCCAACGTGGGCAACGGGCACGGCTCGGTGACGACGCTCGTCGAACTGCTCTCCGACTACATCGTCAAGGGGATCGAGGCCGCCGAGGCGGTCGGCGCCAAGAGCGTCGAAGTCGACCAGCGCATCCAGGAGATCTGGAACAGCCAAGTCCAGGATTCGCTGCGCGGGACGGTCTGGAACGATGGTGGTTGCTCGAGCTACTACATCGACGCGACCGGCCGCAACTCGGCGATCTATCCGTGGACGACGATTCGTTTCCGCCGTGAGACCGAGCGCTTCGACCTCGGCGACTACGTAATCGTTCCCGCCGAAACGACAAACACCGAGCCCGAGAAGGAGACCGTCGCAGCATGAACGAGAACCCCACCAAGATCCACTTCGCCAACGCAGTGGTCGCGATCACCGGCGGCGCGCGCGGGATCGGTTTTGAGACGGCGAAGCAGTTCCATGCGCGCGGCGCGCAGGTTGTGATCGGCGATCTCGATGCCGACGCGATCGAAGCTGCCGCGCTCGAGATCGGCGGCCGTGCGACCGGTCTGCAACTCGACGTCACCGACGCCGAATCATTCGCACATTTCCTCGACGAGGCCGAGCGCGTCGCCGGCCCGCTCGACGTGCTCGTCAACAATGCCGGAATCATGCCGGCCGGTCCGTTCCTCTCCGAGGCGCCATCGGTGATCGACACGCAGATCGACGTGAACTTCCGCGGTCCGGTCACCGGAACGCGTCTCGTGCTCCCGCGGATGATCGAGCGCGGCCGCGGTCACGTGATCAACGTCGCGTCGATGGCGGGGAAGTTCGCGGTTCCGGGGCTCGCCGTCTATTCGGGAACGAAGCACGCCGTCGTCGGCTTCTCTGCCGCGGTGCGCGACGAGCTCGCCGGCACCGGCGTGTCGATCTCGACCGTGATGCCGAACGTCGTCAACACCGAGCTGACCAGCGGACTGCCGACGGAACGCACCTTGATGCTCAAGCCCGAGCGCGTCGCGAAAGCGATCGTCGACTCCGTCGAGAACCGCCGCGAGGAGATTCCGGTACCGCGCTGGTACGGCGTGTGGCCGGTGCTGCCGGTGTTGCTGCCGACGAGATTCGTGGCCAAGGTCAAGGGCTGGCTCGGAGTGAGTCGGCTGCTCGACGCCGAACGGATCGACCGCAAGACACGCGACAGGTACGACGAGCGGATCGCCGGATCAAGCTCGCGCGAGACCGAGCGCGAAAAGGCCGAGGCATGACCGCGACCGCCGCCGAGCGGCGCGCGGCGCGGGCCGAGGCGAGGCGCGAGGAGATCCTTGACGCCGCCCAGCGGATCTTCGCCGCGCAGGGCTACAACGAGACGGGGATCGCCGACATCGCGGCCGATCTCGGGATCGGTCACGGCACGTTCTACCGCTACTTCGACAACAAGCGCGACATCGCCGAGCAGGTGCTCGATCGCGCGATCCTCTCGATCCTCACGCCGCTCGCCGAGGAGGATCCCCACGCAAGCACCACCGTCGAGGAGTACCGCGAGCAGACGCTGCGGATCATGCTGCGGATGTTCGAGACGCTCGAGGCCCAGCCCGACACGTTCGCCCTGCTGCAGGTGCAGTCGCTCGCGATCGACCCCGAGGCTTCACACCGCTCGTTCGAAGTCTTCTCCGCGCGCACCGCACAGTTCCTCCAGAACGGAGTCGACCGCGGCTTCCTGCGCCGGGAGCTCGATGTCGAGATCACCGCGCAGGCGCTGGTCGGCCTGATCTTCGAAGGCACTCGCCGCGCGATCGCCGAGGACGCGCCGCGCGAACTCTGGCGCCGCTGGGTCGACGCCGGCGTCGCGTTGATGTTCAACGGCGTCGCTGCCTGACGACGCTACTCGTCGTGGCGCGGCGCCTCGGGATGCTTGGCGCGCCAGCGCAGCGGCATCACGTACCAACCACCGACGAACAACGCCGTCGCGATCGCGGTCACGACAGCGGTGGCCGCCTCGCCCCAGAGCAGCAGCGAGATGAAAGCCAGCGAGCCGACCATCGCCAGAGCGATGAACACGCTTCCCGCGATCGCAAGGCGGTTGGAGATCTTCACCAGCGCACCTTTGTCGATCAGCCGAAAGTCGATGCGGTGCAATGCCGATGGGGCGATCAGCAACATCGCTGCCATCGCCGCACAGCAGAGCGTCGCGAAGTAGACCGCCTTGTCGAAATCACCGATCTCCTTGAAGCGCTCCGTGAACGGGACCGCGAGCATGAAGGCGAAGATGATCTGCACTCCCGGAAGCAGCACGCGCAGCTCGTTGAGCAGCTCGATCAGTTCGCGGTTGTGGCGCTGGCTGTCGCTCTCGCCGTTCATCGAATTCAACGATACGAGAGCAGTTCGCGGTCTGCGTCAAACCACGGGTGCGCGTTCCAGGTCACGAGGCTCGTCCCGCTGCGGCCGGCGACGACCTTCGTCTCCGAGCAATTGGCGCAGGTGCGATTGAGGCGCATCCAGCCGTCGGCTCCGAGGCCGAGCAGTGCAGCGCCGACCGCGCTGACCGGTCCGCCGGAAGTGAAGACGAGGATGTTGCTTGCGCTCTCGGCTTCGTCCGCGAGCGCGGCGAGACCGGCACGCGCGCGATCGACGAATTCGGTCCACGGCTCGGCGTAGTCGGAGTCGTTCTCGCCGGCCGTCCAGCGCGCGAGCGCATCGTCGAAGACGAGCTGGAACTGCCGCTTGGGATCGCCCTTGCGCGCGAGGTCGGCGACCATCACGGTCTTCGATCGGTAGCTCGGCTTGTGGCGGACGATCACCTCTTCGTGGTCGAACTCGTTCCAGCGCGGGTCGGTGCGCGGCGCGAGATCCAGGCCCATCGCGCCGAGCGCCGCCTCGGCAGTCTGCCTGTGGCGCGTCATCGCGCCGCAGACCACCAGATCGACCTCCCCCACGCGGCCCTTCATCGACTCCCCGAGCAATTCGGCCTGACGCACACCGAGTTCCGAGAGCTGGTCGTAGTTCTTCAGCCCGAACGACGCCTGCCCGTGGCGGATCAGGCGGATGACCGCCATCAGCTCATCGCCTTCTTCGACTGCTGGTGCAGGTACCACGTGGCGAGCCAGAACTTCTTGAAGCGCGGGTTGGTGGTGGCGCCGTCGTGGTAGCGCTTGTAGATCTGCTGGATGATGCCGGCGAGACGGAAGTATCCGTAGACGCGGTAGAAGCGGAAGTCGGGAATCGCGATGCCGCTCCGCTCGGCGTAGAGCCCGACGATCTCGTCGCGCGTCAGCATGCCGGGCACGTTCGACGGTTGCAGCCTGAACTGCTCGGCAAAGCCGCCCTCGCCCGGCTCGATCCAGTACGCGAGCGTCGCGCCGAGGTCCATCAACGGGTCGCCGAGCGTCGCCATCTCCCAATCGAGGACGGCGATGATCCAGCCGAGGTCGTCTGCGTCGAGCACGACATTGTCGAGCCGCCAATCGTTGTGGATCACGCAGTTGGCCACATCCGCGGGCTGATTGGCCTCTAGCCAGCGCATCACCTTCTTGAAGCTCGGGACGTTCCAGGTCCTGGCATCGGTGTAGCGCCTGCTCCAGCCCTCGATCTGGCGCGCGACGTAGCCGTCCGGCTTGCCGAGGTCCTGCAGGCCGGCGGCGACGGGATCGACCTTGTGCAGGTCGACCAGGCGCTCGACCCAGCTGACGGTGAGCTGCCGCGCCTGATCACGGCCGAGCGTCAGATCCTTTGGCAGGTTGCGACGCAGGATCACGCCGCGCACCTTGTCCATGACGTAGAAATCGGTGCCGAGCACCGAGTGGTCGTCGCAAAAGGCGACCATCTTCGGCACGTAGGGGAACTCTTTCGCGAGCTTCGACTGCACCGTGTATTCGCGGCGCATGTCGTGACCGGACTTGGGCAGGTGACCGCCCGGAGGGCGGCGCAGGATCAGCTCGCGTCCGGGATAGGTCAGTTGGTAGGTGAGATTCGAGGCGCCGCCGGGGAACTGGGTGACCTCAGGCGTCCCCACGAGTTCGACCTGCGTTTTCAGGAACGCATCGACCGCGGCGACATCGAACGCGTCCTCGCCGCGAACTTCACCGCCCTGGTCGATCGGGCCGCCACTCACTGCTTGCTGTCTTCCGCCTGGTACTTGCGCAGCTCGATGCGCGCGACAACTCCGCGGTGCACCTCGTCCGGGCCGTCGGCAAGGCGCAGCACGCGTGCGTTCGTCCAGGCCGCGGCGAGCGGAAAGTCGTTCGAGAGACCACCACCACCGTGGATCTGCATCGCCATGTCGATCACCTCCTGCGCCATGTTCGGCGCGGCAACCTTGATCTGGCTGACAGCCGAGAGCGCGCCCGCGAGACCGCGCGTGTCGATCAGCCAGGCGGCGTTGAGCACGAGCAGTCGAGCCTGGTCGATCTTGATCCGCGCGTCGGCGATTCGCTCACGGTTGCCGCCGAGGTTCGCCAGCGGCTTGCCGAAGGCGACGCGCTCCGTGGCGCGCTTGCAGGCAAGCTCGAGCGCCATCTCGGCGAGACCGATCAGGCGCATGCAGTGGTGGATGCGGCCCGGGCCGAGACGGGCCTGGGCGATCTCGAACGCCCGACCGGGGCCGCCGATGAAGTTCTCGACCGGCACGCGCACGTCGGTCAGACTGACCTCACCATGGCCACCCGGCTCGTCCCAGAAGCCCATCGTGGTGAGCATCCGCTCGACCTTCACGCCCGGCGTGTCCATCGGCACGAGCACCATCGAATGCTGCGCGTAGCGATGAGCCGTCGGGTCGGTCAGCGCCATGTAGATCAGCACTTCGCAGTTCGGATGGCCGACGCCAGTGCTCCACCACTTGCGGCCGTTGAGCACGATCTCGTCGCCCTCGATCGTCGCGGTCGCCTCCATGTTCGTCGCGTCGGAGGATGCGACGGCGGGCTCAGTCATCAAGAACGCGGAGCGGATCTCACCGGCGAGCAGCGGCTTCATCCAGCGGTCCTTCTGGTCGTCGCTGCCGAACATGTGCAGCACTTCCATGTTGCCCGTGTCGGGAGCGTTGCAGTTGAAGACTTCGGGTGCGAGGAACGATTGGCCCATGCGCTCGGCGAGCACGGCGTACTCGACATTCGAGAGTCCGGCGCCGTACTCGGTGTCGGGCAGGAAGAGATTCCAGAGGCCGGCGGCGCGCGCCTTGGCCTTCAATTCTTCGAGCTCGGCCGGGATCTCCCAGCGCTCGGCCGGGTCGCGATCGAACATCGTCAGCCGCGCGGTTTCCTCGAGCGGCGCGATCTCGGTGGTGATGAACGTGTCGATCCGTTCGAGGTAGTCCTTGACCCGATCTGAATGCTCGAAATCCATCGTCTCCCCTTCGTGGCGCCTTCGCGCGCCGTGTCGTCTGAGCCCCCTCGTCGCGAAGGCTACTGCAGTCTTTCGCGGGCGTTTGCGCGGCAAAATCCAGGTGAATCTTGAGGCACATACTCAAATCTGGACGAACGTTGAACGCGTCAGTCGCATATCGGGCATGCTGACTCTCGACCCGGGGGGGGTCTTGGATCAATGGGCACCGTCGCAACGACATCAATCACCGAGCTGCCGCTCTGGGCCATGCTGGCGGTCAGCGCCGTCGGCGGAGCAATCGTCGCTTGTGTCGGTGCCCTCGTCTTCAACCGCCTGATGCGACCGCAGCGCGAAGCTGCGCGCGGAGGCGACAGCGTCACTGGCGTGGGCAGCCGGCGCGAGTTCATCTCCGAACTCGAGCAGGGCTGGGTCGAGGCCCGCGGCGGCGATGACTCGATCGGGCTCCTGCTGGTCGACATCGACCGCTTCGGCGAGATCAACCATCTCTACGGCCGCGGCACCGGTGATCGTGTGCTCGCCGAGGTCGCAGAGCGGATCCGCCTGCGCGTGCGCTCGAGTGACTTTGTCGCTCGTGTCGACGCCGACGAGTTCGGTGTGGTCTGCCGCGGCGTGGAACTCGAACAGCTCGAGGCGATGCGCGAAAACCTTGAGGCCTACGTGAACTTCGCGCAGACCGTGCCGGTGCATCTGAGCATCGGGATCGCCTCGCCCGAGAACTGGGACGAGTCCTGCCTCGAGCTGATCGACCGCGCCCGCGGATCGCTCGCTCAGCGCCGCGCCGTGAGACCGGAGCAGGCGGTCGATGAAGCGCTCGCCGCGTTGATCACCCCTCGCTGAGCAGCCCGATCCGGCAGAGCACCTGCCCTCGACAGCGCGCCGTGACTCGTACCCGAAACTTATTCTTCATAATTCCGGTCCGAATTGTGTTATTATCGCGAAGCAGCTTCACCCGGACGGTTGTGACTCCCCCGCGGCCGGCAGGTGAACAAACGTGGTGCGGACGCAAGTGGGTGTGGCCGCGCGACACGTGAGAAAGCGCCCCCGCCGGCCGATATCGCAGCAGCGTCGGCCGGCGGGGCCGCGCTTCTCCACTCCTCAGCTCGATCCACGGAGTTGCCCTTGAGGGGAACTCCGTGGAGTCACGACCGCTTGTTCAAGCGAGTGTGACTCCACCGTTACAGGTTTTCAGGCGAAGCCGTGGAGCGCGCCGCGGGCGAACGCATCGAACAGCGGGTCGGTGCGCTCGCGCAGCGCCGCGTCGAGCGACGCTGCCCGAGCTGTGATCGAGGCCGCGTCCCCGCCGAGCGCGGCCTCGGCCTCAGCGCGCATCGACGGCTCATCCATCCACGCCCGCGCAAGCTCGGCGTCGGCCTCGGCGTGAAAGAGAAAGCCCCAAGCATTGCGCGCGCGAAAGCCCTGTACCGCAGTGTGCGCGCTCGAGGCCAGCAGGCGCGCGCCCGGCGGCAGCTCGAAGACGTCCCCGTGCCAATGGAGCACCTCGCAAGCCGGAGCAAGGAACCGCGCCAGCTCATCGTCGCTGCCGTGAACCTCCACCTCCGCCCACCCGATCTCCGGAGCTGGCCCCGGAGCCACAGCCGACCCCAGCGCCCGCGCCAGGAGCTGCGAGCCAAGGCACACCCCGAGCAGCGGCATGCCGGCATCCACGGCCCCCGTGATCCACTCGCGTTCCGCGAGCAACCCCGGGTACCGATCGATCTGATCGACGTTCATCGGCCCGCCCATGAAGACGGCGCAGGTCACGTCTGAAGTGGCCGGCAGCGGGTCGCCATCAAGTACGCAGCGCACATCCAGCTCAAACCCGGCGCGCAGCAATGCCTCGCCGATGCGATGCGGCCCCTCCCAGGGGACGTGCTTGACGATCAGCGCGCGGTCAGGCAAACCGCGCGGCGCCCATCGTCGCTAGAGGACCTTCAGCAGGAGCAGAGTGTTGACGAAGAACGCCACCGCGAAGACGATCGTCCAACGGTCGAGGTTGCGCTCCAGCAGCGAGCCGCCGCCGAACGGACCGCTGCCCGGTGCGACGCCGAATGCGCCGGAGAGGCCTGCGTCTTTACCCGAGTGCAGGAGCACCAGGAAGATCAGGACGACGGCGATTACGAGCTGGATGACTGCGAGTACTGCTCCCATAGGCCCGAAAGTCTAGCCAGCGCTGGAGTCTTCGACTGGCTCTGCAGTCTTCTTGGTACCGAGCGTGTCGATCCTGCCGAGGATCTGCATCGCCTCACGGCGCAGTTCCTTGTCGGTCTCGTGCCACTGATCCTCGGTCATGCGGCCGGCCTTGAACTCGAGCTCGGCGTCCTTGATCTCGCGGTACTTCGACTGCTTGGCGTCTTCGAGCTCGGCGCGCTCGGCGTCGACGACGCGTTCGTCGACTCCGTTGAGGATCGGCCAGCCGAGGAACACGACCACGCCGCTGATCATCACGATGCTGAGCAGGATCTGCAGCGCCATCAGCTTCCGCCCTCGCTCATCTCGGCCGGCTGCGGCTTTGCGGTCGGCGCTCCGCCACGCGAACCGGCTCGGGCGGCGCGGGCCGCCGAAGATGCCGACACGCGCGAACGCAGCGCCGATGAACTCGGCCACAGCGCCGTCAGAGCACCGAGCAGCACGATGATCGCGCCGATCCAGATCCAGGTCACCAGCGGGTTCACGAGGAACAACACGCGGGCGGTCGGGTTCGACTTGGGGAACGACTCGGCGATCACGTTGATCACGAGCGCCTGAAGTTTTTCGTTGGAGTCGATCTGTGGGAGCTTCGCCGCGGCGTCGATCGCCTTCTGCAGCGCGTCGGTGTCGGGCGAGACGCTGCTCCAGAGGTCTCGCCACGGGCCGGCCTGCAGCGCCACCTCGCTGGTGACCTCGCCTTCGAAGTAGCGGGCGACCGGGCCGACCGAAGCGGAGTTCAGCGGATAGTTGTTGCGCGCCGGTCGCATCGTCGAAACGTGCTTGCCGTCCTTCGAGACGTCGAGCACCACTCCGAAGGTGAGATGCTCGTTCGAGACGGTTGACCAGGGCCTGACGTACTTGACGTCGTAGCCGCCGACGTGGAAGGTCTCGCCGACCTTCACCGTTCGCTCGGTGTTCGATGCGAAGGCGGAAGAGGCCGCGACCCCGATGAACAGGACCGCGATGCCGATGTGCACGATGTAGCCGCCATAGCGCCTGCGGTTGCGCGAGATCATCCGGCCGAACGCGGGGAAGAAGCTTCCGCCCTCGAGCGCCTGGCGCGCACGGGCGCCGGTGTAGAACTCACGGAACATCACGCAGAGGCTGAAGGCGGCAGCGGCAAACAGCAGCGACGCGCGCCAGCTGTCGAACAGTCCGGTGATCAGCGCGGTGGCGGCCATGGCGAGCACCGCCGCGATCGCCGGCGCGATGAAGAGCGCAAGCGCCTTGCTGCGATTGACGCGGCGCCACGGGATGATTGGGCCGATGCCGGAGACGACGACAAGGATGATCGCCAGAGGCGTCACGTACTGCGTGAACCACGGCGGACCGACGCTCGCCTTGGTGCCGGTGACGGCTTCGGAGATCAGCGGGAAGTAGGTGCCCCACATCACGACGGCGGCGAGGCCGACGAGCAGGAAGTTGTTGAGCAGGAACATCGCTTCGCGCGAGAACAGCGAGTCGAGCCGGTGCGCGCTGCGCAGGTCGGGCAGGCGCATCACGATCAGCGATGCGGACCCGACGATGATGATCGTGATGAAGATCAGGAACGGCACGGCGAGCGTCGACTCTCCGAAGGCGTGGATCGAGTCGAGGATGCCACTGCGCACAAGGAACGTGCCGAGCACGGCGAGCGCGAAGGTCGCGGCGATCAGCGAGACGTTCCAGACCTTGAGCATCCCGCGACGCTCCTGGACCATGATCGAGTGGATGAAGGCCGTTCCGACGAGCCACGGGAGCAGCGCCGCGTTCTCGACCGGATCCCAGCCCCAGTAGCCGCCCCAACCGAGCTCGGTGTACGACCAGCGCGCGCCGAGCACGAGGCCGATCGAGAGGAACAGCCAGGCAAACAGCGCGAAGGTGCGGGTCGAGCGGATCCAGCTGGCGTCGACGCGGCGGGTGATCAGCGCGCCGATCGCGAAAGCGAAGGGAATCGAGAAGCCGACGTATCCGGTGTAGAGCGCCGGCGGATGGAACATCATGCTCGGATGACGCAGCAGCGGTTCGAGGCCGTTGCCCTCGACCGGCACCGGGTTCGAGGCGAGAAACGGGTTGGCGTCCGGGAAGAACACCATCAGCGTCAGGAAGAACGTGGCGATCGCGCCGAGCACGACGGTCGCCCAGGCGCCGACCTCACGATGCGTGTCGCGAGTCAATCTCAGGACGATCCCGGAGAGGATCGAGAGCACCGTGACCCACAACAGCATCGAGCCGGCCTGGCTCGACCAGATCGCGGTCAGCTGGTAGAACAGCGGCGTGGTCGTCGAGGAGTTGGTCGCGACCAGCGAGAAGCTGAAATCAGAGGTGACGTAGGCGATCTCGAGCGTCACGAACGAAGCGATCGCCAGCACCGCGATCGCGTACATGCCGCGGCGCGCCGAGACCGACCACTCACGCTTTCCGGTCCTCGCGCCATAGAAGCCGGCACCCACGACATAGAGCGCCACCGCGAACGCGGTCAGGATGCATGCGCGACCGAAGGTCATTGCAGAATCGTCAGCTGGACGAGTTGGATTCGCTCGCGCCGGACTGCTCGGAGTTCTGGAACTTCGAGGGGCACTTCGTGATGAGCGAGTTGGGCTCCGCGATCAGTTCGCCGCCGACGACCTTGCCGGTGACGATGACTTCGCGGCCCTCACGGAACGGGTCCGGAACGGTGCCCGTGTATTTCACGAGAATCGACTTCGAGCTCTCGGGAGCGGTGCGGTCGCGAACGCGGAAGACCAACGAGTCGTCGCGCTTGACGACCGAGCCCTTGACGACCTTGCCCGTGAGTTCGTACGACTCACCGGGGGTGGAAGCGGTCAAAAGCTGGGTCGGCGTGCGGGCGACCGTCGAGGCGCTGAAGCTGGTGTAGATCAACGCGGTCGCCAACAGCAACGCGATCCCGAGCGTGACGATGAGGCGGGTCTTGCGCTTGCGTGCGGGGTCCATCAGGGGCCGTGATTATCGCAGGTCGATTTTGTGCGCGGCCGGTTGCGAGCGCCGTCTACCGACTACTCACGGAAAAGTCCGCGCCCCGCGATGACCGCGATCAGCAGACAGAGGATCACTGCCGGGAAGAACACGCCCAGCAGCAGAAACGCGCTGTGACCGCTGATCTCGCGGATCATCCAGCCGAAGTTCATTCCGAAGAAGCCAGTCACCACCGAGAGCGGAAGGAAGATCCCCGCGATCACCGTGAACTGCTTCATGATGATGTTCTGGCGGTTGTCGAGAGCCGCCATGTAGAGCTCGAACAGACCTGCGATCCGCTCGCGCATCGCATCTGCAGACTCGGCGACGTGGATCAGGTGGTCCTGCAGGTCGCGGAAGTACGGGAAATCCTCGGCGTGATGGTCGGGCATTCGCCTGAGCACCTCGCGGATGCTCGTGAACGACTCGAGCTGCCTGTGCACGGTGCGATCGATCCGCGCAAGGCGCCGGCGCAGATCGTGGATGTCGAGCTCGCGGCCCTTGAGGTCGCGCCGTACGAGCAGCTCCTCGAGGTGCTCGATCTCGCCGTCGAAGTGGTCGAGCACCGGGGCGTAGGAGTCGACCAGGGCGTCGAGCACGGTGTGCAGAAGCTCGTGGCCGCTGTAGCTGCGGTCCTCGGCCTGATCGTGCAGCTTGCCCAGCGCGAGCGACTCCTCGGCCGCGACCGTCGCAAGGAATTTCGGCGAGTAGATGATGTGCACCTCGACGAGCTTGTCGTCATCCTCACGCGCGAGCGTCGCGCCGTAGGCGACGATGTAGACGTAGTTTCCATAGTCCTCGACCTTCGCGCGCTGGTCGAACTCCTCGAGGTCTTCGATCGTCAGCGGATGCAGCCCGAGCTCTTCGCCGGCCCGCTCGATCTCGGAACTCGTTGCGCCCGTGAGGTTCAGCCAGACGTATTCGTCGCGCTCGAGCGCGCCGCGGATCTGGTCGATCGACTCGTTCGCGACGCAGCCGATGCGGTGACGTTCGCGATCGCCGTGACCCGGGATCTGACTGGGCTCCCCGTCCATTGGTCGCAATCTACAGATGGGGTCGGTGATTGAATCTGCGTGTGGACGAGATCGCGCGACTGGAGCAGGAGATCGCGGGCTGCCGCGCCTGCCCGCGACTGGTGGAGTGGCGCGAGGCCGTGGCGGCCGATCCGCCCAGGCGCTATCGCGGCGAGCACTATTGGGCACGCCCCGTGCCGGGATTCGGCGACCCGACAGCGCGCATCGCGGTGGTCGGACTCGCGCCCGCCGCCAACGGCGCCAACCGCACCGGCCGGATGTTCACCGGCGATCGTTCCGGCGACTGGCTCTACGCCGCCCTGCACCGCGCAGGGCTCGCAAACCAGCCGCAGTCGGTCGCGATCGATGACGGCTTGAAACTTCTCGGCGCCTGGGTCACGGCGCCGGTGCGCTGTGCGCCGCCCGACAACAAGCCGTCGATCCAGGAGCGCGACAACTGCGCGCCGTTCCTGCATCGCGAACTGGGGCTGCTCACCGAACTGCGCGCGGTCGTCGCTCTCGGGGCATTCGGCTGGAATGGCGCACTGTCGGCGCTGCGCGTGAAC
>JASGFX010000029.1:0-39537 GCA_047605325.1 Solirubrobacterales bacterium | reverse complement strand
GGATGTGATCGGCACGGCGCCGGGCATGTTGGCGACGCAGTAGTGAAGGATCCCGTCGACCTCGTAGGTGGGATCGGAGTGGGTGGTCGGGCGCGAAGTCTCGAAGCACCCGCCCTGGTCGATCGCGACGTCGACCAGCACCGCGCCGGGCTTCATGATCCCCAGCTGTTCCCGGGTGATCACGTGCGGCGCCTTCGCTCCGTGGATCAGCACCGCGCCGATCACGAGGTCGACGTGTGGAAGCATCTGCTCGATCGCGAGCGTCGATGAATAGACGGTCGATGCGCGGCCGTCGAAGACGACTTCAAGTTCGCGCAGGCGCTCGATCGAGCGATCGAAGGTGAAGACATCGGCCTGCATGCCGATCGCGATCATCGCGGCGTTCATTCCGACCACGCCGCCGCCGATCACCATCACGTTGGCCGCCGCGACTCCCGGCACCCCGCCGAGCAGCATGCCGCGACCGCCGACCGGACGCTCGAGCGCGTGCGCTCCCGACTGCGTCGCGAGCTTTCCCGCGATCTCGCTCATCGGGGCGAGCAGCGGCAACCTCCCGAGGCGGTCCTCGACGGTCTCGTAGGCGATGCAGGTCGCGCCGCTTTCAGCCAGGCCCTTGGCGAGATCGGGCACCGGCGCGAGATGGAGGTAGGTGAAGAGCAACTGATCCTCGCGCAGCATCTCAACCTCGGAGCTCTGCGGCTCTTTGACGCCGAGGATCATCTCGGCCTCGTCGAAGATCGACTGCGCGTCGGGCGCGATCCGCGCGCCCTGCTCCTCGTAGGCCTCGTTGGGCAGCGCGCTGCCGTCGCCTGCGCCGTCCTGGATGATCACCTCGTGGCCGCGATCGACCAGTTCGCGCACGCCGACGGGCGTCAGCGCCACGCGATACTCGTCGGTCTTGATCTCTGTTGGAACTCCGACTTTCACTTGGTGTGCCTTTCGCTCGGGATCAGGCGGTTTCGTATTCGGTGACGCTGAACTCCGCGCCGCGCGTCTCGAGCTCGGCGAAGAGATCGTCGGGGTTCACCGCAAGCTCAGGCGGCAGTGCGCCGCGAGCGGTGATCAGCCCGCGCGCGAGCAGCCGCACCGCGGCCGCCGCCGGGGCGGAAGTGGAGACGACGCTGCCGCCGAGCCCCCAGCGCTCGACCGGCGACGTCTTGCAGGCGACACGCACGCGGCGGTCATCGCGGTAGGCGTCGATCAGGTGGAACGACACCGTGCTTGCCGAGGGCTTGACTGCTTCGGCCGCGGCGCGCACGATCTCTTCCGGGTTCGCGGTCGTCAGCTCGATCAGCCGATCGAGCACGGCTGGACCGAGCGAAAGGCGAAAGGTGCACGCGTCGCAGCCGAAGCTCGATCCGAACGTCAGCAGCTCGGAATGCAGCGTGTAGATCGCCGGGGCGTCTCCGATCGGATCGGGGAAGTCGATCACACCGGCGTCGCTCAGGGGCTCGATCTCGACCGGCTCTCCGGCGCGCAGCACGATCGGCTTCAGCGTCAGCTCGTCGAGCAGCGTCTGCACCGCGTACGGCGGCGCGAAACCGCCGGGCGGATCGAGGTCGCGACCACCGGCCGTGATGTCGATGCGATCGACCCCGCCGCCGAGCTGCTCGGTCGCGACGGCAGCCATCAGGTTGGTTTTGCCGGGGGCGGAGCCCATCCCGAGCAGCGCCAGCAGCCCGGCCGCCTCGAATCGCTCGTGCAGTTTCAGCTGCTCGGCGGTCACGTGGTAGAGCCCGCCGAGGTCGATGTAGTGCGCACCGGCACGGAGGCAGGCCTCCATCACGTCGACGTTGATGCGATAGCTCGCCGAGTTGACGAGCACGTCGACGTCTTCGAGCTGCGACTCGAGCGCACCCTCTTCGCGGCCGTCGACTTCGATTGCGACGGACTTGTTGCCGCCGTGGTCGCGAGCCGTCGCCGCGGCCTTTTCGCCGTCGAGGTCGAGCAGCTTGAGCCGTGCGGCCTCGGGCGACTCGGCGAGGTCGCGCACGATCGGCGGGGCGATCGTGCCGCCCGCACCGAGAACCGCGACGGTCAGACCCTCAGTGGTCAATGCGGTCCCACGCCTCGGTGAGCACGCCGCGCAGGATCTGATCGATCTCCGCGAACTGCTCTTCTCCGGCAACCAGCGGCGGGGAGAGCTGGATGACCGGGTCGCCGCGATCGTCGGCGCGACAGATCAGGCCGTTGTCAAAGAGCGCGTTGGAGAGGAACCCCCGCAGCAGCTTCTCCGACTCCTCGTCGCTGAAGCTCTCGCGGGTCTCCTTGTTCTTGACGAGTTCGATCGCGTGGAAGTATCCGGCGCCGCGCACGTCGCCGACGATGTCGAGTTCACGCAGGCCCTCGAGCATGCCGCGGAACTTCGACTCGTTCTCGAGCACATGGCCGCAGAGGTTCTCGCGCTCGAAGATCTCGATGTTCGCGAGCGCGACGGCCGCGCTCATCGGGTGACCGCCGAAGGTGATGCCGTGGTTGAAGACCTCAGAGCCGGTCATGAAGGGCTCGGCGACCTTGTCCGTCGCGATCACTGCGCCCATCGGCGCGTAGGCCGAGGTGATGCCCTTGGCCGTCGTGACGATGTCGGGCGAGTAGCCGTAGCGCTCGTGGCCGAAGTAGTGACCGATGCGGCCCCAGGAGCAGATCACCTCGTCGGAGATCAGCAGCACGTTGTGACGGTCGCAGATCTCTCGTACGCGTTGGAAGTAGCCCTCGGGCGGCGTGTAACAACCGCCGGCGTTCTGCACCGGCTCGAGGAAGACGGCAGCGACGGTCTCAGGGCCCTCGAACTCGATGATCCGCTCGATCTCGTCGGCGACCCACAGCGGGTCGGTGTGATCGTCGTCGTGGTAGGTGTTCGTGTTGGGCGCGTGGCGCGTGCCGGGAGCCAGCGGCTCGAACTCGGTGCGCAGGCTCTGGATGCCGGTGACGGCGAGAGCGCCGTGGAAGGTCCCGTGGTAGGCGATGTCGCGCGAGATCGTCTTGGTCTTGAGCGGGTTGCCGGTGCGTTTGTGGTACGCCTTGGCCAGCTTCCACGCCGACTCGACGGCCTCACCGCCGCCGCTCGTGAAGAACACTCGATTGAGGTCGCCCGGCGCGAGTTCGGCGATCTTTGCGGCGAGTTCGATCGAACGCGGGTGCGCGTATGACCAGTTCGTGTAGAAGCCGAGCTCCTTGGCCTGCTTGGCGGCAGCCTCGCCCAGTTCGGCCCGGCCGTGGCCGGCGTTCACGCAGAAGAGTGCGGAGAGTCCGTCGAGGTAGCGCTTGCCGTTGTCGTCGTAGACATAACAGCCCTCACCGCGCACGATGATCGGGATGTCGTGATCGGCGTACGCGCCCATGCGCGTGAAGTGCATCCAGAGGTGGCGCTTGGCCAGATCCTGCAGGTCGTGCTCGCTGCTCTGTGCGTCTGTGACCTGATCGTCTGTGAATATCGCCATCGGACACCATCCCTCTTTTGTCGCCTATCCGTCCCCTCTCGGCCAGCGTATCTCAATCACAGGCGCGTCGCATCCGTTCGTTCGAATCCGTAGGATGGCGTCGATACCTGCGAGTAGCGACACCTGCAGGACCTACGAACGGAGGCGGTTGTATGAGTGTTCCTGATGCAAGCCCATCGAGCTCGTCAGGCTCTGACTTCGCCACAGGCGAGAAGGGACTGAAGTCAAACGCAATCGGCTTCATCTCCTCGACGGTGATCGGCGTCGCGTCGACCGCACCGGGCTACAGCCTCGCCGCAGTGCTCGGCTACGTGGTCGTCGAGGTCGGCGTTCAGGCCCCCGCGATCATGATCCTGGCGTTCATCCCGATGCTCTTCATCGCGGCGTCTTACTACTACCTCAACCGCTCCGATCCAGACTGCGGAACAACGTTCACGTGGGTGACCAAAGCGATGGGTCCGCGGATCGGCTGGATCAACGGCTGGGCGATCGTCGTCGCCGATGTGATCGTGATGGCGAACCTCGCGCAGATCGCCGGCCTCTACACCTTCCTTTTGTTCGGCTGGGACTCGGCCGCCGACTCGACCTTCGCGGTCACCACGGTGGGCGTGCTGTGGATCCTGATCATGACCTGGATCGTCGCGCGCAGCGTCGAGCTCTCCGCACGCACCCAGAACTTCCTGCTCGGAGCCGAGCTCGCGACGCTGACCGTCTTCTCGGTAGTCGCGCTCTACAAGGTCTACGCCCACAATCCACCCGGCTCCATGCACCCCGAACTCTCATGGTTCTCACCGTTCGCCGTCAACGACTTCTCTGCGCTGATCGCGGGCGTGCTGCTCGCGGTCTTCATCTACTGGGGCTGGGACAGCACGGTCACGGTCAACGAGGAGACGACCGACGCGTCGCGAACTCCCGGGATCGGCGCGCTGACGGCCACCTTGATCCTCGTCGGCATCTACGTGATCGTCTCTGTCGCGGCGATCGCCTTCGCCGGAACCGGACCGCTCACCGCCGATGCGAACATCGATGACGTGCTGTCATATCTGGGCACCCAGGTCTTCGGATCGCCATGGGACAAGATCCTGATAATCGCGGTGCTCACGTCGGCCGCGGCGTCGACCCAGACGACGATCCTGCCGACCTCGCGCACGGCGCTCTCGATGGCTCGCGCGAAGGCGCTGCCGGCGAAGTTCGGCGAGGTGCACACGCGTTACTTCACGCCGTACTTCTCGACCTGGGTGTTCGGTATCGCGTCGATCGTCTGGTACGTCGGCCTGACGCTGATCTCCGAGAACATCCTCTACGACTCGATCGCGGCGCTCGGTCTGATGATCGCCTTCTACTACGGCTTCACCGGAGTCGCCTGCGTCGTCTACTACCGCAAAGAGCTGTTCAAGAGCGCGAAGAATTTCTTCTTCATCGGGGTGTGTCCGATGATCGGAGCGATCCTGCTCGGACTGATGTTCGTCAAGAGCGCGTGGGATCTCGCAAGCCCCGCGAACTCCGAATCCGGAGAGTCATGGTTCGGTGTCGGACCTCCACTGATGATCGTGATCATCTTCTTCATCATCGGTCTGCTCTACATGTTTTATTTCGCGGCGAAGAACCCCGACTTCTTCCGCAGGAAGACTGAGATCGCAGACCCCGCCGTGCTCTACGGCGACAAGGTGGCCGAAGCGAGCTTCGCCGCGGAGGAGGACTAGTCATGCCAGGCATCATCGTTGGAATCGACGGGAGCAGCAGCTCCAACAAAGCAGTGGCCGAAGCGGCAGTGCTGGCGCAGGAGATCGGCCAGAAGCTCTACATCGTGTTCGGTTACGAGCCCTACCGAGGGGCGGCCGAGATTCAGGACCACCGCGCCGCGCTCGAGGAGATGGGCACCGAGGTCGGCAACACGGCCGTCGAACAGGCACGCGAAGCCGGAGCGGATGCCGAACTGCAGCTGATCGACCGTGGACCAGTCGACGCGCTGATCAGCCTCGCCGACGAGCTCGACGCGCGGATGATCGTCGTCGGCAGCTACGGCGACTCGCCGCTCAAGGGAGCGATCCTGGGGTCGACCCCGCACAAACTTGTGCACCTTTCGAAGCGTCCCGTGCTGATCGTGCACGGCGACGAATCGTGAGTCATCTCGTGGCGCCCGGCGGCGACGTGCCGCCGGGTCTGCCGCTTGATCCCGACCTCCAGAATCTCGTCGACAACCTGCCGGGCGGGCTCGCCCTGCCGGTCAAGAACGATCCGGTCTCAGCGCGCAATCAGTTCCGTCGCCTCACCGTGGCGTTGCGCGACGCCCAACCGCCGGCGAACCTCGAATCGATCGAGGACATCAGTGTGCCGGGCGCGACGAGCGACCAGCCCGCGCGCGTCTACACACCGTTCGGTGAAGAGCGGAAGCCGACGATCCTGTTTTTCCACGGCGGCGGATTCGTCGTCGGCGACGTCGAGTCGTATGACCTGCAGGTACGCACCATCGCCGAGCGAACGGGACTCACCGTGGTGAGCGTCGAGTACCGGCTCGCGCCGGAGGATCCATTCCCGGCCGCGGCCGACGACGCCGAGTCGATCGCCCGCTGGATGCTCGCCCACGCCGACAACTTCGGCGACGGCCGCGTGATCGTGATGGGCGACAGCGCCGGCGGAAACCTCGCGGCCGTCGTGGCGCAGAACGTCGAGGGGTTCCTCGCGCAGGTGCTGATCTACCCGGCGAGCGACTTCTCGCGCGAGTACCCGTCGCTGGAACTGCACGGCGCCGGCCCGGTGCTCACCGGAGAGGCCGGCCGGCTGTTCCACGCCGCCTACCTCGCGGGCGGCGACGGGACCGATCCGCGCTGCTCACCGCTCTACGGCGCGGATCGCCCGGGCCAACCCCCGGCGGTCGTGATCACCTGCGAATACGACATCCTTCGAGACGCCGGCATCGCCCACGCGCACGCCGTCGGAGCGGCCGGCGTGCCGACCACCCACCTGCACTACCCGGCGCTCACGCACGGGTTCATGGGCATGTTTCCGCTGAGCAAGGCCTGCGACTCGGCGATCGACGAGTTCTGCGCGGCCACGCTGGCGTTCGCCAACTAGTTCAAGAGTCAAGTCTGCGTGCATCGTTCCCGATACCTCGGGGACAATGCACGCACACTCACGCCTCCCACTTGCCGTCCTGACCACCCTTCTCGCCGCGCTCTGCCTCGCGGGCACAGCGCAGGCCGCAGTCCCGATTTCCGCAGGCTCGGCAACCGTGACGCAGAACGCGTTCGACCCGTCGTCCGTTCAGGTCGATTGGTCTGTTGATGCGGCCTCGACAGGCGACCCGATCAGCGCGTACATCTGGGTGCTTCCGGCTTGGGACGACGCGTGCACTGTCGACCCCCTGTACTTCGAGGATTCAGTCCCGGATCCGGCGTACTCGCTCGTCGAGCACCACGACATGACCGGCTCCACACACTACGCCGACACGGAAACCTTCAGCATCGCGCCCGGAATCGCCTATTGCATAGGTGCTTCTTTCTCGAGCAACTACTACTACATCGGCAGGGCGACGCGGGTCAACTACAACACGCCCTACGCCGAGGGCAACGGCGGCGCCACGCTCTACCCGGACAAGATCGACGTGCCGATCACGATCCACCCGCGCGGCCTGCCAACCACCTGGAACATCACGTGGTTCAAGAAGCTCAACACGACCGACTGCTCAAGCCCAGATGCAGGCGACCTCGCGACCGCGCAGGACACCGCCGAGCAGACGATCAGCGACGACCTCTGGGGCGACCACCAGGTCGTAGGCCAGATCACCGGACTCACCAAGGAGTCCGACTATTGCGTGCGCGTCAACGACAGCAATGCGGCCGGCCCCGAGTCCGACTCCGACCATTTCTGGACCTACAACACGATCGGGCTGCCTCCGACGGTCACGAACGAGAGCTACACGGCCGGCTCGGACTCGATCGGGTTCTCGCTCGACCTCACGCCGAACGTGCCCGACGGAATGTTCTCGGCGATGCTGCGATTCGAATACTTCAAGGAGACAGGCGACGACTGCTCGCCGCTGGTCGATCCCGACGGCTACAGCTACTACGACTACTGGTGGCTGCCCTACGACAGCGGCTACAACCCGATCGCCGTGTCGGACACGATTTCAGGGCTCTCCCCCGGCGCGACCTACTGCATCCGCGCGCTGAGCAACACGCCCAACGGCGACAGCGAGCCCGGCGACTTCCAGGAGGTCAAGCTCGTCCAGAAGCAGGCGGTCACGGCGACGCTCGCCGTCGGCCCGTCTGACAACGCCGACGCCAGCCTCAACGTGAAACTCGACGACCACGGCGCAGCAGGCGACGAAGGCAGCCCCAGCAGCTACTACCTCGACGTCTACGGGATCGGCTTCGACCGCTGCAACACCGAGGACTACCACGGCAGTGACGACCACCCGCTCGTTGGCGAGGAGTACGACTTCTCGGGATCGGTCGAGCTGAACATCGATCTCTCGCCGATCGTCTACGACCGCGAGTACTGCGCCGTCGTCCACACCGAGTCGGCGTGGGGTCAGGACTACGACACGATCACCTACCTCCCGTTCAAGGGCGGCAAGAAGCCGGACCTCCTCGAGGTCGGCTTCACCAAGACCGCAGATTCGATCACCGTCAACGGCTCGCTCAACCCGAACAACTTCGCGACCAGCTACAACGCGAACTACTTCCTCGCTCAGGGCGACGACGACTGCGACGCATACTCGGGCGCGACATCCGCGAGCGACGACTACTCGGTCGCAGCGAACATCTCTACGCCGACTGCCTTCGCGGCGTCGATCAGCGGACTCTCGCCCGGCACCACGTACTGCGTGAACGCGGCGGCAAGCAATGTCTTCGGCGCGACGTTCTCGGATTGGCAGCGCGTCACGACGAACCTTCCGCCCGACACGACGCCGCCGAGCATTCCGACGGGCCTGTCGGCGAGCAACGTCACGCAGACCTCGGCGACGCTCAGCTGGAACGCGTCGACCGACAACACGGCGGTCACGGGTTACAACGTCTACCTCGACGGCGCGGCGTACAAGAGCACCTCGGGCTCAGAGCGCTCGACCACCGTGACCCTGCTCTGCGGCCAGACGACGCACTTCCGCGTCTCGGCATTCGACGGTGCTTCGCCGTCCAACGAGTCGGCGCAGTCGGCCGAGCTTGCGATCACGGGCGCCGCGTGCGACGTCCCGCCCACCGGCGGCGGAGACACCACCCCGCCGCCGACGATCGATCCGAACTGCTTCTCCAGCCGTGAGGTGAGGGGCCAGTTCAAGACCACCGTGAAGAAAAAGTCGAAGGCCATTTCCGTGAGGGTCACGGCCACCCCGTCAGCAGATTTCAAGCGCCTCAACATCCAGGCCACGGGCAATGCGACGATCACATTCACGGTCGACGGCAAGAAGGTGGCGAACAAGAAGGGCAAGATCACCGTCTCAAGCTTCAGCGCGAAGACCGTCAAGGTGAAGTTCAAGGCCGGCAACAAGTCGAAAGTGCTGACCCTGAAGATCGCTCACGCCGACTGCCCGGTGCAGGCTTACTAGAGCAGCTGGCCGATCGCGACGCCAATCGTGACGGCCAGGAACCCGACTGCTGCGCTGACGGCGACGTTACGAATCGCGCCGTCTGCGTAGCCGTCAACGTTCAGCCGCTCGCTCTCGTACATCCAGGTCGAGAAGGTCGTGAAGCCGCCGAGGAAGCCGATGCCCGCGACCTCCATGAAGTCACTCGTGGCGTGTGCGCCGTAGAGAGTCCCGAGCAGCAGCGCGCCGACGATGTTGACGATGAAGGTGCCGAGCGGGAAGTCGCTCGGGTCGGCGCGCACCACCCCGCGGTGGATCGCAAAGCGCGCGGCAGATCCGAGTCCGCCGAAAAAGAAGACGCCGATCACAACGAGCACGCCATTCATGCAACGTCCTCCCCGCGCGAGACGAACCGCCGCGCGAGCGTGATCGCAAGAAAGCCGACAAAGACGCTGGCGGCGAGGTACCCGACAGCGAGCAGGTAGCTACCTACGTCGATCATCTTGTAGAGCTCGAGCTGGAACGTCGAGAACGTCGAGAGGCCGCCGCAGAATCCGCTGCCGAGCAACGCGAGCCTCGCGTCGCTGCCCCAGCCGTTGCTGCGATGTGCGATCACGAAGCTCAGCACCAAGCAGGCCGCAATGTTTGCGATGAATGTGTGCCAGGGCCACTCGGCGCCGCTCACCGGGATCCATTCGACCAGCGCAAAGCGCAGCAACGTGCCGATCCCGCCGCCGACGTAAACCGCGGCCAGCTCAAGGGGGAAGTTCGGACGCGCGTCCGTTGGTGCGGTTGCCGGCGGGTTCATCCAGCGTATGATCGCGCACGGCCAACCCGTAACGGCAGACAAGGAGTCAAAACGTGCCCGATCTCGATCGCGACGGCAACGTCTTCGTCCTCAATCTCGGCGACGACGAGAACCGCTTCAACCCAGACTGGGTCGGCGCAGTCAACGCGCTGCTGGCCGAAGTCGCCGCCACCGACGGACCGCGCGCCCTGGTGCTGAGTGCGACCGGCAAGAACTGGTCCCAGGGCCTCGACCTCGAGTGGTTCGCCGCCAACGTCGAGCAGGTGCCTGCCTTCATCCCCGAGGTGCACGAGCTCTACGCCCGCGTGCTGACTTTCCCGGCTCCGGTGATCGCCGCGATCCAGGGTCACTGCTACGCGGCCGGTGCGATGCTCTCGCTCGCGGCCGACGAACGCATCATGCGCGAGGACCGCGGTTATTGGTGTCTGCCCGAGGCTGACATCAACATCCCCTTCACGCACGGAATGGACGCACTGATCAAGTCTCGGCTGCGCCCGCAGGTCGCCCACGAGGCGATGGTGTTCGCCACGCGCTACGGGGCTCCCGACGCGGTGGCTGCCGAGATCGTGAACTCGGCTGTCGGCGAGGAGCACGTGCTATCTGCGGCGGTCGAGCGCGCGGAGGCCCTCTCGGCCAAGAACGGTGACACGTTGGCCGCGATCAAGCAGCGGCTCTACGCACCTGCCGTCGCCGCGCTGCGCGATCGTGAAGCCAACGCGATCCCGGGTCTGGGAGGCTGAAGGTCATGAGAGCGATTCAGGTTGAACAATTCGGCGGGCCGGAGGTGCTTGAACTCGTCGAGTTGCCCGACCCCCAGGTGCCCGACGGTGCGCTGCTGATCGACGTCGAAGCCGCGGGCGTCAACTACGCCGACACACATCAGGCCGAGAACTCCTACCTCGCCCCCGCGCAGGTGCCGCTTGTGCCCGGCGCTGAGGTGGTCGGGCGCACGGCCGACGGACGTCGCGTCGTGGCGCTGCTCTCGGGCGGCGGCTACGCCGAGAAGGCCGTCGCCTGGCCCCAGCTGACCTGGGATGTGCCGGACGGCGTGTCGGACTCGGCCGCGCTCTCGATCGTGTTGCAGGGCGCGACCGCGTGGCACCTGCTGAAGACTTCCGCCAAGCTCGCCGACGACGAGACCGTCGTCGTCCACGCCGCCGGCGGCGGGGTCGGCACGATCGCCGTCCAGCTGGCGCGCAAGTGGGGCGCCGGCCGCGTGATCGCGACTGCCTCGACCGAGGAGACGCGGGCCCAGGCGCTCGAGCTCGGCGCCGATGTAGCGATCGACTCGCGAGTCGAGTCGGCAGACGAGATGAACTCGCGGTTGCGCGAGGCCAACGAGGGCAACAAAGTCGATGTGATTCTCGACATGGTCGGCGGACCGACGACCGACGGCAGCCTCAAGGCGCTCGCGCCGTTCGGCCGTCACGTCGTCTACGGAATGGCCGGGCGCGTGCCCGCCAAGGATGTCAACGTCGCGATGCTGATGGGCACTTCGCGCGCAGTGATCGGTTTCTGGCTCGTCCACTGCATGACCAAGCCGGGCATGATGGACGACGCCGTCGGCGGACTGCTCGACCTCGTCGCGGCCAGCGAAGTGACGACCGTCGAAGGTGGAAGCTTCCCGCTAGCCGAGGCTCGCGCCGCACACGAGGCGATCCGCGGACGCGGCACCAGCGGCAAGCTGATTCTCGTTCCCTGACGACACGCTCCAGTAGCCGCGTTCGTCGCGGCGAGCGGACGACTCTTCGAGCGCCGATTCAGCGTGGGCGCGGCTGACACCCATCACCTCTGCGACCTCGGCCGTCGCCAACGGCCAGGCTGCCCACTCGAGCACCTCGATCGGATCGCCGGCGCGTGGGCGCCGCTCGAGCTGCGGGGCGATGTTGGCGAGCAGGACCTCATAGGCCATCAGGTTCTCGAAGCCCGGCGCGGCAAAGCGTGTGTCGGGATCGCCCGCCAGCGAGATCTCGAGCGAGGGGCAGGTGTAGCGGCGTCCGATCGGTGAATCGGCAAGCTTGTGGTCGAGCGGACCGAGCGCCGCCGGGAGCGGAGAGCGCGCGGCGCGCATATCTTCGCGCAGGGCGGCCTCGGTCGCTGGGTCATCGACCCAGACAGCGAGTTCGTCGACGTCGACTCCCGACTCGGCGGCAACCGCGAAGATCGACTCGCGCTGATCGACCGGACGATGGTCGGTCATCCAGGCGACGCGCATCGCGCGCAGAAAGCCCTCGGCGAGTTCGGGCCTGTGAAGCTGAACGGCTTTGATCGCCAGATCACCGGGAAGCGCGACCAGCAGGTGCGGGCGCACGGCGCTGTTGATCGGCATGCCGTGCTGTTCGGCGAGCTGCGCGTCGTTGCCGGCGATCAATTCGACGGTCAGACCTTTGGCTTCGTTCTCACCCGCCCGCTCGCTGAGCACCACTAGGCGCGTGTGCCACTCGATCTGCTCGCCATAGAGCCACCTGAGCGCCAACAGTGCGGGCTCGGCAGAGAATGCGAAGGGGCAGGCCGCGTCAGTGAAGTGACCGATTCGAAGAAGTCCGTTCGTCATCTAAATGACGTTAGTGGACTCCAGTCCGTTTCGATCCGGTCGATCAGAGATCGTCGACGAACCCGCAGATCGCCTCGAGCACGACGTTCGCCGCTTCGAGCTGGGCCTCGTCGAAGCTGGAGAGCGCTTCATCCCAGGACTCTTTCATCTCTTGGATGCGCGCCTGAAGCATTGCGGCGCCCTGATCTGTGAGGCGCGTGACGACGACGCGGCGATCGTCGGTCTGGCGTTCGCGTTCGACGACGCCGGCGACAGCGAGTTGGTCGAGCATGTGCGTGGTGGTGGCAGGCGTGAGTCCGGCCGCCTCAGCGATCTGACCCGAGGAGAGCGCCTGACCCTCGGCGAGCGCGCCGAGCAGGTTGACCTGCGGCGCCGTCAGGCGACCGGGCTGCATCGCATCGCGACCGCGCAGTCTGCGTTGAGCGCGTGCGATGCCTTGGTAGGTGGCGCCGAGCTTGAGCAGAGCTTCGGCCCTCGAATCGACGGCTACTGAATTTTCCACACTGTGGATTCTAACGGTGTGTCGGTCGGCGCGCCACACGAATCGGGTGATGTTTGATCAGCCGACTCTCACTTGTGCGGCGGCGGCGCGGGCGGCCGCGCGGGCGGCCTCGACACCGTCTCCGGTCGCGACGACGACGCCCATCCGCCGCCCCGGTGTGGCGGATGGCTTGCCGAAGATCACCACGCGCGCCCGCTCATCGCTCTCGAGCGCGGCATCGACACCCGTGTATCGCGGAAGTTCCGATTCTGCTCCGGCGAGGATCACCGCGCTGGCACCCGGGCTGCGGAGCTCGAGCGCTCCTTCCGTGATCGGCAGTCCGAGGATCGCCCGCACGTGCAGAGCGAACTCCGACAGATCCTGACTTGCGAGCGTGACCAGCCCGGTGTCGTGCGGTCTCGGAGAGACCTCGGAGAAGATCACCTCTCCCCCGGCGACGAACAGCTCCACACCGAAGATTCCATGACCGCCGACGGCGTCCGTGATCGCGCGGGCGACCTCGTGGCAGCGTGCGAGCACATCGGGGTCGACGGCCGCGGGCTGCCAGCTCTCGCGATAGTCGCCGTCTTCCTGCAGATGGCCGATCGGCGCGCAGAAGCTCGTGCCGGCGGCATGGCGGACGGTCAGCTGGGTCAGTTCGTAGTCGAAGTCGACGAAGGCCTCGCAGATCACGCGTCCCCCGCCGACGCGCCCACCCTCCTGTGAGTACGACCATGAAGCCGCGATGTCCTCGACGCCGTGCGCGACCGACTGGCCCTTGCCACTGGAGGACATGATCGGTTTGACAACACATGGATAGCCGAGTTCTTCGGCCGCAGCGAGAAGTTCTTCTTCACTGTCACAGAAGCGGTGAGGCGAAGTGGCGAGCCCCAGCTCATCTGCCGCCAGCCGCCGGATGCCTTCGCGATTCATCGTGAGCTGGGCGGCGCGCGCGTTGGGCACTACCTGCATCCCGGCCGCTTCGAACTCGGAGAGCACTTCGGTCGCGATCGCTTCGATCTCGGGCACGACGATCAGACGCTCGCAGGGGAGTTCGCGCTCCTCGGTCAGGACGGTCCGCAACTGATCCTCGTCAGTCATCGTGAGGACGTGGCTGCGGTGCGCCACGGCCATCGCGGGCGCACCCGGGTAGCGGTCGCAGGCGACGACCTCGCAACCCAGGCGCACGGCCTCGATCGCGACCTCGCGACCGAGCTCTCCGGAGCCGAGCAGAATGATCCGGGTGGCGTCGGGCGTGCCAGGAGTTCCGATGGACGTTCGGGCTGCGGTCATCGGCCGTGAGGGTACGGTACGGACGTGCCCGACGACGACCGCAAACTTCCACCGTTCGCCCAGACGTTCGATGAAGAGCTGCTGCTCGGCGTCGGCGCCGACGTCCCGCTCTCGCCGATCGACGATGAAGAGCGGATTGCGCGAATCTCCGCCGAGTTCCGCAAAGGCTTCAAGGCGCTCGCCGCCGTGCCGCGAGCCGTATCGATCTTCGGCTCCGCACGCACGCCGGTCGATGACCCCGACTACCTGCTCGCGCGCCAGATCGCCCGGCGGCTCGGCGAGGACGGGTACGCGATCATCACCGGCGGCGGTCCGGGGATGATGGAGGCGGCAAATCGCGGCGCCCGTGACGCCGGCGTCACCTCGATCGGTTGCAACATCGTGCTCCCGCACGAGCAGAACGCCAACGAGTACCTGGACATCTCACTCGACTTCGAGCACTTCTTCGCACGCAAGGTGATGTTCGTCCGCTACGCGCAGGCCTTCGTGGTGATGCCGGGCGGCTTCGGCACGCTCGATGAACTGTTCGAGGCTTTGACGCTCTCGCAGACCGGCAAGATCAAACACTTTCCTGTGGCGCTGGTCGACGCGGACTACTGGAGCGGGATGTTTGACTGGCTGCGCGAGCGGATGCTCTCCGAGGGCAAGATCGACGAGCAGGACCTTGCGCTGCTGCGCGTCTGCGACACACCGGACGAGGTCTGCGCACTGGTCGGCGAAGAGAGCGAACGCCTGCGCTCTTTGACGGCTTGGTAGCCCGGTAGATTCCGGCGCATGGGATCGGTGCCACTGAAAGCGGCCCGCGAGGGAGAGCGCCGGTCGGGCAAACTGATCATGGCGCGCGCTGCGCCTGCCCTGGCGATCGGTGTGATCGGCTCGAACCTCGTCGGGTCGGTGATCCTCTTCGCGCTCGTCTCGTGGGTGATCCCGGTCCCGCAGGTGCAGGACGACGACCAGCTGCGCCTGATCAACGTGATCGTGCTCTCGGTCTACGTGCTGCTCGCGGTGATCAGCGGTGTCGTCAAGACGATGAAGGACGTCCGCCCCGTGCGACGCTGGCTCTCCGAGGACCGTCCGCCGACGGCGGAGGAACAGGCGTTGGCGTTGCTGGCTCCTTCGCGCCTCGCCTGGCGGCTGACGACCCATTGGGGCCTCGGCATCGTGATCTTCACGGTGATGAACGCAGTTTTCGAGCCGCGGCTCGCCCTGGTCGTGGCGATCGCCGGCCTCTTCTCCGGACTCGGGACGGTCTCGTTCTCGTACCTCGTCGCCGAACGTTCGACACGAGAGATCGCCCGGCGTGCGCTCGAGGACGGGCCGCGCGACCACCCGGCCGTTCCGGGAGTGGCGACGCGCGTGATGCTCACATGGGGGCTCGCGACCGGCGTGCCCGTGCTCGGCGTCGTGCTGATCGCCGCCGGCGTGACGCTCGGAATCCTGCCCGACGACCCCGACCAGCAACGCCTCTCGACGATGATCATCTGCGGCGTCGCGCTGTTCGTCGGGGTGCAGGCGATGTACCTCGTCTCGCGCTCCATTTCTGACCCGGTGAAGTCGGTCCGCCGCGGAATCGACCGGGTGGCCGAGGGCGACCTCTCGGCCCAAGTGCCGGTTTTCGATGCGTCTGAAGTCGGCCAGCTGCAGAGTGGATTCAACGAAATGGTCGAAGGCCTGCGCGAGCGCGAGCGCGTTCGCGATCTGTTCGGGCGACACGTCGGCGAGGACGTCGCCGAACAGGCGCTTCTGGTCGGCGCGGAGCTCGGCGGCGAGGTACGCGAGGTGGCGGTCGTGTTCGTCGACGTCGTCGGATCCACCGAGATGGCGGTCTCGCGATCACCGCAGGAGGTCGTCGAGATCCTGAACCGCTTCTTTGCCGTGGTGATCGACGCCGTCGATCGCAACCACGGGTCGATCAACAAGTTCGAAGGTGACGCGGCGCTGTGCGTGTTCGGGGCTCCGCTGGCGACCGAAGACTTCGCCGGAGACGCACTGGCCGCCGCCCGCGAGATGGCCGCAGGATTGGCCGAGGCGATCCCGGAGCTGGGAGTGGGCGTCGGCGTCTCGGCGGGATCGGTCGTCGCCGGCAACGTCGGCTCGGCCGAGCGCCACGAATACACGGTGATCGGCGATCCGGTGAACGAGGCGGCGCGGCTGACCGAGGTGGCGAAGTCTGTCGATGGCGGGGTCGTGGCCTCAGGCGCCGTGGTCGAGCGAGCCTCGGAGGGCGAGTCGGAGCGCTGGCGGTTCGATGGTGCGACGGTGTTGCGCGGGCGGGCAGAGGAGACTCGGCTTGCGGTGCCGGGTTGATTGGCTGAGGGCCGGGCGCACACGTACAAGCATCAAAAATGACCACGGGCCATCCTGCGGGGTAGTCCATGAACTGGTCCGCCCCTTGTTGATGCGGGAAATTCCTCCAAGTCTCCGCCCAGAGCGCAGACTTGGAGGAATTTCCCGGTAGCGCACCAGGAGACCCTTTCGTCGCTGGCGGCGAAGCCGCCCAACCGGCCGCAGCCCAGAACCCACCGCCCGCGGCGGCAGTCAAAACCGAACCTCCACCACCCAAAAACCCACCGATCGGTACATCCGACCGATTACCCTCGGAAGCATGGAAGCTTCAGCCCCCCCGAGCGCCACCCGCATCCCGGGCATGGCGCGCGACATCACGCCCCCGTTCACCGAAGAGCTTGAAGAATTCCGCACCTCCGTGCGCGGTTGGGTGCTCGACAATCTGACCCCCCACGCCGACGAATGGGAGGACGCCAAGTACTTCCCCGACGAGGTCTTCCGTCAGGTCGGAGCACAGGGCTACCTCGGCATCAAGTTCGAGGAGCAGTACGGTGGATCGTGCGCCGGCGGTCCCGACGACGCGGCCGACGGCTACCTCGCCGAAGCTGTTCTGCTCGAAGAGCTTCCGGCCTGCGGCAGCGGCGGCCTCGCCGCCGGCCTGTGGGCCCACGCCGGCATCGCGATGACTCCGATCTGGAAGTTCGGAAACGACGAGCAGAAGCAGAAGTACATGCCGCCGGGCATCACCGGCGAGAAGATCTTCGCGCTCGGCATCACCGAGCCCGGCGCAGGCAGCGACGTCGCCGGCATCCAGACCAAGGCCGAGAAGGTCGAGGGCGGCTGGGTGCTCAACGGCAGCAAGGTGTTCATCACCAACGGCGTGCGTGCGGACGTGATCGTCACCGCCGCCAAGACCACCGAAGAGGGCGGCCACCACGGCATCAGCTTTTTCATCGTCGATCGCACCGAGGGGATCACCTCTTCGCCGCTCGAGAAGCTCGGCTGGCACGCCTCCGACACCGCAGAGATCGCCTATCAGGACGTCTTCGTCCCCGATGAGAACCTGCTCGGGAACGTCAACGAGGCCTTCTACATGATCATGGGCAATTTCCAGTGGGAGCGCCTGCAGCTCGCGCTCGGCGCGGACGGCGCGATGCGCGACGTCTACAACCAGACGCTGGGTTACGTCCACGAGCGCGAGGCCTTCGGTCGCTCGATCAGCAAGTTCCAGGTCACCCGTCACAAGTTCGCCGACATGGCGACGCAGATCGAGGCCGCCCGCGCGCTGACGTACAACGCGCTGCGTCTTTTCGTCGAAGGCAAGAACCCGCTGACCGAAGTCACGATGTCGAAGCTCTTCACCCAGACGCTACTCGTCGACATCTGCAACGAATGCCTCCAGCTCCACGGCGGCAACGGCTACATGAAGGAATACAAGATCGAACGCGCACTCCGCGACGCACGCCTCGGACCGATCGGCGGCGGCACCGACGAGATCATGAAGGAGATCCTCGGCAAGACCCTCGGGGTCTAGCCGAAGAGAATCAGTGCGGATCCGTCGACCTGCGGCCCATCGCCTGGAACGGCGAATTGGCGCGCAGGGCTTCGCCGGCCGGCGAGAAGTCGGTCATCCTTGCGGCGACATCGGTCGGCGGCAGGCCCAACACCTTCTCCCACTCGTCGGCCTGTTCGGCGCTCAGCTTCTCTGACTCGCGCCACTCGGCAACGATCTCCCGTGCCCGCGCGAGGTCGGCCGAGTCGAGATTGCGAGCGAGGGCTCGGTGAAATGCCAGCGCGCGCATCTTCATGATCCGCGCGAGGTCGTCCTTCTCGCTGCTCCCGGCACCGGCGGTCTCTTCGGCTTCGCGCTCGGCTCGGCGCCGCTTCCACGCCGGCTCCTCGCGCGGCGCAACCCCATCGGCCTCGATCAGTTCGACGAGCGAATCGACCTCGACCTGTGAGCGTCCGCCGACCGTGTCGCGCACCTTCAAGGAACCGGCGCTGATCAGCTTCGAGAGCTCCGGGTGCTTGATTCCAAGCGCCTTCGCCGCGGTGCGTTGCGGCACAGTCTCACCCAGCGCTGTCTTGATCCCCGAGATACCGCGCTCGAGGTCGGAATTGGCGTGTAACACCGCGCGCAGACGCCGCAGCGCGACCAGTCCGTCGAGCATCCGCTCGCGCTCTTCTTCCGTGACCGCCACGCGGCCAGCATAAAGAGCCTGGCCGGGGATTCAGCCCGCGACGATCCTGACCGTGTATGTGCTGACCGGGCCGGGGACGTTCTCGGACGAGTACAGACGGCAGCTCACCGAGTGATATCCGGCCGCCAGCGACGGCAACACGACGGGCGAGGTCAGCGAGTAAATCGTGCCGCCGTCGAGGTTGCAGCCGATGTAGACGTAGTCGCCCGAAGGGACGAGGGTGAGCGTGAGCGCGTCGGGCCCCGCGGTTTCAAGTCCGAAGATCGTGACACTGCCCATCGCCGAAGGATCGATTGTCACGTTCGCCGAGACGAATGCGCTGCGATTGCCCGCGATGTCGGCGACGCGGCATTCCACCGTGTGCGGTCCAGCCGCGAGCACAGCGGTCGTGTAGAGATTGCCGGTGCTCGAGACCGAGCCGCCATCTGAACGGCACTCGTAGCCTTCGCCGGAGGCGGCGCCGCTGAGGTTGAGAGACGGGGTCGCGTCGCTGGTCGCGGCGCTCGGCCCGGCGACGATCGGCGGCGCCGGAGCGACGCGGTCGAAGGTGACGGTGACCGACGCGCTCTCGCCGGCGTTGCCGGCGGCATCGACCCAGCGACAGAAGAACATGTACCGGCCGTCGGCCAGCACCGGGACCACCCACGGAGAGTCGACAGCGGTGAACGACGTGTACACGCCGGCGTAGCTGCCACCAGAGAGACGGCACTGCGCGTGTCCGCCGACCTCGCCGGACGGCGCTTCGATGACGACACTCGGCGCGAGTTGGTTGTTGTAGCCGGCCGAATTCGTGCCCGGCAGCTGGATCCCGGGCGCCGCCGGAGCTATGGCGTCGCCGGTCGGGCCGGTCGGCGCAGTCGGAGTGGTCGGCGCCGTGACGATCGGTTCGCCGGTGATCGGGGCAGGCGCGTCCTTGCGGCAGGCCGCGCGGAAGACGAGGTTTTGCGCTGCGATCCGCGCGTCGAGCTGGGAGATCCGCTTCTGCAGCGCCGCGCGCCGCGCCGAACTTGAGCTGGGTCGCAGCTTGTCGGACTGCGCCTGCGCGGCTGCGCGCAGGTCGTAGAGGTGATCAAGCTCGGCGATTCCCTGAGAGCAGGTGGCATCGAGCGCCGAAGTGGTGCCGACGCCCTGGCACTGGACCTTGAGCGCTGCTCGCGCGGCGACGACCCTGCGGTCGGCGGCGACGCGTTGCTTGCGGTAGCGACTGCGCAGCAGCGGGTCGCTGGCCGTCTTGGCGTAGTAGCGTGGAACCGAGCGCGCGCGCAGCGCATTCTTCACCGCTGTCAGCGCCTGAGAGCAGTTCTGCGGCGCGGCAGGTGCCACCTGAGCGCTCGCGGCGAGCAGGGTTGCAGCGAGCAGCGCAGCCGCAATCGACGATTTGAGTATCCGAGTCATTCGTGTCCGAGCAAGAGACGACCGCTCCGCGGCATCCCCCAGTCCGGCCGGCCGCGAAAATCTCCGAGAGCGGCGCCGAACCAATCCGTTGAACGGAAAGAACATACCTCAATTCGCGTGATTCAGCGAATCGAGAATGCGAACGAACCCTTGGTCTCGCGCCTTCCAGTCGAGATCGACCGCCAACTCGCGGTGTACTTCCCGCGAGCGAGTTTGTTCTTTCCGGAGAGCTTCAGTGCGCCGCTCCATCTGCCGGCGCCGACCGCGACAGATCCATCAGCGATCACAGATCCCCGCCGCACGGTGACCAGCACCAGCGCCGGCCCCCCGGTCGCCGAAGAAAGCTTGAGAGAACGAGAGCCGACCTTGCCGCTCGCCGAGAGCTTCGGCTTCTTGGCGGAGCCTGTGGCTGCGGGGCAGACTGCCGAATACGTGCTCTTCGCGCCGGCTGCGCGGACAACGCCAGAGCCGGTCCCGACAAGTGCCAGCGTCGACTCGCCGAAGTCGCGGGCGCCGGTGATGAAGCGGACCCGAAGCTGTGCGGCCTCGCCGCTTTCCAGCGAACGCTTCAACTTGACCGACGGATAGTCGGATCCGGCGAGCAGTGCCGCGTCGACCGAACCGATCGCGCCGCTTGCGGTCACAATCTCGATGTGCGCCACGCCCGCATCGGCGGATTCAACAGCCAGAGTGAGCTCCCGACCGACCGTTGCCACGCCGGCGATCCGCACGCTCTCCTTCGGCGCCCCGGCGGCGCCAAGCAGGGTGCATCCCGGCGGCGGGGCCGGAGTCGGAGTGATCGTGAGCGCGAGGTTGCGTTGCCCAAAGTTGCCTGCGGCATCGCGCGCGCGGACCGAGACCAGGTGGTCGCCGGCACTCAGCGCCGGCGTGGTGTACGGACTGGAGCAGCCCACGAACGCTGAGCCGTCCAGACTGCACTCAGGCGTCGCCCCACCGTCGTTGTATGTGAACGCCACGCTCACTGCCTGCCCCGCCACGCCGGATGAAGGCGGATCGACCAAGGTCACCACTGGCGGAATCGTGTCGATCACCCACTCATGGCGCGACTCGCCACCCGCATTCCCCGCGGCGTCGGTCGCCCGCACCCGCAGCGCGTGGGCGCCATCAGCGAGCGGCCCGAATGTCACCGGATTCGCGCACGGCGACCAGTCGGCGCCGTCGAGCGCGCACTGGTAGCTCGTGACAGGGTCGCCGGTCGAGAACTTGAAGGTCGGCGCCGGGATGTTCGATTCGGGGTTCGGCCTCTGCGTGAAACTCACCACCGGGGCAGTGCGATCGATCCGCAGGTCGACGGAATTCGAAGCGGCGCTGAGATTGCCGTTTTCGTCCTCCTGTCGCGCAGTGACCATGTAGTCGCCCTCCTCGAGGTCGGTCAGCTCGAACGACCATGTGCCGGCGATCCCGACGGCCGTCTCACCGATCTTGTCATCGTCGAGGAAGATCGACACCGCGGCGCCGACGAGACCGGTGCCTTCAACCGTCACGGCTGACGCGGTCGTCGACAGACCATCCGGCGGCGAGTCGATCGAAGGCGCAGGAGGCGGGGTCGCATCGAGCGAGAAACCGCGCATGACCGGGTCGCTCGTGTTCGAAGCCGCATCGATCGCCCGCGCGGCGATCTGATGATCGCCGTCGGGCATCGGCGAACCCGCGGTGCACTGCCAAGAACCGCCGGGCGCGACGATCGCCGAGCAGACCCGCGTCGAGCCCTCGTCGATCACCACGGTCGCGGCCGGCTCGCCCGTCCCCGAGAACACCGGGAAACGACGGTTGACCATCGATCCCTCGACCGGCGCGAGGATCGTCGGCGCGGCCGGCGCGGTGGTGTCGACCGTCAGCAAGCGCAGTGCGGTGTAGCCGCTGAGATTGCCGGCGGCGTCGGCCGCACGGGCGCGCCAACTGTGCACGCCCTCGGAGAGTGGAGAGGCCACGGTGATACTCCAGCTTCCGCCGCTCGCGACGATGCTGCCGATCTGGTCTGGGCCATCGAAGATCAGGACGCGAGCACCGGCTTCTGCCGTGCCGCTGAAAGTGGGTTGCGTACTGCTCGTGACGAAGCCGTCGACCGGTGCGAGCACGACCGGCGTGCTCGGCGGCGTGAGGTCGATCGTCCAGATGAACGACGAGACGGCACCGGCCTCGCTCGAGGCGTTCAGGGCATAGACCTTGAAGTTGTGGGTGCCGACCGGGAGCGGTCCGACCACCAGCGGCGACGTGCAGGCGGCGAAGCTCGAGTCGTCAAGACTGCAGCGGTAGGCGGTTGCGCCGGGCGCCGAGAACGTGAAGGTACCGCCGGTCTCGTTCGCGGCCGGCACTCCGCCGATCGTCGTCGCCGGTCCAGCCGCCAGTGCTCCAGCCGCAGAAAGCAGCAGGATCGTGAGTGCGGCCGCGAACACGGCTGCCGTTCGGATGGATCTGACGCGCATGAAGGCTTCTGGTTGTCTATCGGCAGGAGCTAGAGGCTCCTTCGACAAGAACACCGTACGGCCCCCTTCGGAGCGCGGCTTCAGGCAGGAAGCAAGCGGTCGAGCGCCGCGCGTGCGCGCGAAAACAGTTCTGCGTCGCCGAACAGCTGGTACTGCAGATTCGCGCCCTGGCAGATCGAGTAGAGCTCGAAGGTGAGCTGCTCGGGATCATCCGCACCTGCTGCGGTCGCCTGCTCGCGCAGAACATCGAGCCAGACCGAGAGCTTCTCCTTGATCATGTCGCGCACCGGACCCGGTCGATTGTCGAACTCGGCCGAGACCGAACCCCAGAAGCAACCACCCTCGAAGGTCGCGCCTTCGAGGTAGTCGACGAAGTTGTGCACCAGCCGCGAGAGCCGCTCGGCGCCCTCGGCCTCGTCGCGAGCCGGCCTGATCACGGTGCGCCCGAAGATCTCAGAGCCGGCCTCGATCGTCGCGAGCTGCAGCTCTTCCTTGGATCCGAAGTGACCGAACAGCCCGCTCTTGCTCATGCCGAGATCGGCGGCGAGGCGGCCGATCGTCAGTGACTCGAGCCCTTCGGCTGAGGCGATCTGCACGCTGTGGTCGAGGATCCGTTCGCGGGTGCTTGGCTGCTCAGAACGGGTACCGGTGGAACTGGCCATCACCGCGAATCATATGCGATTTGCGCGAACGAACGTTCGTCCTTAGTGCTCAGCTCTCGATCCTGAACGGAGGGTACTCGTCGGTCACCATCAACATCGCGTACGAGACGACTCGCACCTGCCAACGCTGGATCCCCACGATCAGGTCGAAGATGTCCGAGGGATAGCGACCGGTGAACAGGATGATGAACCACGCGTAGATCGTCCCGATCAAAACTCCGATGTTTAGGAAGAAGAGAATCACCCAGTGCGGGATCGCGAGCAGCCACTTGATGATCGGCATGAACTGCGAGAGTTCCTCTTTGGCATCCGGGTACTCGAGCTTGAGGTGGACGGCCTGCGTGTCGGTCGTCGAGGGATACCGGTCGTCGATCAGCAACAGATAGACGTGGATGCGCAGGATGAACGAGAGCAACTCTTTGTTGAAGTCGAACCACCAGCGCGGATACTTCTGCTCGAAGATGATCATCAGCGCGGTCGGGGCGACGATCAGCCCTCCGCCGACCGCGGCGAGCCACGCTCCGCCATGAGTTGCCGCGAAGATCGCGCCTCCGACCAATCCGCTGAGAATCGCGAGGATCGGGATCGCGACGAACAGACGGAAGAAGGTCGTGGTTCGGTTGAGCTCACGATCCTGGTAGTCGATCGTGAGGTCGACCGGGTACGGCCGCGGCGTCGCTGGCGGCGGGGTCTGCGCCTCGCCCGAGGGTGACATCGGGGGCGGAGGTGGTGGTGGCGCCTCCCCCGGGGGCGGCGGTGGCGGCGGGACTGATCCCTCAGGCGGGGGTGGCGGCGTTTCGCTCATGGGCGGGATTTGTATCACCGCCACTGGCGTCAAGGGTCACCTGCGCCGGATCGAACGACCCGCAGAGCTTGCGAAATCGGAATGTGAAGTCGGGCCAGAGCGTGGTGTTTCGGCCCGAGGCGTCGAGGTACCAACTGTCGCAGCCGCCCGTCGTCCAGACCGTTCCCTTCGAACGGCTGACGATGTCGGCTTCGAAGGCCTCGACCGTCGATTCCTTGACCTCGATGTCGCGTGCGCCGACACGCTCGACGTGATCGATCGCACTGACGATGTACCGGGCGTTCGATTCGATCATGTAGACCATCGAGTTGTGGCCGAGACCGGTGTTCGGCCCGATGATCAGGAAGACGTTGGGGAAGTTCGGCACAAGCGTGCCGAGATACGAGCGCATTCCGGTCGGCGCCCAGGTCTCGGTGAGCGAGCGGCCGTCACGACCCTTGATGTTGTCCCACTCGGGGTTGTCGGTGACGTGGAAGCCGGTGCCCCAGATGATCGCGTCGATCTCACGCTCGGTGCCGTCAGCGGCGATGATCGAGTTCTCACGCACCTCGGTGACGCCGTGCGTGATCACCTCGACGTTGTCCTTCGCCAGCGCCGGGTAGTAGTTGTTGGCCATCAGGATGCGCTTGCAGCCGATCCGGAAGTTCGGCGTGACCTGCTTGCGGAGCGTCTTGTCCTTGATGTGCCGGCGGATGTTCAGCTTCGCCAGCGGCTCGGCAAGCGACATGATCCAGCTCTGCTTCGCGAACGCGATCACGCGCAGCTCCATCGCGCTGTAGATCGCGCCGCGCGCGAGCTTCTGCACGAACGGGAGGCGGCGATAGAGCTTGTGTTCGAAGTCGGTGAGCTTGCGCTCGCTGCGCGGGAGGATCCACGGCGCCGTCCGCTGGTAGAGATGCAGCTCGGCGACGTCGGGCTGGATCTGCGGAACGAACTGGATCGCCGAGGCGCCGGTGCCCACGACCGCGACGCGCTTGCCCTTGAGGTCGTAGTCGTGATCCCACTGCTGTGAGTGAAACTTTTCGCCCTTGAATTTCTCGATGCCGGGCAGCTCGGGAATCTGCGGCTCGGAGAGCGGTCCCATCGCGCCGATCACGAAATCCGCGGTGAACGGACCCTGCTCGCTCTCACAGCGCCAGAGCTTTGCCTGATCGTCCCATGCAGCCGCAGTGATGGCATCGTTGAAGCGGATGTGCTCAGTGATCCCGAGCCTGTCTGCGGTCGCGCGGATGTACTGGTTGATCTCCCAGCCGCCCGAGTAGCTGCGCGACCAGTTCGGGTTCAGCGCGAACGAGAACGAGTAGAGGTTTGACGGCACATCGCAGGCAATCCCCGGGTATGTGTTGTCTCGCCAGGTGCCGCCGACATCATCACCCTTCTCGAAGATCGTGAAGTCGTTGCGACCGGACTTCTTCAGGTAGCGGGCCATGGCGACGCCGGAGAAGCCGGAGCCGATGATTGCGATGTGGTGGTGCTCGGTATTGACCATTACACCGAATGATGTTACATAAGGATCAGCCGAGGCGCAAGCGCAGCTCGGCGACTTCGGCTTCGAGCCTGGCCACCCGCGCTTCGAGCGACTCGCCCGGGGTATCCACATGGGCGGGAGACTGCTCCGTCGCGGCGGAGTCCGTGAAGAGCTCGCGGTAGCGCTCCTGCTTCTCGCCCGGCCCGCGCTCGAGGCGTTCGACGTAGCCGGCGTCGATCAGCGCCGTGAGCACGCGATCGAGCTCGCCGAGATCATCGAAGGCATGCATGCGCTCGGTACGGGTCTTCAGCTCTCCCGGGGTCTGCGGCCCGCGCAGCAGCAGCACCGCGAGCACAGCCTCGCCGGCATCGTCGATCGAGAGACGCTCGGCCGCGAGGTGGCGGTACTTCGCCGAGCGCGATCCGTGGCCACTTGCCGACCGCGTGAGTTCCATGCGGTGGAGTCGCTGGATCGAGTCGAAGATCTGCTCCTCGTCGTAGTCGACGACGGGATCGCGGTTGGTCGACTGGTTGCAGGCAAGGCGCAGCGCATTGAGCGTCAGCGGATAACCCGCCGGAGTCGTGTGCTGCTTCTCGATCAGGCAGCCGAGGATGCGCGCTTCCACTGGGTCGAGCTGTGGGACTGCCGCGTTCACGGCTCAGAAATCTACCGTCGCAGAATTATGATACGGTCGCGTTTCGTAATTCAGGAGGGATCATGGAACAAGCTCAAGCTCCGGCCGCCGCCCCGGCCGACAACAACAAGTGGTGGACGCTCGGCGCGGTTTCGATCGCGATCTTCATGCTGTTGCTCGACATCACCGTCGTCAACGTCGCGCTGCCCGACATCCGCAAAGAACTGAATGCGTCGTTCAGCGACCTCCAATGGGTCGTAGACGCGTACTCGCTGACGCTCGCCGCGACGCTGCTCGCGTTCGGCTCGGTCGCCGACCAGATCGGCCGGCGCAAGATCTTCACGTTCGGCCTCGGGGTATTCATCACCGCCTCGCTCGCCTGCGGACTGGCCAAGCACCCCGACGTCCTGAACATCGCCCGCGCAGTGCAGGGCACCGGCGGAGCGATGATGTTCGCGACATCGCTCGCGCTGATCGCCAATGCCTTCCAGGGGCCAGAGCGCGCGACCGCGTTCGGCGTGTTCGGCGCGGTCACCGGTGGCGCCGTCGCGATCGGCCCGCTGATCGGCGGAGTGATCACCGAGGGCATCGGCTGGGAGTGGATCTTCTTCGTGAACATCCCGATCGGCATCGCCGCGATCTTCCTGACGCTGAACAAGGTGGCCGAGTCAAAGGACCCGCACGACTACGGCATCGACTGGGCCGGAGTCGTCACCTTCAGCGGATCGCTGTTCCTGCTGATCCTCAGCCTGATCAAGGGCAACGACCTCGGCTGGGGAAGCACGCGTATCGTCCTCCAGCTCGCAGGCTTCTTCGTGCTGCTGATCGCGTTCCTCGCGATCGAGGCGAAGAAGGACCACCCGCTGTTCGACCTGCAGTTGTTCAGGAAGCCAGCCTTCGTCGGCGCTTCGGTCACCGCGTTCGCGCTCTCGGCGGGAATGTTCTCACTGTTTCTCTACATCACGCTCTACGTGCAGAACATCCTCGGCTTCTCGCCGCTCGAAGCCGGCCTGCGCTTCCTGCCGATCACGCTGCTGAGCTTCGTCGTGGCGCCGATCGCCGGCAAACTGACCGAGACGATCCAACCGCGCTGGTTCATGGGCGGCGGACTGATCCTGATCTCGATCGGCGCCGTGCTGATGGCCGGCATCGACATGAGCTCGAAATGGACCTTCCTGCTCCCCGGATTTGCGATCGCCGGAATCGGCATCGGCATGGTCAACCCGCCACTGGCCTCCACGGCCGTCGGCGTCGTGCCGCCGCAGCGCGCCGGCATGGGCTCAGGCATCAACTCGACCTTCCGCCAGATCGGAATCGCCACCGGCATCGCCGGCCTCGGCGCGATCTTCCAGTCGCACGTCAACGACCGCCTGGCCGAAGCGATGGCCGGCAGCCCCGGCGCCGGCAACGTCAAGGAATTCGGCAAGGCCGTGACCTCGGGCGCATTCGGAGATGTCGTGAAGACGCTCCCGGCCGGCGTGCAACAGAGCGCCGCGACTGCCGGTAAGAGCGCATTCATCTCTGGCTACCACGCGATCTTCTACGTCGCCGCCGCGCTTTCGCTGGTCGGCGGAATCCTCACGCTGATTCTCGTGCGCCCGCAGGACTTCGTCCCGCACGGCCCCGGCGACGAGGCGCTCCCGATCGTCGGAGACTGATGGAGGCGACAGCCTGCACCCGCGGTCGTCCGCGCGACCCGAAGATCGACGATCGCATCCTCGAGACGGCGCTCGACCAACTCGCGGCCGACGGATACGCGGGGATGACGATCGACGGCGTCGCGCGGGCGGCCGGCGTCAGCAAGGCGACGATCTACCGCCGCTGGACAGACAAGAACGACTTGGTCACGGCCGCGATCACCTGCTCGAAGGCGCCCGACGCCGAGGATCTCACCGGCAATACGCGCGAGCGGCTGGTCGCGCTGCTTCAGGCCACTCGTGAGCGCATGATCGACGGACCGGGAATGATCGTCCAGCGACAGGTGCTCGCCGAGGCCGGCCGCAACCCCGAACTCGTCGAACTTCACCGCGAGCGGACGATCGGTCCACGCATCGCGATTCTGCACAAGGTGCTTCAGGAGGGCGTTGAGGCCGGCGAGGTGCGCCCCGACCTTGACCTCGATCTGACCTGCGATCTGCTGGTCGGATCGTGGATGGCGCGCTGGGCCCGCGGCGAGAAATTCGCCCCTGATTGGTCGCGGCAAGTCGTCGCGACGATCTGGCCGGCGCTTTCAGCTTGAAACCACCGCGTTCCGGCAGATTGCGAAAGTGTTAGGAATCTGACCGTCGAGGCGCATCCGATGTACTCTTCCGCAGTCTTTTGAGACTTCATCTTTTGTCCATGGGGGACCCTTTCCAGGGAGGTAATTGACCGTGAATCTGAACACTCGCTCGACCGGAGTACGCATTTCGACGCTGCTGATCGGCCTCGTCGCGCTGCTGCTGCTCGCCGGTTGCGGAAGCGACAAGGACGACTCGACCGCGGCTACCGGAGCGGTCAAGCTCTCGAGTTCGATCGACCTGACCGTCGAGGACGGCAGCTTCAACAAGAGCGCGGTCACCGCCAAGCCCGGCACAATCAAGATCACCGTCACCGTTCCCGAGGACGCAAAGGGTCAGCACGGTGTCGGTATCGACGGCGGCCAGTTCAACAACGTCAAGGGAGCAGCCGTCAAGCCGGGACGCTCCACCAGCCTCACGGTCACGGTCACCAAGGGCGACTACGAGATCTTCGACTCGTACAAGCACAACCGCGACAAGGGCTACACCGCCAAGCTCACGGTCAAGTAGGCGCCGAGCGCCTTTTCAGAGGTTTCGATCAAGCCGCGTCCGCAGCAGCGGGCGCGGCTTTTTCATGGCTAGAGCCAGAGCTTTGTGGCGGCGATGATCATCCCCGCGGCGACGAGGATCACGATCGCGATCTGCATGACTATCCAGCTGCGTTGCACGGGAACGAATGGTATTCGGGGGCCGTCTCGCTTATGATCGGCGGCAGACGCAGACCCGCGAGACGAGTGAGGCAATTTTGATCGAGAAGATCGTCGTCGGTACAGACGGTTCGGACACAGCAGCGCAGGCGGTCATCCAGGCCGGAGAGTTCGCCGAGAAGTTCGGCGCCACCCTCGTCATCGTCAGCGCCTTCGACCCGGTCTCCAACGCCCGGCTCGAGAAAGAGCGCGAAGGCGCCCCGGCCGACGTCGAGTGGTCGATCAACGAGCGTGAAGACGTCGACCTGATGCTCGGTCAGATCGCCGCCCCGCTCAAGGAACGTCAGATCGACGTCAAGATCAGCGCGCGTCAGGGAAACCCGGCCGACGCGATCCTCGACGTCGCAGAGGAAGAGGGCGCCGACCTGATCGTGGTCGGAAACAAGGGCATGGCCGGCGCGCGTCGCTTCCTGCTCGGCAGCGTTCCGAACAAGATCTCGCACCACGCTCCTTGCTCGGTGCTGATCGTCCGTACGACTTAGTCAGTCGCTCGCGCCGACCGCTCGGCCGGCGTTGACGAGACCCGATCCATAGCGCTTGTCGCGCCCGGGATATCCGAGGTCGGTCGCCGTCGCCTCGAGTCGAGCCTGCAACTGATCCGGAGTCGGATCGGCGCCGATCACGCCGCTTGCGATCACCAACGCCGCGGTGCCCGAGACGTGCGGGGCCGCCATCGACGTGCCCTCATAGAAACCGGGCATGTAGAAGTGATTCAGCCGCTTGCCGAAGGTCATCTGGTAGATCGCGCGGGGGCGGTGAGACGCCTTGCAGCGACGCAGGTCGGTGCTACCAGACCGGATGTCGAGCTCGGTGTAGTCGAGGCCGCCGCCCGGGGCGACGAGATCGAGACCCTTGCCGTAGTTCGAGTAGTCGGCAAGACACCCGCTGAAGGTGGTGGCGCCAACGGCCAGCGCGTACTCACTGCGCGCGGGATAGGCGACGCGGTGCGATTGCTGGTTGCCGGCGGCCGCGACGACGAGCGAGCCCTTCTCGCGCGCGTACTGCATCGCCGCGATGATCGTCGGCAGTGCACCGTGGCTGAGCTTGACGTCGAACTCGACAGAGAGATTGATGATGTCGGCGCCGCGGTCGGCTGCGTAACGGATCGCGCGGGCGACCATGACTTCGTCGCCATAGCCCTGCGAGTCGAGGGCGCGGATCGGGATCAGCGTCGCGTTGTAGGCGAGGCCGGTCATCGCGAGGCCGTTGTTCGTGCGCTCGAAGATTGTCGATGCGACATGCGTGCCATGGCCGTTGCGGTCGTTGGCGTGAGTGTCGTGATCGAGGAAGTCGTGGGGACTCTCGACCTTGACACCGCGCAAGTCGGGCGAGACGCGGTAGCGGCCGTAGTTCGAGTAGGCGACACCGGTGTCGACGATCGCGATCTTCACGCCCTTGCCACCAGAGCGCTTCCTGTCGCGCAGCAACTGCCAGGCCGGAAGCACGTTGACTCCCCACCTGCCGGCGAAGTTCCACTGCGAAGACCTCCAACCGCCGGCAACGACTCCGAGGCCGGGATCGTTGGGCACCCACGCGTCTGCGATGTGTGCGCGAAAGTTCGGCTTGACCCAGGCTACGCCCGGACGCTCGGCGAGCTTCTTCGCCGCCATCGTGAGCGAGCCACCGGAGCCGACGGTGACAAGTGCGCTGCGCGGACCCGCCGTCTCGACCGTGCCGGCACCTGCCGCGGCGATCGAAGCGCTGCCGGCCTGCGCGGAGGTGCGGCGATCGAACCCGACGACCAGCGAGTCGTTCTCGTAGCTGCCGGCCGGGGCATCGAAACTGCGCAACTGGCCGGCCGCCTGCGCGCTCACCGCGAACACCAACGCCAACGCAGCAGCGATGATCGGCGCCGTCAGGCGAAGGGTTTTACGCGTCTTGCTCAGTGGTCGTCCGTGGGGGTGGGAAAGTAGAAGCGGGGCCCCGGATCAGTGCCCCGCACAAGTGGGAACACCGTATCCGCGGCGAAGTCGCTCACGGCCGGGTGAACATTTTCTTTCGCCCACGCTGGTCTACGGTTTTGCGAGATGGATACGACGCCCCCGCAATGGACCGAAGATGATGTGCGCTTCATGCAGCTGGCGATCGAGCAGGCCCAGGCGGCGCCCGCCCACGAAGACGTGCCGATCGGCGCCGTGGTCGTGCTGAACGGAGAAGTGATCGCCGCCAGCCGCAACGAGCGCGAGCTGCTCCAGGATCCGACAGCGCATGCCGAGGTGCTGGCGCTGCGCCGCGCCTCCGAGGCCGTCGGCAGCTGGCGCGTGCTGGGCGCGACGCTTTACGTGACGCTCGAGCCGTGCGCGATGTGCGCCGGCGCGATCGTGCTCAGCCGCATCCCCCGCGTGGTCTTCGGCGCGAGCGACCCGAAGGCCGGCGCCTGCGGCAGCGTGCTCGACGTGACCGGTGAAGAGCGCTTCAACCACCGACCCGAGGTGGTCGGCGGCCTGCTCGGCGAAGACTGCGGCGCGCTGCTCCGGGCCTTCTTCGCGGCCCGGCGCTGAATCGCCCGGCGCGCGATTGATCCGAATCGCGCTTGGATGCGTAGTACCCGATGGTGAACCGCGAAGCCTCAGGACAATCACAGGACCGCCTTAGGCGGATGGCCGACGAGGAGCTGATGGAACTCGTCGCGGGCAATGACGCCGACGCCTTCGAGGTCGTGATGGAGCGCCATGCCGACGCCGTCTTCGCGCTGATCCACCGTATGTGCGGCCGAGCCTCGCTGGCCGAGGACGCCGCGCAGGAGGTCTACCTCACGCTCTGGCGGCGCGCAGCGAGCTACGACCGCGCGCGCGGGAGTGTTCGCACCTGGGCGCTCGGCATCGCGCACAATCGGGCGATCGACTTCCTGCGCCGCGACGGTGTGCACAGCAACCGGCGCGCGAACCAGGACGGGATCGAGGAGACCCTGGTGGCGCGCGAGTCGACCGACGGCCAGGCAATCGATCGGATCGTCTCAGCCGAGGTCTGCGGAGCACTCGACGATCTGCCGGTCGACCAGCGCGAGGTCATCGAGCTCGCGTATTTCGGCGGGTTCTCGCAGACAGAGATCGCGGATATCGTCGACGTTCCCCTCGGGACCGTCAAAGGAAGGATGCGTCTCGGCCTTGAGCGGCTGAGAGGAGACAGGGCGGTGACAGCATGAACGACCGAACTCATTGCGAACACAGCGCCGACGCGGCCCCGTACGCACTCGGAGCGCTCGACCATCCCGATGACTTCGCCGCCCACCTGGCCGACTGCGAGATCTGCCAGGCCGAGGTCGAGCGGCTGACCGAGGGCGCGGCCGAGCTGCCGCGCTCCGTGCCGCCGGTCACCGCGCCGAAGCGACTGATCGACGACGTGATGGCGACTGTGCGCGCCGAGGCAGAAGTGCTCAACGCAGCCGGCCCGGAGGCCGACCGGCCGGCCCCGCGCAGGCGCCGCTTCGGGCTGGGCTCGCTGGCGCTCGGCGCGGCGCGGCCGCGACGATCGCGATCGTCGCCGTGGTCGCGCTCACGGGCGGCTCTTCGAGCGACAAGATGATGCCCGGCCAGGTGATCGCGAGATCGATGCCGACCGACGCCTCGGTGCGGCTCTACGCCAGTGACGGCGAGGCGCACCTGAAGGTCTCCGGCATGCCCAAGGCCGGCGACGGAAGGATCTACGAGGTCTGGCTGCAGCGCCCTGATGATTCGATGGTCGCGACCGACGCGCTGTTCGACGTGACCGCCGATGGTCGCGGGTCGGTGCACGTTCCGGACATCGCGGGCGCCAAGGCGATCTATGTCACCAATGAGCCCGCCGGCGGGTCGAACAAGCCGACCACGAATCCGCTGATGCGAGTCGAGATCACCAGCTGATCGCGAATTGTGATCCGACCCGGAGCCCGCCCGCGTAGACACTTCTGACAACGGCCCGCGCGCTTCCGGCGAGCCGCCAGTCATCCCCATACGCAGTTCCCAATCGTGGCCGCCCAACTGGTCGGCCCACTGACAAGGAGTTCCAACATGCGCTCGCACATGCGTAAGCCGCTGCTTGCGGCAATGATGATCTTCGTCCTGGCCATCGCGGTGGTGTCCGCGGGCTGTGGCAGCGACGACAAGTCCTCGACCAGCACGGCCGACAACAACTCGATGAGCCAGGACGACTCGATGAAGGACGGCGTCGAGGTTGGCGGCGCGATGATGACGCCCGATCGCGACATCGTCGCCAACGCCTCCGACGCGTCTAACGTGACGACGCTGGTCTCGCTGGTCAAGCAGGCCGACCTCGTGAAGACGCTCCAGGGCACCGGCCCGTTCACGGTCTTCGCGCCCGACAACGACGCGTTCGCCGCACTGCCGAAGTCGACCACCGACTCGCTGATGATGGACAAGAACAAGAAGCAGCTGCAGACGATCCTCACCTACCACGTGCTCGCGGGCGAGTACGACGCTGCAAAGCTGATGAAGCTCGCCGACGAGGGCAAGTCGGTCAAGACGGTCGAGGGCGAAGAGATCACCCCCGAGGTCAAGGACGGCAAGGTCATGATCAAGGACGCGAGTGGCAACACGGTCACCGTCACCCAGGCCGACGTGAAGTCGTCCAACGGCGTGACGCACATCATCAACGGCGTCCTGATGCCGAAGTCGTAGCCCCATCCCCCCACCCAGCGAACGTGAACTGAGCACACGATGGTCCTCCTGCTGATCTTCGGATTCCTTGCCGGCGCGGCGACAGCGATCTCGCCCTGCGCGCTCCCGGTGCTGCCTGTGGTCTTCTCCGCGGGCGCCACCGGCGGGCACCGCAGGCCGCTGGGCATCGCGCTCGGTCTGGCGCTCAGCTTCACGTTCGCCACGGTGCTGCTGGTCTATTTGATCTCTGCGCTCGGGCTGCCCGACAGCCTGCTGCGCACGCTCGCGATCGCGGTGCTCCTGGGCTTCGGGATCAGCCTGATCGTCCCCGGCGCCAGCGACCGGATCGAGGGCTGGATCAGCCGCGCCACATCGCGCAGTGCCGGCCGCGTCTCGGCCGCGACCCAGAATGAGGGCTCGGGCTTCTGGTCGGGGATGCTCGTCGGTGCCGGCCTCGGGTTCGTCTATGCGCCCTGCGCCGGGCCGATCCTCGCTGGCGTGATCACCGTCTCGGCCTCGCAGGACTTTTCGACCCAGCGCCTCGCGGTGGCGCTCGCCTACGGCCTCGGCTCGGCGGCGATGTTCCTCGCGCTGATGCTCGGCGGGCGCAAGCTGATCCGCCCGCTGATGGAGCGCAGTCGCGCGCTGCAGGCCGGTCTCGGCGTGCTGATGGTGATGGTCGCCGTCGGGATGCTCGTCAACCTCGACACGCGTTTCCAAACCGCGATCGCCGATCACCTCCCGGCCGCACTGGTCAACCCGACCGGCAAGCTCGAGAAGACCTCGGCCGCTCAGGATGAACTCGACGACCTGCGCTCGAGCGGGCAGCAGACGTCGGCGCGGCGTCAGGCGCTGGAGGGCAGCTTCAGCCTCGAGCCGATCATGGAGGCGCCCGACTTCACCGACACGGAGCAGTGGTTCAACACGCCGGAGGGCAAGCCGCTGACGCTCAGGCAGCTGCACGGCAAGGTCGTGCTCGTCGACTTCTGGACCTACAGCTGCATCAACTGCATCCGCACGCTCCCCTATCTGAAGTCGTGGTACGCGAAATACCGCGACAAGGGCTTCGTGATCGTCGGCGTGCACTCGCCCGAATTCGCCTTCGAGAAATCGGCGAAGAACGTCGCGGCAGCGATCGGCCAGAACGGCATCAAGTACCCGGTGGCGCAGGACAACGAGTTCGGCACCTGGGATGCATACGCGAATCAGTACTGGCCGGCGCACTACCTGATCGACGCGGCCGGCGTGGTGCGGCAGATCCACTACGGCGAGGGCAAGTACGCCGAGTCCGAGCAGGCGATCCGCACGCTGCTGCGCGAGAACGGCGCCACCGGCCTCGGCGGCGAGACCTCAGACGGCGTCCGCGCCGAGCACGCCTCGAACGCCCAGGTGACCCCGGAGACGTACGTCGGGTTCGAGCGCGCCACCGGTTTCGAGGGTCGCCCGCCGTCGGCCTCGACCACGAACTACGGATCGCCGACCGGCCGGCTCCCGCTCAACACCTTCCGCCTGGGCGGTCGCTGGCTGGTCAGCGGCGAGCGCGCGACGGCCGGCAGTGGCGCGACGCTGACGGCCCGCGTGCACGCGCGGCGCACATTTCTGGTGCTCGGATCCGCCGGCGGCGCGCCGCGACGCATGCAGGTCCTGCTCGACGGCAAGCCGATCAGCAGCGGCGATTCCGGCGACGACGTGCACGGCGGATACGTGACCGTGAGCTCCCAGCGGCTCTACCGCCTGATCGACACGGGAAAGGTCGAGACGCACACGCTGACGCTCCGCCCCGCCCCGCGGATCAGCGCTTACGCCTTCACATTTGGGTAGCGACAGGAAATATCGCCCTAGGATCAGCGACCATGGGTGGAGAACCGAGTGAGGACTGGCGTGTTGCGATCGAACTCGGAGACGGCGAAGGCGGCTCAGTCATCACCAGCCGCCTGCGAGAGCGCTCGACATTGAGAGCTGTGAGAAACGACGTCGGCGATTCGGCGGCGATCTCCGCCAACGGGACGACGATTTTCGCCTACGCCGCGAGTCGCGAATCCGCCGGTCAGGCACGCGACGCAATTTTCAAAGAACTCGGCGATGCTTCCAACTCCGCGAAGTCTCAGATGAGCCGGTGGCATCCCGCCGAGGAGCGCTGGGAAGACGCGGATGAATCGCTGCCGGGCGATCCGGCGGCGGTCGAGAGAGAGCGTGAGAAGCTCCGCGATGCCGAGCGTGACGAGAGCCACCGAATCGGTACCGACGCATGGCAGGTTCATGTCGAAGTGCCCTCCCGCGAGGAAGCGATCAAACTGGAGAAGCAGCTCGAGCTCGACGGCCTTGAAGTCGTACGCAGATGGCGATTCCTACTGGTCTCGGCGCCCTCCGAAGCGGACGGCCGGGCAATCGCCGGAAAGATCTCAACGCTCGCGGCGGACAGCTCGAATGTGTTCGTGGAGGGCAGTGAGGCAATGGCTCAGGCCGCGACGCTTTCAAGCAACGAGAGCCGTTTCGCACACTTCGTTCGCCTCTGATAGCGCAGGCCTGCCGCTGGCCGGCGACGTTTTTGTAGAGTTTCCAGCGGAGAGGTGCCGGAGCGGTTGAACGGGGCAGTCTCGAAAACTGTTGACGGGCGTAAGTTCGTCCGAGGGTTCGAATCCCTCTCTCTCCGCCAGTTTGACGTAGTGCGAACCCCGGCCCAAAATGATTGGGTCGGGGTTTGTTCGTTCTGAGGACGTCGATTCTCCGACCAGCAGCACGGCGGTCTCGGCGATCTTCTCGTACACCTCCGCCAATTGAACCGAGACGGCTGGCAAGTCGCCGTCCTCGTGCGTGTCCACATCGATACGAGCAAAAATCGCGCGGTTGAGAAGCTTCCGTACCGCCGGTTCCGCCTGTGCATACGGTCAATATGTCGCCCTGATTGACGAGGACTGGGATAACGTGGCCGATTGGTATCGCTCAAAGCGAGAATTCACCGAGGAGACTGAAAATGGCGGACCTGACCGATCACGAAGTGGCACGAGTGATTGAAGCGCTCACCACAATTGCAAGCTTCTACAACCCAGCAATCTCTCAAGATGACGGAGCCCAGGCGGCAGCGAGACTGGCTCGTGAAACACTTGCGGCCGTAGGCCTCGGTCCGGAATCCGCTGTCAGCGAGTAAGTGTCATCCCGTCCTCGCCAACGGATGCAAGAACGCATCACGAGCGAGGTACTGCGTGAATCGGCTTAGGACTGCGCGGCTATACGGTTCGCAAAGGCGCATGTCGCGGCGAAATTTCCATTCGATCGTTTCGTTCGCTACATCAAGCGATTTGATCTTTATTGGATCTGTCGTGAGCTGACCCAAGATTGCGTGCTGTGTGGCCGTCTCTGTCACGGTCCCGATCCGACCAAACGCCTTCGCGTTCTTCTTCAACAGTCGATCTCGCCGCAGCTTCCAGCCAGGCAGCAGCTCGTCTGGGACATCCGCGGCGGGATCAAGCAGACCACGACCGTCTGGATTGAAAACGCAGGTGTCAAGAACGCATGCGCGAACAACTTCTGGTCTGTCCAGGACGACGTATTGGCTCGCGCCGGTGTCCTTCTCGAAATAGGGAAGTTCAAATTGTGAGAACCGATTCTTTGCCTCTTCCTCGATTGATTTCACAGGGGCCAGCAGCAAGTGAGTTATCTCAGGCGCTCGCTTGCCATCTGAGCGCACCATCAGATCGCACGGCTGTGCCACCAGAATGAACCGCTTTCCCGAGTCTGTGACGAACATGTCGCCGAATTCGATCGGAAGGCAAAGGCTGTTCACGTGTTCGGCAGAGTCATAGATTTCTTGGTGAGCAATCGCAATGCTTTCCGGCCCAGACGTGGCGTCCTGCTCAGGGTCTGCGAATGCCGCCAATCGATTCAGGACCGTCGTCAAGCCAGTCGTTTGCTCTTCGGAACGAAGGGTTTCGCGGACCTTGGATCGCTGGAGGACCTCTAAGACTCGAACAAGGGTGTCCGGCGGCCACACTCCCTCGTTGTCTGAACTCCGAACAACCATGTACTCCAGATCGGCGGGAGAGAGCTTGAGGGCATGCTTGATCGCATCCTCATGGTGTTCCGAAATTGCCGCCTTCACTCGCTGCATCAGCTGAGCGAACACCGGAGCCATGAGCGTCGTGCGAATTCGCGCGGCAAACTCACCATCGTTGTCGAAGCTGAAGTGCTCCTTCGCGATCACGACGAATCGCGATGCATCCACTTGAGTCGCATCCACCATTTTCTGCCGCTCTTCCGCTTCGGATTCGATCGACACCGTGTGGGTCAGCAATCCGTAGAAAAGAACTGGAACGCCATCGCCGCCGTCGCCCTCTGCGATCGCCTTCTCTAGCTCGGCGACCAGCGTCTCGCCGTTTGCGCCAGCTTCCGTCGACTCCTGGCTGAAGTCTTTGTCAAACAGAATCAACGTCGGTTTGTTCGTCAGTTCGCCGATGATTGAATCCTGACGCTGCTTCCATTCCGCGAGACTCAGCGTCAAGAACTCGACATCGGGGACAAGAGCTTCGATGCTGCTGAATACTCCCTCTGGTGACGGGGTCGAGCCGCCTGACTCCGCGAAGACCGCCTCAGCCAGCTCCGCTTTCGCAGCGACATCAAGGCCATCCCAGTGAGTGCGGGTGACTTCTTGCCAGCGCCCATCAACTGCCATCTCATCCTGTGAACTGTTGAGCAGCTGTGCTCGCTTCCCTGGGTCCAAACCAGCGAGAAGCTCAATGATCTTGTCGGCGTCGGCTGAGTACGCGTCGTCTACATGGACCACGCGACTGATTCCGACTACTTCAAACAGCTTCGCTACGTCGGATTGTTCCGTGACGATCTCGGGAGCATCAACCGACTCGGAAACTTCTTGCTCTACGGCGTCATTCATGGCGTGAGTATTGATTCGAGATTGATGCGGAATTGGAACCTTCGACCGTTCTCGTTTCGCTTCGGACCAAGCGCAATTGAACAGCCTTCACTCTCAAGCAATTGACGAACTACGAAAAGCCCCAGACCTCGTCCTTCGCCTCGAGGCTTTCTCGTTACAAAGGGGTCAAAAAGGGTTTCCTCCACTGACTCCTCGACGCCGGGTCCGTTGTCCGAAAATACGATGACCGGGCTCTTCACTGAGATACTGATCTTGGGGGCTGCGACGCCAGTTGAGCCCATCCAGTATTCGCTGTTCAGAAAAAGGTTGTCGAGGACCTGGGTCAACTTTCCACGGCTAGAGCGCACCTCGAAAGCCGACGAACTGCCGCGAATGTCCACCTCGATTGGCGTCTTTGAGGCGCGGCCTTCGAAGTAGGCGGCAATGTCGCTCAGAAACTCACCAATGGGAATGGTTTCCCGCCGATCGCGCACGTAACGAAGGCTCGGAGAAAAGTGCCCAAGCTCTTTGCGGAGCGATCCAACGGTCGCGCGCACAAACTCGAAATAGCCGCGCACGTCGGAATCCCTTAGGGAATCGCTTTCGAGGAGCTTGAAAATCTGTTGCGTTCGCGAGGCGAGTCCGTCGGCAACATTGAACAGTTCGTGCGATAACGCTTCGGCCGTAAGGCCCAGACTCATCGCTTCAACGCCTTGCTCGACCTGGTCATGCAGCTGTGAGATCTCTTCCAGAAGGAGTTCGGTTCTGGCCTTTGCTGTGTCGAGCCGGACCATGTATTCATCGATGGTTGTGAGGGCGACTTCGGCTTCGGCCATCGCACCCGATATCTGGCTCGCGACCTGTTCGCTACGGGCGACAAGGTCAGCACTCACCTCGTCCTCGGAGCCGACAGCAGAAGCCGAGGTCTCCGCTGCTTTCTGAACCGCCGACCGTGCGGTCGCAACTGCGGCCTTGACCTCGGTCGCCTCCGAGAGAGTCTCGCCAATCGATGCCGCAACAGTCGACGGATCATCGGCGGGACTCGTCTCGCTTTGCTCAGCGAGAAGCCCCTTGAAGTATGAATTGAA
>JASGFX010000028.1:0-40836 GCA_047605325.1 Solirubrobacterales bacterium | reverse complement strand
GGAAACCGGTCACAAGGCCGAGCACCCGACGGGCATCAACGTCGACATCGAGCATAACGGCAGCTCGGAGACTCAGGCGACGCTGAAGTCGATGGCGCTCGCGCTGCCGGGCTTCCGCCTCAGCGCGCCGGCCGCCAACGGCCTCGACTCCTGCTCCGCCCAGCAGCTCGACGCGCAGAGCTGCCCCGCCAACTCGAAGGTCGGAACCGCGTGGATCGACACGCCGCTCCTGCCGATCGACCAGCCGAACCCGTATGACTCGGGTGACACCTCGGTGCACTCGCTGTGGGGTTCGGTCTACCTCGAGACGCCGGGAAGCACCTCGACCGACCGCTACAAGCTCGCGATCCAGCTGACCGGCAAGACGCTGATCACGCTGCGCGGCACCGCGGTGGTCGACGAGAACCCCAGCAGCGCCACCTACGGCGACGTCACGACGACGTTCACCGGCCTGCCGGACATTCCGTTCTCGAAGTTCCACGTCGAACTGACTGGCAACAAGAAGACGACGACGTCGGGCTCGACCACGACGACGCAGTTCTTCCCGCTGCTGCTCAACCCGGAGAAGGCCGTCGGTGACACCAGCGGCGCGACCGCTGCGGCCGCCCTGGTCTCGCACAACGCCGTGACCGCGACACGCACCAGCTCGATGACGGTCGACCCGCCGAGCCAGACGAAGGGCTTCTCGGCATCGAGCAGCTCTGACATCTCGCCGCTGATCTCCGGTGGTCACCCCGACGCCGAGTTCACGATTGCGCGTCCGGACGGCGACGAGGATCTCAAGTCCGTTGCGATGCAGCTCCCGGCCGGCTTCCTCGGAAGCGCAGCCGCGGTGCCACTCTGCCCGGTCGCGACGGCCGCCGCAGGCAACTGCACCGACCAGAGCAAGGTCGGAACCGTGACGGCGAAGATCGGCCAGTACGGCCAGACCCTGACCCTGCCGGGCAAGGTCTACCTGACCGAGGGCGTGAACGGCGACATCGCCGGCATGTCGATCAAGGTCCCGGCCAAGGCCGGTCCGTACGACCTGGGCGATTACATCACTCAGGGCCGCATCCAGATCCGCAACACCGACCACGGCATCACCGTCACATTCAACGACGTGCCGAAGATGTTCAAGGGCGTGCCGACGCATATCCAGAACATGGACATCGACATGCCGGGCGTCGCGCAGAGCACGCAGAAGCCGTTCCTCTACAACGCTTCGTCGTGCAACGCGTTCAGCATCACGACGTCGCTGACGCCGTACTCGGGTGCAGTCGCAACCGACTCTGACCCGTACCAGGTCACGGGCTGCGCGTCGCGTGCGTTCACCCCGACGATGTCTTTCGCCGCGAGCGGCACGACCGACAGCACTTCGATCGCTCCGGCATGGACGATCAAGATGGGCACCAACCTCGGCGACTCCACGCTCGAGGGCACCTCGGTGCTGCTGCCTTCGGTGATGACTGTCAACGTCGCCGGTATCGGGCTTGCCTGCACGCCGCAGGACGCCGCAGCGCGCACCTGCAAGGACACCGCAAGGATCGGAACGGTCTCGATCAACACGCCGCTGCTGACCACTCCGGTCACGGGCACCGTGTACATGGCCCAGAGCATCTCTGGCTCGTCGTTGCCCGACCTGCTGATGGACATCCCCGCACCGATCGACATGCAGATCCGCGGAGCCAACAGCTTCGACTACTCCACTGGAGCGGTCGCGAGAATCCAGAGCACGTTCGGCAACCTGCCGGACCTGATCTTCACCGACCTGACGATGAACATCGGCGGTGGGTCGACGGGTCTGATCAAGCTGCGCAGCAACGGAGTCTGCGGCTCGGCGAGCACGGCGTTCACCAGCCACAGCGGTCAGCGCGTCAACTCCAACAGTCCGGTCACCGGTCTCGATGGCTTCTGCCGCCAGCAGCAGGAGATCTGCGCTTCGCCGACCGTCAAGGTCTCGACCAAGGGTGCGAAGAAGAAGGGCAACAAGAAGATGCAGTCCTCGATCTCGCTCTCGACCTCCGACAACTGCCAGGAGATCAAGTCGGTCCGCGTGACGTACCCGAAGGGCTCCAAGTTCAACAAGAAGCTCGTCACCTACAAGAAGGTGAAGAACAAGAAGCAGCAGAAGGCCTACAACGCGAATCTCAAGAACCTGACCGGCAAGGCCGGAAGCAAGTCACTGAAGTCTGACGGCTTCACACTCTCCGGCAGCAATGGCGTGAAGTTCAAGTCGCCCTTCCCGGATGGTTCGCGTTCGATGTCGATCTCGACAAAGAACAGCGCCCTGGCGCTGCCCTACAAGACCTTCTGCGGCGACATCACGCTGAAGAAGTACAAGGGCAACAAGAAGAAGTACAAGGCGGCGCTGGCCAAGTGCCAGAAGAAGAACGTCTCGTTCGTCTTCGAGATCACCAACGCCGATGGCACCGCCTTCCGCTACACCTACACGGTGCCGGCGGGTAGCAAGTTCTTCAAGTAACGCGGGTGGCGTGCTGACCCGGCATTGGGTCGCTGCTTAGTGACAGGGCGGATGTTTGGATCAATCCAAACATCCGCCCTGCGCGCTGGGTAGCTACCTGCCTTGCGCGCTGGGTAGCTACCTGCATTGAAGCTCAGACTTTGTGCGCGTCGTTCCAGCTCGCCGCGGCCTCGCGCAGCCCCTCGCCCCAGCTCGGCTGGATCGCAGCGCGGGCGTGCCAGAGAAAGCGACGGGCGTCGTGCTTGCGCGTGATCGCCGATGCGAGCGCCCGCTCTAGGTAGGTGATGCTGACGAGTACCCGGACGATCGCGGCCTGAAGCCCGCCGTGGTGCTTCTTCATGTAGAGATTGCGACCGCGGTGGAATTCGACGATCCGGCGCTTGGCGCTGTCGCCGTGGGAGAGACCCTCGCGGTGGAAGACGCGCGCGGACGGCACGTACAGCGTCTGGCCGCCGGCGTCTGCAAGGCGTTTGCAGAGGTCGACCTCGTCGCCGTAGACGAAGAAGTCTTCGTCGAGGTTGCCGATCTCATTGGCACGTTCGGTGCGCAGCAGTAGCGCGGCCGACTGCGCCCAGTCGACCCGACGGGTCGAGTCTCCACCGCTCTGGACGGTGAACACCCGGTGCAGCCAGAAAACCCCGGCGAGTGCTGTCGCGACGCCGGTGAAGCGCCATGCGCAGGGCTGGGCCACTCCGTCGCCGTTCATCAGCAGCGCGCCGGCGGCCGAGGCCGCGGGGTCGCCGCGCAGCGCCTCGATCAGGGCGGAGGTCGCGCCCTCGGTGATTTCGGAGTCCTCGTTGATCAGCAACGCGAACTCTCCGCGCGCTTCGCGCAGCAACTGCGAGTCGTTTGCGGCTTTGCCCGTGCGACGGGTGAGCTGGATGACCCGTACGTGATCGCGGCCGACCGCGTACTCGGGCGAGCCGTCGTCGGAGGCATTGTCGAGCAGCAGCGTCTCGTAGGCGATGTCAGCGGGTGTGAAACGCTCGATCGCGTCGAGGCAGGCCTTCAGCAGTTCACCGCCGTTGGTGTTGACGATGCAGTAGGAGAGGACTGGTTCGCTGCCGGTCACGTGCGCCAGCGTATCTGCCGTCAGCCGGCGACTTGGGCGCGTTCGTCCAGAGCCTGAAGCGTCAGCGTCACGCTCCCAGCCAGCGCCATCGCCCAGGGCACGAAGTAGACGACACCCTTTGTAAACATCACGGCCAAGGTCCCGACGACCGCGAGCGCCGCGAGCGCAAGCGCGGCTCGGGCGGCGCAACGGTCGTGATCGCGCAGCGCCAGCTCGCTGACGCCCGCGAAGATGAGCGCAACGAGCACCGGGCCGACGGTCAGCGCGACCGCGAGCGCCGTTGAACCGTGGACGATCGAGTTGGTGCGCACGACGTCGGGGCTGCCGTCGGCGAAGGTGACGACGGCGGTCTTGTAGGTCAGGGTCGTGGCGAGATACGCGGCCATGGCCCCGAGCGCGATCCCGACGACATACGCGATCCGCGCATACTTCGCCGAACGCTCGGGTTCGATTGCGTCAAGGTCAGTCACCCGCGCGAGCCTACCCACCCGTCACTTTGCAGCGCTTTGCGTTGCAAACATGCGCGCCACGCGAATCACCGATGAACAAGCGGTTTTCTTTGCAGCGCTTTGCGTTGCAAGAAAGGCCCGATTCCCAAGCCTAAAAAATCCGCAGCGACCCTTTGCAGCGCAAAGCGTTGCAAAGGTGGCGAGGAGGAGCGGCGATAATCCTCGGGATGCTGATTCGAGTCGTCGATCCTCCGGCGTACACGCCGCCCTATGACCACGCGCTCTGCGCGGCTCTCGCGCACGCCGGTGCCGAGGTCGAGCTCGTCACCAGCGAGTTCCGCCACGGGCCGCGCCCGCAGCCGGAGGGCTACGCGATCAACGACCACTTCTACCGCGCGCCCGGCCCGCTGCCGGTCAAACTCGCGCAGCACCCGATCGACATGCTGCGGCTGCGCCGCCTCCAACGCACAGACATCACGCATTTCCAGTGGCTCCCGATCCAGGCGATCGATCGGCACCTCCTGCCCAAGGGCCCGACAGTCCTGACCGCCCACGACGTGATCCCGCGCGAGCCGCGACCGGGGCAGCTCGGCGCGCTCTCGAAGACCTACAACGCGGTCGACGCCGTCGTCGTGCACAGCGAGCACGGGCGCGGTGTGCTCACGGACGCGCTCGACGTCGCCGCCGAGAAGGTCCACGTGATCCCGCACGGCGTGTTCGAGCACCTCACGAGAATCGCGGACGCCAAGCCGCTCCCGCCGGAATTCGCTGCCGTCGACAGACCGGTCGTGCTGCAGTTCGGCCTGATGCGCCCCTACAAAGGGATCGACCTGATGCTCGAGGGTTTCGCCGCCGCAGACCCCGACGCCGAACTCTGGCTCGTCGGCGCGGCACGGATGGACACCGCTCCGCTCAAACAACTCGCCGAGGATCTCGGCGTCGCCGACCGCGTGCGCTGGATCGAGAGGTTCGTCGGCGACGACGAGCTTGGGGCGTTCTTTGAGCGCGCGGATGTCGTGGCGCTGCCCTACAGACAGATCGATCAGTCCGGGGTGCTCTTCACCGCGCTCGCGTTCGGCAAGCCCCTTCTGCTCACTCGGGTCGGCGGTTTCTCCGAGATCGCGGACGATCACAGCGCGGCGCTCGCGGTCGAGCCAGACGACCTCGCTGCGATCGCCCGCGGATTGTCGGCCATGCTGGCTGATCGGTCGTTGCGCGAAGGCCTCGGAGCCGCCGCCTCACGCCTCGCCGAGGGTGAGTTCTCATGGGACGCCATCGCCAAGCGTACGCTCGCGCTCTACGAGACGCTCGTCTGACCCGCGATAATCCCACGCGCCCATGCGCACCGTCCTCGAGATTCTCTTCTGGCTGTCGGCCGGCCTGCTCGTCTACGCGCAGCTCGGCTACCCGCTGCTGCTCGGTGTCTTCGCCCGCCCGGCGCCGCAGCCCTCCGTGCTCAGCGAGGACGAGTACTTCGACGTCACGTTGATCATCGCCGCCTACGCCGAGGCGACCGTTATCGAGGCGAAGGTCGAGAACGCACTCGCCCTCGATTACCCCCGCGAGAAGCTGCAGATCGTCGTCGCCTGCGACGGCTCGCCGGACGACACCCCGGCGCTTGCGCGCGCAGCCGGCGCCGACCTGGTGCTCGAGCTTCCGCACGGGGGCAAGATGGCAGCCCAGAATGCCGCGGTCGAACAGGCGACGGGCCAGATCATCGCCTTCTCCGATGCCAACACGATGTGGGAGCCGAGCGCGCTCAGGCGGCTGATCGACGCATTCGGCGAGCCGGGGGTCGACTACGTCTGCGGCCGGGTCAACTTCGTCAATGACTCCGGCGACAACCAGGAGGGCGTCTACTGGCGCTACGAGATGTGGCTGCGGGCGCGCGAATCGGCGCTGCGTTCGGTGACGGCCGGGAACGGGGCGATCTATGCGGTCAACCCGCAGGTCTACGCGGAGATCTCCCCGGTCACCGGACACGATCTCACGCTTCCGTTCAATGTCGTGAAACTCGGTGGCCGCGCGATCGAAGCTCCGGCCGCGCAGGCGACCGAGACGATGGTCCCGAGCATCGGTGGCGAGTTCAAGCGCAAGCGCCGGATGATGAGCTTCGCCTGGCCGATCATCCTTGGCGGAGGGATGCTGAATCCGCGCGGCTACGGAGCGCGCTACGGCTGGATGATGTTCTCGCACCGCGTGCTCCGCTACAAAGCGCCGTTCCTGCATCTGATCGCCCTGGTTACGAGCGCGATCCTCGCTCCGGGCTCGACGCTCTACCTCGTGCTGTTGATCCTCCAGCTGGCGCTGATCGCCGCGGCGCTGCTCGCGCCCCTGATCAAGCTCAAGCCGTTCCTGATCGCGCGGTACTACGTGCTCACGACTGCCTCGGTCGCGCTCGGGCTGGTTGACTACCTGCGGAAGGGGACCGAGAAGATCCTCGACGAAGGCTGGACCCCGCCCGAGGGGACGCGATAATTCCCCGATGCGCCGCGCCTTCGACATCCTCGTCTCCTCGCTGGCGCTGCTCGTGGCCAGCCCGATCCTGCTCGCATCGATCGTCTGGATCGTGATCGAGTCGCCCGGCTCGCCGTTCTTCCGCCAGACTCGCGTCGGCAAGGACGGCAGGGACTTCAAGCTCTGGAAGCTGCGCTCGATGGTCAAGAACGCCGAGAACCTCGGAGCCGGACTCGCGGTCGACGAGGGCGACCCGCGAATCCTCAGATCAGGCGGTCTGCTGCGCCGCTACTCGATCGACGAGATCCCCAACCTGATCAACGTCCTGACCGGAGACATGAGCGTGATCGGTCCGCGTCCGACCGTGCGCAGCCAGGTCGACAAATACGACGAGCACCAGTTGCGCCGGCTCGAGGTCAAGCCAGGGATCACCGGCTGGGCTCAGGTCAACGGCCGCGCCAGTCTGCCGTGGGCAGAGCGCATCGAGCTCGACGTCTGGTACGTCGATCACCGCAGCGCGAAGCTCGACGCGACGATCATCCTGCGCACGTTCAAGTTGCTCTTTTCCGGCGACGACCTCTACCGAGGCGACACCGGGGGCTGGCGCTAGCGACTACGCGCTCTTGCGCTTCTTGCGCGGGCTGCCGTTCTTGCCGACGACCTGCGGAGACCAGCACTCGTCGACGAAGTCGATCACCTCGGCCGTCAACCGCTCGGGTGTGAGGCGCAGCTCGGCGATCGAATTGGCTTCGATCAGGCGCGCATCCGGCATCAACTCGGCGAGATCTTTGGCGTCATTGAATGGGTGGATCGGGTCGTAGTGGTGGCCGATCACCAGCGTCGGCTGCGTTATCGCGCGGCGCTGGTCCTGGGTCGGGGCGATCTGTCCGTAGAACAGGCCCTTGAGGATGTCGACGGTCGACTTCGGGTCGCGTTTGACCAGATCGAGCAGGATGTTCGCGCCGAACGGCATCGCGATCTCGGGGATCAGGCGGGCCGTTCCGGAGACCACCTGGGCGACCGGCTCGGCCCACTCGGCGAGCGCCGCGAACGGCGTGAAGAACAGCGGCCCGCCGATCATCGCGTTCTCGAGTGCCGGCATTTCGATCACCAGACCGCGTGCGCGCTTCGGGTTGTCGTTGGCCAGTTGCAGGGCGATGTTTGCGCCCAGCGAGGTGCCGATCAGGACGGCTTGGTCGATCTCGAGATCCTCGAGTACTGAGTCGATCGCGGCGGCATAGCGCGCGATGTCCCAGTTGTAGAGATGGTCGCGGTGGCCGTCGGATTTGCCGTGGCCGGCGAGGTCGATCGTGACCGCGAGATTGCCGCAGCCGGCGATCGCCTTGGCGAGCGGCTCCTGCATGCGGGCGCTCATCATCAAACCGTGAATAAGCACCACGGCGCGCTTGCCACTGCCGTACGTCTCGTACGCGAGGCGGTGACCCTGAAAAGTCGTGTAGCCCGGAGTCATCCGGTCAATCTACTTGCTCGGCGCGCGGGCGCAAAGTGCGTTTGATCACAGAGGCCAACTGAAGCCCTCCCGCTGCTCGGGCGGTGGCACCGGAAGCGGCGAGGCCGGGGCGTTCGGGACCGGGTCGTTTCCGTGGTAGTCGACCGGAGCGGCGTCGTTGGGTGTGTCGGGAAAGAACATGCTGGCGATCGCGTGCAGGTGCGCCCGGCCGACCGAAAGTTCGAACTGTCCGCCCGAGTACATCTCGATGCCTCGCTCCTCGCAGTACTCGATCGCCGCGAGCAGCTCGCTCAGTGCGCCGAAGCGCGAGGGCTTGATGTTCAGGCCCTTCGGCGCGAACTCGAGCGCCTCGATATCGGCGACCGAGTGGATCGGCGCGTCCCAGGTCAGCCGCTCGATCGCGCCCGGGGCGGTAAGTAGCGGACGCGTCTCATCGGTGAAGGCGGGATCCTCGATCCAGGCTCCGGGGAACATGTCGATCGTGTTCTTGTAGAGCCGCTCGGTCGGCGGATTGTCGACGACGGTCCCTGTGTAGAGGCCCTTCAGGTCGACCTGACGAACGAGGCCCGTCTCGCCGAGAGTCTTGAACAGCTCATCCGACCACGAATTCTCAGCGTCGAGCTTGAACTCCAGCCACGGAGCGACCTTCAGCCAGTTCTCAACTCGTGCGATGTCCGGCGGCTCGCCGAGGCGCAGGCTGAGAATGAAGCGCACCGGCAGCGGTTCGCGCCCGAGCGCGCCGGCGAAGTCCTTGTCGTTCTGGCGCAGCGCGAGGTCGAGCGCGGCGGACTCGAATCCCCAGATCCGATAGTTCTCGGACACGTCGCGCACCGGTGGGGCGGCCCACAGCGGGAGCGTCTGCAGGTGCGCGGAGAACTCGCCGAACGTGCCGCTGAACGAAAGGTCCAGCACGGCGTCCTTCTGCAGCACGTCGTGGTCGAGAGTGTCGTAGGTGACGTCTTCGCCGCGGCCCTCGAGCTCGCCGCCGCGCAGCACGATCTCGGTGGTCACACGGTCGAACCCGCTCGAGACCGCGAGTTCGTGGCGGACGAACTCGTGCGATTCGATCGTGAGCGGAAGGTCCTTGAAGGCGTCGTAAGCAGGCATGCGCCGATCCTATGCAGCGTGCCGTAGTCTGGGCGCCATGAAGCTGGAGGGAATCCACCACATCACGGCAATCACCGGCGATGCCCGTAAGAATGTCGAGTTCTACGTCGGCACACTCGGACTGCGCCTCGTCAAGAAGACGGTCAACCAGGACGACCCGACCGTCTATCACCTCTTCTACGGCGACGAGCGCGGCGATCCGGGCATGGATCTGACCTTCTTCGAGTATCCGGGTGCCGTTCAGGGCCGTGCCGGAGCCGGCATGGTCCACACGATCGGCTGGCGGGTCGGGAGCGACGCCACGCTCGATTTCTGGGAGCAGCGCCTCGGCGCCGAAGGGTTCCCTGCGGCTCGAGAGGATGGCGGTCTCAGCTTCAAAGACCCCGAGGGTCTGCGCCACCTGCTCACCGTTTACGAGGGCGACCAGCCGGCGCTGACTCCGATCGCCCCCGACATCCCGGCTGAGCATGCGCTCCAGGGATTTGACGGTGTGCGTGCCTACGCTGGTGATCCCACACGCAGTGAGGCGCTGCTCGCCGAGGTGCTCGGTTTCGAGCGGAGCGCGCCCGCCGCGTGGACCGTCGGCGGTGACCAGCGCTCCTCGTACTACGTCTATGACCCCGCGCCCGCCGACCCGGGCATCCAGGGCGCTGGCAGCGTCCATCACGTCGCCTTCGCCACGTATCCGGACGATCAAGAGCGCTGGCAGCGCCACATGCGTGACGCCGGCGCTCACGCCACACCGGTGATCGATCGCTTCTACTTCAAGTCGATCTACTTCCGCGAACCCTCGGGAGTGCTGTTCGAGCTGGCGACGATGGGTCCGGGCTTCACTGCCGACGAGCCGCTCGAGGAACTCGGCCTGAACCTCTCGCTTCCGCCGGACTTCGAACACCTGCGCGACCGCCTGGCCGGAGTGCTGACACCGCTGCCGGACCCGCGCGGAGAGCGGACCGGCTCGCGCGGGGCGTAGATCTGGAAACCTGCGGGTAGGAGGCCCACATGAACCCAAGCGCAACCGAAACCAAGCTCAAAGAACTTCTTCCGTCACATCCGAGTCTGAGCGAGCACGAGCGCCACGACGTGGCCAACCAGCTGCAGGCGACGCTGGTCGATCTGATCGACCTCTCCCTGATCGGCAAGCAGTACCACTGGAACGTCGTCGGCGGACACTTCCGCTCGCTCCACCTGATGCTCGATGAACTGATCGACACCTGGCGGGAGCTCTCCGACACCGTTGCCGAGCGCGTGACCGCGCTGGGCATCTGCCCCGACGGGCGCGCGTCGACCGTCGCCGCAGACAGCGAGGTCGCCAAGGTCGCGGATGGTCCGCTCAAGGACACCGACATCTACCAGCAGCTGACCGAGCGGCTCGGCGTGACGATCGCCAAGCTCAATGAGCGCCGCGAGCGCGTCGGCGAGATCGACCCGGCGTCCGAGGATGTCCTGATCGAATGCGCCCGTGCGCTCGAGATGAACCACTGGATGCTGGCCGCTCAGCAGGCATAGCGCCGGACGTTCCGTAAAATCCACGGGGATGACGACCCCGAACCTGCCGACCGGTAGCGGCGTACTGCATGAGCGCGATCGCGAGATCGCCCTGCTCGAGCAAGCGCTGATCGATGCGAAGGCCAGCGAGTCGCGACTGGTCCTGATCGAGGGGCAGGCCGGGATCGGAAAATCCCGCCTGCTGCTCGAGATGCGCCGGATGGCCGAGGCCGCCGGTTTCGCCGTCGTGATCGCGCGCGGTTACGAGTTCGAGCGCGACTACGCCTTCGGGATGCTGCGCCAGCTGATCGGCAACGCGCAGCGCGAGGACGGCGAGAACGAGGTGCGTGAGAACGCCGACGCCGCCGACGAGTTGATGGCGGCATTCGGCGGCGACGATGGCGAGGCCGCCAACACCTTCACGATCTTCGAGGGCTGTTACTGGGCGACTGTCAACGCCGCCGAGTCGGTGCCGATCCTGATCGCGATCGACGACCTGCAGTGGTGCGACCGCCCATCACTTGAGTACCTGGCATACCTCGTGCGGCGCATCGAGTCGCTGCCGATCGTCGTCGCCGCCACAGTGCGCCCGGCCGACAGCTCGGCCGGCGCGGCGGCGGTGCGCGAGCTGATGAGCGATCCCGGCAGGCTGTCGGTCACCCCGCGGCCACTGGGCGCCGAGGCGGCCTCGGCGATGACCGCCGAGCGGCTCGACGCCGGGCAACCCGACGCCGCTTTCGCCGACGAGCTCGTGACGATGACCGGCGGCAACCCGCTGCTGATCGACGAGCTGCTCAAGGAACTCGGCGCAGAGTCGGTGGAGCCGACGGCCGCGAACGTCGACCGTCTGCGCGAGCTCGGTCCACGCGCGGCCTCGCGCTCGGTGCTGCTGAGGCTTGCGCGGCTCGACCCCGACTGCGCCGCTGTCGTGCGTGCGCTGACGATCTTCGGCGAGGGCGCCTCCGATGCGTTGCTGGCCGACTTCACCGAGCTCTCCGAGGAAGCCGTCGCCGCCGCAATCGCCGCCAGCGTGCACGCCGAGATCCTGCGGCCGGAGCTGCCGCTCGGATTCGTGCATCCGCTGGTGCGCGAGGCGATCTACCGCGACATTCCGGCCGGCGAGCGCGAATTACTGCACCTCAAGGCAGCGCGCCAGCTCGACGCGGCCGGCAGCTCTTCCGAACGCGTCGCCGCGCAGCTCGTCAACGTGCCGCCGCGCGGCGATCAGTGGGTCTTTGAGAAGCTGCGCCACGCCGGCGGGATCGCGCTCAGTCGGCACATCGTCTCGAGCGCCGTCAACTACTTCGAGCGCGCGATCGCGGAGCCTCCGCCACGCGGTGAACGTGGCGACGCGATGCGCGACCTCGCGCTCGCCCAGGCGCTGGCGAACTCCCCAGCGGCCGGTGACAACCTGCTCGCGGCCTGGGATCTGATCGAGGATCCGATTCAGCGCGGATTCATCGCGGTCGCGGCGCTGCGCGTGCTCGGCCTCGCCCAGCGCAATTCCGAGGGCCTCGACATCGCCGCGCGCACGATCGAGCAGCTCGGAGACGAACACGAAGCGTTGCGTCAGCGGATCGACAACGGCCTGACCTCGGTCTCGCTGATGGACCCGGCGGTGCGGCCGTTCAGCAGCCTGCGTGAACTGCTCGACGCGCCGCCGGACATCGGCGACAGCGTCGAGGGGCGGATGTATGACGGCGCCACGACCTACGGGAAGATGCTGCGCAACGACCCGGCGATCGAATGCGTGCCGCTCGCGCTGCGCGCCGTGAGCGACGACTCGCTGTTCGAATTCGACAATGGCGGCTTCCCGATGATCGGCACGATGGTCACGCTTGCGGTCGCCGACGACGAGCGTGCGCTCAAGGTCTGCGACCGCTCGCTCGCGGCCGCCGGACGCGGATCGAGCGCGCTCTACGTGCCGGCCGTGGCGCGCGGTTTCAAGGGCTGGGCACTGACGCTGCGCGGCGATCTTCAGGGTGCCTTCGAGGTGCTGGAGCTCTCGAAGTCCGACATCGAGCTGTTCGACCTGCGCCTGGGCTACACCCAGATCGCGGCGATGCTCGCGCTCGCCTGCGTCGAGCAGGGCGACCTCGAGCGCGCCGAGCGCGAGCTCGAGTTCGGCGAGCCCTACCTCGTGCCGGGCGTGCAGCGGATCGTCTGGCTCGGATCGAAGCTGCATCTTCTCGTCGAGCAGGGCAAGAATGAAGAGGCCGTCAGGGTCGCCGAGCTGATCGAGAACGCCGAGATGGACGAGATGATCCAGAACCCGGGCTGGCTGCCGTGGCGCTCGCTCAAGGCCGAGGCGCTCGACGGTCTCGACCGCACGAGCGAGGCGCTCGAGCTGGCCGAAGCCGAAGTCGCGGCCGCGCGCCGCTGGGGGAGCCCGAAGCCGCTCGGACGCGCGCTGCGCGTGCTCGGTCAGCTCAAGCGACGCAAGGGGATCGCTGAGATCGAGGAAGCCGTCGAGGTGCTGAAGGATTCGCCGGCTGTGCTCGAGTACGGCTGGACGCTCGCCGCCCTCGGCACCGCTCTGCGCCACGAGCGCAAAAGCGTCGAGGCCCGCGAACCGCTCGGCGAAGCGCTCAACATCGCGGTGCGCGCCGGTGCGTTCGGCCTCGAGAAGCACGTGCGCGACGAACTTGCTGCCAGCGGCGCCACGCCGCGGGCCACCGACTTCCAGGGAATGGGCGCGCTCACACCGAGCGAGAAACGCGTCGCCGGCCTCGCGGTCGAGGGCATGACCAACCGTGAGATCGCCCAGACGTTGTTCGTGACGCCGAAGACGATCGAGGTCCACCTCTCGAATGTCTACAAGAAGCTCGACGTCAAGTCACGGCGTGAACTGCCCGGCGTTTTCGTCGCCGATCCCGCACAGTAACGCTGTTTCAAGGCCCCCAAAACTTAGGGGGGTCGGTTTGGGGGCGACCCCCTATGAACGGTCACGCCTGCGTGCGGATACTGCCTGCACCAACAAGTTTCGATCGTTCAGGAGCCCCCATGTACCTCTCAGAAGCCCGCATCACAGACATCGCCCAGCTGCGTGACCGCATCTGGGGCGAGGTCGTCACTCCGTCCGACAGCGGCTGGGACGACGCCCGCCAGGTCTTCAACCTCGCGACCAGCCAGCAGCCGGCCGCGATCGTCATGGCCGAGTCGGCCGAAGACGTCCAGGCCGCGGTGCGTTTCGCGCGCAAGCACGGAATGCGCGTCGCACCGCAGACGACCGGCCACAACGCTGGTCCGCTCGCACCCAACCTTTCCGACACCCTGATCGTCAAGACCACCCGCATGAAGGGTGTGGCGATCGACATCGAGGCACGCATCGCTCGCGTCCAGGCCGGCACGGTCTGGGGAGAAGTGACCTCGAAGCTGGAGGGCACCGGGCTGGCGGCGCTCCACGGTTCCTCCCCCACCGTGGGCGTCGTCGGCTACTCCCTGACCGGCGGGGTCGGCTTCCAGGCGAGGAAGCACGGCATGCAGGTCAACCAGATCACCGCGATCGAGCTCGTCAATGAGTTCGGCGAGGTCGTGCGCGCCTCGGCGCAGGACAACCCCGAGCTGTTCTGGGCGCTGCGCGGCGGCGGCGGCAACTTCGGTGTCGTCACGGCGCTCGAGTTCCGGTTGATCGAGACTCCGCAGGTTCACGCCGGAATGATGTTCTGGCCGTGGGAGCGAGCGCGGGAGGTCTATGCCGCCTGGCTCGAGCTGCTGCCGAACCTGCCCGAGGAGTTCACCACGACCTGCCGCCTGATGCAGCTGCCGCCCTTCCCGGAGCTGCCGGAGTTCCTGCGCGGGCGTCAACTGGTGATCTTCAACGGCGCCTACCTCGGTGGCCGCGACCAGGCCGAGAAACTGCTCGCTCCTCTGCGCGCGCTCGAGCCCGAGATGGACACCTTCGCCGACGTCGACCCGAGCGCCCTGGCCCGCCTGCACATGGACCCGGAAGACCCGGTGCCCTATGCGGCCGACCACGCGATGATCAGTGAGGTGATCGACGCGGCGACGCTCGACGAGTTCCTTGCGGTCGCCGGTCCGGGCAGCGACTCGCCGATGCTCGTCGCCGAACTGCGTCACACCGGCGGTGCGCTGGCCGACTGCGCGCCCGGTCGTGGCGCGCGCAGCTCACTCGACGGCGAGATGTTGTTCTTCACCTGCGGAGCGCTGATGCCCGGCGTCGACCCTGCGGTGATCGAGTCCCACGCCGCGAAGATCCGCGCCGTCTTCGCCCCGCACGCGGCGGCCAGCGACTACCTCAACTTCACCGAGAAGCCGGGCACGATCGCCGACTTCTTCGATCCGCGCACGACCGAGCGGCTGCGCGTCGTGAAGTCCGAGTACGACCAGGCCGGCATTTTCCAGGCCAATTTCGAACTCGAATAAGCGCCAGACGAACGACCCAATAGTGCGTACTTGAATCCTGTAGGTTTCGGGTACGCACTTCCCCGAACCCACAAAGGAAGACACGATGGGCCTTTTCAAGCAGATGAAAGACATGAAGACGATGGTCGACAATGCGCCTGGCATGATCGACCAGGCGCAGCAGCTCGGCGCGCAGGCGCAGGAGATGCAGGCGGCTCAGATGGCGGCTGCGCAGCAGGCGCAGGCGCAGCAGCTTGCCGCAAACGACGCCGCCGCGCAGGCGGGCGAAGGTGACTTCTCACCGATCAACGGTGTGACGATCGAGCAGTATGCGGCCGTCTGCAAGCAGCTCGGCGCGAGTGCCGGTGACCCGGCCGCAGCGCACTCCGCGGCTCAGGGCGCCGGCATCTCGGCCGACGACTGGGACGCCGCCGCGGCCGGCTGGGCCGAGCGCATGAAGGGCGGCACGGCCGTCGGCCAGAAGTTCAACCAGCTGTACATGGGAGGCTGATCCATGGGGTTCTTCAAGAACATGAACGAGCTCTCCAAGCAGGGCCGTGAGATGCAGAAGAACATGGACGTCGGCCAGATGATGGGTGACGCCCAGACGAAGATGGCCGAGGCCAATCAGATGATGGCCGCGCAGACCCAGGCCGCGAATCTCGCCGCCAGCGGTAAGGACGGCGAGGCCTCGATCACGGCGGCGGCGCAGACCGGCGCGATGATCAACATGCAGCCGACGCTGGCGATCGACCTGACCGTCTTCCCCGAGGGCGGCGTGCCGTACCCGGCGCAGGTCACCCAGGTCGTCGAGCAGCCGTATCTGGCGAAGGCCGCCCCGGGTCAGCAGGTCAAGGTCAAGATCGACCAGACCGACCCGAACACGATCTGGATCGACTGGGCGAGTTCGCTCGCGCTCTGATGACGGATGTGAAGAAGAGCGGCGGCGGGCCGATCGCGCTCGCCGCCGTCTTCATCTCGGCCGCGGGCTTCGCCGCGTGCATCACCGCCGTCTACGGCGCGATGCGCGATCTGATGATCAACAGTGGCGGCTCCTGTGCCTCCGGCGGTCCGTACCAGATCAATCCCGAACAGGTCTGCTCGGCCGGGCAGACCGGTCTGCTGATCGGAGGGATCCTGCTCGGTCTGGTGTTTGCGGCCACGCTGGTCGGCGCTTCGACATGGTGGGGCGGATCGAATCTCGCCGGCGTCGCCCTGCTCGAGTGGGCTGCGCTGTTCGGCGCGCTCGGCTTCAACTTCATCCAGCTCGGCTTCAATCCGCCGGAGAACATGTCGGGCGCGGCCGGCTGGATCGTCTGCGGCATCGTGTTCTGGCTGATGGCGCTCGGCGGACTGATCCCCGGGCTGATGTCGGTCGGGCGCTTCTTCAAGCTCGACGCCGAAGGGCAGCCCGACAGGCCGCTGTTCAGCGCGCCGATCGTTCGGGCGAACGTGCACTTCGAGCGCTCGATGCCTGGCGATCCTGCGCAGGGCATGAGCGATCCGGCGGAGATTGCCGCGCAGACCTCAGACAAACAACGGGCGACGCCGGTCGAGGCGAAGGTCGACGGAGGTTTCGTCGATCCCGTCACCGGCGAGCGCACTGGAGGAGACGATGGCTAGGTCATGGGGATGGCTCGGCGCGTTGCTCGCGGGCAGCGGTGCAGGGGTGTGGATCGGCCTCCAGATTGTGGATGCGGCATTGAAATAAACCGTTACACTGAATGATGTAGTGGTTCCCCCAGAAACACTCACAACCCCAGTCGACGAGCAGCTGATCCGCGACTACCCCGAGTCTCCGGCCGGCCCGATCGACGAATCAGAACTCTCCGGCCTGAAGGAAGTCCCCGAGTTCGGTTTGCCGCGCGGACTGCAGGTGTTGCGATTCGGACAACGCCAGGCCGAGTTCATGCTGAAGGGCCGCCGCGACTTCGGCGACGTCTTCCGTTTCCACGGGATCATTCCCGGCCATCCGGTCGTCTCGGGACACCCCGATCATGCGCGTTCGATCTTCACGGCCAAGCCTGAACTGGTTCCGACCCTAACGGCCGAATCGCCGCTGCGTCCGATCGTCGGTGATACGTCGGTGCTGACCACTCAGGGCGAGATGCACCTGCGTCAGCGCCGTCTGCTGCTGCCGGCCTTCCATGGTCCGGCGCTCGACAACTACCAAGCGGTGATCGAGCGGGCGATCGACGAGGAGATCGATCGCTGGCCACTGAACGAAGTGATCACCCTGACGGGACCGATGCAGGACATCACACTCGAGGTGATCCTGTCGGGCATCTTCGGCATCGAGAACCTCGATTCCGGTACCAAGGCCGAGCGCAATCTTGCCAAGATCACGCGGCGCATCACCGAACTCTCAACGACCTGGATGGCGAAGGTCTCCGAATACATCAACGTCGGCCGCAAGGAGCCGATCGGAGTCCAGGCCGCCGCGATCAAAGTGATCGACAACGCGATCTACGCAGTGATCAAGGAGCGCCGCGCCGACGAGACGCTCGAAGAGCGCGAGGACATAATGTCGGCGCTGATCAAGGCGCGCGACGAGGACGGCAGCCAGCTCTCCGACCGCGAGCTACGCGACCAGCTGCTCACGCTCCTGCTCGCCGGTCACGAGACGACGGCCAACTCGATCTCGTGGGCATGGGAGCGTCTGACCCGTACGCCCGACGCCTACGACGAGTTGCGCGATTCCGTGCGCGGTGACCACGCTGACCGTGCCGACCAGGTTGAGTACGTGATCCAGGAATCGATGCGCTCGCGCCCGGTCATCCCGATCGTCGGTAGGCGGGTTCAGGCCCCCTGGCGCTTGGGCGACTACGGCGTGCCGGCCGGCACGCCGGTCTCGGCGAGCGTTTTCCTGATCCACCATCGCGAGGATCTCTACCCGCGTCCATGGGACTTCATCCCGCGTCGCTGGGTCGGCCACAAGCCGGGCACCTACGAGTGGATTCCCTTCGGCGGCGGAACCCGTCGCTGCGCAGGCGCGGCGCTGGCGATGGTCGAGATGCGCGTGGTGATCGACCGCATGGCCGATCGCCTCGAGCTCGAGTGCGACCGCCCCGAGGCCGAGCACGTGCAGCACCGCAACGTCACGATGATCCCCAAGCGCGGGGCTCGAGTGATCGTGCGCGAGAAGCGCTAGCCGCGAGTTCGCGCCACCACGACTCATCCCAGAATCGTGTCGCAAGGCCGGAGGTCGACGGCAGCACGAACAGGCGTGTCGCGCCGAACGTTTCGGGCTGCAGGCCGTAGTCGACCTTGCGCCCGAGCGCCTCGCTCGCCGAGCGTTTGCTCGTGAACGCGAGAAAGCGCGGGGCGTGGAGTTCGATCTTCGCGCGCAGCTCGCCGGCATCGAAGGCATCTGCCGAGAGATCCGCGTCCTGCCCATGCTCGGTCTTGCAGACGTCGGTGAGGCCGAGGCCGTACTGCGTGACGCTCGCATACTCAGAAGGCGCAAGCTGGCGCGGGGTCAGGCCGATGTTGTGCAGGGTTGGCCAGAAACGGTTTCCCGGTTTGGCGTAGTAGGCGCGGGCCGCGAACGACGCCGCGCTCGGGGCGGTCCCGCAGAAGACGATGTCGAGTCCCGGCTCCAGCACGTCGGGCACGAGGTGCGCGGCTTCAGTTGGCAGAGTCGATCACCTCGATCGTCGGCGGGTCGAGGAGTGTCTGGAGCACGACGCAGTAGCGCTCGGTCGTGGCGATCAGCTCGGCCTTCTCCTCGTCGGTCAGCGTACCCTCGATCTCGAAGCTGAGTCGAATCGCGCCGAATCCGACCGGCGCATCGGGGTCGACCCCCATCGTGCCGCGGAAGTCGAGGTCGCCCTCGGCGCGGACGGTGCCGCCGTCGAGCGCAAGTCCGCGGTTGGTCGCGACCGATTGCAGGGTGACGCCGGCGCACGCGACGAGCGCCTGCAGCAGCATGTCGCCCGAACAGGCGAACGAGCCGTCACCACCGGACGCGGGGTGCAGCCCCGCTTCGACCAGCGCCCGTCCGGTCTGCACGGAGCAGGTGACATCGGCGTCGTCGATCTGCCCGGAGGCTGAGAGTGTGACCATCGCTCTGGCGGCGTCCTCGCGGTAACTCTGCTTGATCGGGCGTTGGAGTGATTTGAGCGCTTCTGAATCCATCGCCCGATTCTCACATGTACGCGTTCGCTGCGTGTCCACCCGGATTAGTGTCATCGCCATGAGCGATCAGGCAAAGTCAGTGGCGATCCTCGGCACGGGGATCATCGGCGCGGCGATGGCGCGCAACAGCAGGAAGGCCGGACTCGACGTCGCGGTCTGGAACCGAACACGCGCGCACGCAGAGCCGCTGGCGGCCGACGGCATCGCGGTTTTCGACGACCCCGCCGCGGCTGTGCGCGGCCGCGATGTGGTGGTCAGCGTGCTCAGCGATGACGCTGTCACCCTCTCGGTCGTGGAGCCGCTGCTCCCCGAGTTCGCCGACGGCGCCGTCTGGATCCAGTGCGCGACGATCGGCATCGAGGGGATCGAGCGCGCCGCCGAACTGGCGCGCGAAGCCAGCGTGCATTTCGTCGACGCTCCGGTCTCCGGCACGAAGACTCCGGCCGAAGCCGGCCAGCTGGTGATGCTGGCCTCGGGCGACAAGCCGGGCGCGGATTTCGCTGCGCCGTTCCTCGACGCCGTGGGCGTGAAGACGGTGTGGCTCGGCGAGGCCGGCAACGGCTCGCGCATGAAGCTCGTCACTAACGACTGGGTGCTGACCCAGACGGTCATGCTCGCCGAGGCGATGAAACTCTGCGACGCGCTCGGCCTCGACCAGCGGGCATTCCTCGATGCGATCGACGGGGCGCCGGTCGGATCGAGCTACGCGCAGGCCAAGGGCGCGATGTACCTGGCCGGCGAGTACCCGCCGAACTTCCCGCTCGAGTGGGGCGCGAAGGATGCCGTCCTGATTGCGGACGCCGCGCGCGACGCCGGCCTCGATCTTCCGCTCGCCGCCGGCACGGAGCAGGCCTTCGCCCGCGCGCTCGATGCCGGTCGCGGCAGGGAGGACGTCGCCGCGATCTTCGACTACGTCGGCGCGAATCGCGAGGAAGCGGGATAATCGGGCAATGAGGCGTCTCTATCTGCTCAGGCACGCCAAGGCCAGCTGGGAGCTGGCCGGCGATCTCGACTACGGCCGTGGCCTGACCGAGCGGGGCTTTGCCGACTGCGAACTGATGCGCGGTCCGATCAAGAAGCTGCCGGCCGCGCCCGAGCTCGTGCTCTGCTCCGGCGCGAGACGCGCGCGCGAGACGCTCGACGGCGTCGCCCCGGCACTGCCGAAGGACACGCGGATCGAGTACGACGACCGGATTTACCAGGCCAGCGTCGAGCGGCTGATCAAAGTGCTGCGTGAGGTCCCGTCCGAGACCGGCGCGGTGTTGATGGTCGGCCACAACCCTTCAATGCACGACGTTGCCGTCGAACTCGCAGCCGACGGCCCGGAGCTGGACGGCATGGCCGGGAGCTTCCCGAAAGCTGCGCTTGCGGTGCTCGAGTTCGAAGATCCGTGGACGGAACTCGCGAGCGACAGCGCAGAGCTGACTCAGTTCATCCGGCCGAAGACGCTGCGAAAGGCTGCTGAGGTCTGAACGTCCCCGCGCCGCGAGGGACGCAGGGACGTTCAGTGAGCTATGACTTGACGGCAGTCGCAGTGAATGCGCAGACGTTCCCGGTCGTTCCGAGGATGTCCGAATCGACTTCGCTGGCGAAGTTGAGCGTCACGGTGTTGGCTGCAGTGGCATAGACGATCTGTCCGACGAGCGAGTCGCCACCGGTGCCACCGTAGATGTCTGTCGTTGAGCCGACATTCATGTTGTCGTACTCATACTCGCCGTCGCCGTAGTTGTAGTGGATCAGAGAGTGGTCGACGGTCGTGCCGGCGTAGAGAGTGGCTTGTCCCGAGCTGCTGCAGGCGGCAGTCAAGGTGAGGCCGCCGTTGTTGTAGATCTCGGTCTCAGCTGTGTCGTATGGCTGAACGACGTGGACACGCTTGACCGACACGCCACCGCTCAGGGTCTTGGCGCTCTCGGCGGAATCCGCGGCTCCGGCATGCGTGGCGTTCGGAACCGTGCCGAGCGATGAGAGTTTGATGTCAGAGCCGGTCAAGGATCCATCCTTGACCTTCTTGCCCGTGACCGCGTTTTTTTTGAGCTGCTTGTCGCCGACGCTGTTCTTCGGAAGTTTCACTGCGGCGTAGCTTGCGCCGGACAGCGCGACGAACAGTGCGACGCAAGAGATGACCGTGGCTGGGTGAATCCGGGCGAGACGTTTGAGCATGGGGCCTCCTGTGAGAGAGAAGTGGTGAGCTCGTTCGAAACTAGTTGGCGCCGCGGCGGGCTCGCCGCTCAAGCACAACCGACAACCCAAGGATCGCCAGCCCTCCCGCCGCGAGTCCGACGCCGACCCAGCTCGGCGCAGCCCAGCCCCAGCCGGCGGCGATCACGATCCCGCCGAGCAGCGCGCCGAGCGCGTTGCCGGTGTTGAAGGCTGAGTGGTTGAGCGCGGCGGCCATCGTCTGGGCGCGGCCTGCGATGTCCATCAGGCGGGTCTGGGTGGCGGCGCCCATCGCGCCGAATGTGCCCACGAGGAAGAGCGCGAGGATCGCCGGCCCGGCACTCACCGATGCCACGGCGAAGAGCGCTAGGAAGCCCATACCCAGCACCAACTGCAGCGCGATCGAGCGCACGACGTTGCGGTCGATGAAGCGCCCCCAGAAGAGGTTGCCGGCGACCATTCCGATGCCGAAGACCATCAGCGCGATCGGCACGAGCGACTCGTCGAGTCCGCCGCGCCGCGTCAGCACGGGGGAGATGTAGCTGTAGACCGCGAAGAGTCCGCCGAAGCCGATCGCCCCGACGAGCAGAGTCAGCCAGATCTGCACGTTCTTGAGCGCGCCGAGCTCGTTCAGCGGCGAGCTGCGGTGGCCCTCGGGCACGGGGCCGAGCACGCGCAACAGGAAGAAGATGCAGACGATCCAGATCACCACGATGCTGAGGAACGCGATGCGCCAGCCGTATTGCTGACCGAGCCACGTCGCGATCGGAACGCCGATGACATTGGCCACCGAGAGTCCGAGCATCATCCGGGTGACGGCCCAGCCGCGACGGTCCTCTCCGGCGATCGAGGCGCCGACCAGCGAGGCGACGCCGAAGTACGCCCCGTGCGGCAGGCCGGCGACGAAGCGCGCGCCGACCAGCGACCAGTAGCCGGGGGCGAGCGCGCTGAGCAGGTTGCCGGCAAGGAGTGCCGCCGCGAGGCCGACGAGCAGCCGGCGGCGGGGCAGTTGGGCGCCGAACACCGCGATCAACGGCGCGCCGACGACGACCCCGAGGGCGTAGGCGCTGACGACATGCCCGGCGTCAGGGATTGAAACGTGGACGGAAGTTGCGATCTCGGGCAGCAGCCCCATCGGCACGAACTCGCCGACCCCGATCCCGAAGCCGCCGATCGCGAGAGCGAGGATGCGCCACCCGAGGGACATGCGATGAGTATGCCCGCCGCGATCGCCACGGAGCCTTGGTATACCTTGGTATACTAGACCGATGGCGAAGGTGATGGTTTCAATGCCCGATGAGCTTCTTGCGCGAGTCGACGCAGAGGCGGCCCGCAAGGGAAGTACGCGCAGCGCGGTCCTCCGCGGATTCGCAGAGTCCGCGCTCGAGAGCAACGCCAGAGAAGCGATGATCGCGCGCCGCGCCGCGCTGTCCGACGCGCCGGGCTTGGTGGCTCCCCGCGGCGGCAACGTTGCCGAGCTGGTGAAGCGCGGGAGATTGCGATGACTGCGCTGCTTCTGGACTCGAGCGTGGTTCTAGCAGCGATCAACCCGAACGACCCGAATTCCGAGGCCGCTCATCGAATCCTCTTCGAGGAAGAACTCGACCTGACTTCGATTGATCTGATTCGCTACGAGATCGCCAACGTGACTTCGGCGGCTTGGCGCGAGCCGGAGAAGACTCCTTCTGTGTTGGCGATCGCAGAACTCCTGGGCGGGCACGATGGTCTTCGCCGCTCGGACACGCCGATGCTTGTTGCGGCGTCCGAGGTGGCGACCGAGTATTCGATCTCCACCTACGACGCCGCGTATGTGGTTGCCGCTCGATCCTCCGGGCGCACCCTGGTCAGCTGCGACGAGCGCGACTTGGTGGCGAAGGGCTTGGCCGTCCTGCCGGCTGACGCGCTCTGAGATCGCCGTGGCACACCGCATCTACACGGTGCCCGTCGCGAGCGTCTACCCGCACTACGTCACCAAGGCCGAGAAGAAAGACCGCACCGAAGACGAGGTGGTCGAGATCTTCTGCTGGCTCACCGGTCACACGAAGGCGAGCCTGAAGAAAGAGCTGAAGGCCGGCACCGACTTCGAGACCTTCTTCGAAACCGCCCCAAAGCTGAACCCCGCCCGCGTCGACGTCACAGGAGTGATCTGCGGCGTCCGAGTGGAGGACATCGAAGAGCCGACGATGCAGGAGATCCGCCGCCTCGACAAGCTGATCGATGAGCTCGCCAAGGGCAAGACGATGGAGAAGATTCTGCGCGCCTGACCGGCGAGTTCGTGCCTGTCAACGACGCATGGAGCTAGCCGGGTTCGAACCGGCGACCTTTCGATTGCGAACCGAACGCTCTACCAACTGAGCTATAGCCCCGAGAATGCAGAATGATATCGGCGCGCGCTCACTTCAGCACGAGAGCGAGAAGCAGCGCGACGAGCACCAGAGATTGAAGCGAGTGCACGACGATGCCCATCCACGCGCTGCGCAGCCACTTCGAGGGGAGCGCCAGCGCGAACGCGTCGATCATCGCGCCGGGAATCGCCCACGGCATGTGCAGGTGGTAGAGCCCGAAGAGCACTCCGTTGGCCAGCCAGTCCCACCTGCCGCAGACGGCGTTCATGCGCGGCAGGAGCCAGCCGCGGAAGAGCAGCTCCTCGCCGAGCACCGTGTTGAAGACGAACATCACGAGCGCGATCGAAAACCACTCCCAATTGCCTGCGAAGAAGTCCTTGCCGGTCTGCGAGTCGAGCACCGAGCCGAGGTCGTGGGTCGCGACCATCGGCGGCGAGGGAAGCATTTGTTCGGCGACGAAGATCAGCGCGAACGGCACGATCCACCACCAGACGCGGCCGCCGCGTTGGCCGGTCTTCGGGCTGCGCGGCGCGCGCAACCAGAGTGCGTCGCGCAGCTTCGGCCAGGCGAGCGAGCCCTGCTCGCGTCGCACGAGGATCGCCACGAGAACGAATTGCCAGATCAGTCCGATCGTGAGGCACGCGATCAGCGCCCGGGCGAGCGGCTCGGGTCCGCTCAGGCCGTCGGCGATTCTTGGAGCAACCACCCAGCCGAGCAGTCCCATCGGAACTGCGGCTGCGGCCCAGACGCCGAGGATCCCGAGCGGACTCGACTGGGGCGGGACGTATGTGTCATCGGCGAGCGTGGCTTTCTGAGCGTGTTCGTTCATATTCGGATCGTGCCTGAGTTCGTCGCGGAGTTCAATGCCGCAGGCGGTAGTCCTGGGGTGGGGAAATCCCGACGTGAGCGCTGCCTCCGGGCTCGCGCCTAAGATGGGCCACATGCCAGACGAGAACGACATCGCCCCGGCCGAAGACTCCGCAGGATCGCTCGCCGATGCGATCGCCGAGCACCTCGCCCTGAAGAAGGAGCACGGGGCCGACCCGGAGTCGGTCGAGACCGAGCTAGAGGATGCGCTGAGCCCGGCGCGCCGCGATGAGCCCGAGCCTGAGGCTGTGTCGCCGGAGCCTGAACCCGAACCGACTCCAGAACCAGAATCCGAGCCAAGGCCCGCCGAGGCCGAGATCGAAGAGCACGTCGAGGTTTTCCAGGAGATCGTCGAGGACGGCTCAGAGGCGGATCCCGATCCGATCACCGAAGCAGAGGTCGCATCGAGCGTCGAGGAGCCGAAGCCCGGCGAGATCACCGGGACGATCGAGTTCGAGTTCGGCGAGGAAGAGTCCAAGGATGAGCCCGAGCCCGAGCCGGATTCCGCCGACGAGCACGATCTGCTCGAGGACACGCCGGACTTCTTCGAAGAAACCCCCGAGCACGACAAGCTCTGGTTCGACGAAGCGCCCCCGCGCAAGTTCGACTTCTAGCCGGCCCCGCCCGCTCGCCAATCACCTGATTCTTCCATCGGGCGTCCCCGCGGGGACGCCCGATGGAGTATTTGCCGCTTGAAATGGGGCGGCGAGCCGGAGCGCCGCGCCTAGCGCTGGCGCACGCGGCTGAGTACGGCGCCGGCGAGTATGCCCGCGACGATGCCGCCGAGCAGCGTTGAGATGCGCGCGGCGTCGGTCGCCAGGGGCAGCAGGCAGAGTACGAAACCGACGGCGCCGAGGCCGAGGGTGTCGTGATCGCGAAGGTCGTCGGTGTTGACGACCACGATCGTCCAGGCGATCACGAAACCGACGGCGATCGCGTATGCCCCGAAGGTGATCGCCTGCTGGGCGAGCAGCGCTTCTGCTGCCACTCCGAGCGCGCCGCAGATGAGCCACGCCCCGACCAACCAGGCGGCGCCGAAACGGCGCTCGATCCCTGCGCCGAAGATCGCTGCGATGAACAGGCAGACGAACCCATATCCGAACGAGCCCTGCAGCATCGGTGAGGTGACGAGCGTCCACGGGTGCGCGGAGATGCCGCCGAAGAACTTCGCGTAGATCAGATTCGAGATCATCCAGTCCGAGACCTGATCGATCCCGCTGGCCGCGATCACCGACGCGACGATCGCGGCGCCGATCAGCACGATCGTCGCGATCGGCCGGCCGCCGATCGGGTCGTACCACTCGGGACCCGCGCCACCGCCTTCGTACTGCGACTTCAATCGCGCGCGTTTCTTGGCCTCGCGGCGCTCGTGCTTCTCCTCGAGCTTCTTCTGCTTCTTGAGATCGGGTGCGCGCTTGCGCAGGCGGGTTCCGCAGTACGGACACTCGGTCACGTACGGACTCACCTCATTGCCGCAATTGCTGCAGACGACGAAGAGTTCTCGCTCAGGACTCACTGCGCGGCAGCGTACATGCCGCCCTGCCCGGCCTTTTCCGCTCGATTATGCTCTGGGCCGCAACTTTGCCGCTGCGCAAGCGCGGATCACAAGACCCAGGAGCAATCCCCACAATGGCCAAGCAGTCCTCTCCTCAGAAGTCCCTTCTCGACGTGGTGTCGCCCGGCAAGAAGGCGCGCCTCTACGACATGCTCTACAACCACGGTCCGGGCAACGGAACGCTGATGTTCCTGCCGATCGACCAGGGCATCGAGCACGGTCCGCGCGACTTCTTCCCGAACCCCGCTTCGAAGGACCCGGACTACGAGTTCGCGATCGCCGCGGGCTCGGCCTACTCGGGCATCGCCTGCCAGATCGGTTTTGCGACCAAGTACTGGCCGGACTGGGCCGGACAGGTGCCGCTGCTCCTGAAGGTCAACGGCAAGACCGATATCCCATCCAGCGCCGAGGCCTTCTCGGCGGTCAACGCCTCGGTCGAGGACGGCGTCCGTCTCGGAGCCACCGCGATCGGCTACACGCTGTACGTCGGTTCGCCGCGCCAGGACGAAGACCTCAAGCAGCTCGGTGAAGTTCGCGCTGACTGTGAGAAATACGGCCTTCCGCTGGTCGTCTGGAGCTACCCGCGCGGCAGCGCCGTCGCAGCCAAGGGTGGTCAGGACAGTTTCTACGCGATCGACTACGCCGCCCGCATGGCCATGGAGATGGGCGCGGACATCGTGAAGATCAACATGCCGAAGGTCGGTCTCGACTCCGATGTCGACTCGCCGGCCCCGTACAACAAGCTCAAGGTCGACCAGCAGGAAGCGATCCGCCAGTGCGTCGAGAGCGCGGGTCGCAGCCTCGTCGTCCTCTCGGGTGGCTCCAAGGCTTCCGACGCCGAAGTGCTCGAAATGACGAAGCAGGTCATGAAGGCCGGCGGTAGTGGCGTGATCTACGGCCGCAACATCTGGCAGCGCAAGCCGGCAGCGGCCAAGCGCATCGTCGGTCAGATCAGCGACACGCTGGTCAAGAACGTCATTCGCAAGCCGTAGTCCGATGTCGAAGGCGGGCGCGGCGGCCTGGGTTGCCGTGTTCGCCGTTCTGGTGGTGCTGGCGAATCTCTTGATCACGGATTCGCCGGCGCCGTCAGACAAATCTCAGTCCGGCGCGGCAAGCTCAGCCGCGCGGACCGCAAAGGTTCTCCGCGTCGTCGACGGCGACACGATCCTGGTGCGCGAGGCCGGCGGCGCCACCGAGCGCGTTCGCTACATAGGCGTCGACACGCCGGAATCCGTCAAGCCGAACACGCCTGTGCAGTGCTTCGCGCACCAGGCCAGCGACTTCAATCGGAAGCTGGTGCAGGGCAAGACCGTGCGTCTGGTGCCCGACCGCGAGGCCGAAGACAAGTACGGTCGATCGCTCGCGTTCGTGTACGTCGGGAGCACGTTCGTCAACGCCGAGCTGCTCGAGGGCGGCTACGCCCGTACGATCGAGGTGCCGCCGAACACCTCCAAGGCCGACTACTTCGAGGGGCTCCAGCGTGTGGCAATTCGCACAAACAAGGGCCTCTGGGGTGCCTGTCCCCGCTAGGATGAAATCGCTATGAAGATGCGGCAATCAGTTGCCGAGTTCGAGCGTGCGTTCCACGAGCACACTCACTCAGATCGCAAGCGGCGCCACGAAGTGCGCGCAGAGGCGATCAAGCGGACGAAGAACCGTCACCGCGAGCAGCACGAACAGCACCAGTTTCGGCGCTTCGTGACACTGTTGGTCGTCCTCACCGCCACCGTCGTGCTGGTCTCCTGGGGCATGTTCCAGGTGCTCAGCATGCTGATGGCTTAGCTAGCTGCCGTTGGCGATCTCGCCGAGGGCAGCGTCTACTGCCTCGGGAGTGGCGTCGGGCGATGTCGCCTGCGCCTCGGCCTGTTCCTGCTGGATCTGCAGGTAGACCTCTTTGCGGAAGATCGGGATGCTCTTGGGCGCCTCGATACCGATGCGCACCTTGTCACCCACGATCGAGAGCACGGAGATTTCGACGTCGTCCGCGATCATGATGCTCTGATTCGATTTCCGGGTGAGTACGAGCATTGCAGCGCCTCCAAGCACTTACGTCAGCGAGCGGCGAACGATCCGGGGCCATCCTCCAGCTCGGGGCTGAGCGGTGATGGTACCGACTTTCCGCTACGCGCGGGTTGTCCTGCTCCCGCAGTTTCACCACCTTACTGGATGACTGGCCAGTTTGTCCAGCCCCAGGCCGAGAAAACCGCTCGAATTGCGCCGCAGACCCGCTGATATCGTCAGCGGCATGGCAACAAGACAGCTGAGACCACACCTCAATCAGATCCGCGTCTGGGTCCGCCAGGGCCGCACAGATGCCTGGATCGCGCATCAGCTTGACACGTCGGCAGACGAAATCGCCGCGTTCAAGCGTGAGCAGTCGCTCGATGCAGACGGCGGTGCTCAGGCAGATGCCACCACCTCCACTCCGGGGGTCGAAGACGAACTTGACTTGCGAGCCGAAGACGACGCGCTGATCGCTGCCGATCTCGAGGCAGCGCTCGCAAAGCGCGAGGCGGACGCCGCGAAGGCCGACGAAGATGGCGACGGAGATGGTTCCGGCCGCCGCCGGCGGCGAGGACGCCGCGGAGGCCGAGGCCGCCGCCGTCCTGCTTTCGAGGCGACTTTCGATCACGGAGAAGAGGGGTACGGCCTCTGGCTGGACCCGGCGATCATCGACGATCCCGTGTACGCCGAACACTGGGCTGGGCATCGTCCCATAACAGTCCAGATTTCGTCCGACCAGATCATCATCCAGCGCTTCTCCGAGGAGGATTCATCCTCGCAAGACGCTTCCACTGAAACCGAGACTGCCAGCGCGGGCTGAAAGGCCCGCGCTCGGTCGTCCTATTTGAGGACGACGAACGGGCGCTCGTCTGGATTGACCATGCCGAGCTTGCGGGCTTCGGTGGCGATCGTCGACTCTTTCTTCAAGGAGCGGGCACGCGCCTTGAGCGCGCGGTTTTCCCTGCCGAGATCCTGCAGGTGAGCTCGCGCCTCGCTGGTGGCCTTGCGCTGGTCGTAGTAGCCCTTCAGCGGCGGCACGTAGAGGAACGCCATCGCCGCGACGATCACGATCAGCCAGTTGCCCGGCAGCCGGTTCCAGTTGATCCCCTTGCTGACCGCGCGGCCCTTGCTCTTGTGGGCCACGCGGACGCGCTGCTTCGTCCGTGAGGGCATGGGGTATTGGTTCGCTTGCGCGAACCCGACCCCTGCCCGAATCGGCCTCTAGACGAGCGCTTTGAAAGAGGCCTTGCCCGGGTACTTCGCGGCGTTTCCGATCGCTTCCTCGATGCGCAGCAGCTGGTTGTACTTGGCCACGCGGTCCGAGCGCGACGGCGCACCGGTCTTGATCTGGCCGCATCCGGTGGCGACTGCGAGATCGGCGATCGTGACGTCCTCGGTCTCGCCCGAGCGGTGGCTCATCACGGCGGTGTAGCCGGCCTGCTTCGCGATGCCGACGGCTTCGAGGGTCTCGGAGAGCGTGCCGATCTGGTTGACCTTCACGAGGATGCTGTTGGCTACGCCGCGCTCGATGCCCTCGGTCAGGCGTGCGGGGTTGGTGACGAAGAGGTCGTCGCCGACGAGCTGGGTCTTCGAGCCGATCGTCTCGGTCAGCAGCTTCCAGCCGTCCCAGTCGTTCTCGTCGAGGCCGTCTTCGATCGAGACGATCGGGTACTTGGAGACCATTTCGTCCCAGTAGCCGACCATCTCCTCGCTCGAGAGCTTGCGGCCCTCGTGCTGGAGGTTGTAGACGCCGTTCTCGTAGATCTCGGAAGTCGCCGGGTCGAGCGCGATCGCGACGTCGTCGCCGGGGCGATACCCCGCGGCTTCGATGCCGGCCATGAGCGAGGTCAGCGCCTCCTCGTTGCTCGAGAGATTCGGCGCGAAGCCGCCCTCGTCGCCGACGGTGGTTGAAAGCCCCTTGCCCTTGAGGCTCTTGGCCAGGGCGTGGAAGACCTCGGTGCCGATCTGCATCGCGTGGGCGAAGGTCTCGGCGCCGACGGGCACGATCATGAACTCCTGGAAGTCGACGGAGTTGTCGGCGTGCGAACCGCCGTTCAGCACGTTCATCATCGGAGTCGGAAGAATGTGCGCGTTCTCGCCGCCCAGGTACTTCCAGAGCGGCAGCTCGCGCTCGGCCGCAGCGGCCTTCGCGGCAGCCAACGAAACTCCGAGCAGCGCGTTTGCGCCGAGACGCCCCTTGTTGGGCGTGCCGTCGAGTTCGAGCAGGCGGGCGTCGAACTCCTCCTGCTCCTCCGGGTCGAGGCCGAGGATCGCGGTGGCGATCTCGCCGTTCACGTTGGCGACGGCCTGGGTGACGCCCTTCCCGCCCCACTCGGGACCGCCGTCGCGGAGTTCGACGGCTTCGTATTCGCCGGTGGATGCGCCACTCGGCACCGCGGCGCGGCCGGTCGCGCCGGATTCGAGCGTGATCTCGACCTCGACGGTCGGGTTTCCGCGGCTGTCGAGGATCTGCCTTGCGAGCGTCTTGCTTACACCGGACATGCTTGGTACTCCGAGAAATCGTGGGGATGGATGCGGCGCCAAGCCTAGTCCGAAAGACCGGCCCACAAACGAAAAACGCCCGGCCGATATGGCCGGGCGTTTTTCGAATGCTGGATCTGCGAGCGGCCTACTGCGCGCCGGTCGCTGCGGTCGAGCCCTTCGGCTTCGGAGTGTTGCCACAGACCGCCGGGACCTTGAAGTCCTGGGCGCACTTGGTCTTCTTGCGCCACTTGTCGGTGAAGTCTTTCTGGAAGTCTTCCTGGGCCTTCTGCTGCTTCTCCTGGAGGAGCGTCGACTTGATCGTCGCCGAGGCCTGAGCGAGCGTCTGCTGCTTGCCCGGGGTGGCCTTGGTGACCTCGAAGACGTAGTAGCCGTACTGCGTCTTGATCGGACCGACGATCGTGCCCTTGTCGGCCGAGAAGACGGCCTTGTCGAGCTCGTCGGGGAACTGACCCTTGGTCACGCCCGGGAACTTGCCACCGTTCTGCTTGGAGACGGAGTCCTGCGAGTACTGCTTGGCCACGCTGGCCCAGCTGTCGCCGCTGTCGAGCGCCGACTTGGCGGCGTCGGCCTTGGCCTTGCTCGAGTTGAACACGAGGTTCAGGTCGCGCGAGGCGGGCGTGGCGTACTTGGACTTGTTCTTCTCGTACTCGTCCTTGACGGCACCGGTGCCCGGAGTCGGGATGTCGGTCACAGACGACTGGACCTTCTCCTGGATCATGCTTGCGCGCACGAGCTGGAGCAGGTCAGCCTCGGTCTGGCCGTACTGCTTGAGGAACTTCTGGTAGTCGGCTTCCTTCGGGAAGGACTGCTGCTTGAGCTGCGCGAAGCGCGCCTTGACCTGGGCGTCTGAGATGTTGATGCCGCGGTCCTCGGCCTCGAGCTCGAACCACTTCTGCTGGACGAGCGAGGTCATGATCGTGGTCTTCTGGGTCTCCCAGTCCTTCTCACATGCGGTCTTCAGCGCGGAGGTGCTGAGCTTCGGCGAGCTCTTCTTCTTCGCGGCGATGCACTTGGTGAAGTCCGGAGGATCCGGCACGACGCCGCCGTTGGCCGTCGAGTTGATCTTCAGCGTCTTGTTGAACTGGCTGATCGGGATCGCCTGACCGTCGACGCTCGCGACGGCGTCATCGGGAACGCCTCCGGACGAGAACTTGACGACGAGGACGATGAGGACGGCGAGCAGCGCAAATCCGCCGATCACCAACCAGGCCGGCTGGCCGAAGAATGTGACCTTGCCGGGGTCGTTGGTGGCTCCGCCGGAGCCCTTGTTCGAAGAGGTTTCGCTCACTTTTTCAATCTCACTTGATTTGTTTGACTGTGCGCAGCGTGGTCAAAAAGCGCTGGGAACATATCAGTCGAAACCCCCGCAAACAACGCTGGTCGCGCTACCTAAGACACGCTTAACGCCTCTGCAGAAGCGCCCACGAGGGCATCCGCCAATCCCGAAAGCACAGCGAACTGCTCTTCCGGCTCCCCATCCACACGCATTGCGATCGTGCGTTGCCCACGATCGTAGATGGCGGTGGGGTGATCTTCTCTGACGAGGGCGACTTGTTCGGCCGAGAGCGTCAGCGGGGCCACCACCAGTCTGCCGTTGGCGAAGCCGACGGTGCGCGCTCCGCAGCGGCCGAACTTGATCCGCGCCTCCTGCAGTTGGAGTAGCCGTTCGAGCTGCTCGGGCACCGGACCGAAGCGGTCGGCCAGCTCGTCGCGCAGCGATCCGATGTCGGCGAGTTCGCGTGCGCCGGAGATCCGACGGTGCAGTTCGATCTTGGCCTGCTCGTACATCACGTAGTCGCTCGGCACATACGCGTCGACGGTCACATCGAGCCTGACTGGCTCGGGCGCGGTCTCATCGCCGCGACCTTCGAGCTCGGCGACGGCCGCGTCGATCATCGACACGTAGAGATCGAAACCGACGGCCGCGATGTGTCCTGACTGCTCCTCGCCCAGCAGGTTGCCGGCGCCGCGGATCTCGAGATCGCGCATCGCGACCTTGAACCCGCTGCCGAGCTCGGTGTGGTCGGCGAGGGTCGCGAGGCGGCTCGCAGCGACCTCGGTGAGGGCTGCGGCGCCGGGATAGAGGAAGTACGCGAAGGCGCGCTCGCGGCCGCGGCCGACGCGCCCGCGGATCTGGTAGGCCTGCGACAGGCCGAGCTTGTCGGAGCGTTCGACGATCAGTGTGTTCGCCGACGGGATGTCCAGGCCCGACTCGACGATCGTCGTGCAGACGAGACAGTCGTGGTCGCCGCGGATGAAACCGAGCATTCGCTCTTCGAGCGTGTGCTCGTCGAGCTGTCCGTGGACCACCTCGACGCGCAGCCCTGGCATCAGCGCGCGGATACGGTCGGCCGTCTCGTCGATCGTGCCGACCAGGTCGTGCATGTAGATCGACTGTCCCTCGCGCTCCTGCTCGCGCGTGAGCGCCTGCTTGACGATCTCTTCGTCCCACTCGCCGACGTGGGTGCGCACCGGCTTTCGTCCCTCCGGCGGAGTGGCGATCACCGCGATCTCGCGCATGCCGGCCATCGCCATCTGCAGGGTTCGTGGAATCGGCGTGGCCGAGAGACTGATCACATCGGTCGTCAGTCGCAGCTGGCGCAGCAGCTCTTTCTGCTTGACCCCGAAACGCTGCTCTTCGTCGACGACGATCAATCCGAGATCCTTTGGCCGCACATCGGCCGAGAGCAGCCTGTGCGTGCCGATCAGGATGTCGATCTCTCCGCTCTCGAACTTTGCCAGCGTCTCCTTCTGTTCGGCCTTGCTGCGGAAGCGGCTGACAAAATCCACCGTCACGGGGAAATCACGCATCCGCTCGCTGAAGGTGCCGAAGTGCTGCTGCGTGAGGATCGTGGTCGGGGCGAGCACCATCACCTGTTTGGAATCCTGGACCGACTTGAACGCGGCGCGCAGCGCGACCTCGGTCTTGCCGAAGCCGACGTCGCCGCAGATCAGCATGTCCATCGGCTGGGGCGACTCCATGCCCTCCTTCACGCGCTCGATCGCGTCGAGTTGGTCGCGCGTCTCGTGGTACGGGAAGCCTTCCTCGAACTGCGCGACCATCTCGGTGTCCGGGGAGAAGGCGAAGCCGATCGCGCGGCGCCGCTCGGCGTAGAGGTTGATCAGCTCGCCGGCCAGCTCATGCGCGGCCTTCCGTGCGCGGGACTTGAGGTTCTCCCACGCCTTCCCGCCCAGCTTGCTGAGGTTGACGCCATCGGGCCCAGCGGCTCCGAAATAGCGGCTGATCTTGTGCATCTGCTCGGCCGGCAGGAAGACCTTGTCCTCCCCTCGGTAAGCCAGGGTGAGGTAGTCGCGGGTGATCCCGCCGACCGTCTTCGTGTCGAAGCCGTCGAAGCGCGCGATGCCATGGTCTTCATGCACGACGATGTCGCCGACCGCGAGATCGGCGAAGCTCGCGATCCGGCCGCGCCCGGACCCGCCGCCGACGGCTGCCGCGGCGCCTCGGCCGGAGCTGCGCAGCAGCATGCGGTCGGGCACGACCGCGAGCTTGAGCGCGGGCGATACGAAGCCCTCGCGCAGGTTTTGCTGAGCGAAGAAAACACCGGCCCACTCGCGCACCTGGTCGGCTTCCGCAAGTTCGTACGGCTTGACCCGGGCGAGGTTGTAGCGAGCGCGTTCGAGCTCTGACTGCCGACTCCAGGCCACGACGACGCGATAACCGCTGCGCAGGAGCTTCTCGATCTCGACCTCTGCGGCGTCGAAGTTGCGCGCCATGCTCGCCGGATGCTCGGCGCGCAGCTCGGCCGCTCCCGGCGGCACGGTCAGGTTGCTGATCGCGAGGTCCGAGCTGTCCTCGAGCCGGTCGAGCACATCGTCGGTGGGCACGTAGAGACCGTGGCCGGCGGGGTCGTGGTAGGTCGCCTCGATGTCCGACCAGAGCTCGCCGAGGGTCGAGCCGACCTCTTCGATGCCGGCGACGGCCAGCCAGGTGTTCGCGGGGACCAGATCGAAGACCGAGTGGAAGCGGTCGATCGGCAGAAGTTCGGCGATGTCGGCGGGATGGGCCTCGTCGTCTTCTTCGGCCTCGGCGAGCGCGGCTGCGGCCTCTTCGGTGTGCTCGAGCGCGATCTCGGTCGCGGGTTCGATCTCGACACTTTCGACGTCTTCGAGTGAGCGTTGCGTGAAGGTGGAGAAGCGGCGCAGCGATTCGATCTCGATGTCGAAGAACTCGACGCGGACGGCGCTCTCGCCGGTCGCCGGGAAGACGTCGAGGATGTCGCCACGCAATGCGAACTGCCCGCGGTCGTCGACGCGGTCGACGCGCTCGTAGCCCGAGGCGACCAGATCACGCGCGAGCTCGTCCAGCTCCGCGACGCCGCCGCGCTCGAGCATGAAGCCGTGAGGTCGCAGCGCCGGATCGGGCACACGTTCCGCCAGCGCGCCGGCGCTGATCACGACGACGGCGTCCGAGTCCTTGGCGGTGAGCGAGTCGAGCGCCGCGATGCGCAGTCCGACGAGGTGGGGCGGCGGCGCGAGGTGCGATTCGTACATCACACCGCGCGCCGGGTACGCGCGCACGGAGCGTTCCGGCAGATAGGCAGCGAGATCGGCAGCGAGGTCGCGCGCGGAGGTGTCGTCGGCGGTGACGATCAGGCCGGTGCGACCGGTCGCGTGGCGCCGCGCGGCGGCCGCGAGCGCAAACGGGGTGAAGGCCTTGGATACGAACGGGCGTGCGTGATCGCCGCCCAGCGCGTCGAACAGCGGGTCGTCTTCGGTCTGGCGTACGGGCAGGCTGAAATCGCTCACCGGTCCGGGACTTTAGAAGACGTGAAGTTCACAGAATTGCAGCAACAAAAACGATGCTTTGGTGTTTACATAAGAGAGCAGCCGGGCAGGATTTGAGCGATTCCCGGCGAACGGCCAATACGAACATATGTTCGTCCGGCCCGACCCGTAGGTTGGTGAGTATGAAGAAGGTCACCAAGGCAGAAGCTCGCACAGGGCGAGCATGGACGGGAGCAGATCGCATGCGCCTCGAGCGCATGGCCGAGCACCAGGTTCCGGCGAGCACGATCGCTCGGAAGCTGCGTCGTTCAGAGGCGGCTGTTCGCGCTGAGGCACGCAAGCAGCGCGTGATGCTGGCCCCGCCCGAGCGACAGCTGTCGCTCACGACGAAGCGCCCGTATGGCGGTATTCGCGTCGAGCCTCGGCGCGCGGTCGCCAAGGCGACGGCGCCGAGCAGGCCCGCGCGTTCGCGTCCGGTTCGCCCGAGCAACAACCAAACAGAAACGCTGTTCTAGCGGGACTCCTCGGGCGCTGAACTGCTTCAGACGCCGACTGTGCGGAGTGTTTCGCGCACCGCATCGTCGATCAGCGTGTCGACTTCGGTCGGCTTCTCGGTGAATCTGCCGAGCACCCAGGCCGAGACGATCTCAGGATCGGTCGAGTCCGGCCGGCCAACGCCCACACGAACGCGGCGATAGTCCGCGGTGCCGAGTCCGCTGTTGATCGAGCGCAGCCCGTTGTGGCCTCCGTGGCCACCGCCCAGCTTGCTCTCGATCCGCCCGAAGGGAAAGTCGATCTCGTCGTGGATCACCACGATGTGGTCGGGCGCGACGCGCAGTTCGCCACGCGCCGGGCCGACCGAGCGACCGCTCTCGTTCATGTAGGTCTCGGGGATCAGCACGGCGACGCGCGGACCTCCGGGGCCGAGACGGCCCTCGGCGAAGGCGCCTCCGTAGCGGCCCTTCGGCCTTCCGAGGTCGTGCTGCGCGATCAGGCGCTCGGCCGCGAGCTGGCCGATGTTGTGACGCGTGTGCGCGTAGCGCTTACCGGGGTTGCCGAGTCCGACGATCAACCAGTCGACAGGCACGGGCGTGCCCGAGCGCTTGAAGAAACTCATGAGATTGAGGCTAGGCGGACGCCCGGCGAGCGACTACTCGTCGGAGTCGCCCTCGGACTCGTCTGCTGCATCGGCAGCGGCCTCGCCCTCGCCGACTACCTCGGTCTCTTCTTCGACCTCGGTGGTCTCCTCGACCTTGGTAGGCGGGGTGATCGTCGCGATGACGGTCTCCTCGGCGTCGTCGAGCACGGTCAACTCAGATGGGATCGTTGCCTGCGAGAGGTTGAAGGTTTCGTTCATCTCGAGCGCCGAGACGTCGATCGTGATCGAGTCGGGAATGTCGGTCGGCAGCGCCTCGATGTTGAGTTCACGCGTGACCTGGTCGAGAACTCCGCCTTGGACGACGCCGGGAGCGTCTTCCGTGCCGGTCAGTTCGACGGCCACGACTGCGTGGATCGCCTTCTTGAGGTCGACCTCGAGGAGGTCGATGTGCGTGAAGTCGCCGCGCACGGGGTGGTGCTGCTGGTCCTTGACGATCACCGGAACAGAGCTGCCTTCGAGTTCGGCGTCGAACAGCGCGTGGCCGGCCTTGAGGGCGGCGCGCAGGTCGTGCTCATTGACGGAGAATGCCTGCGGGTCACGGCCACGGCCGTAGAGGATTCCCGGGACATTTCCGGTTTTGCGGAGGCGGCGGCCCTCACGAGAGCCGAAGCTCTGGCGGGCGGACAGTTCGAGTGTTTGGCGTTCGTCAGACATGCGGCGCGCGATTCTAGCGGGTTTCTCGGTCGTTGTCGGCGTGGTGGAGTCGTCTCTTTGCCGCCATAGATATTCGTCCTCGCCGGCTTATGCCGGCTGCGGGCGAATACCTATGACGCCGAGCGCTCTATGGCGCTTGGCAACTACGCTCGAAAATGAGCGATGGCGGAGAAGAAAGAGGACAAGTCGATCTCGAAGTCCCGCGTTGGGCGGGCTGCTCGTGTGGGCAAGGCGCTTGGTGGGCAGGGGATCAAGCTCGCGGGTACTGCTTCGGCGAACGTGCTCCGGGGGCGTGAGGGCGGTCAGCAGGCGCTCGAGAAGCGGCACTCGCAGTCTGCGGAGCAGATGGTGGAGACGCTCGGTTCTCTGAAGGGGGCGGCGATCAAGGTCGCCCAGATGGCGTCGATCATCGATGTCGACATGCTGCCCGAGGAGTACCGCGAGATCTATCAGCGCGAACTCGGCAAGCTGCGTAGCAGCGCCCCGCCGATGTCCTGGAAACGCGTGAAGTCGGTGCTCGACGATCAGTGGGACGTGCCGATCTCGCGGATGTTCAAGGAGTTCGACCAGGAGGCCACCGCCGCAGCCTCGATCGGACAGGTGCACCGCGCGACGCTGAAGGACGGGCGCGACGTCGCCGTGAAGATCCAGTACCCGGACATCGCCGATGCGCTGCGTGCCGATGTCGAGAACGCAGCGCTGTTTCTGCGGCTCGGCAGAATGGTCGCACCGGGACTCGACGCGCGCTCAGTCGCCAAGGAGCTGAAGGCGCGCGTGCTGGAAGAGCTCGACTACGAACTCGAGGCCCAGAATCAACGTCGCTTTGCGCGCGCCTACCGCGGCCATCCGTTCATTCACGTGCCCGAGGTCGTCACCGAGCTTTCGCGTGAACGCGTGCTGGTCTCGGAGTGGGTCGAGGGGATGGAGTTCGACGACGTCGTCAATCTCACCCAGACACGGCGCGATCGCTTCGGCGAGATCATCTACCGCTTCTCGATGGGCTCGATCTACCACCTGCATCAGCTCAACGCAGACGCACATCCGGGCAATTACGTCTGGATGAAGGATGGCCGAGTCGCATTCCTCGACTACGGCATGACCAAGCGTCTCGGCGATCGTCAGATGGCGCTGCAGGTCGCGGCTGTCACTGCGGTGCTGAACGACGACCCGGACTCATTCGCCGACTCGATGGAGGAGCTCGGGTTCATCCGCGACCGCGAGAACTTCAATGTCGAGCTGCTGATGGATCACGTCAAGCTTGTCGGCGGCTGGTACCTCTCTGGCCGCAAGCAGAAGATCACCCGTCGCTACGTGATGAAGGCGATCAGCGCTTTGAGTGACCCGCGCGGTCAGTACTTCGAACTCGTGCGCACGGCGTCACTGCCGGCCGACGAGCTGATGGGCCGCCGCATGGAGACGGGTGTGCTCGCCGTGCTCGGGCGGCTCGAGGCTTCGGCCAACTGGACCCGCATCGGCCGCGAGTGGTGGTTCGCCGACAAGCCGTCAACGCCATTGGGCGAAGAGGAGTGGGCTTACTTTGAGGAGCGCGGGCACTCGCGCGCACCGATGTATCGGCCGGACTGATGGAGTTCGTTCGTAAGGGGCTCGGGAAGTTTCACTGCGGCGACTTCACGATCGTCAGGCCGTCGGGATGGAAGGTGTCCCGCGATGCGATCGAGCTGATCCGCCCGGGACACGACTACAACTTTCGCGCGGATGGAGACCAGCTCTGGCTGCTCGACGACGAACGAGAGGTCGGTTACGCGCAGGGGTCGACATCGCGATGGCGCCTGGTGGTCGCCGATCGCCATTTCGTACTGGCGCAGCCAAAGCTCGGTGTCAATCACTCGCTGCTGAATGAGCGCGACTCGCTGGTCAGCGAGGTCGGGGGCGGCGGGTTTCCCCTGAAGATCGTTGAACTCAATCGGCCGGCCGGGCTGACCGAGGAGCAGCAGGTGTTCGTCGTCGCGGTCGCGCTGCTCGCTTGGCGCGAGGCGGATCGATCGATGATGTCGCGCGGCGGCAATTCCGGCATTCCGGCCGGTCCCTAGAGCGCCAGCCTGAGCCGCACGTCCGGGCACTTCCAGTGCTCGTCCGTGCGTTCGTTGCCGTCACGCCTGAACCCGAGCGATTCGTAGAGCCCGAGCGCTCGGTGATTCCGGTCGAGCGTCCAGACGGTGACTTCTTTCCAGCCGAGCTCGCTTTCGCCCAACCGTGCGACCACCGCTTGCATCAGCGCGCGGCCGACTCCGCCGCGGTAGTGCGCGGGATCGACATAGAGCGCGACGACCTCGGCCACACCCCTGGGCTCGTCGGCGTCGCGGCTCGGGGCGGCGACTGCGCAGAACCCGAGCAGGTCGCCGCCCTCATTCTCGGCGATCGCCACGCGCATGTCGCCCTGGTCGATCAGGTTCTTCCAGACGAGCACGGAGGTCGGATCGTCGGGGTCGAGATCGTCGAGTACGTGTTGCTCGACCAGTCCCGGATAGGCCTCGCGCCATGCGCGCACCCGCAACGACTCAAGGCGCGCGGAATCGTCGGGCTTGGCCTCACGCAGTTTCAATATGTCCCTCCGAGTTTGCGGTGGTCCCAGCTCATGGTGCGTGTCGGGATGAAGCGAAGCGCGCTGCGCTTGCTGGCCTGCTGTTCGATCATCGCGATCACCGGATCGACGGGATAGTCGCCGTCGCCGTAGCGGGTGAAGAGGTCGATGCCGACGGCTTTCACCACTTCATATGAGTCGTCGACCACGACGTCGCACTCATACGAGACGCCGCGCAGCTTGTCGTAGGAGACGCCGTCCTCGAACAGCAATGTCGCGCGCGGATCGCGCTCAAGGTTCTTGATCTTCTGCGACTTCGTGAAGGTCCAACCCCAGATCTCCTCGCCGCGCACGATGTACCAGAGCGGCATCAGGTGCGGGACACCGCGCGGTCCATTCGTGCCGACCACCACCGTGCGGTGCTCTTCGAGGAACTCGGTGATCTCGGCGCTGGAGAGCTTGATCTGATCGCGCTTCGAAGCCATGCGCGCCAGCCTATCCCGAGCCCGCGAGCTACTGCGCATTTCCAAGCAGGATCTTTGGACACGCCTCTCCCTGAGGGACAGGTGCGTCAAAAACTGCACGCTTTCGTCATGCCGGCGTGACACGCGCGGCACAAACGTGCGCCGCGCGAAACAAATCAGCCGGCAGCGACTGGCTTCTTGCGCGGGGCCGGGCGGGGACGGGTGGAAGCGGCCTTGAGGCCGCCGCCCTTCAGGTCGGCGGCGAGGCTTTTGGCGGCCTCGCTGACGGCCGCGCGGGCATCCTCCGGTTCGAGCACAACGGCATCGCCGGCGAACTTGAAGATTTCGGTGACGAGCCAGTTGATGCCGCCGTAAGGGAGGTCGATCAGGATCGCGCCGTCCTTCAGCTCGAGCGAAGGCTCGTACTCCTCTTTGGCGCGCGCGGCGCGTTCGGGGCTGATCCAGATCTTCGCGGTGGTGGCCGTGTCGAGCGTGCCGGTGCGCGCCCAGCCGGCGAGGTCGGGAACCATGCCGTCGCGCGGCTCGAACAGATCGTTTGTGACGTCGGCGGTCTTGATGCGGTCGAGGCGGAAGTCGCGCGGAGCCTCACGCTCGCGGTCCCAGGTGTGCACGTACCAACCCTCGCGACCGTTCATCAGCGAATACGGCTCGATCGTGCGACTGGTGAAGGTGTCCTGGTCTTCCTTGTAGTGCTCGATCTCGACGAGCAGATGGCCCTGGATCGCCTGGCTGAGCAGTGTGGCGATCTCGGAGTCGTCACCGCGCTCGGCGAAGACCCTGCCACCAGCGGGCTGCAGATCGCCGCCG